>JAFEAV010000048.1 GCA_018266215.1 Cyanobacteria bacterium SZAS LIN-3 | reverse complement strand
CGCTTTGTAAGCGTTTGCCCAGAGTCGTAAGCGTGCCTTTACAGAGCACCGTTGTTATACTGGAACGGCAAGCAAAAGCGCATCGAGGAATTAACGCAGATGAAAAAGAGCCCGGCTTCAAGACAGTTGAATTTAGCGCTGGTCTTGCCTTTAGTTGCGCTTCTGACCTGTACCTTCAATAACGCCCCGACCAACGCCCAGCCGGCAGACGAAGGCGGCATTGCCGGAACACCCGGCGGCGGAGAACCTGGCGCAGCCGCTTCTTCCCCCGGCTCCGAGGGTCTGCCCGACACCGACCAGCAGTATCTAAAAGAAGTCAACCAGGCCCGCAAAAAGGGTCTGAAAAGTCGCGCCTACATCGGCAGCCTGATTGGCCTGGGCATGCACTACAACCGCCAGGGCAAGTACGCCCTGGCCCAGAAAACCCTGAGCCAGGCCCTCGCCATCATCGACGGTGGCGCTCTCAAACCGACCAAAGGCAGCGTAGCCGAAAAGCCGCCCACGGTCACCGAGCATGGCGACGGCACCGTATCCGCCACCATCAACAAACCGGCCGCGCCCTATGAAGAAACCCTTGAACAGCTGCTGCCGGCCATTGTGGAAGCGGACACGCTGAGCAATCATTTGAGCGAGGGCGAAGTGCACGTCAAGCGCCTGATCAATATGGCCCAGACCGAGCGCATTGTACGAGTGCCCAATTTGATGTTTGCCTATAATCAGTATTCAGCGCTTTTGACAAAAATGCATCGCAACAAGGAAGCGGCGCACTATAAGCGCGAAGCTGAAAAAATCAACAGCACTATCCGCGGGCTCTGAAGCCGGCGGGCTCTGAAGAATCGCGCCCTAGCGCCGACGCCAGACCATGGCCTGGGCCACGCTGTAGCGGAAATGCCGCCCGTCTTCCCGTTCAACAAAGGGCATATCGCGCTGTTCCAGCAAGTCAAAATCCTCGGCCAGTAGTTTTTTCAGGCCGTCTTCGGAGCGCAGCTCCCGGCCCTGCTCGTCGACCGTTCCACCCAACCAGACTTCACGGGGAGTGCGGTTTTCGCGCCAGTCGTAGGTAGAGACAACCAGCAACAAACCGCCACTACGGACGATGCCACGCCCACCCCACATGCGCCGCAGGCAACTGCCGGGACTGGGCAGACAGTCCAGCACGCCGTTCAATAAAACAGCGTCAAAATCAACCATGTCGGCGGGCAGGCAACCGGCGTCGGCCTGCCTGAAAAGCGCACGCTCGGCGGCGGCGGCCGGCACCTGCGCCACCTGCTCGCTTCTCAACACTCCTTCCACCTTAGCCTCAAACCTGAGACTGTGAGTGCGCTTCAACTCAGAGGCAGCGGCAATAAACGGCTCGCTGATATCGACACCGACGACCCGGGAATAAGTCTCAGCCAGGCGGAAAGTGGCCCCGCCGACGGCACAGCCGACGTCCAGAGCCCTGTCCACAGACAGACCCAGCTTGCGAGACCAGGTGGTGAGCAGATCGGCGCAGCGCTGGGGGAAATTCACCGCTTCGCAGGGACCGTTTTCAAAGGGCATCTGCAATTCGGGCGCGCCGTAGTGATGGATCATAGCCCGCTCGAAGGAGGCGGCGGCACCGCCATCGGCAGAGTCGGCGGCAACAATCGAAGCGGGCCCGCCCTGACCGCGGCGCAGATGCACCACACCACCGGCGGTGGCGGAGGAGCCGCGCACTATACGGAAGCCGGCATGCTGGAAGAAATGCGGCCTAAAATGGAAACGCGCCCAGACACTGGCTTCATCCCCGGTGCTGATGAAGGATCCGCCCATGATCATCTGGTGCTCGCCGTCGAAACAGGGCGTGCTGAAATCATCGTAATAGCGGTGCACCTTGAAGCCGTCCAGCGGATTGAAATGGTCCTCGCACCACTGCCAGGCATTGCCGAAAAGATCGGGGAAGAGCCGCTCGCCCTGTCCGCTGACGGGGGATTCGGAACCCCAGCGCAAATTATTGTTGAAAGGCTCAGCCGGAGCAGATTCGCTAAGACCATCCTCCATTCTCATCGCATGATGTTCGGCCTCGGTGATCAGACGATATGTTTGAGCGGGCTGCCCATCAGCCGGTTTTTCGGTGCGCGATTTCCACTTGCAAAAAGCCGTGGCCTCGTGAAAATTGACGACTGCCGGCCAGGACCACTGCATCGGTATAATTTCAAAGCAAGTGCGCAGGCGGTATTGATGCGATCCGGCCGGTCCGGCCGGCACCCAAAACGTGGGCCATTTTACATTGCGAAAAGAGCGCCAGCGCCAGCCGGTTTCGCTCCAGTTTTCGCGGTCGTGATAGCCGCCGTCATTGACAAACTGCCAGTATTCGCCATTGCTAATGAGAAGTGTGCTGACTTCAAAAGCAGCCACATCCAGGCGCCTCTCACCGTATTCGTTGTCCCAGCCGTAACTGGGAAAATCAAGGGGCTTGCCCACGGCAACGGTGCGGGCAGCGATCCGGTGAAAGTTATTCACCGGCAGATCACTGCCCGGCATGCGCCTTTCCGCTCCGGAAGAAGCAGCAGGGGAAGCGCCTTCCAGAGGCGGCAGATCCGGCCACTGATCCGGCTGCGCCACCAGATGCACCGGCAATTCGCGGATCAAAACCGAGGATGTTTCTATATGAATGCGCTCGTGCTCAAAGCCCATAAACAGGGCCCAGAGCGGATGATGCTGATCGATTGGCTTGTGGCCGTCGGCCAGAGCGGGATGATTTTCGATGATGGAGTGAACGACGCGGTAGACCTCGCCGCGATACTGCCGGCAGTCGTCTAGACTGGGCCACTCGATCACATTTTTGGACATGTCGTCCCAGCTCATCTCGTCTACGCCTGTCTCAAACAGACTTTCGAAATAAGAATTGATCGGCCCATCAAGAAGCCCGGCCAGCCGCAATTTACTCACATAGAGCACGGAGGGATGCACATAGTAAAAGACCAGGGGATGACGCAAATCATGATAGGGCGGCCGGTAGAAAGGCTCTTCCCCGATGAGCGAGGAAAAAAGCAATTCGTTGAGAGCCCAGGTATTATCAAAATAATCGAGCACCGAGCGTCGGCTGCAGGTGGCAAGATCCGGCATGGGCAGGGAATGCAGCTTGCCGTCGACGAAGCCGGGACACTGGCTGGGCAAGGGCCCGCTCCACCAGGAATCAGGCCGCGGCAGACAGAGGGCCATTTTGGTGCGCCCCAGATTTTTGCGCCAGGCGCCGGCAGGATCTTCGTCGGATCGCGCTGGAATATCCGCAACAGTCGCTCCGACGCCGAGATTCGGATTTCTTGAAACTGACATCTAAACTCCTGGATACCCAAAAACTGGAATGCTGAAATCGACTGGAAAAATAGGGGCCCGTTCCCAAATAGTAGCTGAAAGATAACAAAACACCCCCACCACATCTTTAAACGCGCGGGCGGGACAAAAAATTCCGACATATTCAATTAGTTGCGCCAGTTCAGCCGCGCGACTTCTCCAGGGCCCTGAGTTGCTCCACCACCCGCCTGGCCTCGGCCGTGTCGGAGTAGGGCAGACGCCGGTCGCCTATGACCTGAAAATTTTCGTGACCGAGCCCGGCCAGGAGCACGGTATCCCCCGCCCCGGCTTCGCTCAGAGCCAGCTCCACCGCCGCCGCCCGTCCGGCCACCTCGCGCGCTCCCGGCGCCGAGGCCAGGATCTCGGCGCGAATGGCGGCCGGGTCTTCGTGGTGGGGCTGGTCATCGGTGACAATCACACAGTCGGCCAGGCCGGCGGCCATGGCCCCCATTTCAGCACGCTTGCCCCGGTCGCTTTCCCCGGCGCAACCAAAGACGATGGTCAATTTACCGCTGGTGAAACTGCGGCAGGCCTCAAGGGCGGCACGAATGCCGTCCGGGGTGTGAGCGTAGTCGACAATTGCCCTGGCCCCGGCCGGGGTGATGGCCACGGTGTTGAGACGACCTTCCACCTCGGTCAGCTCTCCCACCAGCTCTACAGCCCTCTCAGGGGCCATTCCCGAGGCGATGACGATGGCCAGACTGCAGAGGACATTACTGACCTGGAAAAGGCCGAATAAATTGAGATGACAGCTGTATTTACGACCCAGAATCTCCAGCTGCAAATCCTGACCGTCGGCGGTGCAGACGCACTCAAGCAATTTTACTTCAGCACCCTTGAAGCCGTAGCTGAGGATTTCATGCCCGCGCTCACGGCAGATAGCCAGGACCTGTTCAGAGCGCTCGTCATCCGCATTCACCACGGCCCAGCTGCCCGGGGGCAGGACATCTTTGAAAAGTCGCATTTTTATCTGGAAGTATTCATCCATAGTCTGGTGAAAATCCAGATGGTCGCGGGTGAGATTGGTGAAAGCCCCGACCGTGGCGGCCAGTCCATTCAAGCGATAGTCAAAGAAGGCGTGACTGGTGGCCTCCATCGCCACATGATCGACTCCATTGCAGGAAATCGTATGCAAAATATGATGCAGGGCCACGGTTTCAGGCACGGACAGGGTGGGGTCGCGATCCCAGACCAGGGTGCCGTCATGCAAAACGCCCCCCAGATTACCGATGGAACAGCAGGGCAAACCGGCCAGGGTCCACAACATACGGCAAAAATTCACGGTGGATGTTTTGCCGTTGGTGCCGGTCACCAGTGCAAGATGCTGCGGACGAGGTTCGCCAAAAAAGCGGGCGCTCAAAATACCGAGAAAGGACAGGGGTTGCTCATGGGTAATGAGCGGAATGCCCTCGGCCACTTTTAAATATTCAGCCGGCAGAACCACGCCGGGGGTGGTGAGAATGGCCACAGCACCATTTTCCAGAGCCCGGGCAATATAATGACGGCCGTCCAGACGCACACCATAGCGGCTGCTGTCGACCGTCTCGGACTCGTCGGCAACATAGAGAAAGCCGGGACGGCAGAGATTGGGGTCGGTACTGAGACCGGTTATGGCCAGCGTCGGCCGGGCCTGCAAATTGCCCCCGAGACCGGGCAGATCATGAAAAAGTCGCGCCAGAATCGTCTCGGCCATTTCCCCGCCTCACTTTGCATCAGCACCAACAGCTGGGAAAAGTATAGAAGATTTTAGAGCTCGAAGGTCTCGGTCAGTGTCGCCTTGCCGTTGTCAGACGACCACTGTTCCAGACCACCGACAAAAGTGTCGCTGTAGAGCAGGGCAATGCGGTACTTATCGGCGATGCGATCAAAAGTGGGATCATCCTTGGTGCTCTCGGTCACCCTGTTGCTGGGCAGTTTTTTGCCCTGGGCCAGGACCAGCAAACCGGCCGGTTCGGCCTTGGCCTGGCTCCAGCATTTGATGATAGAATCGGCCAGGGCCGCCAGTTCGCGCCGGATGCTGCTGTAGTCGGCAAAGCGCTCGTCCTGAAAAACCGCCCGCACGATTATTTCGGACTGCTCGCGATCGACCACCGTGTATTCGTTGGCGGCGTTCTCACTGGCGCGGCAGACCAGGCCCTGACCCTCAAAATACGCGATGCACTGCTGCACAAAAAGGGCCTCGTCGAGACTGGCGGCGGCCTGCCTCAGGTCGCTTTCACCATTGCCCTCGCGCCTTTTGCTCCAGCGCTCGAGACAGTGCAGAAGTTCACCTTCCAGATGCTGCTGGTAGGGGCCCGGCAAAAAGACTATGCCTCCCTCATGATCGCCGCAGGGCAGATGTCCGGCGGCGCAGTCCCCGGTGGCGGTTTCAGCCAGAGGTATGAATCCTTCCGCCAGGGCCCCTCTGGGGATGGTGGCGTAGGCGGTGGCATCAAATTTTTGCAGATAGCTGGCAAAATCCGAACTTTTACCGGCCTCGGTGATAACGACGGGACCGGCGGCCGGTCGATGCAAAATCTTACGGTCATAGCCCTGGGAAGCCCCATCGGGCGCCAGTGTGTCCAGCCAGAAATAATTGCCGATATTGCTGCCGCCATCAGCCGAGGTGACGACTATTCCGGGCGAAAGGAAAAAAACAAGCAAGCCACCGCGCAATAAAAAGGAGGCCAGCTCACTGATGCGCACATCGCTGAAAATTTCCCAGGAGCGAAAGACATGATCGTCGACCTCAACCGGACGAGCAAAGCGACCGGAGGCGGGATAAGCAATGGTGGTGAAATCACCGGTGAGCAGATGCAGGGGGCTGACCGGATTGATTACCACAATGTCGTAATTTTCCAGGGGTCTGGCCGTGACAAGGCTGGCGCACTGTCCGGCAGGAAAAGCCGGAAAGCCTATGGCCAGAAGGTTCAAATTGCTCATGACAGGTCAGTTCCCGTTCCACACCGGCTCACTGCCTCAGACTGGCTGCTCGGCCTTGCGCAAATGAAACGCACCTCTGAGCACAACAATCACAAGGGGAACCACACCACCAAGGATAAAAGTCAGGTCTCCAACGATACGCAGCCAGGTAAAGAGTTGAAATCTGGAGGAATGAATAAATTCATAACTGCGTGCGTACCAGAAGCCATGATTATAACTGGCCAGCATCTGAATCAGACCGGCGGGGAAAATATCCAGCAGGAGCATGAGCAAAAGACCCACATTGAGACACCAGAAAGATATGCCTATGAGCTTATTGCTCCAGGCGTCGTTCTCAATCAAATAGCGCGTGCAAAACAGGACCGCCGCCACGGCCAGCATCCCGTAGACACCCATGAGAGCGGCGTGTCCGTGGTTGGAGGTCAAATAGGTGGCATGTTCGTAATAGCTGACAATGGGAGTATTGACCAGGAAGCCGAAAACCCCCGCCCCCAGGAAGTTCCAGAAGCCGACGGCAATCAAGAACATCATCGCCCAGTAATGGGAAAACTTCTTGATTGACCCTTCAACCTTGGCCAGTTCGATAAATTTCCAGGCTTCCATAGTGAGCAAAGTGAGGGGCACCACTTCCAGAGCCGAGATCATCGAGCCCAGGGCCATATTTATAGCCGGTTGCGCCGTCCAGTAATAGTGATGGCCGATGCCGACAATGCCGCCGCCCAGGTACAAAATAATGTCGATGTAAATGACCGAGAGAGCCGATTTTTCCGAAACCATGCCGAGACTGTGGAAGAAATAGGCAACGATTATTGTCGTGTAGAGCTCGAAGATGCCCTCAACCCAGAGATGCACCACCCACCAGCGCCAGAAATCGGCCACGGCAAAATTAGTGCCGGGGTGATACATCATGCCGAAACTAAAGAAGAGCGGAATGGCAAAGACTCCGTAGAGCAGCATATGAGGCAAACTGCCGTGCTCCTTGCCCTGCAGCAGGGGACGGATACTGCGCCAGACAATGAAAGCCCAGAGCACCATGCCGATAGTGAGCAGGATCTGCCAGAAGCGACCGAGCTCCAGATATTCCCAGCCCTGATGACCAAACCAGAACCAGTTTTTGCCGAGCATATCCTTGATGCCCAGCCATTCTCCGCCCATACTACCCACGGCCACAATGACGATAGCCACAAACAAGATCTTTACCAACCAGTGCTGGCCACGTGGTTCGTGGCGGGAGAGCATCGATGCGATAAACATGCCGCCGGCCAGCCATGCGGTGGCTATCCAGAGAATGGACAATTGCAGATGCCAGCTGCGAGTGATGCTGTAAGGCAGGATTGATTTCGTATCAAAACCATAGAAGCCGCCGGCTTCGACGACATAATGCGCAGTCACCACGCCGAAAGCCGCCTGCACCAGGAAGAGCAGGCAGACCACGACAAAATAGGGATAGATGGCCTTTTGCGAGGGATAGGGCTTAAAGCCGGCCACATTGTCCTTCATCTCACCGCCGTCGGGAGCCCAGCCCAGGCCGGGGAAGGCGCTCAAAAGAAATTGGGTCAGGCCGATGCCGCCCACGAGCATAATCAAGCTCATGGCGCTCCAGAAGAAGATATGCATGTTCGGGCCGTTGCCCACCAGGGTCTCGGGCGGCCAGTTATTGGTGTATGTATAGTCTTTGCCCGGTCGGTTGGTGGAGCAGACCCAGGCGCTCCAGGCAAAGAAACGAGTCAGCTGCAAACGTTCGTTTTTGTCTTTGATATAGTCGGCCGGCAGGGCCAGCTTTTCCGGCGATGCAAAAAGCCCGTCGTAATAAGGTATGAGCTGATTGTAGGCATTAACCTGGCCACGGGTCCAGGGCAGGACATTGGCCGCGGCATCATAACGATTCAACTTCAAATCGGTGGTCAGAAGACTCTTAAGCTGCGCTTTTGACTCGACATCCAGAGAGGCAAATTTCTTGAAATATTTAGCCTGAGACAGTTGATCTAGATTCAATTCGGCGGCGCGGTGCAAATAATCAGCCGAAAAATCCGGCCCGTTGTAGGCACCGTGACCGAAAATCGAGCCCACGTCCATGAGACCGTACTTCTGGAAAACCCCCTGTCCGGCCAGGATATCTTCGCCCGTAAATACAGTATTACCGGCGGTATCAACAACCCGTCCCGGAATCGGCGGCGCCTGTGTGCTGGTTTCGTGCCCCATAAAAATCAGGGTAGAAAAACCAGCTATCAAGACGAAGAGGACCGACAGCTTCCACTTCCAGTTCATATTTTCACCACTGACTAAGGAAATACGAGTTGATACCACGTATTTGATGTCAGTAAGTTACTTATTGCTTCGGAAGCGACATCAAAAAGCTCACTACCGATTGTATTTGATTATCAGTCAAGTTAGAAGGAGGCATGACGTTTCCCCGGCCCTGATATTCATCCGGGTAGTTATGTGTCATCATTTCGGCGGCCTTGATCTGTGCGGCCACATAAGTGCGATCATGCCTGTCTCTGATACCATCGAGGTTTGGCGCGAAGTGACCGCCGGCCACCCCGATTGAATGACAGGCCAGACAGCCCCGGTCGTTCACCAGTATTTTGCCGGCGGCAATCTGTTGTTTTTCCTCGGCCCCACTGGTCTTGGCTGCCCCCGGGTGCTGCGAACCAGCACCCGGCACAGGTTTGTGCCCCTTGACACTGTACGCGGTTTTAGCCTCGGGCACAGTCATCAAGTAGGCGGCAATTTCTTTAGCCTGGGCGGATTTCAAGCGGGGATGCTCCTGCAAAAGCTCCTCGTGCGGATAAATTCTGGCGAATTCTTTTTTCGCCCAGTTTTCATCGGTAATGCGCACCAGGATAAATTCTTTCCCCCTGTGCTTGCTGATACCGTCGAGGGGTGGAGCGAGACAGCCCCCCTGACCGGCCACTGAATGACAGGAGGCGCAGTGATTGAGCTTGAAGAGCTCCTCCCCGGACTTGGACTTAGCCAGAGAGACATCCTGGCCCGCCGCCCATTGAACAGCCATGGCCACTACAAGGATCGCCGGCAATTTCCAGTTTTTCATACGCCTCTCCTCAATGCTAATAAACCAAGGCTACCAGGTCGGGCCCCGGGCCGTCATCCACCTCAAGGGCTCCCTCTTTCGATTGGAAGCGGCACTAATTCTTTAGGATGATCGAGCCCGGCGGTTAAGGCCGGGACAAACGGATGACTAAATCCTTTGACGGATGTGCAGCCGGGCAGCGCTTGCGAAAATGACAGAGTAGGCATTGTAAGCAGGCAGTGGGAGTGAAATCGATGAAAGTACTTTTGGCCATCGAAGAGTCCGAATTTTCGAGCGCAGCGGTCGATGCGGTAGCCGACAGGAGTTGGCCGACGGCAACCGAGTTCAGGATTATCACTGTAGTTGAATCACTGGCTACGCAATACTGCTTCGCCGGCGCAACCTCAGCCTCATCTATAAATACGGTGCTGGAAGTGGAACGCCAGATCGTTGAGCACCACCAGAAACTGGTGATCGACAAAGTGGCGCAGCTGGCCAAACTATTTGGCGAAGGCCGGGTCACGGGCGAAGTACTGGAAGGCCCTATCGCCGATGTGATTATCGAAGAAGCAAAAAAATGGCAGGCGGATTTACTTGTGGTCGGCTCCCATGGCCGAAAAGGATTACAGCGCTTTTTGCTGGGCAGTGTAGCCGGGAAGCTGGCGGCCCAGGCCCCATGCTCTATTGAGATAGTTCGGGCCAAACAGACTCAGACCGAGGCGGCACCTAAAAAAAAGCAAGAAGCGATGATCATGGAAGCGCACCACTAGAGACTGCCGAGGGGGAGAGATGAAAGTTTTAGCACCGATTGATGATTCACCATGCAGCAAGAGAGTCCTTGAGCATCTTGCCACGCAGCCCTGGTGGGGAGACACCGAATTTTTGATTCTCAATGTCGTGGAAGTGCCTGCGCTTACAGGCTTTCCCGACTGCGGTTTTGTCGTCGACGCCGAATGGCTGAACAAGCTCAGTGCCTTTGCCCAGGAGCTGGTCGCAAGAGAAGCGGCCACCCTCCAGGAAAAACTGGGCAATAAATTGAAAATTGAACATCGTGTCGTACAGGGTAGAGCCGGTCAGGCGGTCGTCGACACGGCCCGCGAATGGGGTGCGGACCTGATTATCATGGGCTCGCACGGCCGCAGCGGCCTGGAAAAATTACTCATGGGCAGCGTAGCGGAAGCGGTCATCGCCGCCGCACCCTGCTCGGTCGAAATCGTCAAAGAAAAGACGACAACGACAAAGAGCAAAAAGACCCCGGCAAAAGCAGCAAGCAGTAAATAAAGACAGATGGTGCTCCCATGTTTAGCGCAACAACAAAAAAACAGTGCTCATGCAGCCACGTTGATGAAAACGAGGCCCGGGGCCTTGCCTTAATCACACTAACAGCGGCCTGCGCCGGCAAGAAAAAATTTGTCTCGGCCATCCTCAACGCACTGCCCCAGGCCGTGCTCAAGGATGTTTGTTGTTTCAATCTCTCCGCACCGGACGATGGACTGGTGGAATGCCTGATCGGTCACAGGGCTGCAATCATCATAGATGCTTGCATCAGCGAAGGGGAGACAGCTCCCAATGTTTTCATGATCGACATGGGCGCGCTGCTGGAGCGCCGCGTGCATCCCAGAAATGAGATACTCAATCAATTCCAGACCCAGTCTCAGGCGCAACTGCAGTGCCTTTCGCAAGCCGAATCGGCAATAGCCGACGAGCTGCGACCGGCCCGCAATAAACCAGGATTCCCGCGACGGATAATTCTCCTGAATATCTCAGCGGCAGCCCAGCGCACCAGCGGTAAAGGCACAGGCCGCTCGTATGCCATCGGAGCTGAACAGGTCAAGACGGCCTCCAGCTGTGCTGCAAGAATAATCGATACCTTGAAGAGAAGTGCCTCCTCCACCGAGCAGCCCAGAGCGGCAGCGGGATAGAAGCCAGAGGTACCAGATATGGGACCGAGTAAAAAAGCGAGGTGCAGTATGAAAGTATTAGTGGGAGTGGACAGCTCAAGCTATGCCGATGAGGTGCTTGAACAGATAGCCCTGCGAAGCTGGCCGGCCGGTACGGAGTTTAGCGTAATAACGTCGGTGGAGCCGTGTGAAAACTGGGAAATCCAGCAACAATGCGTGCACCAGAGCCATATTATTCTGGACCAGCGGCTGGAGCATCTTCGCACTAAAGTCTGGCCCCTGTCGGTCACTGGCCACGTTCTGGTCAGCAGCGCCGCGCCGGCGATTTTAAAAACGGCGCAGGAATGGGGCGCGGACCTGCTCATTGTCGGTTCGCACGGCGACACCGGTACGCGCAAAACCGGCATCGGCAGCGTGGCGGCGGCCATAGTCAACGAAGCTCCGTGCACCGTTGAAGTGGTCAAACTGCGCAAGGCCAGTGCTGCGGCCTGTGGCCAGCCCGGCAAATAAAAGAATAAATAGAGAGAGGGTCCTAGACCAGTCGTCGGCGCATAGCGTGGACGGCAGCCTGGGTGCGGTCATCCACGGCCAGCTTGTTTAAAATATTGCGCACGTGGGTCTTGGCCGTGGCCAGAGAAATCGTCAGCTTATCGGCGATTTCCTGATTGGACATGCCGTCGACAATCAACTTCAAGACCTCAAGCTCCCGCACCGATAGTGCGTCCGGGGCCGGTCTATCGGTTACATCCTCAAAAGGCGCCGCGGCAACCGGCTCAGGGGCGGCAACGCTCACCGCCGCATCGCTTGAGGCCGGCGCCATGGCTGCGGGCATCGAATAATGGCGCAGTACACGGCTGGCAATGGTGGAGTCGAGCCAGGCATCACCGGCATTCACCGAACGGACAGCGGTATAGAGCCGCTCCGGTTCGACATCCTTGAGACAGTAGCCGGAGGCCCCGGCGGCCAGAGATGCCAAGATATCACTGTCGTTGTCATGCTGTGTCAACATCACAATTTTCATATGGGGAAATTCAGCCACAATATGGCGCGAAGCCTGTATGCCGTCCATAACCGGCATGCCAACATCCATCAAAATCACATTGGGACTGAGCTCGCGGGCCTTTTCAATAGCTTCCTCACCATTGGCCGCCTCACCGATGACACAGATATCGGATGTACGTCTGAAAGCCGCCTTGAGACCCATTCTTGTCAGGGCATGGTCCTCGACCAGCAATATATTGATAACAGGTTTTTCTTCCATTTTTCCGACTTGCGTGAAGCTGTACGAAGTATGCAGGAAGTCTTATTATATGCTGATATGACACAATTTAAGCGTGGGCGATTAGTAGTATTTAGTACTCGATAAATACACCGCCGCGTCCGGGGCTAAATGAACATTCCAAAAGATGACCTGAACAACTCCACAGTCAAGGAGCTGGGAGAGCGCGAGATTGACCTGCGTAAGCGCTGGCTGGAATTCAACCCGGAAGACGAGGCCATCATAGAACGTGATATTGACCGCATCGTGGGCGGCAATATCGACGAATTGATAGAAAGTATGTACGCCCATTTCCTCTCTTTTGAGGAAACTCGCTCCTTTTTTCCCAACGATCATGTCCTGAAACACGCCCAGCATGCCCAGAAGGCTTATTTCAAACGTTTCACCAAGGGCAATTACAATCGTGAATATGTGGCCGATCGTCTGGGCGTAGGCTCGACCCACCATCGCATCGATCTCGATCCCAAATGGTATATCGGTGCCTATAACCGTGTGCTCTCCTGGTTTTTACCGCAAATAGTCGAACACACCGATCGCGCCGACGGCAAACTGACCAAGGCCCTCTCGGCCCTGATGAAACTTATTTTCTTCGATATGGGCCTGGCCATCGAGTGCTACATTTCGGCCAAGGAAAATTCCATTCGCCGGCACCGGGATTCCATTCGCGAACTGGAGATGGAGCGCAGGGTCACAGCGTCGATTGTGGAAAACGCTCCCCTTGGTATTGTCAGCATGAGTGATGATTTCATCTGTCTGGAATGCAACGATGAATTTGTCTCCATTGTCGACAAAGCCACCCGCGCCGATGTGATGGGACAGTCACTCTTTCAAATCGCCCCCGGCCTGAAAAAATCCGACTTCGAAGATGTGCTGAAAAGCGGCCAGTCATGCCGGCGCACCACCGAACTGCTCAATTTGCCCACCAGCGGCGTCAGCGACAGCACCTACTGGGATTGGGCCATCTGGCCGATCAAGGACGAAAGCGGCAAATGCACCGGCCTGGTGGCCATGTTCGCCAACGCCACAGACCGGGTGCTTCTGCACCAGCAGCGCGAAGACTTTGTCGCCACCCTCACCCACGACCTGAAAACACCGGTCCTGGCCACCAACCGGGCCGTGGGCTATCTCCTGGACGGCGATTTTGGACCGGTATCGGATCCGCAAAGAGAAATTCTCAATACCATTTTGCAGAGCAACAGCGCACTCTACGGGCTTGTGCAGACCCTTCTGGATGTTTATCGCTTCGACAGCGGCGTCAAAGAATTCTCAATGAAGAGCTGCAATTTAGCGGCGATCATCACCCAGATGGTGACCGAAATCATGCCCCTGGCCCAGGACAAGGGTGTCACCCTGCAGGCCAGGCTTTTAGCCGACAGCCTGGAAGTGATCTGCGACGAGGATGAAATTCGTCGAGTGATTCAAAATCTAATAGACAACTCACTCAAATTTACTCCTTCGGGCGGCACCATTACCGTCTCCATTAAGCAGGAGCCGGATAAGACCACGATTAAGGTTATAGACACCGGCAAGGGCGTGCCCGAAGAAAACAAACCAAAATTGTTTCAGCGCTTCTGGCAGGCCGGTTCCACCGGGCGCTATTACGCCAGCACCGGACTGGGACTCTATCTCTGCCGACGCATCGTGGAAGGTCACCACGGCCGCATCTGGTGCGACAGCACCCTGGGCAAGGGCAGCACTTTTTCCTTCGAGTTGCCCAACAAACCTCAGGAATAGCGGCGCAACTGCTGCAATAAAATATCGAAAAAGATAGGCGCCATTTTATGGCAGCAGGAATTAGCCTGGGGACAGGATTTCTGACCGAGGGCCTTACAATCGACTCGACAATCGATCACACCAATATTTTTTTCAATTGCCTGCCAGACTTCAGCCCGATCAAGATTTTGCAAATGGACCTGATCCGAGCGCTCGTCAAAATGTTTTTCGACAATACTTTTTGTAGTTGAAAGACAGGGACAGTGGTATTGAGCCGGCTTGCTCAACAAAGAGGCGGAGGAATCTGCCTGGATCAAACCAAAGTGTTCGGCACCCTCGACAAGAGCTTCCGGACCCGACATATGCCTGGCCGAAAGAAGCTCGTGCAAATGAAGGCGGGCGTTGGGAAATTTCAAAGATCTTCCGTCAGTACTCATAGACTCCTCAGCTAAATCGACTTAGCTAAACTCCTTGACGTGATTGAGGACTGCTATAGCATTGGCCTGGCCCAGCGTAGAACCAGTATCTATACCCTCTTCAATCGCGATCAAATGTTTGGAAGAATGACAGAAAAAGTGATGAACAAATGGTCTGAGATCCCGCAGACGATCGTTTGGATTTTCCACAAAACGATTGAGGTCGATGGCAATCAGACCGTCGTTGTGGTCGCAGGCGCGCATAGCGTCACGCAGTGCCGGTCCGGGTTTGCCCTGCTCATGGAAAGTTGCGGCGATATAATAGTCCTTACCCTGGCAGAACTCATCAATCAATTTTTTCTGTTCGTCAATGCTTATGCCATCATCGGTGGTGCGCAGGTAAGCAACCAGTCCTCGCTGCCGCGGCGGCTTTTTACGCTTTTCCACACTTTCCTTGGACCAGCGATTGCTCAGGTTAACGCAAGGACATGGCTCAATGCTATCCACAGGGGGGCAAGAGCAATCACCCGCCGGCGGCTCGTAGCTACAGGTCTCACTCCTGAGAATCGGAAAATTTCCACTTTTAGATTTGTCGTTCATAACTGCCTTCCTCTGCATTTCTGGCGCCAGATGACAATTACCGGCATGTCACTAGCTTAAAAGTTTGAAGCACAGCCGGCATCGCCCACAAGATTGATCGATCAGTGACAAGATCCGGGGCAATGCCAATTCAAGCATTCCCGTAATCATTCCGAAGAATGATTACCATCAACACCGGTTACAGTTCAAAAGTCAAATATTGGCGCTTATTCTTGCTGAAAAATTTTGCTCAGACCGGCCCTAGGTCAGAGCCAGAGCCGAGGCTTCACGTTTGGCCGTCTTATGCGAAGGCGGCACGATTATCTCCACGGTACAGGGCGAATGACGGGCCACCATCTTGCTGGAAGAGCCGGTAGGACGCGGCTCGCTGGCCAGTCCCGTATTGGCTCCCATGATGATGCGATCGGCACCCCACCTGACGGCCGAGCAAACTATTTCATCGTTAACATGACCCTCACGCACTTCAAAATGTACGTCACTGCCGGCGATACCATTAAGAAGTATGTGGCGGTACTCCGAACAAATTGCCTCCGCTTCTTTGTGCCTCAACTCCTGAATGGTGAGACTATCGGCACTGGCAAGAGCGGCCGCCGGCGGAAGGGGTGTAACCACCGTCAGCACCTTAAAAGACGTGTCCCTTGGCCAGCGCCTCTTAACTACTTCGTCAATAAGTTCTCGGCTATAAGGAGAATCTTCGACGGCGATTAGAACTCTCATTTCCTACCTCCTGGGCCCGGGCCGCTTGCTCTGGTCTCACTGGTCCTAATGTCGCATAACCGGCGGCTCCGTCGCCTCCACTGTTCGATTCTCAGGCCTCAGCCCAGGGGATGATTTATTTAGCACGCTCGGCTTGCAGGCTCTCGAGGTTAAGTCGGATCTCCCATTCGCCCATATCATCCAGGGTGCGCTTAAAGGGCAGGCCCGTACGAGTGAGGACAGAGAGCATTTTTGTATTGCCGGGCAAAACCAGCCCGACCAGCTCTTTCAAACCATTGGCCCCGGCGATGCGCGACAGATGCTGCATCAGCACGGTAGCAAAACCCATACCCTGATACTCCTCCGCCACGGTCACGGCCAGCTCGGCGCTGCCGGCCTGCTTGGGATCGGTCGATACTATATAACGGGCCGTGGCTGCCGGTTCGAAGTGTCCGTCTTGATAAAAACCAGCCAGCAGCGCCACATGATTGACGAAATCAACATTGGTAAAATAATCGAGTTCTTTTTCGGATAGGTCATCCTTATAGGTGAAAAAGCGATTGTAAAGCGACTGCTTGCTCAGATGGTGCATGCCTTCCCGGAGCAAATCGCGATCAGCCGGCGTAATGGCGCGCACAAAAACGGTGCGGCCGTTTTTCAAACTGTCAAAGGCAAAATAGCCGGCGACGGCGGATTTTTTCTTGGCGGCAACATTAACGGTATTCACTTTTTACACCATTGGGTATGTGTTCTTGTATCTACATTTTGCCAGGTACCGGGGGGAAAAGATTCAATCTTTAGGCTGATGAATGTCTAAGCCCGGAATGGGATATTGGCAGAGGTAAGCCAGAGGTTTTTTCAATGAGCACCGCAATGAAAGTTATCAGTGACTGGCGCGAGCGCTACGCCGACAGGATAATCGGCGCCGAAGAAGCAATGGCACTCGTGCAATCGGGGGACGGGGTCTATGTGCACTCCCATGCCTGCGAGCCCGAACTGCTCGTCCGGGCCCTGATCAACCGCGCCTCCGAGCTGCGGGGCGTGCGCATCGTCCATCTTATGACTATGGGTACGGCCGATTATGTGGCCCCTCAATATAAGGATAATTTTCGCCTGCAGGCATTGTTCATCGGCAGCAATGTACGGGCCGCCATAAATGAAGGTAGAGCCGACTATACCCCGGCATTTCTCTCCGAAATACCCAACATGCTGCGCTCGCGGGTCATCCCCATCGATGTCTGTCTGCTGCAGGTTTCACCCCCGGACGCGGAAGGCAATTGCAGTCTAGGTCCCTCGGTGGATTGCAGCCGGGCCGCCGCTGAATGCGCCCGTCTGGTTATAGCCGAGGTCAATGACCGCATGCCGCGCACGGGGGGCGGCAGTTTACTGCACATCAGTAAAATCGATAAATTGATACCCGTATCTCGCCCCCTGCCGCAGTTAATGCCCGAGAAACCAGGCGAAATAGAACTGGCCATCGGACGTCATGTGGCCTCGCTGGTACCGGACGCAGCTACCTTGCAGCTGGGTATAGGAGCCATTCCTAATGCCGTGCTGGCTTCACTGACAGACAAAAAAAACCTGGGCCTGCACAGCGAAATGTTCTCCGACGGAGTGATCGACCTGATCGAAAGCGGTGTCATCAACAACAGCAAAAAAACGCTGATTCCGGGCAAATCGGCGGTAAGCTTTGTTTTCGGCAGCCAGAGACTGTATGACTTCATCGACGAAAATCCCCTGGTAGAATTTCAGGCCTGCGACTTCATCAACGATCCCTTTGTCATCGCTCAAAACCACCTGATGACCTCGATTAATTCCGCCCTGGAAGTGGACATCACCGGACAGGTCTCGGCCGATTCCATCGGCACCCGCCTCTACAGCGGTTTTGGCGGTCAGGTGGACTTTGTCCGCGGCGCCTCCCGGGCAGTAGGCGGCAAGGCCATTATCGCCCTGCCCTCCACCGCCAAGGGCGGGAAAATCTCACGCATCACCGGCTACCTCGACAAAGGCTCCGGGGTCGTTACAACCCGCGCCGACGTGCACTACATTGTCACCGAATACGGTATCGCTCAGCTTTACGGCAAAACATTACAAGATCGGGCCCGGGCACTGATAGCCATTGCCCATCCGGATTTCCGTGAGGGCCTGGAACGCCAGGCACGAGAAATAACCTGGCTCTAAGCCGAAAGATAGGTTGTGATAAATGCTCAGCAAAACCCATGAACTGAAAAGCGGTGCCGTCCCACCCTCCGACGACAAGCGCTGGCGCATAGTGAGCGCCACCATGCGTCGCCATGGCCATTCACAGAGCTCACTGATTGAGACCTTGCACACTGTGCAAAACTGCTTCGGCTATCTGGATGAAGCGGCCATGTCCTTCGTCGCCGCCAGTTTGCACGTACCCCTCAGCAAAGTCTACGGCGTCGCTACCTTCTACAGTCTTTTCACCCTTAAACCATCGGGCAAACACAACTGTGTCGTCTGCATGGGCACCGCCTGCTACATCAAAGGCGGTCAAAAATTGCTCAACTCACTGGAAAATAAATATGGTCTGCATGTAGGAGAAACAACCGCCGACAACAATATCTCACTCCTCGAAGCACGCTGCGTCGGGGCCTGCGGCATCGCCCCGGCGGTAATCATGGACGGCCAGGTGCTGGGTCATGCCACACCGGAAACAATCGAGCAAACGTTTCAAAAATGGAATGAAGAAAGCAAATAAATGGCAAATTATCCCAACGAAAAACGACTGGCCGGTGTCGAAGATCTGGCCGAAGCAAGAAAATACGAGCAGGACCAGCAGGCCGGCTGCGCCGATCATATTTATGTCTGCATGGGCACTGCCTGTCAGTCGGTGCAGAGCGGGACTGTGCTGACGGCACTGCAAGCCAGTGTCAAAGAGCGCGGACTGACCGAGCGCTGCCGGGTCTCCGCCGGCGGCTGTCAGGGCAACTGCGCCAGTGCCCCCATAGTCACCGTCGCCAATCAGGACGTGATATATGAAAGAGTGAGCACCGAAGACGCCGCTCCCATAATCGATTCATTGCAGGACTCGACAAAGAGCCAGGCGCAGGAAAAAATCAAGCACCTGGTTTGCGACAGCGGCAGTGATTTCTTCAGCAAACAATTGCGCATTGTCACCGAGTTGCGCGGACGTCTTGATCCAGAGCGCATCGAAGACTACCTTGCCGTGGGCGGCTACGGCTCACTTTTCAAAGTGCTCTCCGAAATGGCCCCCGAGGAAGTAGTCGCCCAGATAACCAAAAGCGGCCTGCGCGGACGCGGCGGGGCCGGTTATCCCACCGGGCTGAAATGGAGCACGGTGGCCAAGGCCCAGGCTGATCAAAAGTACGTTGTCGTCAACGCCGATGAAGGCGACCCCGGTGCCTTCATGAATCGCAGCGTTCTGGAAGACTATCCCTTCCGCGTGCTGGAAGGCCTGACCATAGCCGCCTACGCCGTAGGCGCCAGCCAGGGCTATGTCTATGTGCGAGCCGAATATCCGCTGGCGGTTAAACGAGTCCAGACCGCCATTTTGAACGCCGAAAGACACGGACTGCTGGGCAACCGCATCGCCTCCACTTCCTTCAATTTCAACGTGGAAGTGAGACTGGGAGCCGGGGCCTTCGTCTGCGGCGAAGAAACAGCCCTGATTTCATCGATTGAAGGAGGCAAGGGTCTGCCCTGTCCCCGCCCGCCCTATCCGGCTGAATCCGGCCTGTGGGGCAAGCCAACGCTTATCAATAATGTCGAGACCTATGCCAATATCGTCCCCATCATCGAAAAGGGAGCCGCCTGGTATGCGGCCATCGGCACGGCCACGAGCAAGGGCACAAAAACTTTTGCCCTCAGCGGTCGCATCAAAAATACCGGTCTGGTGGAAGTGCCTCTGGGTACGACACTGCGCCAGATGATCTTCGACATCGGCGGCGGCGTGCCCGACGGACACAAGTTTAAGGCGGTGCAGACCGGCGGCCCGGCCGGCGGTTGTATTCCGGAAGAGCATCTGGACTCGGGTATCGACTACGAATCGCTCATGGCCCTGGGATCCTTCATGGGCTCGGGCGGCATGATTGTCATGGATGACAGCTCCTGCATGGTAGACGTAGCCAAATTTTTTATGCAATTTTGCGCCGCCGAGTCCTGCGGCAAGTGTGTGCCCTGCCGTGTGGGCACCGCCCACATGTACGACATGCTCGATCGCATTACCAAAGGCGAAGGCACCCTGGAAGAACTGGCTCAATTAGAGGGTCTCTGCGACATGGTCAAATTTACCAGTCTCTGCGGGCTGGGCCAGGGCGCACCAAATCCGGTGCTGAGCACACTGCGCTTCTTTAAATCGGAATACCTGGCGCACATCGTCGGACATGTCTGTCCCGCCGGTGTCTGCGCCCCCGCTGGTCAGGATCTGAGGAGGCCGACATGCGCGTTGTAACACTACGAATCAACGACCAGGAAATGAGCGGTCGCGATGACCAGAACATTTTGCACGTGGCCCGCGAGCACGGTATAGAAATACCGACGCTCTGCCAGCTCGATGGCATCTCAGACTGGGGCGGCTGCCGCCTCTGCCTGGTGGAGGTAAAGAACTCACCTAAACTGGTCCCGGCCTGTGTCACCAATGTCCACGAAGGCATGGAAATCACCACCGATTCACCGCGATTGGCCGGCTATCGCAAGACTATTGTGGAAATGCTTTTTACCGAAGGCAATCATATCTGCTCGGTCTGCGTCTCCAACAATAACTGCGAATTGCAGGACACGGCCCACGATCTCAAGGTCGACCACATTACTTTGCCCTATCGCTATCCGCAGAGATCGGTGGACGCTTCCCACGACAGATTTGTCTTCGACGCCAATCGTTGCATTCTCTGCACGCGCTGCGTCCGCGTCTGCGACGAGGTCGAAGGGGCGCATACCTGGGACATCGCCGGCCGCGGCATCAAATCGCAATTGATCTCCGACCTGCATCAGCCCTGGGGCGATTCGCCCAGCTGCACCAGCTGCGGCAAATGTGTCCAGGTCTGCCCCACCGGCGCCCTATACGAAAAAGGCAAGGCCGCCGGCGAAATGGAAAAGAACCCCGAGTTTCTCGTCTATCTGGCGGAAATGAAAGAGGATAAAAAATGACCAGCGCCAAAACACTGCCCACCCTGGCCACAGTCTGGCTGGACGGCTGCTCGGGCTGCCACATGTCTCTGCTCGACACCGACATGCGCCTGCTCGACCTGCTGCAACAGGCCGACCTGGTATACAGTCCCCTGGTGGACCGCAAGGATTTCCCCGAGTCGGTGGACATCACCCTGGTGGAAGGAGCAGTCAGCAGCGAAGGGGACCTGAGCAAAATTTTGAAAGTGCGCGAACACACAAAAATCCTTGTCTCCCTGGGAGACTGCGCCGTCACGGCCAATGTCCCATCGATGCGCAATATCATCAGCGTAAAAGCGGTACTGGACAGAGTCAGCGACGGCGGCGTGCCGCGACAGCCGGACTCCGTGCCGATTTTGCGACCGCAGGCCAAGCCTATTCATAACTTTGTCAAAGTCGATGTTTTTGTTCCGGGCTGCCCGCCTTCGGCCGACACGATCTTCACCGTCATCACCGAGCTTTTGGCTGGCAGACAACCAGACATCCAGGCCACAAGCCGCTTTGGCCTGTAACAGCAAAATACGAGAGCAGCAGAAGAGACCATAAAAATGAGCAGAATCATCGAAATCGATCCGGTCACACGCATCGAAGGCCACTCCAAAATCACTATCCATCTGGATGACAACGGCAGTGTCGAGGAAGCGCGCTTTCACGTGACACAGCTGCGGGGTTTTGAAAAATTTGCCGAAGGTCGGCCCTTCCACGAAATGCCCTCGCTCATGGCCAGAATCTGCGGCATCTGCCCGGTCAGCCACCTGGTGGCCTCGGCCAAAGCCTGCGACATGCTGATGTCGGTGCGCATCCCACCAACGGCGGTGAAGTTGCGCCGCATCATCAACCTGGCGCAAATAGCCCAGTCGCACGCCCTCAGCTTCTTCTATCTTTCTTCTCCCGACCTGCTTCTGGGCATGGACTCCTCCCCCGACACCCGTAATATCGTCGGCGTCGCTCGCGAAAACCCCAGCCTGGCTCGCAACGGCATATATTTGCGCGCCCTGGGCCAGGAAATCATCGAGCTGCTGGGCGGCAAAAAAATCCATCCCGGCTGGGTCGTGGCCGGCGGCGTCAGCCATCCGCTGAGCGTCGAGAACCGCGATTATATTTTGCAAAAACTGCCGCAGGCCATGCAAATAGCCGAGGACACCCTGGCCTGGTACAACGCCCAGCTGGAAAAATTCAGCGAAGAGATATCGGTCTTCGCCAACTTCCCCGGGCTCTACATGTCTCTTGTCGGCGCCCACGGCGAGCTGGAAACCTATGACGGCTACCTGCGCCTGGCGGACGAAAACGGCCAGGCAGTGGTCGACAAACTGCCTCCCGAGCAGTACAAAACAATCATTGCTGAAGCGATAAGCACCCACAGCTATCTCAAATCGCCCTACTACAAGCCCATGGGTTATCCCGCCGGCATGTACCGGGTCGGGCCCCTGGCGCGGCTGCACCTGGCCTCGCATTGCGGTACGCCGAGGGCCGACAAAGCCTTCGCCCTCTTCCAGCAGCTGGATCACAAAAGTGCTTTCCATTATCATCTGGCCCGCTTGATCGAGATAGTCTATGCCTTCGAAATGATTGAACAGCTCCTGCGCTCCGACGACATCCTGGACAGCCATGTGCGGGCCTTTGCCGACGCCAATGCCCATGAGGGCTTCGGCATATCGGAAGCCCCCCGGGGCACCCTCATGCACCACTACAAAATCGACGACAACGGTCTTATCACCTATGCCGATTTGATCATCGCCACCGGTCACAACAATCTGGCTATGAACCGCGGCATCACCCAGGCCGCCAAGCACTACATAAAATCGGACAAGCTCTCCGACGGCATCCTCAACCGCATAGAAGCCGTCATCCGCACCTTCGATCCCTGCCTCAGCTGCTCCACCCACGCTATCGGTCAGATGCCGCTGGACATACAATTGCTCGACGCCCAGGGGAAATTGCTTGACCAGGCAAAGAGATAGAAACTGGCTGATCATCGGCTTCGGCAATGAAATCAGTGGTGACGATGCCTTTGGCCCGGCGGTGATTGACGAACTGCGGCGGCAATTGCCGCAACTTTCCATAAGCGCCGACTTGATCAGTACCAGGCTGCCGGGGCCGGAACTGGCGGAAAAAATTGCGGCCTCGACCGGTGTAATCTTTGTCGATGCCGCCGCCGACATCGAACCCGGTGCACTCGTCTACCTGGACCTGCATAATGCCCAGCCGGCCGCTGTGGGAGCTGGTCGGGGCCGGGCCAGTGCCTTCAGTCACTACTGCCAGCCCCAGTCCCTGGTTGGTCTGGCCGAAACGTTATACGAGTGGCGCGGACCGGCCTTTCTGCTGATGGCAGGCAGCGACAACTTCGAGATCGGCAGCAGCATCAGCCGCACATTATCAGAACAAATCCTGAGCGCCGCCGAAAAAATTCTGGCCGTGCTCAGACAGGCCGAAACGCCGTAACAGCAATTTTTACACTTTTTGTTCCCCCATATGGGTGATACCAGTAAGTTGATGTACATATCCATAATAGGTGTGATGCTGGATATAGACGACACGGAAGGTCGTTAGCATCAAATTCAGAAACCTGCATTCGTCCGTCTGAGGGGAAAATGGACACCGTGCACCACTACTGGGATCAATTCAATAGAGCGCTCGCCCAGGCTCTTCATGAATTGCTCTACCTGCCTGACTGTTGCATGAACCTGATCACCCACAGTCCCGAAGATCTCAGGGCTCTGAGACAACACAGCCACCAGCCGCACTGCAGGGACGCCCACACCGACCAAGAAGCAGCGGAAGAACAAGCGCATATCTGCCGACGCTGCGGAGAAGACATAGTGTCGCGGGCCCAGACCAGCCAGGCACACCAATCAGCTGTAACCAGCCATACGACATTTCATGACTGGATGCAAAACGACGGCGACCGTCTGGTCATGTACGGAGACACCCCCAACTCGGCAGGCTACGATGAAATTCAGCGGGACTACCCTGAATTTAAAGACGGACATCTGCAGCGAGTCGAGCAGTACTGGTACGACCACCAGTTGCAAAATCCCACCTGCGCCCCCAAGAAGAAGACTTCCTGCTGTGTCTCGCCCGATGAGTGGAGACGCACACAGGAGCAGGCAGCGCTTGAAGAAGAGCGGGACCGCGGGGTAACATGATCAGAGCAGGACGTGACGATTGACCTCCAGAGTGCTTATCCCCCTAGACGATCAGGACTGTTGCCGCGCCGCAGTCGACACGATATTGGCTCGAAAATGGGATCGCGATTCGGCTTTTCTCCTCTGTCAGGTAGTTGAACAGCTGGAGCCGGTCATAATGGGAGATGGCAACGTCCACAAGATCGCCCTGGCCTCTGAACAGGAAGAAAATGCCTACAAAGCGCGCTTGTGGCTGAGCGATACGACGGCTCGCTTTGCTAAAAAATTTCCCAATGTCGAATCCCGCATGGAGACCGGCCAGGTGACTGAAGTTATCTGCGACCTGGCCTACGACTGGGCGGCCGATTATATCGTCATGGGTTCGCACGACCTGGACTGGAAGAGTCGCTGTGCCCTTGGTAGTGTGGCGGCTAGCGTATTGAAATACGGCCCCTGCTCGGTGGAGTCCATACGAGCCAATAAATCAGGCTCCTGCCCCCGGCGGGTGATCATCGCCACCGACCTCTCCCACGAGGCGCAGGCGGCCATCGAATGGGTGGCCCAGATGAAATGGTCTCCTAAAACAGACTTCCGCCTGGCGACCGTGACGACGGGCACACACAAAACTCTCAAAACTCATCTCTTCGAAGCCGGTGCCATCTTCACAAAGGAGCGCCAGCACCTCAATGAAGTGGAAAAACAACTGAAGGCTCAGGCAAAGGAGCTGACTGAAAAATTTGGTTTTAAGTGTATCGAAGCCGACGTCCTGACCGATGATTCGGCCGTAAACGCCATCTGCGAACTGGCCCTGGACTGGCAGGCGGACCTGGTTGTAACCGGCGCCAACGGCGCTAACCGCAACCCTTCCGGTCGGGCCGGCTCAACCGCCATCGGCATCATGAATCGACTGCACTGTTCCATGATTGCCATTCAGAGCGACTCCTACAGGCAGGTCAAGTTCAACTGGCGCGAAATTATGGCGGTCTAAAATCCGCCACATATAGCATGAGGCGAACTATGTCAGACATGTGTCAACCTGGCATTGTACTTTAAGGCCAGTAGCACAGCATTGCCCATCCAAATTTCGCCACAGACAACCCGAGCTTACCCGGGTTGTCTCTTTGTGTTTACGCCACCATATATGATACCACCTATTAGCACAGCTGGCGCAGGCGCGCGCCACTGGGCGAGGCAAGAACAGAGCGAAATACGAGGTTTTCCCATCACTCACATTGCCTCAGCCCCACGACCGCAAGTATATTGAGCGTATTCCTTTTTCCTCCAATTCCCGGCGGCAACCAACTACTTTCACCACCAATCTTGCCTACCAGAGCCCTTTTTGCATGACCGCCGGTCATGAGTGAAGCGATCGACCAGGAAGTACTGCGTCCGGCTTTGCTATCGTCTGTGGTGGCATTACGCGTTTGTCAGTTTGGCTAGTGCCTGCCAGCTTGCGCGAATCAAAAGCGCTCCACACCCCCGAAACACCAGCAAAAAGGATGAGAACATGTCCGCTAACCAGACCATGGAAGAGCTCGCCAACAACGAGCTCGTCCAGTTTGCCCGTTTGCTTGAGCGGCTCGAGCTGACCCACGCCGACCTCTCGCCGGTCTTCGGCCCGAGCGGCATGTATGTCTTCTGCGCCGGTCGTGCCGACGGCAAGATCTGCCCCTCCCGGGTTGCGGCCCTCTATGCCAATCTCGCCGCCGCCCCCTGGCAGAACTATCGCCCGGCCGATCATCGCTGCGGCGTCCTGCTCATGACCCGCGACGGCGATCACTTCCTGCCGCTGGAGGCACTGTTGAACGAAGAAGCGGCCTGACAGCCGTCGCTCTCGCCCCGTCATTTGGTTTACTCAGGAGAGTCAAAATGTCCGTTCACAAAGTCAACTTCAATGACCTGGTGCAGGTCCAGCTCACCGCGCGCGGCAGGGAGATTCTGACCCGGTACTACGCCGACCACAGCCGCTTGAGCGGTCACCATATGGCTGTTCCGCAAGAGGAGTTGCTGGGCAAAATGCAGCTGCACTTCTTCATAGAAGTCTTTGGCGCCCACCTCGGGTGCGCCGAAGTGGTGGTGGAGAACATGTCCTTCGATATCCACCAGGAAGAACAAGGGGCCTGAGGCTTACGTAGCAAGACTGCTGATGGTTGGGGAACTTCTTCTCCTTCAACCATCAGCAGTTTTTCCATCTTTTTGGCATTTTCTGCCTTTTTAGCACTTTAAGCGCTTTAAGCCCCTGATTTTTCAGGTTTTCTGCACCACCCCGGGGACCGGTTGCAAATCTTCGTCGCAGCTCAAAAGCCGCTCCATCTCTTGCTCGTAGCGACTGAGGACTTCGTTTTCAACTGTCCTCTTGCTTTGCTGATAGCGATCGTAATACTTGAGCAGATCAATCGGCTCTCCCACATGAAACGATACGGTCTTTATGCCTTTGTGCGTGCGGCAATGCAGGATCTCGTTCTCCAGCAAGTCGATCAACTCGGCCAGGCGTTCAAAAGAAGAATCGGGGCTGACGAAATCGTCGCTGATGGAAATGAAATCCACCACCCGATGCAGGTCCTTGGCCAGAAGGCGCAATTTTCCTCGAGGCGGCAGCTTCTCCGGATGGCAATGACCATGCACACGCTTGTCGTAAAGGGCGCGGTAAACCACGCTCTGGAGAAGATGCGCGGCCTCAATCTGACTCAGGCCCGCCGGCACGGGATAACTCAATTCAGCACTGACATGCTCGATTATTTTGCCGCGCAGACGATCGATTCGACTGCTGAAAGCGGCCTCGCTCTCGGCCTCGGGCAGTTCGCGATACTCGCCCTCCAGGCGACGCAAAAGCGCATCCGCCACACGCTTGACGCGCAAATGCAGGGGAAAGCTATCCTGGCCGTAGATATCGAGGGCCGATTCCAGGTGCCAGAGACAGTCCTGCAAGACATTCTCCACGTCTCCATGCAGTCGATATTTCAAAACCAGGGGAATGAGATAGAGAGATTCACGTTTGTTCTGCGCCAAAAGCTGTTGCAGGGCCGAGAATGCAGCCCGCACCATACCCGGTCTGGGCGGCAGCAGCTTGCGACTGTCATGCGAAATTTCGCCTTCGGGAAAGATGACGATTTTATGCCGACCGGCCACCAGCAGATCACGGGTTGTTTTGAATGAAAGCCGGTCGGGGAAGCCGCGGACAACGGAATAACAACCGATATGCTGCAGCCAGTAGCGATAGCCGATTTGACCGTGAAAAACCTCCCAGGCCGTCAGGTAGTAAAAATTTTCGTCCACCAGCTTGGACAGAGCAAAAATCATGTCCGAATCGTCCCAACTGGGGTGATTCGGACAAATAATCGCCCGCTTGCCGGAGAGGCGCTCAAAAATAGCGCGGCCTTCGGGATTTATATGCAGTTCAGTCGATCCGTACTTGGCCAGCAACACCGCCGGCAGTATCAGTTTGGCCAGGGCAATTACCGCACCGGATTCCGTTGGCTCGTCAAAACTACGGCCATCGTCATCCGGTCAGACCTTGACCGGATGTCCCTTATCTTTACTGGAAGTATCCTGCTCACTGCCTTTATCAACGTGCGTCGTGCCGTTGCCGCGCGTTTTAACAACCAGGACAGGGCACTCGGCGGCGCCGACCACAGCCATGGAAACGCTGCCCAGAACCAGGCGATTGAGCCCCCTTCTGCCATGCGAACCGATAATAATCAGATCAGCGTCCCACTGGGAAGCAACCGACAAAATCGTCTCCGCCGGCGACCCTTCGGCTATCTGCTCTTCCACAACCGCCGTCGGACACCCTTTAGCGAGACGTTCGGCAATCTCATGGACAAGGGTACCGGCATTATGCCGGCTCTCGCGCCGCATATCATCGAGCAGCTCGGGCACCACGGCCAGAGAAGTGTAAGCAAATAAAGAGGGAATGACATTGAGGATTTTCACCTGAGCATTGGCCAGCTTGGCCTTGTCACAGGCGTAATCAGCCACGATTGCGGCGGCCCCGGGGTCTTCCACTGCCACTAAAATTTTCATAGGTCCTCCTGATCTGCCTCAGACGTAAACAGTGACTGACGAATTGGAAAAATCACCACCGGCGCGAGCGCCGGCTTCAATGCGTGCTTTCTTGTCCCGCATCACCAGGACAGCACAGCGGGCCCGCTCCATCACCGCGGTGGAAACGCGACTGGCTACGAGCCTGGCCAGACCGTCAAGTCGTCTGCATCCGACAATAATCAAATCAGCTTCATAGGCCAGAGCAGCATCAATAATCATGTCGGCGGCGCCGCCGAACAGCACCTTTTCCGAAATTTTCGTACTGTGGTACTCGTCCCGCAGGCGCAGAGCCAGATTGCGCACCAGAACCCTGGCCTCCTGGGCCATTTCATCCTGCAACTTGTCGCAAATAGCCTGGCTCAAGCCGTCCATGTAGGGCAGTTTGCAGAGAGGCTCAATCACATGCAAGATCAGGATTTCGGCGTTGCCGTTGCCAAAATACTTGATCGCATATTCGGTCAATTGCGCACCGCTGTCTTGATCGGCTACTGCTATTAGAATTTTCATCAGCTCAGTCCTCGAATAGCCCCTGTTGCCGGGGTCTTCACTTGCTTACTGCCGCAGTTTCCATGTTTTCCGCTCCGGCGGTGGCATCCACCAGCGCAGGCCAGAACATTAACGAACGAACATTACTGCAACGGACGAAGAGCTCCGGCGCCGTGCCGAACATACTGCGTCGACCGTCCGGGCCGGGCAAGGTCGGAATCATTACCAGGGCATCTTCTTCGCATTCAACCTGGGCCTTTGTGCTGTCCGTCCGGGAAGGCCAGAGTTTGGCCTTATGCACAGTTACCTTCAAATCCGGATAGAGGCCTTTTGTCTCTTTCAACAAACCGGCCAATTCAAATACGTCGGTATCCTCTTCGTCATCAACAAAATAGCTGTTCACTTCCAGCTCGATGCGCAGGAAGTCACACCAGTCGGCCGCCGCACGAAAGGCCTCAGGCACGCCCTGATCCCCGTGCAAAATCAGCTTCAACTTCTTCCAGGCGGGAGCCTTACCCTGCACAATCAGAAGAGGCTTTTCGAGCAGTCGGGAGAGTTCTTCGGCCATGGAAAATTGCTTGGGATATAAAGGCAGGCAGCGCACACCTTGAGAAATGACCGCACCCGGTACGGGCTTGGCGGCGTGATGTCCGATCACAACCAGGTCATGGGCACGAGCGCGCCTGACGACCTCGCTGAGAGCGTCTCCCTCATCCAGGACGCACTGGTCTGCCATACCCTGCGCCTTTGCCTTCGTTTCATAAATGGATACGAGTGTTTCACCAATGGCGCGCAGTTCCTGGCACATGTTTTGATGTGCATTTATATAGGGGCCACTGCCGGTCAAACCTGGCAGTTCATAATTAAGTAATTGCCAGAGCCCAACAGTATTGATTACATGCTGAGCCGTCAATCTCACCGGATACTTGCCGGCCAAACTCCAGCAAAGCTCCGCGGCATTTAGAGATTGGAGAGAGCCATCAAAGGCTAATAGTATCTTTTTGCGGTTCATAATTCGCTTCTCGCTTGTTTGCTGGACTATAAGTAAATTCGTTGGGAGTCACTCCCAGGAGGCCTACAACTACTCTCGCAGACTGCTCAAGCCCACGCCTCAGCCGCGCTGCTGACTTTTGACTCAAACCATACCCGGCGGTAATCATCCTTTAGGATGAGGGCAGGGGAAACCGGCCGGCCAGGGCCTATAGAGTCAATCAGGCAGCAGTTTGTCGGCACCTGTCAATGAGCAACCTAAATGTAGATTGGCCCGCTGGAGCACATTGCAAGAGCGCTTAAACGGACCTCGATATCTTATTACAACTGCGGCAATTTTTGTTGTGCCGGGCGACTGTTGCAGGCAGACGAACATTGCCGGGGCCAATTTGAGCTTTATAAGCAGCTGAAACAGTCTCAAAAAAATGGGGTCGACCTGTCCGCCGCCCACCAGATCCACCCGGAAGCGAAACGAGGGATCCGCTACGAAAACTCAAGCGATATCGCTTGAGTTTCCACCGAACAGATACCCCTCAGTCATGCGAGGCCCTGCCGCGAGCCAAAAGGCCCACGGGCGCCTGAAAGACAAAAAGGCCGGGCTTATAAGCCAAACCTTCGCGCTAGATGCGTGAGCGCGGAAAATACTAGTTGAAGCGACAGATCACATCCGTTCGCGCGACCTGTGACAGAGTTTTAAACTCTTATCCCGTAACAGCTCTTGAGCTTTAATACCAGCAAAGCGCGAGATTAAAGCATCAATTCTTCTCTCTCTTTCGCGAGCATCTTTTTAGAGCAGCACCAAGCCACCCACTCTATTTTTCGCATCTTCAATTTGAGACTTGAGTCTTCCGGATCAGGCCGTAATTCGTCACGGCCCCGTCTTCGACTGCTCAACTCTCCCGAACCCAGACAGGTCCAAGCATGAAGTATCACACCTTTTGCATCGTTGCTGGCTCGCTAGCCTGCAACGCCCGCTGTGCCTGGTGCGTCGCCGGAATGACCCCCAAGAATCAGGTCTCCGACGCCAAAGCACCCGAAATCGATGTCGACAGCTTCCAGCGTGCCTGCCGCATTGCCGAGATGAACAATCTCGACACCGCGCGCATCACAAGCAAGGGCGAGCCGACCATCTTCCCGGAGCAGGTGACACAGTATCTGCAGTTGCTCCAGCCATGGCGCTTCCCCTTCATCGAGATGCAGACCAACGGCATCCTCATCGCCAAGCGCAAGCCCGTCACCGACGAACATCTGCGCACCTGGCGCAAGCTCGGTCTGACGCACATGTGCATCTCGGTTGTCAGCTCGGACCCCGAGCGCAATCGCCTCAACTACACCCCAAGGGAAAAGCAGTACATCGACCTGCGCAAGCTGATCGATGACCTGCACGCCTTCGGTTTCAACGTTCGCATGACACTGATCATGCAGCGCGGAGACGTGGATTCGCCAGAAAGCCTGAAGCAATTCATGGCCTTCTGCCGAACCCATCGAGTGGAGCAAATCACTGCTCTGCCCGTGAACAAGCCGACCGCCAGCCGCGACGGCAAACTCTATGACGCTGCCGTCAAGGCGGCTCTGAGCGACGAGCAACTGCGTGAGATTCACGCTTTTGCCGACAAGCACGGCGCGGTCATCGCCACCCTCCCCTGGGGAGCCAAGATCTACGACATCGGCGGGCAAAACCTCTGCCTGTCCAGCTGTCTCACCGTTTCTCCCGACGCCAACGAAAGCCGTCAGCTCATCTTCCTGCCCCCGGGCCGGATCACGACCGACTGGCAGTACGAAGGCGCTGTTATCTACGACCTGCCAAAAGCGGCTCAAAAGGTCATCAAAATCTAAGGAGTTTCTGTTATGTGCATGAAAAACTGTGCAAGAGCGAATTCCGGGGCCACGCCTCTGGAACTCGCGCAGCGAAAGCTGTTTGAAATCGCCGGCGGCAGTCGGGACAGCGGCAATCCGCGCGCTTCCCGCATGACCACCGCGCAGCGACTGGAGTATCTCAAGTCGCCCGAATTCGTCGCCTGGGTCGCCTCCGAAAAGGCCGCCGGGCGCGAAGTTTTCTGGCTCAAGGACGTGGACAAGACGCAGGGCGCCGGTGACGTGTTCACCTTCTTCTTCGACTGGCGCGCCCGCAACAAGAAGTTCTCGCCGGCGCAGCTGGCCGTCATCGGCAAGTTTCTCCTCAGCCTGGAGAAGAACCGGGTCGGTCGTTGGCTGAAGACGGCCGCTCAGGCTCTCGGTTTCGGTCACAAGGCCGAGGCTCTGCCGGCGGCGGTGATCGCCAAGTGGCTGGCCAAGGAAGACGGCGGTGAGGGCATCGGCATGCTGGACTTCTGGTCCGGCGCCTACTGGCCTTCGCAGATCGGTCTGAGCAAGGCCGAGAAGTTGGCGCAGGTGGAGGCTTTCGCCCCGGCCTATGCCGACCGCGTCTATCCCGGTGTGCGCGAGGAGAACCTCTACCTCGAGTCCATCGGCGTCCACGTGGTGATCGTCTCCAATGGCGACCAGGAGCTGGCCATCGCCTGCGCTCCCTATCTCGGCGTCAAGCCCGAGAACGTCGTCGGCTCGCACCTCATCTACGAGAACGGCGTGGCCACCGGCGTCAACCACACCTACGAGGTGACCGGCGGCGACTGGCACTCCAAGCCGCAGCCCGGCAAGCCGATCAGCTTGCACTACTGGATGCACGTCAACCGTGCCCGGTTCGGCTGGACCACCCTGGACGAGACCAAGATCGTCATCGCCGGTCGCGACGGCGACTCAGCCGGCACCGACGGCGGCATGATGATTCTGGGACCGCTGCCCTCGGCCATCGGCAACTTCATGGTCAACACGCCGGGCGAGCCCAAGCGCATCGAGCAGTTCTACTCGGTGGCGGCGAAGTACGGCTGGACCCGGGGGCAGTTCATCACCCTCGACCACAGCCCGTCGAAGCTGGGCTTCAAGCCCTAGTCAGTGAGGACGAAGACCGGGACCTGCCTTTTCCAGGCGAGCCTCTGGCTTGCTTACGGAAAAGCGGGTCCCGGCCCCTTCAAAAATTGATCTGGCACCTCCCATGGTGTCATTTCAATTTTTCGCAATACTTACTATGGCATTTAATACATAACGCAAATTTCAAAAAAGCCGGAACCGCGCATTTAACTATGGTGCCCACAAATTGACTGAGCCAGGGCAGTACAGTTTGTCTCCCAAAGTCACTACCTTCAAGCGGAGGTACTTAATGAAGAATTTCTACGCCGGGTTCCCTTCCGACGAAACAATGAAAAAGTGCTGCCACAGCGCCTCTAATCAAGATCTGCTCTGGCAATCAATCGCCATTCAAGTCGTACTCAGCCTGGCCTTTTTCTTACCCTGTGCCATTCCTGCCACCATTCTAAAATTTCTCAGCCTGCTCGTCGGCTTGCAATCCGAGGGAGAAAGTCTGGCTCCCTTCCAGAACTGGCTCATAGACATTGCCTTCTTCTCCTGCATCGCCGCCGCCCTGATCCTCGCTCTTACCATTTTCGCCCGCATCTATCTGCATTCGCACTTCGGCCCGCCCGCCAGTTATGGCGAAATTCAGATCGACCTGCCGCAATCAACCGTCCTGGCCATGAGCACCGCCTTCCTCATGGAAAACACCGTCCAGGAGACATTCTCCAGTGACCCGGGCCGCGGTCGTCTGATTGGTTTGATGCGCGAAAGCGATGTTTCAGCAACATTTCTCGAAATCACCTATTTGCAAATGGAAGCCGAACGCACCTGGATAAGCTTCAGGGCGGCTTCGCTGGTAAGGGGCAAAGCCAGGCTGCTGAGCGCCTTTTACAATGATTTTGGCGCGGCCGGACAGGCTGTGAACCGGGCCCTGGATCTCTTCAGCCCTTACGGCAGTCGCAAACCGCGACCGTTCCAGGGGAGCAAACGAAGCAAGAGTGCCATTCCGGTGATCGAGCTCAAAGACGACTGTCCACCGCCTTTAAGCATTGCCCAGGGCAAACTATATACACGAGTAGGGCAATTCAAAAAATAGAAATTGGACAAAAACTGCCGCGCCTGTACAAGCGCGCGGCAGTGACATCTATCTCAAATCAGAGCTAGATGCTCGGGGGCGTGAGGCTCAGCTCCAGCGGATGGTGCAGCCGGTGCGCGCGTTGCTGACGGTGACGGTCCAGCCCTGCGCCGCGAAGGCGGCCTGGACGCGGCGCAGCACTTCGCCGGAGCAGTTGCCGGTGCGTTCCTGGAACATGGTCTCGCCGCGGCCCATGGCGGCGACGATGTTGTCGGTGTAGTACTTGACGCTGGCGTCTTCGGCGGCCTTGGCCTTGGCGGCGGCGTTGGCGGCATTGTTGGCGGCGACGTCGCCCTTGGTCGGGATGTTGCTCATGATGGCTTCCTTGAAGTTTTCGAGCGTTGCTCGATGTGACATTGATGCGGATTACCGCGGGCGAAACCTGCCCAATTGCAAGCTTCGTCAACAAAAACGAATGGCGCAATTCACTCCCACACAAGCGCGGATTTGACACAGTCCGGTCTGAGCACGCAGGGCGTACCGAAAAGACTGGTGGTGGTCCGGGCTGAGAAGGAAATTAGCTGCTTGGATCCGTTTGTTGGGTTGGGGAGAAGATCTACATTCTTAGCCGCTTTCCAGACGCAGCGGAAGGGGACGGGCCGGAGCGTTTGTAAACAACAAATCGCAAACATCAGCCGTCAGCAAAACCAGATGCCACCACCCTTGACTCCAGGTCGTGACCGCAATTTGCCTTAATCGTTACGCAAAAGTGCCGTCTGCAATTTGTTCGATTCGGCAGCTGGCGCAGCTTTCGCAGGGCACACCTGAGAGCGGCTTAACCAAGTTGCGCAAGCAAAGCCTGATAGTCGCTTGACGTATCAATATCAATTCCACCTTCGGGAAAATCAACGGCAACAGCAGCATTAGCGTTAGCGATCACAACTTTGCGTGCACCGGTATCTCCGTCCAATTGCAGCAGCTCGGGAAAATATTGTCTGGCAAAAAATGCCGGCGGCCCGGGGATTTTTTCACCGCCGCCCTTATCGACAAAGCGCGAGACAACAATACCGGCGCCACCTTCCTCGTGCTGAGCAATCAGGGTGGCCAGAAGCCCGGCGCTGACATAGGGTTGGTCGGCCATGGTCAGAATCAGCCCGGCAGCTTGCGCTTCATTGGCGATCACGTCGGCGACGGCCAGCTTGATCGAACCGGACATGCCGGCGGCCCAGTTTTCATTGACTAGAACGCGGCAGCCACTGAGATCGGTGCGACTCTGAATGCTCTCGGCACTGGCCCCCAGCACCACCCGCACATCGCTGCGCCGACCCTTTTGCTGCCTGGCGCGGGCACAATTAAGGGCGGCGTTGACGGCGTTTTGCAGGAGAGTCATGCCGTTCACAGTCAGAAGCTGTTTCGGCACCGAGGCGTTCAAGCCCATGCGAGTACCGGCTCCGGCAGCCAGAATCACCAGTGGTACCGGCTCATTTTTCATTCACTGATAACACAGGTGCTATTAAGAAGTTGTCTATCAACGGCCGAAAACGTCAATTCCACAGTGCCTTCCTCGGACAGTGTGACCGACTTGATCACGTGCACCGGCTCGTGGATTGGCCCCTGCTTCTCGCGCAGAGGAGCGCCCCCGTGCCCGGCCAGCACAGCCTTAATTTCGGAGAGAATGGACAGGGCTATTTCCTCCGGTCTCTCAGCGCCGAGGTCCAGACCAACAGGACTGTAGAGCCTGGCAAGCTCGGCTTCGGTGACCGGCATTCCGGCAAGAGCCAGCTCGGCCAGAAGCTTGTCGCAGCGGCGCCGCGGGCCAACCACGCCGATATAGGGCAACTGACCATGCCCGCCTTTTGTCGGCTGGGCAAACAGATGGCACAAAATCCTGCGATCCCGCTCGTAATCGTGGGTCATAACTACGGCTGCATTGATGCTTTCGCGGCGGATGAGAGCGGGCAAATGCTCAAAATCAATGACCGCCACCCGGGCATTGTTAAAGCGGCGGAAACGCTCGCTCAGCCGTCTTGCGGCATGCCCGTTACCCCCGGATTCATCGACAATCGTCACCCGCCAGCCGAGCACATCGGCCATTTCCACCAGGGGGTCGACATCCTGGCCCGAGCCGAAGACCATGAGCGATGTAAGAGGCTGCACCAGCTCAATCAGGGCGGAAAAAACGTAACCGTCCACTTCTTCACTGACAACAAAAGAGCGGCCATTGCGTGCCGTCAGCGCCTGCTGGGCCTGACTGCGCAAAAATGCCGAAACCGGCCGGGGCACGGAAGCCAGCTCATAAGTCTTGGAACCTGTTTCAAGCATAACCAGGCCGGCACTGCCGGCGAGGACGCCATCCAGACCATCGCGATCAGCTGTGGTACTCAATTCAAAAATAGTGACAGCCACCAGACGGCCGCAATCGGCCAGAATATCGGGCACCAGTCTTTGCAGTCGGCGAAACTTGGGCTGGCCAAAGCTGTTTTGCAAAGCCACCGGCTCAACCAGAATCTGCACGATGCCGTCACAACCGAGCTTGAGGCCAAAAATCAATTCGTCGGAGCTGCTGCCGTCATAAGTAAGGAGAACGGGTTTGTCGTCGGCGGCGAGAAACTGACAGTTGGCGACAATATCACGCTCCAGACATCCGGCGCTGACCGCCCCCTGCACCGCCAGAGAGCGGCGCACCAGCATGCGCGCCCCCGGTCGCCGATAGGCGGAGCCCCTTGTGTTTACGACCGTAGCCAGGGCCAGGGGCGGATCACTATCGGTCTTTGCCTGGAAGGCGGTCAAATCCGCCTCACCATCGAGAATATTAAGCACTCTGACCAGATCGTCCATCAAAAAAACACCTGAGTGAATTAGACAAATACTTTGTCGGGGGTAATGGGCAAATGCCTGATGCGCTTGCCCGTAGCGTTGTAGACTGCATTGGCGACAGCGGCGGCGACGCCGGTAATGCCGATTTCGCCGATGCCTTTGGCACCGATTGAGTTGATAATCGTGTCCTCTTCCGGAATGAAATAGGCTTCGATTGAGGGAATGTCAGCGTTTACCGGCACATGGTATTCGCCCAGATTGGCGTTTATGACACGCCCGCTGCGCCTGTCCATGAGGGTCGCCTCCTCCAGGGCCATACCTATGCCCATAACAATGCCGCCATGCACCTGGGAGCGGCAGGTTTTTTCATTGATGATGCGACCGTTGGCGAAAACACCAACTGCCCGGCTTACCCGCACCGTGCCTAGATCCGGATCGACTTTCACTTCGACAAAATGCGCTCCAAAAGAATGCATCGATACTTTTTTAGCGTGGTCATTGAAGGCGGTCTCGTATTTTTCTTCCAGTGAAGGCAGCTTGAGGAACTTGAGCGCGTCCTCATAGGAAAGCTTTTCGCTCTTTGTACGGGTGGTGAACTTACCGTCAACCACTTCGATTTCACCCGGCACACCGTTAAACGGCGAATCTACCGCGGTTGCAAGCTTCTCGGCCAGAGTATTGCGGAGGCGCAGAGCCGCACCGTCCACGGCACTGCCGACGGTGCTGACCGTGGCCGAGCCCCCGGAGATGGGAGCCATGGGCAGATCGGTATCACCCAGGTCAAAGTCCACCTTATCTACCGGCACACCCAGGCGTTCGGCGGCAATCTGAACCATGACAGTGCGAGTACCGGTGCCCATCTCATGGGTGCTGCTTTTGAAAAGAAAACTGCCGTCGGCGCTCAACGTACCGACGCAGGTAGCGTTGAAGTGCATCGTCGGATAAGTGGCCGTGGCCATGCCCAGGCCCACCAGCCAGTCTCCTTCCTTGCGGGTGCCGGGCTTCTTATTGCGCTTTTCCCAGCCAATCTTTTGCGCCCCGACTTTATAGCACTGGTCCAGACCTTTGCTGGAGAATGGATTGCCGCTTTCGGGGTCCTTGAGAGCGTAGTTTTTCATACGCAGTTCCACGGGATCCATATCCAGGGCACAGGCCAGCTCATCCATGGCCGACTCCAGCGCAAATGACCCCGGGGTTTCACCCGGGGCGCGCATAAATGTCGGCAGCTGCTTGTTTAGCTTGACCAGGTCCTGCTCTACATGCACATTGGGAGAGTTGTAGAGCATCGGGGTGGAAACGGTGAAAGTCTCGATGAATTCACCATTGACCGATGTATGCGATGTACCGCTGTGGATAATTGCTTTGATAGTGCCGTCTTTTTCGGCGCCCAGAGCCACTCTCTGCGCAGTTTCTGCGCGGTGACCGACATTGGTAAACATCTGCGGCCGGCTGAGCACCAGTTTCACCGGACGATTTACCGCTCTGGCAGCCATAACACAGAGTGTCACGTGCGGCCACATGGCGCCCTTGCAACCAAAGCCGCCACCGATAAATTTGCAGACAACCCGCACATTGGCCGGCGGTATGCCGAAGATGTCGGAGAGGGATTTGCGCGTATTGTAGAGTCCCTGGGTGGCATCGTAAACGGTGAGTTTGTCGCCGTCCCATATGGCCGTTGTGGCGTGCGGCTCCATGGGATTGTGATTTTGCACGGGCGTGCGATAAGTATTGTCCACTTTGACCGCAGCAGCCGCCAGAGCCGGTTCCGGCGTACCGCGAGTCCTGGCTATCGGCCCGTGAAACCACTGCTTGGCCTTGTATCGTTCAGCCTTTTTATCATCAAAATCAACAACCGGATTTTCTTCAATGTAAGTAACTTTGACGAGCTCAGCGGCATGGCGAGCACATTCCAGCGACTCAGCCACAACCACGGCCACAAATTGTCCGGCGTGATAGATGTTGGCGTCGGCCAGCGGCAGGCGCACATCAGCCAGCGCACCACCACCAAAAAAGTCGGATGATGCCTTGAGGGCCGGTCGATTTTTATGGGTGATGACGGCGATCACGCCCGGCGCCCCTTCGGCCTCAGCAGTGTTGATGCTGCGGATTTTGCCGCTGGCGATTTCAGAGCCCACGCCGACGGCATAGGTCATTTTAGCGGCGGGAAACTCAGCCGAATAACGCGCCTTACCCGTAACTTTAAGCGGTCCGTCCAGACGGTCCAGGCCTTTACCTATGAGGTTTTTCATGCGACACCTCCGGCGGCGACTTTGAGAGCTCGGACAATAGTCCGCTTGCCCAGCTCGATTTTGAATTTATTGTGCTCATAGCCCTTAGCCGACTTCATCACCGCTTCGGCGGCGGCTTTGAATGTCTTCTCATCGGCGGGCTTGCCCACCATCATTTTTTCCACATCGGCGGCACGCCAGGGTTTGGGGGCAACACCACCGAGCGCCAGCCTGGCAGACTTGATTTTGCCGCCTTCCAACTCCAGACAGGCAGCCGCCGAGACCAGAGCGAAAGCATAGGAAGCGCGGTCCCGTACTTTTAGATAGCACCAGTTTTTACCGAAAGCGGCAGGTGTCGGGGGCAGGTCAACAGAAACGATCAGTTCGTGCGGAGCCAGGACATTTTCTATCTCCGGAGTGTTACCGGGCAGTTTGTGAAAGTCGAGCAGCTTGACCTTACGCTCTCCGGCCGGGCCGGCCAGGTGTACTGTCGCGTCCAGAGCGGCCAGAGCCACGCACATATCGGAGGGATGGGCGCTGATACATTTATTGCTGGCCCCAAGAATCGAATGCATGCGATTGTAGCCTTCGATAGCCGGACAGCCGCTGCCGGGCTTGCGCTTATTGCAGTCGCCGGCGACATCATAAAAATAGCTGCAACGGGTGCGCTGCATCAAATTGCCGCCCACACTGGCCATATTGCGCAGCTGGGCCGAGGCACCGCTCAAAATCGCGCGGGAGAGGACGGGGTAAGTGGCGCGAATATACGGGTCATTAGCCAGATCGCTGTTGCTCAGCATGGCGCCAATCTTGACGCCGCCGCCGGCAATTTTTTCAATCTGATTGCAATTGAGAGCGGTGATGTCCACCAGATGATCCGGCACAACCACATCGTCCTTCATCAAATCAATGATATTGGTACCACCGGCGATGTAATAGGCGCCTTTCTTACCGGCCGCTTCCTGAATAGCGCTTTCGGCTGTAGCACCGGCTTTTGCGTAAGTAAATAGTTTCATGGTCTACCTTCTATCCAAGACTGCAAGTTTCATACGCCGGCGACCGATTTGATCGCTTCGACAATGCCCGGATAAGCGCCGCAACGGCAGAGATTGCCGCTCATGCGCTCACGGATCTCGGCCTCGGTCAGCTGCGCTGTGGCGCAGGACAGGTCCGGCGTCACCGCGCTCATGCAACCGGCTTTTGCTTCATTGAGCATGCCCACCGCCGAGCAAATCTGCCCCGGGGTGCAATAACCGCACTGGAAGCCGTCATATTTGACGAAGGCCGCCTGCATCGGATGCAGCACATCGCCGTCGGTGAGACCCTCAATGGTGGTGATTTTCTTGCCCTGATACATAACGGCGAAAGTCAAACAACTGTTGATGCGCTTACCATCCACAAGCACGGTACAGGCGCCGCACTGCCCGTGATCGCAACCTTTCTTGGAGCCGGTCAGACCCATATATTCGCGCAGGGCATCAAGCAGTGATGTGCGCGGATCAATTTTGACCATTTCCACTTTATCGTTTACATGCAGCTCCACGGCAACACTGGTGGGCGGCGTCGGCACCTGGACTTTGACCGCTGATGGGTCATTGACCACTTCGGCGGCTTCGGTGTGCTCGCCCAGTCCACCGGTGAGCGCCAGTCCGGCGCCGACGGCAGCCGCCGTAGCGATGAATTCACGTCTGGTCTGTCCACCCGGCACGCCATCATCTATTTGACTGTTGCCATGCGCCGCGCCGTCGGGCCCCTTGGGCGCCGGGGAGCCGTCTTTGCTTTTTTTCACTGACCGGTTGCCTCAAATTGTGCTGTAGCAGTCGATAGTCGGGCAGTATAAACTATCGTTCAAGCGCGAGTTATCTTGATAAGCCCAAGGTTTATCTAAGTCGGGGAAGTCTAATGTTCTGCCAGCCAAATTGCTCCGTTTCCGGAGCGGCGATATTGCGAGCGGGCGTTTTTTTCGCAACATCGGCCTGCGTCATATCGGCCTCAATTGGCCAGGCGTTTTCGCATGGAGCGGCGGTGACTAGAATCTTCGAAGAAATCAAAAAGGATGCAGGTAAAGCAACCCCCGCTGCCAGGCTGGAGAACACCCACTATGAAAGATTCAAACAAAAGACCTGCAATCTGCTCAAGGACCTGTCGCCGTCAGAACTCTCCGAACTGGCTCAGCTATGCTGGGTCGAAAGAAACAAGTACAGCGAAGATTCAAGTGGCATGGCCTGCCGATCGCAACTAATGGAAGCCACGGATCTGGCTATATTCCGGCTGGGCCACTCCAATACAGTCGAAGCGCGCGTAAGTCTTGAAAATCTGGCCGTCGTCTTCCATGGACAGGGGCCTACTACAATGGCGATAACCGCAGCCCGACAGCATCAAATTGAGTATTCGATTGAAAAAATCAAAGGTGTGATTGGAAAATTCAACCTTGAAGGCGGCCCTGTGTGGGTGTCAAATCTGGAGCGGGTGACCAAACTGCCCTTTGATTCTCCCTTCGTGCCCTTTTTTCCGCATGAACAAAGGCAGCTTTGCCAGATAATTGAGAGGATCGGTGCGGACAAAACGGCCTCGGCAAAAACCTGTCTGGACGAAATCAAACCTATGGTCACAGGATTCAAAACATTAGAAGCCAGCTGGGAGAAAGCCAAGAAATGTCAGCTGCAATAAAAGTAATACGCTTTGCACTGAGCGGCCTCTGTGCTCTCTGCTGCGGCCACTGGGCGCTTTTGACTTTGCAGGATTTTGACAGACAAAATGTGGCCCTGCCGCAACATGTATGGTTTATGTTACTTGTCGTGCTTGGTGTCTCCGCCCTGGCGGCCTGGCTCTGCAAGCGAGCGTTTTTTGGCGCACTGCTGGCGGCTCTGCTGGGCATGATTCTCCCAACCGTCTTTTTACCGGGCTACAGCATCGGCTACACCTACTGGGAGCAGCGGCCCGCCGACGCCGCTACCAAACAAGCAATCGTCGGGCCAACCGTTGCCGGCGGCAATTTCGACATCAAAAATTGCCAGGGCAAACTGTTGCTGGTCGACTACTGGGCCACCTGGTGCGGGCCCTGTGTCGCCGGACTGCCGCATGTACTGGAAGTCTGGGACAAGTATCACGACCAGGGACTGGACGTAGTCGGCGTCAGCCTGGACTACGACGCGCAGCACCTGGCCGATTTTGTGACAATGCATGAGATGCCCTGGCCGCAGATAATTTTCCAGGAGAAGGGAAAGATCGCCTTCAATAATCCGATTGCGGCGGCAAACAAAGTCAATGCCATACCGCAACTGGATCTGGTCGAGCCGCAAAGCGGCATGATTGTGACGACTGTAGCCAATGGCAAAGATCTGAACTGGACGGTCAAGGCCGCCCTCGACGCCCTGAATAAAAAGCCGCTGGCGGAGCTGGATATCGCCAATAAAAGATTAGCCACAGTCTCGATATTACCTTATATCTTCGGTATTGCCGGCGGTATTATTGGCGCGCTGCTGGAGCTATTCGGCTGGCGGAAATTATCGCCCTCTCGCCCCAAATTGAGAATCGTAAAATAGCCCCGGTTAAGGTTTTTTGGCCGATGAATTGGCATGCTCGATGCTGTCGATCAGTGCTTCGGTGATACCCTTCGCCTTCAACTGCGCAAAGGTCTGGGTGTTGACTATGTCAAAAGCCGCGCCCTCCGTCACCAGGTGATTATCCAGCGTCTTGTGGAAGCTCTGCCCGTCAAAAGTATCGCCTACTTGCAAGAATGTAATCAACACTTGATCGTTGGCACCCAGACTCTGTGTAAAAGCAACAATGGCGCGGTTAACCTCGCCGGTATCCCGCGGAATATTGGGCAGGCCATCGGTGATTACCACGATCAAGGCGCGCTTCTCGGCATTGGGATTGCTCTCGAAAGCAGCCTTGATTCTGGCGAAACTGGCATTGAGAGGATCGACAAGATCGGTCAAACCAGCCGGCATGGTATTGGCGTAGACCTGTTCAACATCGGACAAGCCACAGTTTTCCCTGGTGGAAAAAAGATTGTTGAAAGTTGTCAGCGTCACGGTCTTGTTGTAGGGTGCCAGTCGTTTGACCAGATCTCGCACCTGGCGATGACACCACTCAAACTTACTCAAACCGCCGGTGCCGTCTTCATCGCTCATCGAGCCGGAGACGTCGACAATGAGCTCGATATTGTATGGCTCTAGAATCTTTTCCCGGGCAGGCGTGAGACAGGGCGCCGAGGAACCGGCCGGCGAAACCGGAGGTACGCCGACCGAGACATTAGGCGGCGCATCTTCGGCGGCCCCTGCCGGAGGCGCACAAGACAGGCCAATAGCAGCGCCAGCCGCTGCGAGCAGTGCACTGAGTTTTTGCCTTTTTGCTTTCAACATTTAAAGATCACAAACCGAATTTTAGTACTGTTTTAAAGCGCCGCCGTCCATAACAATAGTTGTACCAGTTAAAAATGCCGCCCGGGGGGAAGCCAGGAAACACACCAGGGCCCCAAGATCCTCCGGCTTACCGAACTGTTGCACGGGAGCCGAATGCTTCCACTCGGTCATCACCTCCGCTTGTGTGACACCGGCTTCGGTGGCATAGCGTTGGGCCAGCTCGTGCACCAGAGGTGTGTCAAAGTAGCCCGGGGCAATGACATTAGAGGTGACGCCTTTGGGAGCGGCCTCGGCGGCTATACACTTGGATAGAGCATTGAGACCGGTGCGCAGCGTGCTCTGCACAACCGATGATTGCTCGGGCTCCAGGCCAAAGATCGAGCCGATAAAAATAATGCGTCCGTAGCGGCGCTTTTTCATTGCATCGAGACAGAGACGGGTGAGCAAAATAGGCGGCCACAAGACCATATCCATACCTTCCCGCCACTGCTCATTGGTGGCTACCGAAAAGGGATGCGTCGGTGGGTGACCGGTATTGACGACGAGAATATCGATATGTCCGAGAAATTTATCGGCCTCGGCAACGAGGCGCTCCAGGTCCTGCTCTTTGGTCAGATCCGCCTGGGTACCAAGCACTTTCACTCCCGTGTCGGCATTGATATGGTGGGCGGCGGCGACTATCTTCTGCTGATCGCGGCCGCAAATGACAACATCCACACCTTCCATGGCCAGTTCCCTGGCGCAGTGGTACCCGAGCCCATAGCTAGCTCCAGTAACGAGGGCGGTCTTGCCCCGCAAACCCAACTCCATGCCTTTGCCTCCACCCGAACAGATTGCCAGGGTCTATTATCGCAGACTGACAAAATTATGCTGTGGGTAATGTACAAATAGTTCGATTCTACTTGTGCTCAAAAACCGCGGCATTACCAAGATACTTAGCAGCACCGCCATTATCCAGCCACTTGGCGGCGGCCTGATCATTGTTTAGCGTGGCATCAAGAAATTTAGTCGTTACCTCGGCGATCATCTGTTGAAACTTCGCATCATTGGCCGCCGGTGTGCGATAGGCGCGACCGCCAAAGACCCCGTGATCAGCGCCCTGGAAGTTGACCAGATACTGATGGGAGGCAGTCATGCCGTCGTAGGGAATGCGCCTGTCCTCGGCTCTGGTGCCACCGATGGGGCTGTTGTCCTCGGTGCCGGTCATGAGCAAACCGGGAATATGAATGCCGCCATAGCGCTGCTCGGGCACAAAACTACCGGCACCGATCACGGGCGGACATAGATATATGGCTGCTTTCACCCGATCATCGGCAAATTTGCCGACGGGGAAATTTTGCCCGGCAATAGCCAGAGCGGTGCCTGCGCCAAAGGAATGCCCGGCCACCGCAATCTTTGAAAGCTGCACCTGGCCTTTGAGTTTGGGGTCAGTATGGATGCGCCGCTCCACTTCATCGATGACGAAATGAACATCAAAAGCCCGATCGAGAAGATTGGGACCATTGGCTGCCTCTTTCATCGTGGCCATCAGCCCTTCTTTGCCGCCGCCGAGACCGGCTTGCACAACTGAGGTATCGCTGCCGGGATGCTGCACAAAGATACAGAGAAAACCGTGATGGGACCAGTAATCGCCCAGGTATGGCGCGGCTTCGCGCGATCCGCCCAGACCATGCGAAAAAATCACCAGAGGATAGGGCGCCTGGCCGACAGTCGGCAAATAGATCTTGACCGGCAGTTTGCGGTTGGATTTGGTATTGAGCCAATCTTCGTAGACGACATTGGCGGGCACGGGAGCATTGCCCTTTCTTGAGCCAAGCAGCGCCTTGATCGCCGCCGCCCTATCGCCTCCTCCCCTCAGACCACGCCCCGGCTGCATCTGCTGCGCCGGCTGGGCGCAGGCATCAGTCCACAAAGCACCGGAAAGCGCCAGTGGCAGGAGGAACAGCGCCGCAAGCGATTTTGGTCGGGTGACTTTTTGCATTGTCGGGAAAACTCCAGATTGAAAGGGGCGCTCGCCTTGATTGCTTGCTCAAGCCGACAAATTGGATACGAAGGTAAAGAGAAATAGTTGCATCAAATTTTACACGCGTTCGGCCAGAACCGAAAGGAAGTTCCTGAGACTGGGGCCGGGATCATTCTTGCGATGCAGGACCGAAATGACGGTGCGGGGAGCGGGCTCCTTCAGGGTGACATAAGATACGCCGCGACGTTGCAACATCTGCACCGAGGCCGGCATCAAGCTTATGCCGATGCCACTGGCGACCAGACTGACGGCCGTCTGCAGCTCATTTGCCTCCTGCATCACCCGGGGCTCAAAACCTGCCTGCCGACAGAGCGACTTGATAAAGTTGGCAAAACTGGGATCCGGCTTGGTGGGAAAGACAATAAAAGGCTCTTTACTGAGGGACTTGAGCGCAACCGAGTCTTTTTTTGCCAGCTCCCATTGCGAGGGCACCGCCACCACCAGTGGTTCCTCCACCACCACTTCACCGACAAAATCAGGATCGCTGGAAGTACCACGGATGAAGGCCACGTCAATGCTGTGCTCATGCAGGGCCTCCTCCTGTTCCAGCCCAGTGAGCTCGGTCAAATCGACATGCACTCTGGGATATCTGGCGCGAAAATTTTTCAAGACATCGGGCAAAAGCTCATACATGGCCGAAGAAACAAAGCCGATAGCAAGAGAACCGGTGTCGCCGCTGCCCATCAATTGCAATTTCAACTCCAGCTGATCGAAACGTTTTATCAGCGGTCGGGCCTGCTCCAGCAGAGTAAGTCCGGCCACGGTCAGACGAATCGGCCGCGTCTCGCGCTCAAATAACTGCACCCCGAGATGCGACTCCAGTTGCATGATCTGCTGACTCAGGGGCGGCTGGGCCATGTTCAGCCGGGCAGCCGCCCGAGAAAAGTTAAGCTCCTCGGCCACGGCAAGAAAGTAGCGCAGATGTCTGATTTCCATTAATCTACCGGCAACCGGGCACTATTATACTCAGAGCGTCTAGTTACCAACTAATTATATATTGGACGTATGACAGCCGTCACAACATAATGATGGTATGTCGCCACATTTAATAGACAGACAAGCCCCGGCTGAAAATAACCTTTTGCCCCCCAGGAGTGGTCCCTGCCCGGACTGCCGCCAGGGCATAAGCCCTAAAAGTATGGCCGGCGTAGCCATCACCGGTTTCTGCGCCTTCCTCAATTTATACGCCACCCAGCCCCTCTTGCCCTCGCTCAAGGACTTCTTCAGCGCCAGCACCAGTGACGTCAGCCTGACCGTCAGCTCCACCAGCCTGGGTGTGGCCCTGGCCGCCCCGATAATCGGCGTCTTTGCCGACAGACTGGGCCGCAAAAGAGTAATAGTGCCGGCCATGGCCCTGATTGCTATCCCTACTTTTATAGCTTCTCTCTCCGGCAGCCTGCACGAGCTGGTTTTCTGGCGTTTTGTCCAGGGCCTGATTCTGCCCGCCATCTTTGCCATCTCCATGGCTTATGTCTCGGAAGAATGGTCCGAATACGGCATCGGCAAAGCCATGACCTTCTATGTCACAGGCAACGTCTGCGGCGGCTTCGCCGGCCGACTGATCTCCGGCCTGGCGGCGGCCCACGGCGGCTGGCAATTTTCCTTTGCCCTTCTGGCCGCACTCGACATCGCCTGCGCGTTGCTGGCCCAGATTTTCCTGCCGCGGGCACGCAAATTCAAACGCGAAACAAGCCGTCGCAGTGTCACCGCCTCGATGCTGGAACAGTTGAGAAACCCGCAGCTCCTGGGCAGTTTCATAGTCGGCATGAATATACTTTTTACGCTTGTAGCGCTCTTCACCTATGTCACTTTCCACCTCTCGGCCGCACCCTTCTCGCTGGGACTGCAGGCCATGAGCTGGCTCTTCTGCGTTTATCTGCTGGGCGCGGTGATCACACCGCACACAGGCAAAGTGATAGACCAGATCGGCTTTCACCGCGCACTGATAGCGGCGGTTTTGATAAGCGTTCTCGCTAATTTCCTTACCCTCATACCAAGCGTACCGGTGATACTGACCGGTCTGGCCATATCATCGGCGGCACTGTTTGTCTGTCAGTCAGCCACAACGGCGTCACTGCGCACCTTCGCCGTGACCGGAACGTCCTCGGCGGCTGGTCTATATGTTTGTTTCTACTATCTGGGAGGCAGTCTCGGTGGCTTCCTCCCCAGTCTGATCTGGAACCAGGGAGGATGGCCGATGTGCATTGCCTTGATCAGCGGCTTTCAATTAGCCACGGTGATCCTGTCGCTCAAGTTATGGAACTTCGCGCCAGTGGGAGCCGTTTGCCCTATTCGTTTGGCCGAGCCGCGCGCTTAGACAATTCTTTCTTCTGTACTCGCAGACTGACTTTATTCAGATCTTTTTCGATTGTATTCTGGTTGGCATAGCTGAGCTTGCCGCCATTCTTGGACTTATAGCGGTCGATTTTGTCGTTGATATGGTTGAGGTCGTCGCGCAGGGAGTCGGCTTCCTTCAGGGTCAATTCGCCGGAACGCTGACCACGAGCGACTTTGGCCGACAGGGCGTTGATGCGAGTGGTGATGGTGTATTTTTGACGAGCGCGGGCTTCGGCCCCGACCAAGCCGCTGAGACCGGCTGCTAATGCCAGACACAGAGACATTTGTTTAATAAAAGTACGATTCATAATTGGTCCTCCGCAGACATCAGAGGCAACCTCTAGATTTCTTGATTGCCGTTGAAAGATAAAACAGCCATTTGAAAAGCGTTCCATCAGCTACGACGGAGGGGTGGCTATTCGGTTCCAGTTTGGCTTTGTAGCCGACATACAACTAGGCGGAGACGGGAGTAATTTTGTGCACTGTGGAATAGGCTTCGTGCTTGCCGAATGAATTTGTGATTGTCAGAGTAATCATCTCGTCGGTGACATAGGCTTCCAGATTGTTGGTGCGGTCGAGACAGGCACCGATGCCGCGCACGAACTCATCATCGAAGCTTATGCACTTGACGTTCTGGATGTGTTTTACCTTGTCTTTGATGATGCGATAGAAATTATCCATTTCGCGCTCGGTGCTGCGAAAAATATAAAAGTCAATGCTGCTGCGCACCTTGGTGGCGATGGTATCGACCTTCTTGACCGAGACACTACCGCAGTCAACCCACAAAGTGATATCGCCGCCTTCATCCCGGGCAATCAAATCGGGCGTAAAATGCCAGCCGGCATCCTCATCTATATGAGGATGCCGTTCTATGAACATCAAATACGCCAGAAGCTTGAGCGCTATATGCTCTCCCGATTCATTGTCGAAGGCCACTATGACAAGCTTTTCGCTATGCGAGTTTTTATCGGTACTGGCCTGAATATTGAAACTGAATTTCACGGGTTTACTTCACTGGCGTGTTGTGTATTAGGTGCCGGGCTTTTCGGTGCGCTTAGCGAGCTGCTTTTCGAGCAATTTGACGCTGACTTTATTGAGGTCTTTCTCGGCCGCATTCTGATCCTTATAGGATAGTTTGCCACCATTTTTGGCTTTCCACTTGTCGATTTTTTCATTGAGCTTGGTGATCTTTTTACGCAGATCATCGGCTTCATCGAGGGTCAGTTCATTCGCTTTCTGACCGGCGTCAATCTTTTTGCTCAATTCTTCAATGCGATCGGTAATGGTCATAGGTTTTTTAGTGACCTTGCCGCCGCGGGCATCGGCCTGGGGAGCACCGGCGACCACAACGGTCGCAGCAAACGTGCTTGACAGGACCAGAGCGAGGCTCAAATGCTTAAGCAAGGGCTTCAAAGAAGAAGGCATGGTAAATCTCCTGAATTGGGTGGCGCTTATTTTACCGCACCCCAGGCATTCCTATTTTTTTCGCCCGGCGGCAATTGCCAGCAATATCATGGCCAGCATCATTAAAGCCGCCACCACAGCAAAGGCTTTCTCGATGCCGTAGCGGTCCCCAAGTGCCCCTAAAAGCAGGGGCGTGATCAAGACGGCGGTGCCGGTGCTGAGAGACATTCTGGCGGCGGCCAGACCGGCTTTTTCCTCCGCCACCCCCAGAGCTTGAGAATAGCTCAGGGGATAAACATTGGCGTTGCCGAGACCGGTAATTGCCAACCCGATCAGGGAAAGTGGACGAGAAGGAGCCAGCCAGTACACGAGAAATCCGCCAAGAGCAACTGCCGATGCGGCGAGAAGCAGGGGCCCGACGCTGAAAGTTCTGGCCAGTCTCGAGCCCAGCACACGACCCACGAGCATTGTCACGAGAAAAATGCTGATTGATTGGATGGCATCTTCTCTCACCAGACCTTTTGCTTTTTCCAGAAACTCCGATGTCCAGTAAATAATTGACCACTCGCTGGCGACACTAAACCATATGACAAACCAGAAAAACCAGTATCGCACCGGCAGTGTGCCCGTAGCGAAGCCGCTTGTCGCGGCGTTGAAATTGTTGAATACCTTGCGCGAAGATACGAAGAGACAAAAGAAAAACAGGAGCGGCACCAGTAAAGCCGCTCGCCAGGTCAGGCCCAAACGCACGCATTGCCCTACTAAAAGTGGGGCGCAAAGCGCAAAGAGGCTGCCTCCTATGTTTGCTTCAGTGATGCCGATTGTGCGCTGGACGCCGAAGCGTCTGGACATAATGCTGGTGAGGGAGTGGCCCATCATGCTACCGCAGGTGCCACCAATATATCCGGACAATATTGTGAAGAACGGCAGCTTGACTGAGATCAAGAGGGCGGTGGCGGCGGCCAGTCCAGCGGCGCATATCCAGATGGCCCTCGAGCAACCGAGCTTGCCTATCACGATGTGGCCAATGGTGCCTGCCGTGATACCACCCAGTGCCCAGGCGCTGAAGTGGAAAGAACTGATTGTGTAATTGAGCTTTTGTTCGTCGCGCAAGTAGGGCACGACCGGCCCCATCGATGCCAGAACCAGACAATAGGTGCCTATCAGCAGATACCCAACCCATGTTGCTTTATCGCGAATAAAAACGTTTTGTTCGTTCGATGGAATCAATGTAAGGCCGCCAACTACTTCACGGGGCAGTATTTCATATTTTTTGGCCGGAGGGTATCGAATAATCACTATAAAGCCTAGTATCAGCATCGTAAAAAAGATGATATGAGTGCGGCCCAGCGTCAGATTCGCAGTTAAAGACTTCGGCG
>JAFEAV010000047.1 GCA_018266215.1 Cyanobacteria bacterium SZAS LIN-3 | reverse complement strand
CCGGATCGTGAGAGCAAGCCGTCAAAAGAAGTAGCGGCAATAATGCCGCAAACTTGCTTGTGCCTTGAAGCCAGGGACGCATGTCGGTGATTTCCGTAGATTTTCGCGATTCGCGCAATTCTACTTCTTCTGCCGGACGATGTCTATTGATTTCTGTATCAATCGGAGGGCGGCATGCCCCACAAAACTGGTTTGCCGGCATTGCAATGCACGGCTCGTCCAAGCAAGCCCAGGCCGACCAGCGAGAGCACGACAGCGTAGCGAGCGGCTTGCCAGGCACCGGTGGTGGTGGCTGAGGACCTGAGCTGTATGAGGCGATTGATGACGGTCGGCACCGGATGGTAAATCGTCTCAACGACCGGAGTGCGAGACGACTCGTCTTCCAGATTTTTATTTATTTTGGAGATTGTCTCTTCCAGCAATTCTTCCGAGATGCCGTCCTGGACTGCAAGCCGGTCGGCTTCGTATACGCCCAGTCGCGACCAGAACGGTAGCGTCACGAGACCGGCAAAGGACCATAGGGTGAAACAGAGTGACATAGTGATGAGCCCGGCGGAGGTGGTCAGGGCTAGAGAAAATGCTCGGGCTGTGATGATCGAGGCCAGCCAGACCCCTGCCATGGTGAATGCCAGGGCCAGAGCCACGCCTCGGGTGCGCCCCTGGGATCTGATCACTGACAGTCTGCGCCTGATTTCGGTGTCGAGTTCTGGTTTGGTCAAGGTCGACAACCAGGCCTCCGGTATCACGATCGATTCTGCTCCCGGCAGGCCGACGATACCGCCGGTGAAACCGCTCTCTTCCACCTTCGCTGTATAAACTGGAACCTTTTTATGCTTATAAGAATCGCTGATATCGTCGCTCGCAACGAACGAAATCTTCCCGTAGAGACTGGCCAGCCCTGGTTGTTTCCACAGGAGGAGCAGGGAAAGGGCGAGGGCTGCGGCTAGAAGTCCCGCTGTGCCTGCACCGTTCACTGCAGCCTCGATGCTGAGCGCAACTGCCGTGAGGATCAGGGCGTGGACAAATATGCCTCTCGCCAGGTCCGCCAGGTAGGACGGCCGGCTCTGCCTCGTGCGCCCATGGGTGGACTCAATTTTGAAGCCGATGAGATCAAAGGGCAGGGAGATGAGTTCAAAGGCCGCGACGAAAGCCAGCAAATTGAGGAAGCCCTGCTGCGACGTGGTGTCGGCGCTGCTAAAGATGCGTGGGACCAGTCCGGTCGAGAGCAGGACCGTGCTGGCCACTACTATGGTGCCGACGTATGCGGAGCCCAGGAGTCTCCGCTGTTTGCCGTACTCCCCGGGAGCTGGTGTGACTGTGGTCGGCTTGTGGTGCGTTTGCATAAACTGCTCGTGTCGTGTGTTGCCTGTCAGCACCTTATCGTGCGGGGGTGAATTCCCCGTGAACCGCGAGTTTAATGTCTCATGTCACAGAACTGTCACGTTTCGGTCACAATAAGCTGTTAGAAATGGATTGTTCGCGCCAGGGCTCACTTCGGAGCCGGAACCTTTACTACCAATCGTTTTGATATTTTGCAGCGGTCAGGTATTTACTATGGCTGAAAGACTTGAGTCTACTAATCCTACGAGAACTCCGGACGTGGCCCCTCCCATCGCCGCCGCCGATTACCAGAGCCGCGGGGTGGAAGCGCCAGCGGCCGCAGCGGCCAACGCCAATGCCACCGAAGCACTTGTCCAGGGACGTACTCTGCCGGGTCTGACTCTGTCCGACGACAGCGCATCTGCTTCCGGTCGACTGGCTATGAAGGCTGATGGTTCTATGGATGCAACGGTTAGATCCGGAGACAACCTCTGGCGCATTGCCAGAGAAGCTCTCGGCCAGGGTCACGAAGCTGGTTACAGGGCTTCAAATAAGGATGTTCAGGCGGCGGTCGCCGCAATCGCCAGAGACAATCACCTGCAAAATCCGGACCTGATTCACCCCGGTGATGTGATTCATATACCTAAGGAATTGCTTGCAAAGCCGGCGCAACCAGCAGAAAGACCGACGCAGACAACGCCCGCTGGCCAGGACACGACACGTACTCAGACGACGCCGGCCGGCCAGGACACCACACGTACTCAGACGACGCCCGTCGGCCAGGACACCACACGTGCTCAGACAACACCTGCTGGTCAGGACGCGACGGCTGGACAGGCGGCGCCGACTTACAAGATGCACGGCGAGGCGCACAATGCCACCCGTGCTTTTGGCAATGAAATAATGGCCGACTTTGAGCACCTGCCTCAAAATGTGCGCAGACTTCTGGCCGAGTCCGGCAGCAGGATCGCTGTGGTCGGGAAGATGACTGACCTTTATCCCAATGCCGGTGATGCCGGCAACAAACAGAGTGCTCACTACGATGCCGACAGGAAGGCTCTGGTCCTGGCCGAAAAACATCTGGATCCGGCCACGGGTACCTATGTCCGCGACGACAATGAGACCCATACATTCAATTTCCTGGCCGGTCGCGCTGTCGATTCGGCGCTCGGTCAGATGTCCAGGTCCGATGAATTTAAGCGCGCCTTCGATGCCGATGTCGCCGCGATGAGCCCGGCGGATAAGGCTCGCTTTGGGGCGCTCATACAGGGTGGAGATAATGGACGCGCGGCGGTTTTTGCCGAAGTCTTTGCCGGCTCCAATGGTCCGACCAACAGCGAAGATTCGCAGGCCGTTATGCGTGATTTTGCCAATGTCAGACGGGTGATGCAGGCGCGCCTGGCGCAGCTGCCGTCATAGATTACTGCGCCGTAGAATCGTCATATTCGGTTGCCTGGGTGGCCGTTCCGTGCATCCAGTTTGCCACCAGGTCGGTTGTCCTGGCGTCATAGGCATCTGATTTTACGCTGTCGTATTCGAGGACAAGGTGTTCGCTGCGCAGGGCGATGAGCGTTTTGCGCGGCGTCAATAGATTGGTGAAAATCTTCCAGGTGTCATCGGGTTTGACCAGTCGGTCCATTGTGCCCTGCAAAACCAGCACCGGAGTGTTTGTAATTTTGCTCACGGCCGCATCATTGCCGTCCATAAATAGCTGAAACTTTATCAATTGCGCCGCCGACAGGTCCGCTCTGTTCAGAGGATCGTTCGTCCAGAGTTTTCGCAGCGCCGGGTTTTTGGTGGCCTGTTCGATGATGCCTCTGCCGATATCAAACTGATGGCGCGGGCGCAAAGCATGGAGACCAACTTCCAGGTCGGTGCGTCCTTCTTTGTACCTTGAGCCGCCCGGCGCGGAGGAAATCAAACCATCGATCAATTCGGGATACTGTGAACAGGCCTTGAGCACGATCGCTCCACCCATAGATTCTCCCAGAAGAAAAACCGGCATGCCCGGGTACTGGGTGTGAATCGCTGTCAGAGTCTGTTTGATATCATCCAGCGTGCCTTCAAAGTCCAGTTTCTCGCCGTCCTTTGTTTTCATCCAGGCACCAAAGCCGCGCACATCAATGGCATAAACCAGCACGCCTTTGCGCGCCATGCGAGTGCCAAATTCACTGTAAGCACCGCTATTGAGTCCCAGTCCGTGAATGCATAGCATAGCCGCGGCGGGTCTGACGGATGGATCGCTCCATAATTTATAGCCCGGTAAATTGGCGACACCGTGTGCCTCGTCGGCAAAAACGGCTACTGGGTTTGCGAGGAGCAGCAGAGCCGCTGCAATGGTTTGAAATATTCGTCTGGTAGGAATTTTCATTGGCTCTCCGATGGTCTTGTCCAGAGTATGGCAGAATCAGTGCCGGAGCGTGCTCGTTATAATGGGCTGTTTAAGCCACGCTAATCTTGGTGAGTGATGTTTGCAAAAACGGCCAGACTTTTCTTCTTGAACGCAGCCCTAGTTGTTGTGGGCTTGCCTGCTCCGGCCGAAGAAACCACGTCCGCTGACGCTGCGGATAAAGCGGCTGTGACTTTGGGTTCGCGCGGACCGGAAGCGGATCAATCTTATCGCAACATCATGTGGGCCTTGAGCAAAATGCCGCGGCGCTTCAAGGCCTGTCTGTGGAGTAACGGCTATCACATCATCAGTGTTTCGAGCATCGATGAATGGCAGGCTGAGCACCATGCCTCCCCGTACCACGCCAAAGACCATCCCGACTGGACCTACAAAAATCTCTCCGGTTTGACCGGCGCGCGTCTGAAACAAATACTGGTCGGACAAAATGCCCTAAAGCGCTCGGTTGACCGCCGCGTGACCTTTCATGAGTGCGGACACGCCTTCGATAATGTGCGGCGCATTTCGCGTTCGGCCGCTTTTATTAGTGCTTACAAATCTGACCTCGCCGTTCCGAAAGATACAAAAATGGCCTGGACCTCCCATGGTGAAATATGCGCTCAACTTGTGGCTGTGACTCTATGCCAGTGGGGTGGCGTAGATGTTTCCGACAGGCCGGCCCTGTCACTAAAGTTTGCCGAGGCCTGGCCACGTTGTGCTGAAATTGTGAGAAATCAACTCATATTCTTTCGCTAGATAGGCTAAACAAGTAAGATATGGTGGTCTTATTTGCAGGTCACATATGAGAATTAACTTAATTGCTTCGATGGTTGCTGCCGTTTCGCTTCTGGCGGGATCCAGTGTTTCTGCCGAAGAACTTCAAAAGCACGGCAAATATGTGACCGTTCCGGTCCTCTATGTCACCGATCGGGCCGCCACTAAAAAGGGCTTCGGTCCTCAGCGCAAGTTTGAAAATCTGAGCTCGATCGACAGTTTGCATTTTGGCTGGGTCGACTATTCTCTCAAGGCCCACGACTCACTGACGGTGCAGCAGAAGCAGTTGGGCTGGACCGAGACCGATAATGGCCGCCGCCTGGTGTCGACCCGCGCGATTCCAGGTGTGAAGCGTTGCAGTGATTTTGGCAAAGCTGTTATCGACGCCGCTAAAAAATCCGGCAGCGATGATGTTTTTGTGATGGTGCATGGATTTAACACCACTTTTGCCAATGCCGCTAGAAATGCGGCTCTCCTGTCTCAGAGCGTGCAGCATCCAGTCATACTCTATACGTGGCCGTCGAAGGGGCGCCCCGGTCAATACAATGTGGACCTGGGCAATAACGAATGGAGCCAGGAGCACTTCAACCAGCTGGCGGAAGAACTCAATCGAGTCAAAAATAATTCGGGTATCAAGTTTACTCTGGTGGCGCACAGCATGGGCAACAGGCTGGTTGTCGGCTCATCACCGGTGATGGAAGGCAAGCATCTCTTCAAGCAAATCTTCCTTGTGGACCCTGATTTTGACGCCGAAACATTTGTCCATTACCTTGTGCGCTATGCCCGCAAGAAGGAGCAAATGGAGGGCACCACTGCAACGGCTGATGCTGTTCCGCCGACCAAGGTGCGCATTTTGTTCTCGCATAAGGACCGCGCCCTGCCCCTGTCCGAATGTTTGTTTGGCGGTTATACTCGCTTGGGACAGGCGGCGGACACATTGCTCTCAAATGTCGTGGCACCATTTTCGATACCAGGCAAAATTAGCGATGCCTTCAATGAGCCCGATGTAAAAGAAGAGGTAGCCGCCAAGGACAGCAAAGAGCCAAACTGGGTGCTCGATTTTCAGTGGATTGATTTCACCGTGCTGGACCGGGGTCTGATCGGACACACGATTCCGTACGATTTAATTGCCAATCTCTGGTCCAGTGGTCGTCCAGGACCGGGATTGTCGCTCGTCCCCAGCAATAATGGCTCCCCCAACAGACTGGCCAAGCTCTTCTTGCGTGTCTTTGGCGAGAAGGACCATATTTCCTCCCATATTGAATGCACCGAGCGGGTCGTGCGCAGTACCGATACTGCCCTGGCCAATACCACCGGGGTTTCTAAATAAGGTAGGCGTTTTGCTTTAGCTGGCCTCCGGCTCGCCGGGGGGAGTCTTGGCGTGCCCCGAAAAGCCCACAGGCGTGCAAAATTGACAAAGTGTCAACATGACACTAATATGGTGTTAATAGGACACTTTATTAGAGGATTGCACCATGTTAGGCATAAGCTATCGCAAGTCGAATCCCACCGACTACGTCCTCCATTTCTCCCAGGGTCGTCTGGCCCGAGAGGGGACCGGGCTGTCCTTCTTTTATTTCCAGCCGGCTTCCACTATCGTTTCAGTGCCTCTCGCCAGCGCCAACATACCTTTTGTATTCACCGAGCCGACGGCGGATTTCCAGACTGTGACCGTGCAGGGGCAGCTGACCTATCGCATTGTCGATGCTAAAAAAGCGGCCACCATGCTTGATTTCACCGTCGATGCAGCCGGGCAATATCGCAGTGATCAGTATCAGAAGCTCCCGCAACGCCTTGTCTATGATCTGCAAACTTTGCTGCGGGCGCAGATTCAAATTCTCCCATTGCGCCAGGCGCTTGTACGCGGAGATGAGCTAACCCAGTGCGTTTACGCCCAACTTAAGGAAAGCTCCGAGGTGATTCAACTTGGTGTGGAGATTCTCAATCTGGCCATACTTTCGCTCAAGCCCACGCCGGATATGGCGAAGGCGCTGGAAGCCGAGGCCCGCGAAGGTCTCAACCGCCAGGCGGATGAGGCTATTTATGCCCGGCGTAATTCGGCCATCGAGCAGGAGCGCAAGCTCAAGGAGAACGAATTGCAAACAGAGTTGCTGGTGCAAACCAAGCAGCGAGAATTGCGCGAACGCAAGATGGAGGCTGAAATCGCCCTGGAACAGCAACGCGCCGCTCTGACCGATCAGCGCACCGAAAACGAACGCAAGGAGGCCGACAGCAAGGCCTATGGTTTGAAAGCCATGATTGCACCCGTGCAGGACCTCGACTGGCGCGTTTTGATGATGCTCAATGCGCAAGGCGGTGACGCGCGCAACACTATTGCCATGGCCTTTCAGGAGCTCGCGAGTAACGCTCAAAAGATTGGCGAGCTAAATATTTCGCCCGACCTGCTGCGCAGCCTGATGGGCAGAGCCGGAGCAAAAGAAGGGTAATGACATGTTTGAAAAAGTGGTGCTCGTCACCCGTAAAACCAGGCTTGATGAATTGATCGAACGCTTCAATACAAAGGAGCAGGCGCGGTTTTATATCGAGCATGCCGGTGGTGACTTTGACAGCTACGTGCAGGAGCACGATGCCTACCAGCGTTCGCTTGAATCTGTGCGGCGGACAATCGAGTGCGGTCTGAAAATACAGCTGCTTGATCGCGACCTGCTTTCCACTTATCTCTTTGCTCCCTCCGATTTGATCGTGACCCTGGGTCAGGATGGCCTTGTGGCCAACACTGCCAAGTATGTTATGGGTCAGCCTATTATCGCGGTCAATCCGGATAAGGACAGATTTGACGGCATACTTTTGCCTTACGCTCCGCAGCAGCTGAAACGGGCTCTGGATAAGACAATGGCGCGTCAGGCGAGAATGCTCGCGGTCAGTATGGCCGAGGCCAGACTTGCCGACGGGCAGCGCTTGCTGGCTTTTAACGATCTCTTCATCGGCGCCAGTACGCACATATCGGCACGCTACAAGATAGACTACGCCGGCCGGCAGGAGAGCCAGTCTTCCAGCGGCATTATTGTATCTACAGGTGCCGGCAGTACCGGGTGGTTGTCGTCGATTTTTAATGAGACCTGTGGCCTTGTTTCGTTTTTAGGCGGGGCGCCACCACGGCCGGTGACTATGTCCTGGGAGGAAGAGCGCCTGCTCTTTGTTGTCCGCGAGCCCTTTGTCAGTCGTCATTCCAGGGCCTCGATCGTTGTCGGCGGCCTGACCACCGGCTCAAGTCTGGACCTGGAATCACAGATGCCTTCGGGTGGCGTAATCTTTTCCGACGGCATCGAGATGGATCGTCTGGAGTTTAATTCTGGTACCATTGCCACTATCGGTGTTGCTCGGGAAAAGGCTCATCTGGTGGCGGCCTGAAAGTTGCAATGAATAAACTGTTAGTGACTGTCGACATAGTGCTCTTTACTCTCCTCGAGCGACGCCTGCAGGTGCTTTTGATCAAGCGACTGGCACCGCCCTTTGTCGGGAGTTACGCGCTGCCGGGTGGCTTTGTCCTGGAAGACGAATCGCTGGATGCGGCAGCCCAGAGAGAATTGCATGAGGAGACCGGAGTCGATGCCTCCAATGGTGATGTTTATCTGGAGCAGCTCTATACTTTTGGTGAGCCCGGGCGCGACCCGCGCGGCCGCGTAGTAACCGTGGCTTACTATGCTCTGGTGTCAAACAGCCAGATCTTGAAGGCTGGTACGGACGCCTCTGATGCCAGCTGGTTTGCCGTTGATGAGCTGCCGCAGCTGGCTTTTGACCACACGCAAATTATCGAGTATGCCCACCGGCGCATTCGCAATAAACTTGACTACACCTCTGTCGGCTTTGAACTTTTACCCGAAAAATTTACGCTTACCGAGCTGCAAGTGGTGCATGAGGCGATACTGGGCGAGAAGCTGGACAAAAGAAATTTTCGCCGTAAAATATTGCAGCAGGGAATTGTTGAGGCGACTAAAGAATTGCAAAAAGCCGGTCGCAAGCCAGCCCAACTTTACAGATTTAGTAGTTAATCTGGTGCCCCGATCTCAGTCAAGGAAGATTTTATGCCAGCCAACGAAGACGACAAAAACTGCTTGTTTAACATCAAGCAAAATCTGGCCAGCGGCGATACCAAAGTCGGCTTCAGTCAGCCGGTGAAGCCCGGGGTGACCGAGACCTGTATTGCCTGCAAAGATTTTTGCCGTGAGAGCTACAAGGTGTTGAACGGACTGAATGTCGGGAAGATTTGCAAGCGCTGCTTGCCTTAGTTTAGAATCGGCGGTATGACCAAAAACAACCGCCTCCGACTGGCCGCCTGCGTTTTGCTGGCGCTGACCCCGCAACTGATTGGCCTGTCGACTTTTTCGAAGGCTCCGGTGCCCGAGCCTGTGGTTAAATCGAACGCCACGTACGGGCGTTTACCGATTGAGCTTCACTGGGGGGATAATGCCGGCTGCCTGGTCACATTCCAGCCGCCCGAGCCTGAGCTCCCAGCCGGAGAAGCCAGGCTCGTCTCTATTGATGGTTTGTCTCTGAGAGGCAAGAGTAAAGATGAAATTGAAATGTTGCTGCTGGGAACGGTCGGCACTAAAATTGAGCTGGAATTGTGTTTACATGATGACACGCTGAAAAAGCTGCCTCTCACCATACGACCTTTTCGCGAAGATTCCACGCCTGAGTCGCGCGAGGAGTCCAGCTATCGAGTGGCTCTGGCTCGGTTACTAGGTCGAGCTGACGGCGATCAGAATTTCAGCAATACGGTCTTCTCCATGCAGGAAAGCGACAGCGAGCAGGAGAACCTGGAGCTTTTTACCATCGGACACGACAGAGAGCTCTTGCGCTACGCGCGCGCCTGGCCGGGGCAGGGCAGAGAGAATCTGATTTATAGTGTTGCCCTGTCGGCAGTTTCTCACTCAATCACGATTGGAGATCTACCCGCTTCCGGGGGCTATGTGCAAATTGCCCATGACTCCATGCAACCACTCGAGATAAATCCTTTTGTTGTGGAGCGCAGCTATTTGGCGCCAATTGCTGCTTTGAACAAGGCCGGCAAGCATGATCAAGCCGAGCTGCTCGCTGCTGATGTTTTAAAAATATTTGATAAGAATGCAGTCTTCGAGCGTGAACGTAGCAGTCGCGGGGCGGCCGAACAGAGAGCGACGCTGCTGCTATACGCTAATATTTTGAAGCATGACAAGAAGGCTGAGGCCGCAGCTGTCGCCGATAAATTGCATAGCCAGCTCGGCAACCGTGTCGGGTTGAATCCCGTGACAGGAAAGGCGCTGGGGGACCTTTACTATGACCTGGGCGATACGAGCCGCGCAATTGAGTGCTACCAGAGTGATGTGAAAGAAAGAGTAGCCTGGAACAAGGCTGACGATATGAGTCTCTCGCCGGTCGCTGAGCAGGCTTTCTTATTTTATCGTCTAGCGCAATTTGAGAGGGTTGCCGGAAACGAGTCTAAATGCAAAGAATATCTGCAGCAGGCTGCTGAAATCTATAAAAAATTGTCGGAAGTTGAAAGATCTGTCGTGGACAGAATGCCGGGTGTTTTCCCCACGCCCGGTGACATACAAGCTGCTATGGGCGGCAAATTTCATACTCCAGCCGATGCAGTGGGCGCATCCGACATCTCGGCAAACTTTAAGCTGCTCAGTGATGCACGCAACGGGATAGAGGCCGGCGACAAATCGAAATATAATGCTGCCATTGATGCCCTGCTTAAAAACTATTCGGCTTCGACTCGGCCGTCAAATCCTTACCCTCGACCGGCTCTCAATTTTTATTGCTCCTTGATGCTCGTGGCCAGGAGACTGGCAGATCGCGGCTTTTATGACGACAGTAATAATTTACTGAACCGACTGGGACGCCTTGCCATTTCTCGCGAGCGCACTCCCATAATCAATTTTATGATGCAAATTGAATTGGCTCTCAATCTCGTGCGCAGCGGCAAGGGCAATGCCGATGCCTGGCGTAAGCTGGAGGACTTGTTGAAGGCCTCTGACCAGCCGATGAGCGAATCGATGCGGAGACTTTCTGGCATTTATTATCAGGCTGGAGATTTTGAGAGGGCATCCATCCTTCACGAACGCGCCCTTAAGTTGGCTCAGGCTGATGAGAGTAGCTCGTCGGCTATTTCACCACAGATGGTATTGCTGTTGCTTGACAGTGCCTGCCTGAAGGCCCAGAAAGGCCAGTATGATCGGTCGGACCTGGCCTTCCGCAAGGCGCTGAATATGGTGGCGACGTTGCCGAGCGGTACTGACCCAGGCTATCGCAAAGAATTCGGTCGTAAGTACAGATTTAAGGTGCGCGAGCTGGCACGGGTCAACGTACAGAAGGGAAGACAGAAAGAAGCTGAACAGTTACTGCGGGATGCTCTGGCGAAGATAGGGAGTCCGGCCACCACCTTCATCACCGATGCTGATTCTCGCAATAATTACCGCGATGGTTCGGACTCAATTCTCGATGCCTATCTCGGGGAGCTTCTCTGTGCGCAGAAGCAGTATCCTGAGGCCAGGATTTATCTGGACCGGGCAATAGCCCAGTGCAACAATATTGTACCTGGCGTTTATCGCCTGCTGCGAGCACAGTGCGCTATGGCGACAGGCGACTATGCAACTGCCGCCGGGGACTTCACCGACGCTTCCGATCACTGTGATGTTTTTGACATGAACCGCATTGATCCAGGCTACAGCGATTATTACCTGCGCCAGGCCATAGAGGCGGCGGAGAAGGTCAAGGGCTATGATCCGGTGCAGCTGGCAAAACTATATACAACGGCCGGCGATAGAGATTCGTTTTCGCAGCGCGATATTGGGAACGCGCTTAAACTCTATCAAAAAGCCTATGCTTTGCTGCCCGACAGCGCACCGACAAAATCTTCGGTGGCGGCCAAGATTGCCAGCACGCAGAGCTCCCTGAGCTATTTGGGGGGTGCCAAGATTGATGTTGATACCCAGCTGGCTATGCTTGTGAAGGCTGCCGCGCTGACTGAAAATGATCCTCATGGTGGTGGCCGCCTGTCAGCCTCGGACCAGTGGTTTGTCGTTGCCGTCGCAGAGATTCAGGCTGACAGATTTGATCAGGGAATCAAGCATGCCGAGCACGCAATAGATATTTTTACCGTGCCAGATAGCACCCATGATTATTCTCGCGCAAGCGGTACCGGTCCGTCCTACGCGCTTGCATTCAAAAAGAGACCGGGAGATGCGGAAAGGTTGCTCTTGCTCGTGCAGAAAAAGGTCGAATCTCAGCGTGGGAGCGACAGTCTGGAGGCTTTTGAGCAGCGCGAGGCACTGTTTTCATTTTATGTAAGGACTAAAAATCTCGACAAGGCTTTCAGTACGCTCGATCAGCTTTGTGTTCTCAATCCCAAGAAGCTGACTTTTGATCGATTTGCTGGTTTCTCTCCATGCGAAACCATAGCTGAGACCGCTTCTTATCTCACTCGTACTGAGCCCAAAGATCTGGACCTGGCGAAGAAGATATTGAGCCGACTGCTTAATTCCCAGCGTAAATACTATGCCGCCGACGATTATCGTCTGGCCAAGATCTATGCCGCGATGGCATCTGTGGACGAGCTCGCGGGAAACCTGGATGCGGCGGAACGAAATTATCGCGCGGCCTCTGATATTGAATGCCTTTACGGTGACTGGAGTGCTTCCACTAGTCGGGGGCGGCTGGAATCGATTTTGCGCAAAGAGAAGAAGGACGCCGAAGCCGATCGTGTGAGAGACGAGGGGAAAAAAGCGGATAGAGAACTGGAAAATCATCGCGTTAAGCAGCTCGCCACGCCGGCGGCCTTGCAAGAGCAATATGATTGGCTGCACAAAGAGAGGCCCTACAGTAGTCAGCTTAAGCTTGCGATTGACGGATTGCTTCGGACTGAAAAGGACAATGCCAGGATAGCAAAGCTGGCGACAGAAGCGATTGATATCATGGACCATGAAAGTTGCGTCCGGTACCGGAGCTGCACGAGTTCTGCTGCCCCTGCTCAGGAGCGATCGCGATACTTTCTCAAGGCCATTGACGCATATAAGGCACTGGGCCAAACGGCGCAAGTATCGGCATTGTTGGACAGAGCTCTGGCAACAATGTCCTATCATCCGACCGCTGACGAATTTTTGTTTCTGGCTGAGATTGAGAACTTGCGAGGCAATAAAACGGCGGCCAGCGAATACTGTGCCAAGGTGCAGATAAGTGGTCAGCCTGGCTATTTTTATGGTCCCCAAGTCATTGCCCTGCTGAAAAAGATTGGGGATAAAGAACACCTTGACGCGGTTACGGCTGAAGTCTCCACCAGTTATGAACGTGAGACTCAAAAGCGGCAGCGTGAGCAATATGAGCGGGAGCGAACCCAGCAACAGCAGAAGCGGGCTCTGGCACCAGCCTGGCCAACCCCAGCGGCACGACCCGTGGTGCCGGTGGTGCCTGTAGTATCTGGAGGGTCCGGTTCAACAGTCGATGCTTATGAGCCTGTGGTGCAACTGCAACAGATCAATTTTAAATATGCTCTGCTTGCTTCCAATTCACTGGTTTTTGAAGACCCGGCAGACCTTATGCAGAGTGGTGAGAGGTTTAGACCAGCTGCGTCTTTTGTCGGGAGTTTTGGCGGCCTGACGGCCCCCCGGACGGTAAATCAGGATGGCAAATTTTCTTTTATATTTAACGGTCCGCCCGGGATCATGCGGACCAAAGTCGAGACTGCAGCTCTTTACCACCCGCCAGGTACTAGCACTGGTATCGGTGGCAATACCACATCACCTTTAACATCTATGCTCTTTCAACGCTTGACGGCGCCACCTCCCGTCCAATCTCTGCCGTTTCAACCGGCTCCATCTGCCCCGCCCGGCGCCACTGCTCTAGGTGTCGTTAAGGGGCCGCTGGAGCTTGATCCGGGAGACTACACCGCGACAACCATCGCAACAAACAGTCTGATTATCAGAAAGCCCGGGCGAGTAAGGATTTTCCTCGCAGATGGCGCTACTCCTGCCACTGCAAGAACGCCGGTTTTCGTGGCCAACAATGTCGCCTTTATAAATGTCCGGGCGGATCTCCCAATGGAAGACAGTTTCAACCCCAACAAACTTGAGATCTGGTACAACGGCAAGGGGCTGATTAAGCTGGATGAGCGTTGCAAGTTTAGGGGACTGATTTACGCGCCCAATGCGCGGCTGGAAATGGGACCGGGGGATGTGGTCTTTATTGGCGCCGCCGTCGCCAGGGATATTTTTGCCAGTGGATTGACCAAGATTTTTTACGCTCAGGCGCTTGAAAAATGGGCTGCTGAGTAGGTAATGGTTGGCTTTGCGCTATACTGTCGCCGAATCCTCGGGGGCATTGGCTATGAAACTATCATTGAAGTCACTTAGTTGCGGCGCGGTTGCTTTTATCGCCTGCTCAAGCTGGGCTCAGGCCAAAGACTCAGCGGTGGAGGCATCCTGCCGCAATTTCGTGCAGAGGTTTTATGCCTGGTATGTACCGCCGGCAAAGAGCGGTGTGGAGCGCAGCTCCGATGACGCCCTCAAGCTCAAGAAGGGCGACTTTGACGCCGAGTTGCGTCGCGCTCTAAAAGAGGACAGCGACGCCCAGGCCAAAGTGCCGGGCGAAATTGTGGGCCTGGATATGGACCCATTCCTTAATACCAATGCCGAACCCTACGAGCACTATACCGTGGGTAAAGTGACGGCCAGGGGCGCAAACTACTGGGCCGAGGTCTTTGGTACCACCAAGGGCAAGAAGACGGACAAGCCCGTGGTCACGCCGGAGCTGAGCTATAAGGATAAGCACTGGCAGTTCGTCAATTTTCACTATGGCAAGTCCGAGTTTCCCGAAAATGAAAGCCTCCTGACAGTTCTGAAATCGCTGCGGGAAAGCCGGGCCAAAGACGCCAAATAAATCGACAAAATGGCTCTTTTGCGGCGCCCGTGAACTGTCACGGAGTTTTCACGTCATTCCTGTTACCTTTTCAAAGCTTTCAAGCAAGCACCCCAAGCTTACCAACAACCAAGCACCAAGACTCATACGCCTGACTCGCTGGCTCTTACCCCGGTGATTTTGTGCGCGGGTCGCAATGCGCCTATTTCTTTAGTCTCAGAAGGTACTTTGCCTATGCCACCCCGGGACGTTTCAGATAACACTACACCAGCACCTCAAACTAACCATGAGAGCTCACACGCACTTGTCCAGGACAGCTTCCCCGCTCCGCCCAGGGGCAATGAGGTAGCTCGCGCCCCGGAGGCTCAAGCCGTCGCCGGAGAAACCTCCGGTAATAATGCCGCCTCGCCCATGCGCGATGGTACTCAGGAATCGGCGAAAAACGCCTCGATGGGCTTGCCGAATCTCGAGCTTTTCGACTCTCAAGCCAAATCTGCCGGCGCCGGCCCTGTTGACGCTCGCCAGAGCCTGATTGACGGAGCCCAAAAGACTCTGGGAGATTCCAAAGCTTCGGTTGCTGACAAATTGAGCACCGTCGAAAAACTGGCCCAGAACGGCATCAAAAACATCCAGGTGCCTGATGCTGACGGCAAGATGCGCGATTATTCAGTTGATGTTGAAAAAGCCGGCAATCGCTCCATGGTTCATTTATATGGAAAGGACGATAACGGTCAGGACCGGGTCGCCCTGCGCGGCGTCCATAACGCCGACGGCAGCTTCAGCCAGGAAAAGGATAGAAATGGTCGCGACGTAGGATTTACGGGTTCGAAATGGGCCGACATGCAGGGCAAGACAACGGTCGGCGCTTTCTCTGGTGACCAGGCCGGATCGGCTGCGGCTACCACACCCGCTGATGGCGGCGCGCCTGCCGGCCGGGGTGTCGATAATGCTGCGACCAGCGGCAAACCAGCTGATGGTGGCGCACCCGCACAACGTCCCGGTTCTGACGCTGGCAACAACTCCGGTGACAGAACTCCGAAAGCTGTAGAGAGAACCGAAGCCCCGGCTGGTTCCATCGATAGATCACAGTTTGACGCACAGTTGAATGACCCCAGAGTTATGGCGGCTTTCGCCGGCAGGATGAGGTCAGAAGTGGGCTCGCAAGGACGGGAGGCGCAGGTGGCTTTTGCCGAAGAGGTGATGAACCGAGCGGCATCAAGAAACCAGACGCTGATGCAAGCACTCTCCGGCCGTTACTATCCGACAAGCCATCCCGGCAGCTCCAATAATCCCGAATACGTAAACGCAATTACTAAGGCCTGGAAAGAAGGAACTGATACTACCCACGGTGCAACCGGCAATGCTTCCGGTCGTGTCGGATTTGGTGTCGCCGGCGGTCGTCGTGATGCCAATGGTCAGTGGGTGTCACCCAACCAGACCGTGGCCTTTGGCGGTGAAAGATTTGGTCATGAGCAGGTCGACATCAACAAAGGCTGGCTCGCCAAATACGAGAGCTTGAAGAGAACGTCGTTTGCGACTAATCAGTAGGGGCTAACTTAATGTATTGACCTGTATGTTTTACATTGGCGTATGATTCCCTGACTTATGGGCAAGATATTTCTAACAGCCCAGGGTCCGGGAGCGCCACGTGAAAGCATTCATCGTCAGGCATAACTTTGAAATTCGCGCTTTTCTGTATCTCATTCTTTACGCGGCTATTTTTCATGCGTTCGGCGTCTTTACCGCGCCATGGCCTCCGGACTGGCAGCAGAGGCTTCTAGCCGTTCTGCTTGTCCTGGCACTGTTGCCCGTGTGCTTTTTGCCGGAGTTCCGCAGTTTTTGCAACTTCTGTACGAATGTGAATCGCAGCGACGAAGATAAGACTGTTGTTGCCTGCAATTTTCTTATCGGCATGACCGGAGCTATCCCTTTAGAGCTGAGGGCCAGGGCGTTTTTACGCCTTAAGCGCTACGAGGAAGCGATGGCGGATGCCGACATCGCCGTGAAGCTGTTTCCGGGAGACTGGTATGCCTTTTTCGTCAGATCATCAATTGCCGATGAACAGGATGATTACGACCTTGCACTTGGCGATTTAAATCGAGCAGTCGAGTTGGCGCCTAACAATACCACGGCCCTGACGCGACGCGCCTACGTCCGCCTTTGCAGATATGAACCGCAGGCTTGCCTGGATGACTGCGCCCGGATTGAAACTCTGGATAAATGCGATGAATACGTGCGCCACCTGAAAATCCGCAGCTACCTTTTGGCCGGAGACCTCGACGCTGCCGAAGCAATCGTCAAAACCATCGGTAAAAAGATCAAGCCTGAATCGGTTGATGCTTATAGTCAGGTCTGTTTTTTGTATGAGCAAAACAAGTTTGATGAGGTTGTGAGTATTTGCGCCAAGGTGCCGGACAATAAGTTCTTTTCCTTTTGGTTCTTGTCAGATCAAGCTGACGCGTACAGGCACTTGAACGAAGGGGCCCGCGCGATGAAACTGCTTCAACGGGCACTCGCCCTTAAACCGGATTCTCCCGTTGCCCTCTCGAGCCTGGCCTATGTGCTTGCTGAGGCGGGTTTGCTTGATCAAGCACTGGTCTTATCTCAGAGGATGTATGCTTCAGGTGGTAGGTGGTCTTTACGCAGTACTGAGGCCTACGTGCGATTCCGTCGTGGTGAATTTGAAGATATGCTGGAATGTACCCGGCATGGATTGGCTCTTTGTCCTGCTTTAGCCTATTCGCGTGCACTGCACAGTCTTGCCCTCGCTGGTATGGGACGTGTGGAGGAGGCGCTGGAGGAAGCGGGCAAAGCCACTCAAGCGCATCCTTGGAAGGTTCTCGCCTGGTATGCGCTGGCGAATGCACAGCTTAAGCAAAATCAGTTTGAATTGGCGATCGAGAGTCTCGACACTGGTCTGGAAGCCGATCCGCATGATCGCCACGTCTATCAACTGCGAGCGGAAGCGCACAGACTTGCGGGCAATGAAGAACAGGCTGTGAGAGACCAGGCGAAATTTGATCAGTTGCACGCGCAGTATATGGCCGATTTCAATTATGTTGAAGCGGTTTGAGTGCTGAGGAAATTGAAATGTCCCTATTCACTTTCTGCCCGCCGCAGTGCTTCTAGAGTCCTTGCCTGGAGTTTCAGCGCGCCTTTTGACCTCTCCCATTTGACGACCGTGGCCGTGGAAACTCCCAGGTGATCGGCAAATTCGATTACCTGCATCCCCAGCCTCCGTCGCAGAGTGCGGATAGATCGGGCTGTCGGCGGGCGTTGCTCTTTCTGGGGCGGTGCGCTCTTTGAAATTTTCGTCGGTGTCGGAGCCGGTGGCGCTTGTTTTTCTGGCTTTTTTGGTTCTGTCGGCTCTGTCGCTATGATATCGATTCCAAACAGGTTTGATAGTTCGCTTGCCGCGACGCGTTTTCTGCCGCTTGTTTGTGCCGTCAATGCAGCCGTATTGGTCTGGAGCAATTCCTCATGCTTCACCCCGCGTAAAAGGAACAGCAATTCCGGCCGTGTGTCGAGTCTCGTTCCTACCCCATACAGAACCGCCGCTACATGTTTGCACATCTTAGCCCAGTCAGGACACGAACAGTCTAAGCTGATCTCAGCCGGCGATGGGAACAGCCCGTCGCGCTTATGGGTCACAACGGACATCACTTCAGTTGAAAAATTCCCCTGAAGCAATTCCAGTAGTGAGCCGATTTTACCGGAGCAACTCTCTTTGACGGCGGCCCACTTGGGCGCAGGCAGCTCGGTTATGCCAATGCGCACGTGATAAATGGAAGTGCCGCTGACCATAGCTCGGATTTCGCCTTTTGAAATCTGCATGTGCAGCACACTGCCGTTGCGGACGTATGTGCGCCCGCGCGGCAGGCGATTGGCATAGTCGCTAAATGACTCCAGGTGCTCGCACCACTTCATTGCCCAGAATGTGCGGGCAATCTTGCGTCCGTCAATCTCGACCGGCTGGACACCGATGCCGGCGTCTCTGAGCACGTCGATTTCACGCGACGCCTTCTGTCGGCGTTTCCCAACAGGGACATATTTGGGCCATTTGTACCTGCTCATTGCGCGTCTCCTATATTGACGCGCTTGAGGTCCAGGCTGACGGTCTTGAGTAATTCTTCGTTTGTCATTTGCGTCAGTATCTTCTCAGCGCCGCCTTCCAGGATGCCATCCGCCATTTTCATCTTATCGGTTATCATTTTGTCGATCTTTTCTTCAATTGTACCGGGACATATAAACTTGTGGACCAGGACATTGCGATGCTGACCAATGCGATAGGCGCGATCGGTCGCCTGATTTTCGACAGCTGGGTTCCACCATCTGTCGAAATGTATCACGTGGGACGCCGCCGTCAGGTTGAGGCCGGTGCCGCCTGCTTTTACCGTCAGTACTACATATGGTGGCCCGTCTTCTTTTTGGAAGGCGTTGACGATTTGCTGCCTTTTTGCTACAGGCGTCCCGCCGTGGAGCACCAGACCCGGGCGTCCGAAAGTGTCTGCGAGCAGCGCATTGATGCTATCGGTCATTTCGCGAAATTGCGTGAAGACCAGGACCTTCTCCTGGCGCGAGGCAATTTCATCGGCGATCGCACGCAGGCGTTCAAACTTGCCGCTCTCGGCCTCGTCGTAGACCCCATTGCCCAGATACTGACTGGGATGATTGCAGATTTGTTTAAAGCGCATGAGGAAAGACAGGATGAGACCCAGACGTTTGTGGGGCTCGACATCGATCAACATCTGCGCAAAATCTTCAACTGATTTCTTGTAGAGAATGGCTTGTTGCTTGGACAGTCCGCAGAAGACTTTCACTTCGGTCTTATCGGGTAGGTCCGCAATTATAGATTTGTCGGACTTAAGGCGACGCAAAATGTAGGGTGAAACAAGATTGCGCAGGGGCGCATAATTTGGCGTGTCGCTTTGCTGGATGCTTTTGACAAATGTTTTAAATTGGTCCAGTGTGCCCAAAAGGCCGGGCAGCAGAAAATCAAACAGCGACCATAGATCAGTCAAACGGTTTTCCACAGGGGTGCCTGTCAGGATAATTCTTGTGTGGCACTTCAGTTTTTTGATGGCCTTTGTTTGTTTGGTTACGTGATTTTTTATAGCCTGCGCTTCGTCAAGGATAACCAGATGCCACTTGTGTTCCAGTAACCATGGCTGGCGCAGGGCCATACCATATGTGGTGACGACCAGATCTGTTTCGAAAAGATGCAGCCCCGGATCTTTTGCAACCAGGGCCATTTCTTCTGCCGTCATAATGCTGGGATGCACAAACGATGCTTTTATGCTCGGGGCAAATCGGTTTAACTCCGCCTGCCAGTTTGCCAGGAGCGAGGCTGGCAGTACAAGAAGAGATGGACGGTCCTGCTTGCGGTCTGATTCCTTAATTGCCAACAAAAGTGCCACGATCTGAATCGTTTTGCCCAGCCCCATATCGTCGGCCAGGCACGCGCCCAGGCCAAGTCCGGTCAGCAAGCGCAGCCAGTCCACACCGGCAACCTGGTAAGGTCTTAATGTGCCGTGAAAGTTTTTGCTGGGCTTGGGACCCAGACCGCTATTCGTGCCCAGGCTTCGCAGTTCCTTGAGGCTTTGCATGATTGCCGCAAGCCATTTGCCTGCATGGACCACTGTCGAATGCTGATTGTCCGGCTCGGAAGAGCTGGGATCATTTGCGTCTGTGACACTCTGGGCACCGGCCAGAAGGCGCATGCCTTCAATAAACGAAAGGCCATTTTTCGCAGTCTGCTCCGCTTTGCTCCAGTGGGCGAGAGCTTCTTCCAGATGCTTGCGATCAACTTCTATCCATTTGCCTTTGATAAATTGCAGACCTTCGCCGGCATTCAGGATGGCGCGCACTTCATCGGCAGTTAGCTTTTCATCGCCCAAGACCATCTCAAATTGAAAATCGAGCATGGCTTTTATGCCAACATGCGATGGTTTATTCACGCCAAGAATTATCTTAGCCTGTGGTCGCGGACGTTTTTGCCACCAGTCAGGGAAACGCACCAGCAGCCCACATTGTTCAAGCAAGGGCACCTCTTTGAGCAGGCAGTGTGCCTCTTCCGGCGTCCAGAGCAAGGGGTGAAACAGATCTCTCGATTCCAATAAATCACGCACGAACGCGCTTTTTTCTGAAGCGAGCTGCACTGGGCTCAAAAGATTTACCAGTACATGATTGTTTTTGCCGTCGGAATATTCCGTCAGCGCCTGGCTCAACGGCAGATACTGCACCTTGCCACCACGCGAAACCCCCGGCGCGTAAGTGGCTAGAAATGCAAATGGGTACTCGTCGTTGTCTTTGTTTTCAGCCAGGTGGAAACAGACGCGACCGACCTGGTGCCAGAGTGGGGCGTGGTCCTTTAGCCAACCACTCAGGCCATCGTTGTTGGTGGCAACTTCGTCTTCTACCGTAGTCGCTAGCGTCTGCCAGATGTTTTGCAGCGCAGTCACATCCAAATATTCTGCACCACGCATGGGGGGCATCGCCGACAGAATTTTTTCGAAATGCTCTGTTGAAGGCGCAGTCGTGGATGCACGGCAAAGTGCTGTCAGATAGAGCCCGGCAAATTCACGCCAGTAGGCGGCGGTTTGTGTCAGATCGTTGCTAAGCGGTGCCCCTGCCAGGGCAATGAGACCGTGTGACTGGCTCTTTTCAAAGGCGTCGGTAACCCTTTTTACCCAGGGTTCACTTTTGTCGATGTCGGCGCTGTCACTGGCGGAGCCGGACAGCAGCTTGAGCTGGCCAGATGGCGTGACTGCGATTTCGCATGGCACTGTTACCGCCTTTCATTGCGAGGCACAAAAACTTGAGTCTAGCTTACGCCAGCAGGTGTGCTCGCGGATAGGGATTGAAAAATTTTAGTGTGGGAGCGCTTGGAGTCAAGGCTATTTAAGAGGGGTTTTGGGACCGTGGCATGCGGACTTTTTGCTAGTGTGGCTGTGCTGCCATACGCGAGTATGGTAAGCTGTGTGGAGCACTGTGCCGCGAACCTCGGAGGTACTTATGTCAAAGTCAATTAAAACTGAATGGACCAAAGATGAAGTTGTTCGGGTCGTCACAGCCTTGGCGGAAAAACGTCACGGTCTTACGTTTGATTCGTATGTCGAATTGGTTTCGAATAACAGTGAGAAAATTGACCGTTGCAAAGACAGCGATATTATTGGACTTCTTGCCTTAATAGGGCTCGGAAATCTTGCAGCGGCATAGTTCGTTCCTGAGCGACGCGGTTAGTCATACTCGGGAAATGCTTGCTGGTGGTGACAACGCTGTCTATGCATTTCGCGAGCTGATTATGTTGCTGCTGGGGAAAACAATCCTAGATGACAGATCCTTTGTAAGTGTTCAGTCGGTGGACTGGAAAACAGCCTTTGTCATTGCTCCCCCACCACGGGGAGCATCTGACTTCGAGCGTGCGGCTGACGGAAGTGAGCTCTATAGCACTTTGAAATTGACCAACGGATATTTCTTGGATTTGCAATACAGTCTTTTCGTTGACACCGAGGACAAATTTTTGAAAACCGATTCATCTCGAATGGTTTATCAAAGTCAGGACGGCGGGCAGGATCAGTTTTTTCGGTTCGAAATGAATCGTAAGCCTTTAACCCACTATCCATTTGCCCATCTTCATGTAAACGGGGTCCGGAAGTCTGGGTTCACGAACCGACCCAAAGATATGGAGAAAGTTCATTTTCCAACGCCGAGACCAACAATCGAGAGTCTTATAAGAGTGCTTGTGTACGATTTCGATGTTAAATCAAAATGTGAGCCTCGTGTATTCGAACCAGTTCTGCGAGCGTGCGAGAGAGAATTTCTAAAAGTTGCAAGAACGTCTTCCAAGGACCCCCAGCCTTTGCCACCGGAAGACGCATAGTGCAGTGTTAGCCTTGGTGACTCTCGTGCGACTCAGTTAAAATGAGTCAATCTTGGCGTCCAGGCACGTTTTGATTGCCGGTTTCGATAACAACTCCGGTATTGTCAGCGATGTCTTTTGAAAGCGCGACAAAATCGTGCCGGTGTAAATCCACTGCTCCTCGGCGGCCAGTCCCAGATTGTCGTCGATGAGTGCAGATGTTGCCTCCAGGCCGTCGAGCTCCTGTGCATTGCTATTGACTGGTGCTCGCATTTTTTGCACCAGATCCAGGACAAGCTTCTTTCGCTCGTCAAGCGTGCTCTGAAATTTCGGTCCAATATAGCTGCTCTTGTCGGCAATCATCCTGGCATATGCCGTCTCCAGCCAATTTTCATACTCGTTGGAGAAGTTGCCGTTTTGCAATATAGGGCGGAGATTTTCGTCGGTCACGATTTTGGGTGCGGGCGCTCCAGGATGCACATAGCTGCGGGGTTGACCGGCAAGCATCTTCGAGAAGCTGTCGTAATAGGCCCACGTGTTTTCGCCGCCAAGCTGCTGCGATAGTGTGGCATCACCTGGTGCCAGGTCTCGCAGCAGGGCGCTGCGGATGACAAACACTTCGTGAGGATTGTCGTTGCAGTTGGCCACACTGCTGAGCTTCTTCTGGATGCCGGCGTGTTCGCCCTTGTCGATAAACAAGCCGACGATGCGGCCCGAAGTCGCTTCCACTACCGAGTCTCCCGATACCCAGTAATGTTCGGAGGTGGGCGAGAGTCTGTCAAAGCTGGCGGCCCAGGCCGGATCGCCAGGAATCGGCTGGGCATAGGCCATCAATGTTGTGGCGTCCCAGGGCCAACTTTTGACATCTTTGCGCAGATCTTGGCCGTAACTGCCCTGCAGCACCGCGCTGACAAACTGGGTGGCGAGACCTGCTCCCAGGCTGTGTCCGGTGACAAATATATGCTCGGGCGCCGGATAGTTTTGCTCAAGGTGTTTGCAGCAGGCAGCGATCGGTCCGAGCATAGTCGGCAATGACTCCGCAAATCCCTTTGTCACAGTGCCGACTTTGCTAATCAACGGTTGTGTAATTTGTTTGCTGCCACCAAGGTCGGTGACCCAGTCGGGGTTGCCTTTAGCATCGCCGATAAAGTCTTGAGCTTTCCAAACAGTCTTGCTGAGGGCTGAGCCGCTGCGACTGCCGCGAAAGACAATGTGCGCGTCATAGCCGGTGCGCGTCTTTTGCATCAGCACAAAGCCCATGAGGCTCCATGCCGGCTCGGTGGCGCCGGTAATACCAGTGCCTCCCTCGAATACAATCAAATGATCCGTGCCGCCTGGATAGTCGCGGATTGGAAATCGCTCGACGTCGCTACATGGGTAGCCGGTTGGTTGGGTTTTGTAGCGGAGGCCTTCAATGGTTTTGATCTTGCTGGTGACATAATCGGGGGCTTTGACGGTGAGGAACATTTCGCCGTCCCGGTTGAAGGTCGGCAGCTTCGCGTCGATTTGCTTGTAGTTTGTCAGGATCGGGTCGAGATTGAGGTTGCTGTTTTTCCAGCCGCGGGCTGAGTTGGGGCCGCTGTAATATCCGGCGGAGTCGCCCAGGACTGTCGCATACTCATGCGTAAATCGGCAGATGTTGTCGCGGCGGTCGCTGCCCACGCGTGACATTATGTCGTACCAGGGATCGAGCGGCAGGCACAGAGACTGGTGATAGAGCTGATAGACGAGGGTGCAGAGATCGAGATTGTGGACGGATCGTGGGACTGCATCGGCGTTTGTTTGGGTGTCGGATGCGAGAGCCGGTGCTACATACAGCATCATAAAGGTGGCAAATATTGACGCGGCGGCGCGCTGAAGTTTTGAGCCGGACTTAAATCTGCCGCTTGTAAACATTGTATTTTTCCGTTTAGTGGACAGTCAGTATAATATGCCGAGTGATAGCTTGAGAACGGCAATGGAAACTCGATTGAAATCAGAAGACGACCTGCGCGAGATTTTCGCCACGACCGAATTTATGCCGGTTTTGCGAGCAATCCGTGCGCTCGGTCTGCCGGACTGGTGGTTGGCCGGTGGGGCGGTGAGAAATACTGTCTGGTGCAAACTGTTTCCGGCCGATTGTCGGCTGACGATCAAAGATTTTGATATTGCCTTTTTCGATAGTGGTGGCACGTATGAATCAGAAATTGCAGCCAGAGACGTTTTGCTGAAAGAGTTTCCGCATCTGGTCTTTGATGTGAAGAATCAGGCGAGCTTTGGTGTATGGCGGCCCTGGCATTTCACTTTTGAAGGCACAGCTGATGGTATTGCTCACTGGTTGCATACGGCGACGGCTGTCGGTATCAGGTTGAATGACGCTGATGAGATTGAAGTGCTGGCGTCCTATGGACTGAGCGATTTGTTTGAGGGGGTGATTCGCCCGACCCCGCACTGTGCAAAGGCTGAGGCGGCGGAGTTGAAGAAGCTGGATTTTCTAAGCAAGTGCCCGGGGCTGGTGGCGCGTGATTGGCCGACCTAAAGCGCTCTGAAATGCTTGTGTTCTTCAATTGAGCGGTAGATTCTGGCTTTGTTCTCGGCGGGCAGCTCCTGCCAGATTTTGTGCAGTCTGGTGTCGCGCTCTTTTTCCAGGGGCGATATCGTGTGCTGCACTGCCTTTGTGAAAGCGTCAAGGTGCGGAGTAGCAGGCGGCGCATCTTTGATGTGGAAGATCATCAGATGTTCGTACTGCTCGCGCGCCTGTTTCTCGTACTCAATCACTTTTTGCTCACTGGGGCTGAGAGCGGCCCAGTGTTCTTTTGCGGCTCTGCATTCTCTAATGTCGATATCCTGGGTTACTGTTCGTGCCTTATCTACATAGGCATCCATGCCGCCACCATATCTGGTGAAGCCATCATCTCTAACTCCAAAGCCATGGCCCAGGGCTTCTTCAACCGCCTGACTCGCTGCTGCTGCTTCAGTCGGCTGGTTGGGCGGCGGGACGTAGTCGCCATGTTTCATGCGCTGCTCGACGGCGTGGTCTACCGTCTTGTTGACGCTGTCAAAAAATTGGCCTAGCGAGTTCTCGCCGCTTGTGGCGTTGCGGATGCGCTCGGAGAAGTCCAGAGTATCGGCATGTAGTGGTGCTGGCATGAGACGGCTCCGTAGTAAAGAAATCGGTTGGTTGACGATTTCTACTGTACGGAGCTGAGATAACGGAGCTGTGTTGGGTGCGTGACGACAACGTGACGGTTACTTCTGACGGCGTCTGCCGGCGAAGCTGAAGTGGTGCTCGTCGCCCTTGATCGGCCCGTGGCTGTCACCCTGTCTGAAGCCGACCTCCTTGAGCGCTCTAGCGACATCGGGATCCTGGTAGTTGGCTATGTCCAGGGCCCGTCCGCGCGTGTGGTTGGAAGATGTGGGCGCGCCGGCGGCGAAGGTCTGGCCACCGTGACTGCGAGTGTAGATTTCAGTCTGGGTATCGACCGTGCGTCCGGCGGCATTTTTGCCTTCGAGCAGGACTTGTTTGCCTTTAGCGGCGAGCATCTGATTTGCCTGATTGAGAGCGTGGGCGGCGTCAGCGGCCAGCCAGTACTGCTGCACTTCTCCGCGGCGGTTGGCCATGGAGGTGACTACTCCCGAGGCGCCAATCAGCTGTGCATCGGGCACGCGGCTCAAGATTTTGGGATCGTGGACTGTGCCGCCATGATCGTGGGTCTTTCCTTTGGGCGGAGCTTCGACTGGTTGCTGCTCTGGTCTGGCCGGTCTCTCACGGGGCTTTGGTGGATTGTGAACCTGTTGCTCTGTCTGCTGCTCGGGCCGTTGCTTGACTGGCGGGTGGTCGGTGACCGGCTCTCTACGGGGTTTGGGCGGCTGATGGTCGGCTGGTTTGTCAGCATGCTGCTTCGGGGGAGCCGCGTCGCCTGTTCTCAGGTCCATTTTTGTGGGCGCCATAGCGTCCATTTTGTGGCCGGCCTTGCCCTCGAAATCGACCGCGTGACCTTTCTTGTCGCGCTGCTGTTCGACCGTTCCATCGGCTTTCAATATGCCGCGCATGGCCGTCGACTCGTGACCATTGGGATTGACCAGGAAGGCATGCACCATCTTGGATTTGCCTGCGTCGGCCGACTCCAGTCGGAGGCTGTATGACTTGCCGTCTGCGCCTGTCATATCGACATTTTTGACGTCGGCTTTGACCAGCTCGTTGATAGCTTTGATTCTGTCTTCAGGTTTGGCGTCGGGATTGAGAAGTGTTTTGGCGTTAGCTTGCTGCTGGGCGTTTTTGTCGGTTGCGGCCGGTGCGGCCTGGGTCGGGGCGTCGCCGCCGACGATGTCCAGCTTGGGCAGCACGTCCTGGGCGCGGCTGGCACTGGTGCCGTCCAGACTCGGCAATTTGCCGGGAATCATACTCATCTGCGGACCATCTTTGGGGATGGTGCACATGTTTTTTTCAGGAGCCGCCCAGCACGCGCGCGAGGCATCGCCCCAGGCGGTCTGCGACTGATTGGTCGTTGTGTTGGCGTCGCCGGCATCTCTGTGCACCGGTCTGGAAATCTGCGAATCTGCCGCTGGGGTGTCAGCCATGGCTTGCTACCTGTTAGTAAGTGCGGGGTGGCGAATCTATTAAGTCGGTCGCGGGTGGCGTTCCTGAACCGGATTTAACCTTATGGCCAAAGACGTGAAAAACACGTGACATGCCTGTGGGGTCAAGCGTATCGGGGCTAATCCGGGCCCTGGTAAAATAGGCACAGTCTGTCGTCAAGTCGAAGGTCTGAGGCTTGTCCAACCGGTGCGAACAGTGCGGTAAACAGCGTGCCGACGGGGAAAAGGCCGGCTCTCTTACTTCTTATCTGTTCAGCCCCCTGCGCTGCAGCTGTGGGCGTGATTCGGCCAGGCCTACCGGCGGCTTCGATGACGAGCGCAAGTTTTGCCCGCTGTGTGGCCTGCTGGTCGTGCCGTCGCACCGGCTCGGTTCACTGACAAGCTTTTTGTTTCAGAGCACACGCTGTAAGTGTTTGCCTAAAGATTCACGCATAGACAAACACATGAGCGTGCGCTTCCGGAAGCTCAAGCTCTCTTCTGCCGATAAGACTTTTGTCTCTGGCGGCGATCGGTCCCCCGGTGTCGCTGGCAGAGTGGACCTTGCTCCTGGCGCGGTTATCGCCGGGACCTATTTGATCCGGCAGAAGTTGGGTCAGGGTGGAATGGGCGAGGTCTATCTCGCTAAGCACCAGGCCCTGGGGCGCAAATGTGCAATCAAGGTGATCCCGCCTGACCAGGTCAATGAGATGGGTTGGACGCGCTTCCAGTTGGAGGCCAAAGTGGTGGCCAAGCTGGAACATAAGAATCTGGTGCGGGTGACCGACCTGGGCATTCACGAAAACTGTCTGCCTTTTTACGCCATGGACTATATTGACGGTAAGGACCTCTCCGAACTGCTGGCGCTCAACGGGCCGATGGCGCTGGAGGAGGTGCTGGATATCTTTATCCAGGTTTGCGACGGCGTCGAATGCGCTCACCGTGCGGGCGTCCTGCACCGGGACTTGAAGCCGGCCAATATCATGGTGCGCGGTGGTGAAAACGGCCGGCACCACGTCAGCGTGCTTGATTTTGGTCTGGCCAAGCTGGTCAGACAGGACCGTGCCAAGCAGAGTCTTACCACTATTGGTGATGTTTTCGGTAGTCCCTATTATATGAGCCCCGAACAGTGCCGGGGCGAGCGCATCGACCATCGCTCGGATATTTATTCGATTGGCTGCACTATGTTTGAATGCCTCACCGGTCGTCCGCCTTTTGACGGCAATATACCGACGGCGGTAATGTTCAGCCATATGGAGGCACCGCCGCCGACACTACGCAGTGTGCGTCCCGACCTGCCACTGCCTGAATCTATCGACGTGGTAATGACCAGGCTGCTGCGCAAGGACCCGGCTCAGCGCTACCAGTGGCTGAGTGAGCTGCGAGCTGATCTGGAGCTTGTGGCCGCCGGATACGACGTTGAGCCGGTCGAGCTTTTACCGTCAAGTCTGGCAAAGGATTGGGCCGCAGCTTCTGAGCCACCCGCCAAATCCGGCGCTATAAATTTTGCTTTGATTGCCGGCGCCTGTTTGCTGGTTTTTGGGCTGGGCGCAGTAGTTGTCTCCTTTGCCTTCTCTATGTTTGCGTCGAAGCCTGTCGCGAAAGCGGCTACATCTCTCAAGCCCGCATCCGGTCGGGCTGATCCGGCGAGGTCTGGCACCATTAATGGTGCGGTAGACCTGGAGAAGGGATTGTCGGAGCAGTACATAAATGATTACAGCAACTCTCCCAGCGTTGATGAGAGTGAAAAAATAGTGCCTTTTAAGTGCAAGGCTGCATTTCGTGGGATTGAAATGCACAATGGTATTCGCTGCAAACATTTTTCCTTTCCCCCTGGCAAATCTTTTAAGCAGGTTCTATTGCTTGCTAGCGGCGATTGGCCCAATGTGCGAGCCACTCCTGTGTCAGACGAGGTCTTTGTACCTGCCGACAAGCACCTGACGCTAATTACCACCAAGCTTGAGAGGGAGACGGTCGACAGGTCGGGATTGCGCGATGGTGACTTTGATGAGCTTTATATTCGAGGACGTACCCCGGCTAATTTTTATGCGGCGATGCGCGCGCTGGGCGACTTTAAGTTGATAAATTCGTTTTGCTTTGGTGGGGTGCTCTGGCAGGTCGACTATCCTGATTATCCGCCGGGCCTGGTCGCTCAATTGAAGCACCAGTCAAACCTTACCCGTCTGGTGGCTTTTGCTCCGATTAGCCCGGAATTTTTGATGGGCACCGGGGCTGTTTCCAAATTTCGTGATTTGCGATTGTTTGGCTTGCAGCCTGATTTTCGTAAAGTGTTTCAGTTGATTGGCACAATGAGTAATCTGGAGACGTTTTTTTGTGACGGTTGGGGCTTGCCTAACCGAGAGCTTGCTGGATTTGCCTCGTGTCCAAAGCTGACCCGTTTGTTTCTCGGGCTTTTCACCGGCACGCATGAGCAGCTGGCAATTCTCAAGGAATGCCGTAACCTGCAGATCCTGGAGGTCCCGGACCTTCGTTACAGGTCGGATCTGGCTGCCGATCTGGCAGCGATGCCGGCACTCAAGGAGGTGCGCTTTTTAGTTTCAGCTCGCATGCCTGGTGCTGAAGTTGAGGAGCTGCAGCGAGCCCTGCCAAAAATCAAATTCAGGCCGTACATGTCTCCCCAGGAGCTTCATGATTGTCTGGAGGAGCCCTGAGGGATGCCGTTTCGTGCGATTCCTATGCCACCGTGATGCCTGCTGATAAGCAGAACTCGATCCTGTTAAAATTGCCTGTATGAAAGAACCAGCGCCCAAAAAGCAGGCGAAACCCAAAACTAGAGCGAAAAGCCAGCTGGATATGGCCGCAATCAGCGATGTGGAAGCCAAGAGAATTCTTCTTCTCCTGGTCGAGGAACACAAAGAGCTCGTCCCGATTGTAGAAGCGCTGGCTCTCTCGGTGAATACCCGCGACCGTTTTGATGTACTTGCCAGAGAAATCGAATCTGCCTTGAACCAGATTACAGAAGATGCCGTTTGGGGGCGCTCTGGCCGAAGCTGGGATGGCTACAGGGAGCCTTCGGAGGCTGCAGCTGAGTTGATCTCCAAGCAACTAGCCCCATATTTTGAGCGATTAGGAAAGCTTGCTGGTGAAAGTGACCCAGCTGAATCTCTCAGCCTTTGCCTTGCAATCATCCGGGGCTTGTACGTCCTTTCACATGGTGATGGCTCTTCAGAATTTGAGGAGTGCGTTTCTTTCTGCTGCGAAGAAGACGCTAGTTTTGCGAAAACTCTGTTCCTTACGGCGGGGCAGCCGGAGATTAGCAAGCAAGCGGCCTCGAAAATCGGGCGAAAGTTCCCTCCGGATTTCGTGAGTCAGTATGCGCCGGAATGGACCTGGTTGAATGGATAAGCTTGATCGTCAGCTGAGGTTGCCGTTTATCGATAAGACGTTAGATTACGACCGTGTCGTAGCTGAAAATTCCGAGTTGCGTCAAGAAGTTGCCAGGCTCAAGGTTCAGATTGAACAGCTGAAAGGAGTTAGTGCTTCGGCCCCTGATACTGTAGCTGAGTCCAAGGCTTCGTACTCCACTCCTGGTAACCGGCCGAAGACCGTTACTCGCGCTGTGGATAGCCGCATAGTTCTTTTTCGTAGTCTTTTCGCTGGTCGCGATGATGTTTATGCGCAGCGTTGGGAAAAGGCCGATGGTACTTCAAACTACTCACCGGCGAAACACCATGATTGGGATGGTCACACTAAAAATGAAAGAGGCAAGACTGTTTGCGCTCCGGCCTGTCAACTTCTGCCTTTGACCGATCGTGTGATTGAAGAACACCTGAATGGACAGAGAACAATCGGAATTTACCCGCTGTTAAAAGATGAAACGTGCCGCTTTCTCGCGGCTGACTTTGACGAATCTGATTGGCAAATGGATGTACTCGCATTTCTGGATACGTGCGACCACCTCCGCGTACCGGCTTACCTTGAGAGGTCCCGTTCAGGCAATGGGGCTCATGTATGGATCTTTTTTGATAGAGCTGTTCGCGCCTCTCTGGCTAGGTCTCTTGGTTCCCTCCTGGTCTCGGCGACCAAGGAGAACCGATATCAGATTGCCTTCAAATCATACGACAGGCTGTTCCCGAATCAAGACACAATGCCAAAAGGAGGCTTTGGTAATTTGATTGCGCTGCCCCTGCAGTTAACTAGTAGTAAGCTCGGAAACGCTGTTTTCGTTGATAGGAATTTTCAACCCTTTCCAGATCAGTGGGCATTTCTGAGTTCAATAGTTCGATTAACTGCGATCGAGTTGGAAACCATTGTGCGTGAGGCTTCAGAGCGTGAAGCGATTGTGACCTTGCCGCTGTCTTCTGACGACGAAGAGTCTGACGAGCCTTGGAAGCAGAAGCCATCTGGCAAAGAGCAGAACCAAAAATTCCGGGAGCCGTTTCCTCCGAGTGTGTCTCTTGTTTTGGGAAACATGATTTACCTGCCGAAAGCGGGTTTCTCTTCCCAGTCGCTAAACAAGATCGTAAGTCTCGCGGCCTTTCAAAATCCTGAATTCTATCAAAAGCAGGCAACAAGGCAGTCCACTCATGATACGCCGCGAGTTATTTGTTGCGCAGATGATCTTACCCAGCATATTTCTCTGCCTCGCGGATGTTTGGCTGCGCTTCGAGAATTGCTGGCGCACAACAATGTTTCAGTGAATGAGATCGATGAACGAAATGTCGGCAGCGCTTTGGACGTTAAATTTATAGGCACGCTTCGAGACGATCAGGACACTGCCGCTAATGCGATTTTGTCTTCTGAAATTGGTGTCCTAAGTGCGTCGACTGCCTTTGGCAAGACAGTTGTTGCTCTGTACGTGATTGCTGAGCGTAAGGTAAATACATTGATATTGGTGCATCGGTCTCAACTCATCGAACAGTGGAGAGAAAGAATTGGCCAGTTCTTGAACATTCCTGCGCGAAGTGTGGGGCAACTAGGTGACGGTAAAAAGAAGCGGACCGGGCAATTAGATATTGCCACCATTCAGACTCTGGGGCGGCGAGGCGTGGTCTCGGATATTGTCGCGGACTATGGACAAATTATTGTCGATGAGTGCCATCATTTGCCGGCTTTCACCTTTGAACAGATAATTAAGCAGAGCAAGGCAAAGTTCGTATTAGGTTTGACAGCGACTCCAGTTCGAAAGGATGGGCACCATCCCATAATTACAATGCACTGTGGTCCTATTATTTTCAAAGATTCACGTCGAAAGCACCTGCTGGTATCAGGCGTCAGGCACTCAGTCATCCCTCGACCAACAACCTTCAATGCTCCTGTGCCGGACTCAGGCATTAACTTTAGCGAATTGTATGACGAGCTTGTTGCAGATGAGCAGAGAAATGATTTGATTTTTGACGACATTCTTAAAGAGCTTGATAAAGGCAGATCACCGCTCGTCTTGACGGAGCGAGTCAGTCATTTGGAATTATTTGCTGAGCGATTGGCCGGTTTCGCAAAGAATGTCATCGTCTTGAAAGGCGGTATGTCGAAGAAGGAGCGCAGCGCAAGCCTGGCCTCGTTGAAGTTAATACCAGATGATACCGAGAGGGTCGTTTTGTCTACTGGTAAATACATCGGGGAGGGCTTTGACGATCCACGATTGGACACTCTCTTCTTGCTCTTGCCCATATCTTTTGAAGGAAGAGTAGAACAGTATGCCGGTCGGCTTCACCGGCAGCGTGAGGGCAAAACAGATGTGCGTATTTACGATTATGTGGACGTAGCCCATCCAGTTTTTAGAAAGATGTTCGAGCGTCGGCGCGTGAAGTATAAGCAGTTAGGATATGAAATTGAGTAGAGTATCCACCGTAATCGGCAGAAGTGAATTTCGGAGATCTTTTGCCGAATTAATGTGCGGCTGAGCAATACCCGGCTATATAGCCAGTGTTAGCCCATAGTAGCCGTTCTTGAGTATAATTCGACCGGCAGCTTTCGGGCGCGTTTCATTGTCAATTTGTAGCATCGCTACCGTTCGAAGGACTCCCAGGTGTGCACCACGATTGGTATTGTAGAAAGGGTAGACAGGCTGAGTGATACTGATATGATTTTGGAGAGGGTGTTGAAGCGAACCGTGTATACGCGGCGGCAGATTGAAGAGATATCCAAAGGCGGTTGTTTGGTTGTTCGTTTTCGCCTCCAAGGCCATTTGCCACAGCCGGTGAGTACCGCTCCAGGGACAGCTCCTCTTCCAGTCCGGCAACACGCACATCGAGCAAGGTGATCATAAACCCGCTCTGCAAGATTATCAATCAGGCCGCTCCAATTTCAGCCGGCCTGCTTCAGGTCAGCAGTCATGGCAGTCCGTCGGAGATAGACGCCAAAGGCGAAAATTATCTGTTTTCGACACGAAAGCAGTGAATGTGCCAAGGGATTGTACCGGGCGCAAAACTTTGTGATGCGCTCGCGCAGACGCCTCAATTGAACAGCGCCTCGGAAGGGCGGTGATATTCAGTTGGGTGGGCCGTAGTTTAATAGCTCGTTGATGAGCTATTAAGGGTTGTTCCGGCGTTTAGTGGATCATACATGACCTCTAAAGACTTTCTTGTGTTAGCAGAAAAAAGCTGATCGGACTCTGGGAGATTGTCGAACCGAATTTCGCCCTGACCAATCAGAGGCAGCGGTACCTGCTTGCACAATTTCGAAGTTGGACCTCATTCTCCCTGAACGGGATCTTCCCAGACGCATCTAGGTGGATTGCATCTCAACCGCAGGACTTTTCCGGTAGCGGAGTTTTTGCAGTTGAACAGCAACTCCTCGCAGATCTGTTTGTTGAAGAGAATCTCCGCACTGCCACAGTCGATCAAATTGCGGTTCACCGCTTCGGTGAGAAGTGCGCATGTTCGGACTACGGGCAAATTTGGCGCTAGACAGTGCATCAGCTCCACAGCAGCCTGGTCGTCTAACAACGCAGTCCAGCGTCTGGAAATAGCAACTGCAAGGACTTCCGCTTCGCCGGCGCCGAGTCCCTTCTTTCGTCTCCGCCCGGTAGATGGGCATTGGTCCCAAATGGTCTTTTCTCTGAAGGTACTTGCAAGCGAGTATTCGGCTTCCGACAATTCCACCCCGACCCACATATCTTCCGCCGCGCGCGCGAAGCTCATTATTTGCGTTCTGACGTTCTGATACCGCCCCTGCTTTTCTGCCGAAGCGAACAATGGACGAAGAACTTCAGAAGCGCAGGTGGAATTGGTTTCCTGAATGAATTCGATTTCAGTTGGGTCCAGTATCACTGGCGTAATCTGGACTGGTTGTCCTAATAGTTGCTTAAGCAACAAAGCATTTCCGCTGTACAAAAAATTTGTAAGCAGACTTGTGTCGATTAGGCAGGGGCTGCGGAGCGCATGAGCGAGAGACACTGGCGTTACTCAAGCAAATGTGAATTCGAATACTTCGGCCTGTTCTGGACCTTCCGCTCTAGCAGGACTTCCCAGAAACTCCTGCCGGACAGTCATAATGTCCACACCCAGAAGATCAACCACCTGAGAATCAGTCAATTCACCACTATCGATAAACTGTTTTATCTTGCGCAGCACTGATGGTGGATAACGCTTAATGTAAGGATCGTTAGGTTCTTGTGATTGGAAGAAAGAAGCTTCGAGACCAGCTCTGCGCGCTAGTGAGCTAGGGCTCAATTCCTGCCACGCTTTCTTTTGCTCAGTCTTGATGTGTCCATCTTTCTCCAGGCGAATGAGCATAAATGCATAGCTGACCCGAAAGGTGTGAGCGAGGATTATTGCCTTGTAGGGATCAAGATCATTTTTCCAGCCAGCAGTATCTAGCATGTCGTTCAACCCGCTAGAAGGAACGAGCAAGTGGCTAGCGAAAGCGTTTGCGAAGAATTCGCATGACTCCTCGGCGCCCTGACGGCTGATGATCCACGGGGGCACGCCATAATGAAAAAGGGCATGGGCAAATTCATGAGCAAGCGTAAAAGTCTGTCGCCCTTTTGACGTTTGGGAGTTAACAAGAATGCAGTAACCCAGCGTTTTATGGTTGAAAAAGACTCCCGAAATATTTTGCGTACCATCGCCAATGGCGCCAAGCTTTGCCTGGCAAACGAGAACATTTTGTTCGTCCAAAAAGACAAACAAATCCGGGAGTGCATAATTGCCGAGGTTGTACGTTTGGCGTAGCTGCTTGGCTTTGGTCGCGGCTTTCCTCGTGTCGGTGAAAGTTGGACCTTCGTCCAGCTCCTTTGGAAAGCGCGCCTTTTTGAAATCCGGCTCGTCCCTCACGATATCACCCCACTCGTCGAGGAACTTGAGCCACCTTTCTATTTCGGCCCTGACGTTTGGTTGGTCATGCTCGATGCCTCTGTACAGCAATTGCTTCTCGTCGTGAGACAACTTAATATCGGTTTCTCCGAGCAAGTATGGAAGATCCACCCGATAGAGCCGCGATAACTCTTCCAGTTGCTTCAAATTCGGTTTCCGGGTGCCGCTTTCCCACATGGTGACAAGTTCGCGAGGTACCTTCAACGCAGCTGCAACCTGCGCTTGAGTCCAATCGAGCGAAGTTCGACATTCATGCAGGCGGCTGGATAGGGGCATTCTTAGCTCCTCGATAGGGAATCGAGATCGATCTGATTTTGATATCTGTTACATATATTAGTCTAACATCGAATTAGTTGAATGGCCTATCTGGTATGATTAAATCAGCACAGTGTTACCTTAATTTGACGATTAATTTGTTTTCTGTGTCAGTATTAATTTAGACGCTGTCGTTCATCCACTTGGCGTTGATAAGGGGTGAGCTATGAGTTTCGCATCGCTGTTTCCGCGCGACTAGAATCTACTGATGCTGACATTCGTCGGCGAGCAAGGTGAGTCTTGCAGGCTTTAGTTGGACCTTAGTTTACTGATCTGATTTCTTAATGACTTTCTGACCTGAATTCAGTTACAGCCTTTGCTGGAGCACAGGCCTGCAAAATCTTCTTCCAGCCATTGCGTGCACTGGCTGCCTCGACTAGTAGTGCGTGAAATTTCGGGATCGACTTTGCCACATCCTGGAGAAAATTCCGATGGGATTCTTTCAGCCAAGGTTTCACGCTGATTAAACTGGATGTTTAGCAAATGCCTCCGCGTTCTTGTCTCCGGCAGGCCGAGTTTGACTCGATGACAGTGATGAAATGTGTGCGCCGCTTCATGCACGATGTAGTCTGAGTACCAATCTTCGTCGTCAAAATATTGGCTTGAGATGTAGGATACGCCATCTTCATTGAACCCTAACGGAGCTGTGTCGTCGAGAGGTTCGGCGCCGATGCTGTCCAGATAGAGGTTTGTGATTGTCCAGCCTGTCGTTGCTCGCCGAGTTTTGATCAACTCGTGAATATTTTGACTGGAAACAATAACTACTGACTCTTCCAGCATCTTCACAACAAGATCTGCCTCGGTGGCCGGGAACAAACCCTGGACCATGGGCTCTACTTTTCCTCGAACTAGTCGACGCAAATCTAGGGCTGGTATTGAAGGGGCTGAATAGCCCGCGCTTCTTTTATCCACCAACTCAATCAAGGCTTCGCGAAAAGCACGTTCTGCATTTTGAGCCTGGACAAGCCAGTTTTCGCCCGGCCATCCCTGCGGCAAAGGATCCGTGTGGCCAGTGCGAAGGAAATCTTGAATTTGTTGTTCAGGTCTTCGTCTTGTGGCAGTCATTTGACCAGGCCTTAACGACACTGCTCCAGCGCCTCGCAGGCAACAGCGTCATAATATTGCATGACAAAAGGCAGCGCTCGTTTGACTTTAAAATAAATGTCCTTGGGGATATCACCGGCCAGGGCTGCTACTTTTAGCCATACGATCAGGAATGCTGCTTCAAGTCCTCTCGGGTGGATGTCGTGCATTTTCATGCGGCCCACGCAGTCTGAAACTATTTCTCCGGCTAATCTTTGCTGTCTCTCGCTTTCGACCGCTTTCAAAACTATTCTAAATTGCGTCTTAGAAAGCCTGTCATAGTCTTCGTCTTCGCCGTTGTCCGGCAGAAACTCTCCGTTGTACGACGCTGCAAAGTTGACGATGCTATCGAGAATTCTGTCAAAGACTTCCATAGACGGTTCTCGCCACAGACCGGCATCTTTGAACGATGTAGCCCGTGAAATACGCACCCACTGTAGAAACCAGAAGGCTGTCGGCGCTTCGAACGGGTAAGGATGCAGGCCCGACATAAGGCTGGCCGTGACTGAGGCGTCGAGGATTGAGTGCGCTATTTTGTAACCGTTGGCGATATCGGCGGCTTCTTCGTGCGCTCTGCGCATTTCGCTTGATGACAATTTAGCTTTTGACTTTGGCATATTGGGGCTCGTCCATGAATTGAAACTGGGTAAATGTTACCAGATTCTGGTGGTGGTTCAATTTGGAAATCGCTGCTCTTCACCAGCTCTTCTTGCATGCTTCGACAAGCTTTTCAAATTCTATTGGCCGTCCGTTGGCGTGCCTCCAGTATGCATTGATTATTAGTGTGGACATCTGATGGCCGTCCTCTATGCCCAGCTTGTTGAAGTAGTCTACAAGTGGATTGTTCCCCCAAAGCCCCCAGGTGTTCCGCAACTGCATACCAAGGCCAATGCCGCCGGTGTATAAGAACAGCTTGTCTTCTGGGGTTTCCTTGAACTGCTTCAGTGAATCAGGTTCGAAGAATTTGTCCAGCTCTGCAAAACAATCGTCGATGTTCCTTAGTACCTTTTGGTCTTTCCAGGGATTGCCGGCCGTTCCGCCCGCGAATGCCAATTGACCCTCTTGTAATTGCAGCGGTACAAGCTTGACTGACTCGGTATGAAAGTCTGCGAGGACGAGTTTCTTGCTGTCTGGTGTCCATCTTGCGATTGATGCTTCTGGGAATACTTTTGCGCCAACATACTTGCCTGTTTTTGCATCACAGATCGCCAACTGCTCCTGCCGGTCCTGCAGTAGAAGGTAGGCGCCGTCAGGTGACCATTGAATTGAATTAGAGCCGGTCTTTTCAGCCGGTATTGTCAGGCGCTCGCTTTTATTTTTCGCGTCGTAAATGTGGAGCAGTCCGTCAGGTCCCTCGTATGCGAGAGAATCTTGAACTGGCGCCCAGGCAAACGCGACTGTGTGTCCAGCGGCCGCCGTTCTTAGCTTCGTTACTTCTTCCATGGAGTTTGCATTGAGGATATGAACGGTCGTGTCGGAATAGGCAAACCACGCGCCGTCCTTCGACCAGCCAACGCTGCCGATCTCAGTGTCGCCGGTCGCACTGAATGTTTCCTGACCAGTAGTTGTTGAAAAGACTTTGACATGGCGTGCCTTCCGGTCATTCTCATTGTTGCTGCCGCTAGCTGCCAGGTAGTTGCCGTCTTTTGACCAGCTGATGGATTTGGTGTCCGCTTTCAAACCGCTCAATGTGAGCAATTTGCTCTTGCTCTGCAGATCCCAGATGGTTATGCCGTTGGGCTGGGTAAGTGCAAAACGACGTTTATCCGGCGCCCACAAAACGGCATCTCCACCTTCTCGTGGGGTAGATACGATTTGGCCAGTGGACGCGTTTACCACACTGATACGCGACCAGAGTGTTCTGCAGGCAATCAATTTTGAGTCGGGCGACCAACTTACGTCAATAACGTTATCGTTTACGACGACAGGGCGTCGCTTAAAGCTGGCGGCATCGAGGATAAACAGGTGCTTGTCGTGGTCGCTGGTTGAGAGTATCCCGACCTGCTGCGATTTGCTGTTTAGCAAAGTAGCGGGTGCTGGATAAGCGATCATCCTGGCTTTGCCTTTCGTCTTCAAGATGTCGCGTTGGAGTTTGCCATCGGGACCTATAAGCGGAGGTGCTGGCCATTGTACAGCGACAGATTGACCGTCCGGAGACCATGTTGGTATCCAGGTCCACTCCTCGACTGGGATTACCGTCCCCGGTGGTGGGAGCGGGGACGCGGCTGCGGCGCAGGCGCAGGCTATTGTGGACAAGGCCAAGGGGAGCAGGAAGGAAAGATGTTTTTTCATTTAGTCCCCAAAATTTATATCGAGCATACCGCGAGATGGCAGCGGTGGATATGGTGATTTCCACCCGAATTCAACCGGTCATTTTTCCAAATGCTATGTTTGTACCAGTGGAAGTCTTAATCGAAGGTGAATGGTCCGGAATGTCGGAGCTTACATGCGGCTGGTGCGGCAAGAACGATGAGCAGGTCGACACGCTGATCGCGGGCTCTGATGGCAATATTTGCAATCTCTGCGTTGCGGTTTGTCAGCGGTCCTTTGCTGAGCACACTTCTTCCGTCTCACCCGGCACAAAGAGACCCAAATGCTCCTTCTGCGAGAAGGAACCGTGGGAGCATAAGGCGAGGTTGGTGTCTGGTAACGGAGCCCATATTTGTCAGGATTGCCTGGAGGGCTGCGATGAGATACTCAATAATGTTTTCTGGGCCGGCAAAAACGGCGAAATTGACTCTGCCTCGAAATCCGATGTCGCTGAGCCTCAAATGCCCGAGCGGGAGCCGCAGCGAAGGGCCGGTGAACTCACCGACAGTGAGCAGGAATGGGCTCAGCTTGTCTATGAGGCCTCGGACAAAAAGGAGTTACTTCGGCGCGGCACGGCATGGCTGCGGCAAAATAAGGCAAGCCCGGCCGCAGGCGAAGCCGCTGCTCAACTTCTGGCAATTAAACCAAATGCCGGCGTTGTTTCGATAGCGGAAGCTTGGATATCTCAACATCCCAACCACGAATCGGTACCCATCTTATTGGGCGCGCTCATAAAGGCTGCGCCCTCGCCAAGGTCAATCCGGCTGGCCGGCCAATACATCCAGTCCTTGTCGAACCTCAAAAAGTCTGAGCCGATTATCAAGGCCGCCATCGCAAGTCAAAATGCCAGTCTGTGCAGAAGGATTGGGCAGGCAATGGACAAGTATCCGACCGGCTTGATATGGCTTCTTTCGCTTCACCCGTATCCCGCTCCACGAACGAAGACATCCGATAAACTTTTTGCAAGATGGATGCAGTTGAACAAACACAGCCAAACCGCTGGAATGGGATTTGCCCCCGCTATTTCGTCTCGTTCGCCGCTTGTAATGGAAGCCTGCTTCGATTGGATGCGCGCCGGCGGGCTCAAAAATGATTCCATGCCCTTTATTCTCAGCTCCATGATCGGCCGTTCGAAAAGCTATCATAATGCGCTCTTTCCGGGCATTGTGCGTTTTGCGCGGAAATGGCTCAGAGCTAATCCCGATCACGAGGATGCAGGACGTGTTCACGCTGCGCTCTTTTTTGCTACCCGCTCCAAGTCTGATACCAAGAATGCGAAGCAATGGTATCACCAGCACCAGACGAACGAACATGCCAGGCTCGTGATTTCGAATCTGCTTGAAGATGCTTACCGGTACGGCTACAAGCCGGAGCCTTTTGTAGTTGAACAGGCCAAGTCCTGGCTTCGGGAGGAGAAATTCAGGCACAAAGAACTGCTCCTTTTAGGCGCATTGCTCGGTGCGTCTGCTGATGAAGAAACCGTCGCCTGGGCGCGGGAGGCTTATAGTCAATTCAGTCCGCACAGTCCACTATGGATCTTAAGACGGCTTCTTCGGCGCGCGCCAGATGCAGAGACGATTGCCACCGCCGAGAGGGAATTCGCCAGGTGGAAGGACCAGGAGGATGAACCCGAAATGCTCTATGCTTTGCTTTGTGCTGATCCCGGAAATTCTCTGGCGTGGCGACGAGTGAGATTGTGGAAGAAGCGAGATCCGAAGAATAGATTCATTAGAAACTTGCGATAGCCTGAAGGAGGACCGGTTTGCCGTCCGCAACAACGACCGGCAAAAAGGCAGAGGCCACCGCAGGCCCCTGCCCTAGCTGATTTAATTATTAGCCTCAGGCGCCAACATTAGTCAATTTCTGTTGGGGAGTTTCTTGCGCTGAGCAGGTGCCCTTGACGGCAAAGATGTCGAAGGCTTCTCCCGTCTCCAAAAATGATTTCAGGTTTGACAAAACCAGTGGCCATCCGCGTGAGATGTTTACTGTCATATCCGAACCTTTTTCGAGTTTGTCGTGTATGACGGTCAGCTTCACCGTATCTTTGATTGTTTCAATCTCAAATGTCACTCGCGACTTGTCTGATTCTGCACTCGTATCAGGAAGGTGCCATGTATATGCGAGTTTGTTTGGCGGCGACACTTCAATCACCTCGCCAACCATGATCGTGTTGCCGTCAGTATTTCGTACAGCCGTCCATTTTGCCCCCTTCTGCCAGTCGCACAAAAATTCGCATCCCCAATACTGCCGCGTGAATTCCGCGTTGGTGATAGCGTTCCAGACATTTTGCGCTGTTGACTTGATATATGTGGTGTACACGAATTCAGTGCTCGTCATTTTTATTGTCCTCTAGTGCGTGTTTCAGGTTATCCAATGCTTGAATCCGCTGCTGCTCAAATTTGCCGATCCAGCGGGAATAGATCTGCTGGATTGGAACTGGATTGAGATAGTGCAGCTTCTCGCGTCCGCGCTTTACTGTGACTACAAGATTAGCGTCTTCAAGTAAATCAAGGTGCTTCGTCACCGCCTGGCGACTCATGTCGTGACGCTCGCAGAGCTCGTTGAGTGATTGTCCGTTTTTTTCGAACAAGCGGTCGAGCAGCTCTCGGCGGCTCTGGTCTGCTAGCGCTTTGAACACTTTATCGTCATTGGTGGGCATGGCTTAAGTATATGCAACCAAATGGTTGCATGTCAACCCCTACTTACACAAACTTCGGAGAATTCGAATGGTGCGGTCATTGTGGTCGGGAGAGTTGTTCGGAAAGACTTCTATAAAAGGCATCCACATCGGCATTTTCTGGAAGCCCTGCCACCTGACCATCGCCAAGCTCGACTATCAGCCATTCATCATCCTCTGTCTGCGCGATGTCCATCGTGAAAAATCTGCTCAGTGGTTTTTTAGCGGCGTCAGCAAAATAGTCGAGCGGAGGGACCGAATCCCCATAGTTGCCTTCTTCCCAGTAGTTGAACCAGTGGATGATAGTCCCGTCCAGGACAAATAGTCGAAATTCCTTGGTAAGGGGCATGCCGCTCTTTGAGTGCGTAGCCAGGGCTTTGAAGTTAACAAACTTGCGAAATACCAGACCTCCTTCCAGATTGCTTCCGCGAAGCTCCAGGAACTTGAGCACGACTCTCTGCGTATGCTCGCGATCTGATGGGTCTGGAATAAAGCAGGCCTCATCCCATCGATGCTTTTCAGACTTTACGTAATCTTTGACGATCACTGGAGAAGAGCCAAATGCCTGTAGCCGCTCCATTACAGCATCCATCGGGTTATTGGATAAGCTGGCCTTATCCAACCAGACGGACTGTGGCGTCTGGCCTTCGAATAGATGAAACCATTCCGGCAGATAGTGGCAGTGTTTATAACTTTCGGGATCATTGATCAGATGAACGCCTTTGCTGCGAAGCGCGTCATACAGAAGCTTATATTTGTCTGGAGACAACATCCAGCCTCGATAGACAGCCAGGTCGTTTTCGCTTACGCGTTCCGGCACTCTTCGCACGGCCTTAACAGCATTGTTTTCATCGGCAAGAGCCTCGAAGTTGATCAAACTCGAGTTCATGTCGAGTTTTTTGACGGCCGCCGCTTCCAAGTCATAAAGCTCATCCGGCTTACCCGGTTCCATGGGACTCGAACAAAAAATGAATTGCATACAGTTTGTCAGACATCCCTGCGAATCAATGATAACCAGTGACTATGATACTCGCTATTAATTTTTAGTGGCGCCCGCGTAAGTCGATGTGACCGGCTTGCCGCAGGTCTAAGAGTGTATATTGGAGGGATTGGACCGGCTCGAAGTAAGACCACGGCAAAAGAAGATGCCCATAGTGGCGGTATTCACGTTTTCGAGGCCCCATTTTCAATACTGGATGCCACAGTGTTTCAATGGTTTTGTCTGCACTAATTGCGGCGCTGCCGGGGATGCGCCAGAGCATAGTGAAGTTCAAGCAAGCGGCGTTAAGAAAGCCAATGTAATAGCGCATGGATGTTGAGTATAATCAGGGCCATGAACCGCCGCCGTATAAAGAAAATGGTAACTGTCGTGCTGGCCGGCTGTCTTCTGACCCTGGTTGCTCTGTATTCAATCTCGGGTCGATCTTGCAGGGCGGTTTTCTTCATAGCTCAGGGATGGGCGTGTCACTATATTTCAAACGCGATTCCTCTTACGGGCTGGTATTCTGTCGCCATTGAGTGCCAGCGATTGTCAGTCAAGGGCTATGAAGAATCGGATCGAAATGTATCAGCAGCTGCACTTCACGCACTTATTTGTGATGAGTTGCGAGTGATGGCAAATATTTATATCAGTCATCATAAATATCCGGAGGCTCTGGAGACAGTCAGCAAAGTTGAGCGACTTGTACGCGACGAAATAGCGACAGGGCCGACGGATGAAGATAAATGGCGGAGGGTCTTGGGCGAATTGTTGCTTTGTCATGCAAGGCTTCTTTATGGCCAGGGGCGCTTTAAGGACGCTGCCGGGCTATACAAAGAAGCGATTGTCAACGGCGAAAATCTTATAAACGACAAAGTGTCTGATTCGACTACAGCGGCTCAGGTAGCCAGCGCACGCCAGGAATTGGCTGAGACAGTTGCACAAATGGTTCCGAGGTAAGCACAACAGCACCGATACCCCTGACCCGGATGTGCCTTTTAACGCTTCGGCTTCGCTACCAATTTCAAAATGGGCCCGCTGTCTACGCGACCCTTAAAATGATGTTCCGGATCGTAAATGACATTGGCCGTAATCCATGGCCCGGGGTAGACTTTGTCCTCGCGGTAGACTTCTCGCCAGCGCAGTACTTTTCCATCGGCAAAGTCAAACTCCAGCCCCGTCGATGAAAAGCCGCACGAACTGTAGCACAAATTATAGTAAGAATAGGAGGAATTCGCCCTGTCGGATTGGCCTATTAGCTTGATGAGAGTTTTTTTCGGCATGCCGATCAAGTCATAGTCGGCTAACAGGCTAGTAAACGAATCAACGCGCCACAGCCCAGCGCTCAACTTTTGTGGGTTTGGATTTTTCCAGATGGTTGGATTGAAATGATCATTGGGAACAGACTTGACGATTCGATCAGCTGATACTACCTGCAGTACCGAAGTTTGTGATGGGATTAATACTTTCCCGTTGCGGTCTTCTAGCTGCCACTTGCGCAGTGAGCCGTTGCTTGTCACTACTAATGCCAGGCCGTATTCCAACACTTTCTGTTTACCGTCGGTCGGGACGTTGACTGTCTTCCCTGAACGATCTACGTAGAGAGTGTTTTCTCCCCCGACTTTGTACGGTTTTGTTTGACAACGTATCAGGTTTCCATACGCGATGGTGACGCCTGCAACATTCTCGGGAAATTCGAATACTGTCTTGCCTTCTGCTGTTATCGCTTTGAACCGACCGCCCTCCTGCTCCTGAGCAAAATATGTGTGGTCGAACAGATAGCCAAGGCTGTGAAACGTGGGAGGCAAAACGACTCGAAAGTTTTTGTCAATCAAGCCGTAGCGCATCTGGCCCCAAGCCCCTTCACCAATCATGGCATAGTCCTTGATGAAGGCTTGCGCCGAGGGATACGATACCGGAGATATCATGCGACCGCTGGTGTCAATGTAGTGCGCGGATTTGCCCTGGTACGCTGAAACACAGGCGATTCCGTCTTCTGAGAATTCTCCGGCGGATCCAAATTGCGGTGCGATGGCGATCTCGCCGTTGCGACGCATGTAGCCAAAGCAGTGTCGTCCGTCCTTCAAGACGCAAAAGGGCGAGATGCTATTTTTCTTTGTGCTCCAGGGGGAAGAATCGGCCGGCGCCATTACGCGTTTACCAGTGGCCGAGTCGAGGGTGAAGAGTAGACCGGAGCGCCCAGCACCGCAAACCGGAAAGAAACCACAGTTAGGTTCAAGAATTCTATAAGGGCCGGCTGCCAGTATGGTTGCTCCGTTCTGACGGCAGAGGCCAAAGCCTTCATCGTTTTTGAACTGCAGTACAGTGCCGGCCGGCAGGCTGCGCCAGAGCTTTGAGTCGGGCTTCTCCTCATAAGGAAGGAAGACCTGAGACAATTTGGAGCCCTGCGGGATATTAACCGTGATTGTGTGTCCGTCATGATCGACCAGCTCGCCGGCATAAGTGCGGTCAATCGGATTGTCGTCGTGCATGTATTCCAGGAAGAACAAGCCGTGGCCGAGGGAACGGACGTTGTAGTACTGGCACGGGGCGATAAGTTTGCCGCTGGGGTCGATGATGCCTGAGGCGTAATAAGCCCACGCCGGGGGCGCGGCGATGAGGAGAGCGATGAGACTGACTGCCGACTTCTTGAGGTTCATTGATTTGCCCTCGGTCGCGGCCATTCGATTTTTTCATTGCTTCTGACCCAGGGGCCGTTTGTCACGGATTGTCCGACTTGATGCTGGTCGCGCCAACCGATCACTTTGTCGTTCGCATACTCAAACTCGATGGATTCGACGCTGTGCGCGCAGCTTGGATACGAGATCGCGTACAGATGGCTGTCGCCGCCGAGCAACTTCACGAGTTTGGTCTTTGGCATGCCAATGACTTTATAGGAGCGTAGAAAATTAGCGAATTGCGAGCCACGATTCAGGCCGCCGGTTCGGTCAGAAGGGTGTTTAAACTCTTCTGAATCAAAGTGATTGTCCGTTTCCCATCGGAGAAAGCGATCGCCTGGTCCGGGGTACTGTTTGGCTACTTGACTGGGGGACGCTTCTTGCGGCGCTAGAGGGTTGCCGGCCCGGTCGAAGTCTTGCCATCTCCAGGTCTTTGCGTCTGGCTTGTAAACCCCTGTATGGATGCGGTTGTCGGAAGCAGCACCGATAGAGCTGACTTCTGCAGGAAAGGAAAAAAGCACCTTGCCATTGGTATCGATTGCACTAAATTGCCCATCAGGAATGGTGCGCGCAGCGTACATGCCAGGAAAGAGCGGTTTCAAATCAAAGAAATTTGGTGGCAGTTTGAAATTGAATTGACGGTCGACGAGACCCAGTCGTCTCTCCGGCACTTCGCCCACGCCAACTATAGCCATGTCGTTCTGGAAGTCCTGCGCCGTGCGATACTCTGGTGAAATAATCTTGCCGGTTTTGTCGATGTAGGCATAGTGTTTGCCGTCGGCTGTCCGCACGATGGCAGTCCCGTCGGGGTTGAAGTCATGCGCCAGAGAGAACTGCGGTTTTATCACTACGGTACCGTTGCGAGCCATGTATCCAAATAGTGTGCTTGCCCCTCCTTTTTGAAATTGCCCGAATGGTACTAATTCGTTTTTGCCCTCGCCTACTATGTGCGACTGTTCAGGGGTCGCAAGGCGATCGCCGGTGGCAGCGTCGAGTACAAAGGCGAGAGTTTCAGGATCGTCTTCCGAACCGGTATAGACAGGGAAAAAACCGCCGTTAGATGGGCCGATGGAATAATAGCTGGGCTCAAGAATTTGTTTGCCTGTGGGACTAGAGAGGCCGAATCCTTTGAATCCGCGGATTTTGAGCAGTGCATCCGCCGGCAGCGCCTTTGCCAATCCGACCTGTTGATCGAAGCCCTGGGGCAGGATAACGTCAACAATTGAGCAGTCCGAGGGTAGGTTAAAGGTGAACTCTTTACCGTCGTGGTCGACTATATGACCGACGTAAAATGGCGGCGTTGAGAATGTATTATCGGCCTGGGCGAGGAAGAAGAGCCCCTGGCCAAGATATCGGGCAGATCGGTATTCGCACGGGACAATGATCTTGCCTGCGTGATCTACTATGCCGACTTTTGCCTGGGCCTGTGCGGAGGAACCGTGCAGCGCCAGGAGCAGCGCAACGCACACAGCATAAATTGAGGCTTTGAGGTCTGGCAGAAATCCTCCCGGTCGCGCTGGCCGGCGGCGACAATAGTCCATTTAAGCATAAGTCTCGGGACGCGTGCGGCAGGGGCGTCAATGCGTCCGGGTCTGGACAGCCCACAATACTGTGTAACTGACCATAATCTCGTATCATAGGCAGGTTAATGTGATCCGTATGAGCTTGCTTTGGAACCGTACAGCACAATAAAGCACTATAGTGAGCGCGTCGAAGAACTCGCCGCCACCTATGAATCCGTGACCTTCGAGCAGGTCCACGGGCAGGTGCTTGACCTCATCCCACCTGCGGGCAGCTCGGTACTGGACGTGGGTGCCGGCTCCGGCCGCGACGCTGCCTGGTTCAGCCGCATGGGCTGCGAGGTGACCGCGGTCGAGCCCGCCGGCAAAATGCTGGAAAAAGCCAGGCAGCTCCATCCCACTCCGCAAATCAACTGGTTGCCTGATAAGTTGCCCGGGCTGGAGGCAACCATCAACCTGGGCCAGTCATTCGACTTGATATTGCTCAGTGCAGTCTGGATGCATATTCCTGCTCGCGACCGCCCGCGGGCTTTTCGCAAACTTGTTTCACTCCTGCGGGCCGGTGGCAAAATCATCATCTCGTTGAGGCACGGCTCCTTCGACGATGCCAGATACGTGGAGCCGGTCAGTGTCGATGAGCTCGAGAAATTGGCTCGACAACACGGACTGGCTGTCTTGCGCATTTGCAGGTCGCAGGATCGCCTGCAGCGTTCGGAAGTAAACTGGGAAACCGTGTGCTTGCAGCTGCCGGACGATGGCACCGAGGGACTGCCTCTGCTGCGGCATATCATTCTCAATGACAGCAAGTCGTCGACGTATAAACTTGCGCTTTTGCGCATCCTCGTCAGAATCGCTGACAGTGCCATTGGCATGGCGAAACCGACCGCAGACGATGGCGTCACTATTCCACTTGGTCTGGTTGCGCTTTACTGGATTCGCACTTACAAAACTCTTGTAGAAGCGGATATCCCGCAGATGCCGGCGAACATTTCCGGCAAAGGGCTCTCATTTGTGCGTGAGCCGTTTTTGAATCTGAGGCACCTGTCCCCATACGATTTGCGGGTGGGTGCGGCATTTACCGGTCAGGATGCGGCCTGGTTGCGACAGGCTCTGCTGGACGCACGCAATACCATCCACAAAATGCCGGCGTTTTATATTACTTATCCCAACAGCTCTGTGCCTGTTTTTAAGACCACGCTTTGCAGTCGGCCTGCGAGCGCATCGTCATTTGTCCTTAACGAACAGTTTCTGGCTAGTTTTGGTGAAATGTATGTGCCCGGACCGATCTGGATGGCGATGAGTCGATTTGCTTCATGGATTGAGCCGTCTCTGCTCAGTGAGTGGATTCGGTTGATGCAACAGTACTGTGAGGTGCGCGGGCGGGAAGTGGGTTACGACAGTTTGATGCAGGCTCTGGTCTGGTTGGATCCGGAACGTGATACCACTCTAGTGCGGTCGATTACGCAGAAGTTAATCGCGGCTGAGACACCGATATTTTGCGTGTGGAGCGGCAAGCGTTTGAAGATGAGCAGTCTTGACGTTGACCACTGCTTTCCGTTTTCGGCATGGCCGTGCAGTGACCTGTGGAATTTGATGCCTACGGATTGTGTCGTGAATCAGCGATCTAAAGGAAATAAACTTGTAACTGCAAAGACTTTGTCTGAGGCGAGAGATCGAATGCTGAGCTGGTGGCACACGGCATACATCGACAATAAGGACATAGGGCTTGGTGGGCGGTTTGCCAGCGAGGCCGTAGCTGCGTTGCCTCTTGGTGAATTCAATGATGCCCTAGTGCTTCCGGCTCATATTTTTGAGGGTATTGGGATCAAAAGGGCTGCATTGAAGCGGAATTTGCAATTGCCGGATTGGGAGATTTAGGGGTAATTGGTCAGCTGCAGTCGGTGCGAAAAATTGGTTGTGTACTTCGTTCCATGCAGATCAATTGCAAGGTTAGCGCGTGGCCGAAAAATCTCTGCCGGTGGCGGCGGTAAAAACCGTCTTCATAAAATGGCCCCGATCCACGAGCGGGGCCATTCACTGGATCGTTTAGGCGTAGGGGTCTACCACATCTCCAGTGGCCTCTATCTTGGGAGACATATAGGCCACTGCAAGATCTGTTTGCTTAAACAAGATGTCCAGATTGAAATCAATTTTTTCCCCGTGATTTACCTTGTCTTCGTGGGTCTCGCCTCTGTACGTGCCTGAGGCATTTACCCGAATGCCTTCTTGATCTTGCTCTACCCTGACTTCGCCATACTCATCCCAAAAGAATGAGGCATTGGTCAAAGCCATCACATCGCACAGCTCATCGGACAGGGTGACATCGTGCTGGAGAAAGTCATCCCGTATCAGATCTTCAAAATCTGGAATGCTGTTTGCCAGCCAGAGCTTGCCTCTGAAGGCATTGAAACCTTCCAGCTCCTCCGTTATCTTTTTTGCAAGCTCCTCTTCCGGCGGCAACGTTGTGATTTTGAGCCCATGGACACGGTCTTTGATCAGGTTTAGGTCTGGCAGTAGATAGCTCGCCTGCTTCAGGCTAAGCGCGGGATTAATTCCGCTCATTAGCAGAGCCGCATGCGATTTAAACCCAAGAAATGCTGCCGCAATTTCATGAGCATGGCCGGATCCCAGGCCATAGGTGGTGCGCAAAAAGTTTGAAATAATCCTAGACGTATCCATTGATGGATTTACCTCTGTAAACAAAGTGGCCTAATACTGGTCGGCAGAAGAGCGTTTAAACTGCCTAACCGCGCCACTTCTACGGGCAAATCCTTTCGGATCGGTGAAGCAAATTTGAGTTGTCGTCTTTCAGGTCGCTCGTTAGCCTGGGCAATCGACTCCGATACCAATGTTACCATACCAGCTTGGCGGCCTGGGGAAATGTACCAGAAATATTAACCTTTTTGATGCGCTGGTGTCATCGTAGCAATGCCCACGGGGGCAGCCCCTAGTCGGAGCTGGCGAGAGGAGGTTTATGCTACAGAGGGTGGCCATATATGCCAGGGGCAGCACTGCCGAAGAGTCATGCGAAAGACAAATAGTCAAGTTATTGGAGTATGCCACCCGCGCCAACTTCACTATGGTGGGTGTCTTTAAAGAAAAGGCCAGCAGCGCAATAATGATAGGGTCCAGCGGAAGAAAATAGTCGAGATGGCCAACAAGCGCCAAATTGACTATTTTCTCGTTTCTGAGCTGTCCCGCTGGGGCCGCAGCACATCTGACCTAAGAATAACCATCGAGGAATTGGCAAAAGGCGGAGTGCCTCTCCGCGCCCTCAATGGACCAAAACTGGATGTATCGACTGCGCAGGGACTGATGCTCAATTTGTTGGCGTCAATCTCAGAGTTTGAACGAGATCTGCTCAGGAAGGGCATCATGTCTGGAATGGCGCAGGCTCGATCCAAAGGCACAAAAAGCGGCAGGCCGGTGGGGAGGCCGCCTTTTTACCGAGGAGAACGTGTAAAGCGCATGCGCTCTTCCGGGAGAAGTGTCCGTGATGTTGCCACCGCGATGGGCGTCAGCAAGACCACGGTTATGAAAGTAAAGGCGGCGGCTCGTTAGAGAACAGTCGGAGCCGCCTTCAGCCATTCCGAGTCCTGCAATGCATGCACTGCCCGATTCTGCAAATCTGGACAGCAGCAGTCCAAGCTGGCCGTGTAGCCCTTGCTTGTCTGCTTGAGCTTTATATCGGAAATGCCCTGCTGATGCGTCGTGCAGTGGAGGTGCGCAGTGCGCTCCTTCACCGATATTAGCATTGCTTCTTGCATTTTCTTCTGCGCTGCGGTTATGAAGTGCTGGCCGAGATCCTTGATTGGACAACCTTTGTCGTTAGTGATGGATACCTGGGACATTGTTATTTGCTTTTTTTGAGTTCGAGTTGGAGTTGGAGACTGTCTGTTTGTACGTCTCACAGGGGTTGCTTTGTACTTGCTTTTTTGACACGAAGCGGCCATTTACCGAGCTTTTGTTCACGGTGTGAGAGCCATTGGAAGAGGAGGAGGAGTTTTTGCTCATTGTGTTTCTCCTTTTTGAGCACATCAGTGAATAACGCAAACGTTATGCCGATTGATCGAGACACGCTATATGCACAAATAGGTAAGCGGATACAACGAAAAAGAGCCTCATTTGGGATGACTCAACTCGATTTGGCCAGACTAATAAAGTTAAGCCGCACCTCCCGTCGCGAGACTGTCAAGAATTTTGTGTCAAAGGCTAACCAAGCGATATTCGTCCCTTAA
>JAFEAV010000046.1 GCA_018266215.1 Cyanobacteria bacterium SZAS LIN-3 | reverse complement strand
CAACGGCAAAGTGACCAGACAAATGATCGACGGCTCGCCGCTGACCGGCAACGTACTGACCGGAAGCATCGACTTCACGGTCAAAAAAGGCGACACCAAGGCCGGCCGTCTGCATATTTCGCAGGGAGATTTCCAGGTCGTGCACGGCCGCGGCGGCGACGTCCACGCCCAGATACAGGCCGCGCCCAACACGCCCATCGGAGCTCTACAAGATGGTCTGGTCGTCTACTCCTACAATCACGATCCCAAAGTGGCGGGCAAAATGGAACAACGCTCCACTTCGGTAGTAGGCCTCAGCGACGCCGACATGGCCGTCATCAATCACTATCGCCGGAGCAATCCCAGTCAGGATCTGGTTGTGATGCAGTGCTACGATCCCAAAAGCAAGGGCGTTCGCTACGAAATCTACGCCGGACTCTCGCTCGCCAACGCCGCTCCCGGCGACCGGGTGAAAGCAGGCGCAGTGCTCGGCAAAGCCGGCGACCGCGGTTACACCTTCGCCGCGCGCAAAGGCAGAGTATCAGGACAGGCTGTGGAGCTCACACTCTAAGCCCTACAACAGTTTTTCTTGAGTGGTTGCGGGAAGTGGTGGCGTAATGCCACCATTTCTTGTATGGTATGATCCTGCGGTACTTTCTGGCGCATTCAACAGGATATTTGCATGAACAGTATATTTTCTCTTTTCCTAACCATGATCGTCATTCTGGCCAGCGGTGGCGCGGTGTTCGCTAAGGATATTCAGGTCAAAGGCTATACGAAAAAAGACGGCACTAAAGTCGCCGGTTACACGAAACACGTAAAAGACAAAGACGAAAAGACTGAAACGAAAACAGAGACAAAAGCAGAGACAAAAACTGAAAAAAGCGCAGACACAATCGAAGTCAAAGGCTACACGAAAAAAGACGGCACTAAAGTGGCCGGCTATACCCGCAAAAAATCCAGCAAGAGCAAATAACTCAGGGGTTCACAACTGAGCCCAGGAAGAGGATTTCGCGCGTATCTTTGTCGACCAGGGCGACCACGTAGGGATGGTCGACGACAAAATCAATGGGCGGGGCTTCCACACGCAACGCCCGGGTCATCATCACGACAGCGGTTACAGCCGCCGCTTCGGTGCCCTCTTCGTTTATATCCATGTAGGTTTTCTGCAGCACTCGACTGATCCCACCCGGCTGATCAGCAAACATTTTTTCGAAGTTGGCCCTGTCACCAAAGGCTTCCGGCATGCCCATTGCTTTAAGGGCCTTCGACAGCTCGGTGGAAAATTCAATCCGGGCTTTGGGCAGAGCGACATTCACTTTTTGATTGGTAAATCCGGGCAACCAGAAATCCCAATTTTCCAGCGTAAACTGCGATTTAAAGGCAGCGAAATCCGTGCCGGCATCAGGCAAGAAGATATACATCATCTGTTTCTTACCGGCGTAAGGCAGACAAATGGCCTGCATATTTTTGTACTTGAGGTAGCCAGCTTCCAGAGATTTGTGCATTATCGGCACCTGCCTGGTGGCACCGCTCAATAGCTTGAAAGTCTGCTGACTGGTCGCATCCGGCTTGAAGGCACTTTCCCAGGCGCCTTTGAAATAGACACTGTTGAGCAAAACCATTTTTTCGTCGGGCGTCAGCTTCTGCAAAATTTCTTTGATCTTTCCGTGGGTCTTCTTATCGCACCAGTCGTTGATCTTCTTCACTGTTTGCGGATCGCCAAAATCTTCTGAACGCGCCTCAGCTTGATAGACCCTGGCGCAAAGAGCGATAAATTCAGGTTTAAATTTAGTATGCGCGTCGGCGAAAATGGCGTTGGCGATTTCCATTTGCACCTTGCTGTTGCTATTCAGCTTCAGTAAAACCTCATGATTCCTGGAGTTCAGTACATCCATCGTCGATGGCGTGTAGCCCAGCACCCTGGCCATCTGGGCAAGAGTGTTACCACCGGCGCCATTGGCGGTCATGCTCAGAGCTTCGTACGCACTGAAGGGAGAAACGAGTACATTTTTACTGTTATCGCCGGCTTCATGGCGAAATAACTTGAGCGAAAAATCAGTACTTATAGCCTGAGGAAGTCCCAGATCCGCCGCTTCTGTCGGCATAATCGCCACCCCCATTGTTGTGGCCAGGGCCAGAGCCAGATTTACCTTGGAAAACGCCCTTCTGCCCATGCTTCTGCCACCCCTTCGGTCGAATTCATAAAGGCATTATCCAATACCCGGCGGCAGAGGCAACTATTGTCAACCGGCCTAATGTTAACAACCGCCGTTACCGAAGGTCATCAAAGATATGTTGAATGGATGCAGATCGGTGATAATTGGCCTCCAATTCGGGCGTCAGGCAACACTCAACGGGAATCGAGGAAAAATATGGCACGCGTAGTGCTTGGAATGATAGGACTGGGGACGGTCGGCAGTGGAGTGGTGCAGCTTCTGGCTCAGCACAAACATCTGCAGCTGAAAAAAATCGCCGTGCGCGATCCGCAGAAAGAGCGGGGCGCAAATCCCAGCTGCCCGATTACAGCCGATGTTTCCGAGATTATTGACGACCCCGAAATCGAAGTGCTGGTGGAAGTAATGGGCGGCGAGGAGCCAGCGTTGTCATACATTCGCCGTGCTCTGGAAAAGCGTAAACACGTCGTCACCGCCAACAAAGAAGTCCTGGCCAAGCACGGCCCGAGCCTTTTCCAGCTGGCTCGGGAAAAGGGCGTAACCATATTTTTCGAAGCCTCAGTGGCGGGCGGAATTCCGCTCATTTCCACAATTCAGCGCGGTCTCGGGGCCAATCAATTTACTTCGGTAACGGGCATCCTGAACGGCACAACCAATTTCATCCTCTCCAACATGGAAGAAAAAGGGCAGAGCTACGACGACGTGCTGGCCGAAGCCCAGCGCCTGGGATTTGCCGAAGCGGACCCGTCGAGCGACGTCGACGGACACGATGTGGCCTACAAACTTTCCATTCTGGCGGCCCTGTCTTTTCAGAGGTTTGTCAAACCAACCGACATTTACCGCGAAGGCATTCGCAACATCGCACCGGAAGATCTGGCCCTGGCCAAAGAATTCGGTTACAAAATCAAACTGGTCGGCACCGCCCGCAATACCGACAAAGCCGGCGGCGCGGCTGCTCTGGCAGTGCGCGTGCATCCCACCCTTGTGCCCCTCGGTCATCCACTGGCAGCGGTCTCCGGCTCAAACAACTGCATCCTGGTTAAGGGCGATGCCGTGGGCGAAATCATCATGGTCGGCCCCGGCGCCGGCAGCCTGCCCACAGCCTCAGCCGTTGTCGGCGATATCATCAATCTCGAAAGCGCCCTGAAATTGCCGGACTTCGCCAGCTATTTCCAGCCGGCCATCAAGAGCGAATGGTCGACCACCGCCTCCCCCGATGACTGGGTAAGCCCTTACTTCGTGCGGCTTTCAGTGGCCGACACCCCGGGCGTGATCGGCACCATCGGCACAATATTCGGACAGCACAAAATCAGTATCCAGAGCATTATCCAGCGCGGCGTGACCGACGGGCGAGCCACCATCGTCATCCTCACCCACGACGTGGCGAGCGCCGACATGAACGGCGCCCTCAACGATTTGAAAAAATGCACGTTTTTAGATTCGGTAGCCAGCGCCATCCGTATCTACAAAGCCGGTTAACCTCCTGAGTGAGCGCAAAGGAAAACGACGAATGCAAACCACATTTCGCAAAATCGGCTTGATCGAAAAATATCGGCAGCATCTGCCGGTTACAGCCAGTACTCCGGTGGTCACGCTGGGCGAAGGCAACACACCCCTGGTGCAGGCGCAGAACATTCCGAAGCTTCTGGGTTACCCCAACCTGCAACTGTTTTTTAAACTCGAAGGCTTGAACCCGACGGGCAGCTTCAAAGACCGGGGCATGACCCTGGCTATCTCCAAAGCAGTTGAAGAAGGCGCCAGAGCTGTTATATGTGCCTCCACCGGTAATACCAGTGCCTCGGCCGCAGCCTTTGCCACCAAGGCCGGCCTGAAATGCTACGTGCTGCTGCCCCATGGCTATGTGGCCCTGGGCAAGCTGGCCCAGGCCATACACTATGGAGCGCAGATTCTTCCCATCAAGGGCAACTTTGACCGCGCCCTGGAGCTGGTGCGCGAATTAGCCGATCAAACCCCGGTCACAGTTGTTAATTCCATCAATCCGTACCGCCTGGAAGGTCAAAAGACCGCCGCTTTCGAAGTAGTTGAACACCTCGACCGGCAACCCGACTATCTCTGCATTCCGGTCGGTAATGCCGGCAATATCTGTGCTTACTGGCGCGGATTCAAGCTCTATCGAGAGCTGGGGATAACCAGTGCCGCCCCGCGCATGCACGGCTTTGAAGCCGAAGGCTCGGCGGCCATCGTACGCGGAGAGCCAATCAAAAATCCTGAAACGATCGGCACCGCCATCCGCATCGGCAATCCAGCCAGCTGGCAAGAAGCGGTCAGAGCCGCTTCCGAATCCAACGGCAAAATCGACAGCGTCACCGACGAAGAAATTCTCTCGGCTTATAAGCTTCTGGGCACAGCCGAAGGAATATTTACCGAACCATCAAGCGCAGCCTCCCTGGCCGGCTTAATCAAACATCTGAAAGATGGGACCATCCCCCACAGTGCTCTGGTCACCTGCGTACTGACAGGAAACGGTCTTAAAGATCCCGACACTGCTCAAAAAGTAACCAGTGTCGACCTGACGCCGGTCGATGCCGAAATTGATGCTCTCAAAAAGGTAATGGGCCTGTGATGAAAGGCATAAGCCGACTGACCATGCGCCTGCCGGGCAGCACGACTAACCTGGGTCCAGGATTTGACACCCTTGGCTTAGCGCTGGGGGTCTATACCACCGTCACTTTCGAAGTCGCCAACGAATCAAATGGATTTCTAGCTAATAAGCCCCTGGTAACATTAAAAGGGCCGCTGGCCCAGGGTCTCTCGGCGACAGAAGACAATCTGATATTCAAAGTATTCCGAGACAATTTCACCGGCAATCTCGAAAAATTGGCGGCCATTGGTTCTGAAAACTCAAGCGATATCGCTTCAATTTCTAGAACCAGAAACTCAAGCGATATCACTTCAATTTTCAAGATAACAATAGAGACCGACATACCGCTGGCCCGGGGCCTGGGCAGTAGCAGCACCGCCATACTGGCAGCCCTCTGGGCCGCTCAAACTTTTAGTAGTCCGGCCGCGCCGGACAGGGACCAAATTCTGGCTTCCGCGGCACGGCTGGAAGGCCATCCGGACAACGTGGCGGCTTGCCTCATGGGGGGCTTTATAATCTCGGGTTACACCCAGAAGGGCAACCGGGCACTGACGTCGCGGCTGAACTGGCCAGATAAATGGCACACCCTGATTGTGGTGCCCCCATACGAGTTATCGACCCACGAAGCGCGTCGTGTTTTGCCGAAGCGGGTGGAAATGTCGCAGGCGGTTAACAATGTTCAGCGTACCGGTCTGCTGATTGGTGCGGTGGTAAACGGAGACGATGATATTCTTCGCGAAGCACTGAGCGACCAGCTGCACGAGCCGTATCGTATTCATCTTGTGCCGGAATTGCAGGCCCTTCGCCGCGAGTTGCCGGCTTTGCCGGTGCTCGGGTGTGTTCTTAGCGGGGCGGGATCTTCCAGTCTGGTCATTGTGCACGAAAAACACAAAGCCGAAGTAAAAACCTATCTTGAGGATTGGGCTCAAAAGCGCAAACAAAAACCACAAATTTTAGATCTCACCGTCGACAAGAAAGGCCTGGTAGCCACCTATGAATAAAACCGACCAAAAGAAAGACGCAAAAAAACCTAATGAATCCACAGCGCTTTCTCCGGCTATTAATAAAGAACTCGGCCACATCTCAGTTTTAAAATTTGGCGGGACATCAGTCAAAAATTTAGCGCGCATTCAGCACGTCGCCGAAATAGTGAGAGACAGGCTGGAAGCCAATAAAAAGCAAAACAACAGCGGCACACCGACCAAACTCTTAGTGGTGGTTTCGGCCATGGGCGACACGACTGATTACCTGCTGAAGCTCGGTTCTCAGTGCGCGCGCAATCCGGATAGAAGAGAGCTCGACTCGCTCCTTTCGACAGGCGAGCAAATTTCCATCACCCTGCTGGCCATGACTCTCAAAGAACTGGGCATCAAATCCCGCTCTTTCACAGCAGCTCAAATCGGCATATTTACCGAAAAGGTTCACAGCAAGGCCAGAATCGTCGACATCAACAGCGAAAATCTGGCCAAGGCTTTGAAGGAAAATGACGTGCTTGTTGTTGCCGGATTTCAAGGCATTACCGCCGACGGCGATATAACAACGCTCGGGCGCGGCGGCAGCGATACAACCGCCTGTGCCCTGGCGGCGGCCACCTCGGCTCAAATTTGCGACATCTACACTGACGTCGATGGAATTTTCACAGCCGACCCCAATGTAGTTCCGGAAGCCCGGCTGCTGAAACGAGTTTCCTACGGAGAAGTTATCGAGATGGCTCGCCTGGGCGCCCAGGTGCTGCATCCGCGGGCCGTGGAACTGGCTCGGCAGTACAAAGTATTGATGCGCGTGCGCAACACCTTTAAGCCTGACCACGAAGGCACAGTCATAGATGGAGGAGAGGACATGGAAATCTACCGCAGCATTAGCGGAGTGGCAGTGGATAAAGACCAGGCTTGCGTCACCATTATGGATGTCCCGGACAAACCGGGCATTGCCGGCAGCATCATGCAATCGCTGGCCGACAACCATATTGTCATAGATATGATCATGCAGGCTTTTCATCCGACGGCGGGCCACAACAACATCACGTTTACGGTGCACAGTAACGATCTGGCCGCCACCATCAAAATACTGGAAGAAATCAAAGGCGACCTGGACGCTTCATCGGTTATTGCCGATGAGGACATCGCCAAGGTAAGCCTGATCGGCGCCGGTCTGGCGGGGCAGTCAGGAATTGCGGCAACGGTGTTCAAAGCCTTCGGCGCGGCCGGCATCAATATCAAAATGATCGCCACCAGCGAAATGAAATTGACCTGCGTAGTCAGCGGCAAAGACGCCGACAAAGCCGGGAAAATCATGCACAGCAGCTTCGGTGAAGACTGAGTCGCCTTCGCCCTATCCTTCCTATTCTTCGTGCAGCGAGTCGGCGGCGTCCTGCGGCAGGCAGCGCCAGCTGCCGGTGATGGCTCCGAGCGCGGCCTTGTCCCGAACACCGGCGTTTTCCTCAGCTTCAATCGCTTCCAGCACAACATCATAGCTGCGTTTCATTTGCACAGTCGTGGGATGGCTTTCTCCCAGCCCCTTGGTGCAGATATGAATGCCGACCTGGTAGGCGCGCTGGGCGTTGCCGTATTTTTTCTGGGCGTAAAAGATATTGGCTAAATTCTGCCAGCCGCAGGCTACGTCCGGATGTTCCTTACCCTTGTCGGTCGCCACAACTTCAATAAATTTGCGGGCATAATCCTCGGCGGAGGCGTAATCCTTTTTGAAATAGCTGATCTTGCCTATGTTTCCGTAGCCGGCGGCAAGCAAACTGCCGCGGTCCTTGTCGCTGTTCTTGCGCAAATCCAGCGCCCGCTGATAATAGTGCTCAGCCTTATCCAGGTTGTTTCTCTGGGTGTACAGGCTGGCAACAGAATCGAGACAGTAAATCAGTCTGTCCTGAAAATTATCCTCGGCCAGGAGCAGGAGCTTGAGGGCGCTTTCCAGGGCCTTATCCAGTTTGCCGATCAAACTGAAATGGCTGACCTGCTTCTTGAGATTGTCCCATTCCAGTTCGTTGTCGCCGGCTGCGGCACCGCCGGCGACACCACCAGCATTCCCGTCCGCGGACTCTTCCTTCTTCGCCTCACCGCCTGAAGACTGACTCTGCGCCTGAGCCGATGCCTGATCGGAGGAGGCAGTCTTGGCCGCCACATCGGCCCTGGCCTTTCGCACCGCTTCCAGCTCGGTTTTAGGTTCTTCCTCGGCTTCATCCTCCGGGCGATACCAGTGCAATTCCTTCAGGGCCTGGGTGATGTTAACACCGAAACGCTCGGCATAATCAAAGGCAATATTGGCATGCTCACGATTGAGCTTGTTTGCCTGCACAAGTTTGCGGCACTTCTCGGCCCGTTCGATCGTGTCCTCATCGAGCGCACCCGATATGAGGAGCACCTGCGAAAGAACATCCGAATTATGCTTGGCGTGCTGAAAAGCCTCGTTCACTTCTTCGTCGTCTATGCGCCCCAGACTCTTCAAAAAATCGAAGAGCGAAAGGTGCGCTTTTTCCACCTCGCGCGGCGCGTCCTCCTTCGCCCCCTGCAACTGTTGCAGGGCCTCTTCCAGCGCCATGCCGTCCTTGACCGCGCTGATTACACCGCGGGCATCGGTGATGCTCATATTGTCGGAGGCCATGAGATTTTGCACTTGCAGCGCCGCGTCCATGATCTTGGCGCTGACCTGATTGGATTCGGTCAGGACCTGACCGACCGGCACTTTGTTCATCAGGCCCAGTTCCAGGGCGCTGACCAGATCCGATTGCGATATCACGCCGCAAAATAAAAGCAATTCACCCAGCCTGGGACAGCTGCGGTTGGGCAGATCGTAGAAACCTTTTTCCTTGAGCTGTACTTCCACCGAGACCTGCCGCGCCTTCGCTTCTTTCAAAGCCTCGGCCGCCTGCGACTTACTGAGCTTGCCGTCACGTATGAGGATTTGCGCATTTAAAGCACCGGTCAAAAGTCCCTCGGTGAGCGCGCCGCTCAGCACCAGCAGCCGACCGAAAGGCAGGCCGGTGGAGCTGTTTTTATCCAGCGACTGCTGCAATTGTTCGCGGGTGACATAGCCGGCATCGATGAGCAGCTCGCCCAGGGGTGTCGTATCCTTTGTCGCCGCCGGATTCCAGCCCAATTTAAAGAGAGCGTCGTCGAGGGAGGACTGGCTCTGCGAAACCTGCTGCATCGCCTTGCGCGCCAGATCGATATCGACTAGATTTTGTTTGAGCAGGCTCTGACAGCGGAGAATCGCCATCAGCACTTCCTCGGTCACCATCTCGGAAAGAACAAGCACCCTTCCCAGCGGCAGGCTTGTCTCCTGGGCAATCGACAGGGCCTGACCCAGATCCCTGTTATCCAGGATGCCGAGCTCCACTATCAGCTCGCCCAGCTTCTGCTTATCTCTAACTTCAACCATTTGCTTCTCCACCACACGAGATTTATCAGACCGCCGGATAATCCTTATAGGTCCATTCGTGACCGCCATTCAAAGGAAATGTACCCGCCTGCCAACAGGATTGCACAGACTGTTTAGGCCCTTATCGCACTCTCTTCCACGCCCAGCAGCGCCCGGGTGCGCGCAGCTTCCTGGACCGGCGATTCGCCGAAGAAACGCTTGAATTCGCGACTGAACTGCGAAGCGCTTTCGTATCCGACTCTTTCGGCGGCGGCTCCGGCGGTCAGGCCCTCGTAGACCATGAGCATTTTGGCTTTGTGCAGGCGAATGGTCTTCAAATATTGCAGGGGCGAAGTGGCGGTCAGGGCCTTGAAATTGTGATGGAAGGCGGAGGCGCTGATGCCGACATCGTCGGCCAGGGTTTGAATGTCTATGGCGCTGGCGTATTCGGCCTGCATGCGCTCGATGGCCCGCTGGATCGGGCCGACCTTGCCGTTGTGGGCAAGAAGTTCACGCAGCGCGCCGCCATTCTGGCCGCAGAGCACACGATAAGTAATTTCGCGCATGATCGCCGGTCCCATCACCCGGGCCTCCCCCGGCGTGTCGATGCACTGCAAAAGTCGAATGGCGGCATCGGTCAGGGCCTCATTCATGGGCGTGGCATAGATGCCCAGAATGGCGTCGGCGGGCCGGGGTAGAGCACGCGGGTCCATATTCATTACCAGTTCGTTCAGCACACCTATATCGATGCGCACCGAAAAGGCCAGCATCGGCCCGTCTTCGCCGGCCTCGGTCTCGCACTCGAAGGGCATGGGCACAGTCAAAACCAGATAATTGTGCGGGTCGTAGTGAAAGACCTGACCGCCCAGATAACCGCGTTTGCGCCCCTGGCCGACAATGACGATACTGGGATCGTAAAGCACGGGCACGCGCGGGAAATTCGTACTGGCGCGCATAAACTTGACGCCCTCCAGAACGGTCGAATAATGGGCGCCTTCCTTCGTCGCCAGGCGTCCAAGCAGCTCTGTCATCTTCTGCTGCCGGGAAGTCACCCCCGGCAAAGTCTTTTGCTCAATCATGGTCAATATACTAGCGGAACACTTGCCGATTTATAGCAAGAGCGACAGAATCAGGCAAAGAATCGATAGAATTCGGCAAATTTGAAGCGAGCGCCAGCAGTTTTAAGATAGCGATGCCTTAGCCTTAGAGCTCCAGCTTATAACCGACGCCATAGACTGTCTTGATGATCGACTCCTGGCCTTCCACCGAGATCTTTTTGCGCAGACGCTTGATGCAGGTCGTCAGCGCGTCCACGGAAGAATCGGATTGCGAGGACCAGACCCGGTCCAGCAGCACTTCGGCGGCGAAGACCTGACCGGGATGGCGCATGAGAAATTCCAGCAGGGCGTATTCGGTCGGTTTGAGATCGACGGCCTTGCCATGGATCAAAACCACATGGGTACGGCGGTCCATGTGCAGGGCGCCGTACTCCAGAACCTCGGTCACCAGGGTTGTGGGCCGACGCAGGAGAGCGCGCAGGCGCGCCGAGAGTTCTTTCATATGAAAAGGCTTGGTCAAATAATCATCCACGCCCGAATCAAAGCCCTCTTCCTTATCCGGGATAGTGCTCTTGCCGGTGAGCATGAGCACCGGGGTTTTGCCGCCGGCGGAGCGATATTCGCGAATCACTTCAATACCGCTCATCCCGGGCAATTGCCAGTCGAGAATGACCACGTCGTACTGATAAAACTTCAACTTCTCCAGGGCGTCCTTACCGTCGCCCGCCAGCTCCAGGCTGTAATGCTCAAGCGTCAGCCAGTCGCTGATCATGCGCTGCAGCGCCGTATCATCTTCCACTACTAAGACTTTAGCCATGCGCTCCTTAGCTGCTCGACCTGTCGCCCGCCGCCCGGGGCAGCCGGAACCAGAAAACACTACCCACCCCCGAGGGGCCTTCGGACATGCCAATTGTACCCCCATGTCGCTCAATCAAGGCCTTACTGATGGCAAGACCGAGCCCGGTGCCGTGATGGCCCTTGCCGTCGGCGGCCTGCACCTGGTGAAAGCGCTCGAAGATTTCGGACCGCTCCTGCGGCGGCACCCCCCGCCCCTGGTCGATGACCCTGACCTCGACTTCCGGGCCCATCTCCAGGGCCACCACCTCGACCGTTTTTCCCTCGGGCGAAAATTTCACGGCATTGGAGAGAAGATTGATCAAAACCTGGGTGATGCGCTCCCCGTCGGCGCGCACGAAAAGCTCGGGCCTGGGCGGCTGGCAGACCAGGGTCAAATCTTTTTGATCGGCCATGGCGGTGACGGCGTTGAGCGAATCATTGAGTAATTTATTCAATCCAATATCGGCCAGCTCAAAGCTGAGCATGCCCGAATTGAGCTTTTCCACATCAAGTATGTCGTTCACCAGCCGAATGACACGATCGACATTTTGCTCAGCCATAACCAGGCTCTCGGAGCCGGACTGACTGAGCTGGGCATAGGCGCCGGCGGAAAGCAGGGAGAGAAAACCCTGCACCGAAGTCAGTGGCGTGCGCAGTTCATGGCTGACCATGGCCACGAATTCTTCCTTGAGATTTTCGATGCGCTTGCGCTCGGATATGTCGTGCACGACGCAGAAAAGAGCGTTCTCCGCAGGCGACCAGCGGGCCGTCCAGAGTGTCTGACAGAGGCCGCCGTCCTTGCGTTTGACTGTCGCTTCGAAGGTGCCCTCGGCGCGGCTGCGGCCGAGTTCGCGCAGGGCGCTCAGAGTTTTTTCGGCATCCTCGGCGGGTAAAACGAAACTCAGTCGACTGCCCAGCAAATCCTCGGGGGTGTAGCCCCAGAGCTTGAGGGTGGCGGGGTTGGCAGTGATGAAGCGACCTTCGTCGTCAATGGTGCAAATTACGTCGGCGGCGTTTTCCAGCACGGCGCGTTCTTTGGAAACAGCCTCAGCCAGCGCCGCGGCCATATCGCGAAAGGCCTTATCGAGATCCGAAATCTCGTCTTTTTCACCCAGCAGAGGTGGACTGAGAGGCTTGCTGGAGGCCAGGCGGCGCGTGTTTTCCACCAGGTCCTGCAAGCGTCTGGTGGTGCCGCGATTGACATAGAGAACGATAACGGCGGCCACGGCAATCGTCAGCAAAGCGAAAACCAGCATCAAAACTTTGACGTTTTCACGCGCCCGGGCCTGGGCTATTGTCTTGGCTTTTTGCAGGGCCTGCTGTTCTTCCACCAGCTGGTCGGCCAGCATAAACAGGCTGTTCATATCGTTTTGCAGCTTGAGCCAGCGAGTCATCGAGCTCTGCTTGTCGCCGCGCCGAAAGTCTTCGTCAGCGGTTTTCAGCTCGTTCATGACGGTCAGGTTCAGGGCCGCCATGCGCGAATAAGTCTCGCGCTCGTGCGTATTGTTATGCACAAGAGCGCCCAGTTTAGAGGCTTCGGCGTTGAAGTCGGCGCTCAACTGACGATAGCGCTTGTAATAAGAAGAAGAGCTGGTCATATACGAAAGAACGCTGGCCGTGCCGGCTTCCAGCATCAGGCGCAACAATGTATTGACCTGGCCCGCCACCTCGCGCGCATGGGTCTCGCGCTGACGCTCGTTTTCGGACTGTTCGAGCATGAGGTAGAGCGTGGCGAGGAAACTCAGCTCGATGAAAACCGGCACAAAAACAAGGATCAGGACTTTTCGGGCCAGCGAGAGATTGGAGAAAATGCGCATGACCTTCAAGCTTTCTCGGCACCGGCCGGCCTTGGGGGAGCCTGGCCATTATAACGGTGTCGGGCGGCAAAATTGTCCCGACTTTGCCAAAGTCTCTTCCTAGGATCAATGTGAGGGCAGCAAGCCCGGGACAGAGCAAAGATGGCAGGGAGAGTGTATGGGGCAGCAGCACGAGCACGGGCACAATCATCACGACGGTCATGATCAAGGCATCCACAAGCAGGAAAAAAACGACCATCAGTCGCTCGTCCACGCACTCTCTCCGGCCGACTGGCAGGCTCATAAAACAACGAGCAAGCCGGCAGGGTCCGGGTCGGCCCATCTTCCCAATACCGAAATAGTCGGCCTCAAGCACACACTCACCGATGGCCACAAAACAACGGGCGAGCGTCTCGCCGCCGCCCACAAACTGGCCCTCAGCCAGAATAAGGACCTGACCGAGCGGGACGGCGCAGGCAAGCCCCTGCACCTGCGCATTTCAGCCAGCGGTGAGGGCAATAAGACCCACATCGTGGTCAGCCGGATAGACGGAACAGGCAGCCGGCCCTACCTGGACGGCCTGGTAGACAAAAACGGCAGGGAAATAACAAACAAAACCGTCGCCGCCGGCACAAATAACGAGCACGTCAGACATTCGGTGCACCATCGACACAGCGAAGGGGCGCACCACCAGAGATCCGAAGAAAGAGACCATGGCGGCAACGGCACCCGGCGAGGAAACGAAAGGGAATACGCCGGCTCAATTGCCAGCACCTCCGATTACGGCTACCGGACGGCAGCGCCGGCAAATTGCAGCAGCGACACTTCCGCGTATATCAGCCCGGATCTGGCATCCGGCGACATTAATACTCGCTTCGCCCGGGCGGAGGCACTCACAGGGTCCGCCAGCGACCGAATGATTCAGCTGCCCGACGGAACAGTTTATATGCGCACCCACCTGCGCGTCGACGCCGACGGCGGCCCGGACTGGAGCAGCGACCGCTTCGGCCAGGCCGGCACAAGCTTGCGCAACAGCGACGGACGCCCACTTAACGCCAAGGAAGTCAATTACTTCGTTTTGCCGCTGGGCGAAAAATGGAAACGTATGGGCGTAAAGTTAAGCGATATCGCTTGGGTTAGAAACACCCAAAACGGCAAAATCGTCCCGGCAATATTCGGCGATCAGGGCCCGAGCGGGAAGCTCGGCGAAGGCTCCCAGGGCCTGTGTCGGGCTCTGGGGCTGAGCGACAATCCCAATCACGGCGGCACGGACCAGAAGTGCATCGAATTTGTCATTGTGCCGCATTCGGGCACAGGCACCGGTGACATCGCCCGCAGTCCCGAGCTTATGGCCTCTCGCCTGGGCGCGCGCGGGGCCGGCGACATTGTGGCCTGAGCCGGAGGCTTTTAGCCGCCATTGGCCTTTACTTGCGAATCAATGCGGCGATTGGTGCAGCTATCCGAGGTTAGCTTAGTATTCCAGCAGTCTTCGAAACTGCCCTTGGCCGGCGGGGTTTTTGTGGTCAGAAAGTCGATCACGCCGTCTTTGGCCTGGGTCAGTTTGGAACTCAGGGCATCGGTCCAGCTATTGGCCTTGGCGGTGAGGTGACCACCTTCATCGGTGATGGTCATTTTAGGTGTCTTGATCTGATGAACGTGCTCCTGCTTGTCGGCGGTGATCACCAGCCCGGGAAGATTGTCCCGCTGGGCCTTGGAAGCCAGAAGGTCCATAAATAGTTGCTGGTCTTTGATGGAATCGAGCATGGTCTGAGCCCGCAGGGCATCGCCGGTGCTCAGGGTCGATTCGACGGCGTCACGCTTTTCCCAAGCGTTCATGGTTGCTGCATCATTTGGCATGTTCAGGTCACCGAATAGAAAAAGGGGGATGGAAGAGGGGGATGGGAGTGTGTTCCCATGCACTGACAATACAAAATAGTTTTGGCACTTTCGTGGAACGCCGATAAAAAGAATCAGCAAAGGGGTGCAAAAGGCCGCAGGCCAGAGGAGTTTCAAAAAGCAAACTTTAAAGGTTTCTGTAAATTCGAAAGGCGCCGACCCGATTTGGTTAGATTTTTTAGTGTCACCACTTCACAGGAGGCGCTGGTATGTTTCTTCAGCGAATAGCAGATAACGGGCTGTGGAGCTCCCTTCGGGAGATGGAGCGAGTGCAGCAACAGCTCAATCGTTTACTGGCGAGCGATGGCTCCCCGTCCGATGGACAGGCGGATTTTCCACCGCTGAACGTCTGGACCAACGAGAACGGTGTCATCGTCACGGCCGAACTGGCGGGCGTCAGCACCGAATCAATTGAATTATCCGTACTACATGACACCCTGACCATTCGCGGTTCGAGACAGCCGGAAGTGCTCGCCGAAGGTCAGTCCTGGTTGCGCCAGGAACGCGGCCACGGCCAGTTTTCCAGAACTCTGCGGCTGCCTTTCGCCGTGGAAAGCGATGGGGTGCAAGCTCATTTTAGAGATGGTGTTTTGCAAATTACCCTGCCCCGTGCCGAATCCGAAAAGCCCCGCAAGATAGCCGTCAGCGCTAAATAAGAGCTTGATTTCCGGGCACTATTTCACGAGGTAAAAATCATGACGACTGAAACTGTAGAAAAAGAAAAAACAAATTTAACGCTCGCCACCGAAGAGAGCGAGCCTAAAAGGCAGAAAAAAGTGTTTGCTCCCCGCGCCGACATTTTTGAGTCGAAAGAGCAAATAGTAGTTCTGGCGGATATGCCTGGAGTAAACCAGAACTCGCTGGACATAACGCTGGAGCGCAATGTCCTGACGATTCACGGTGTCACCCAATCGCGGCCGGCGGCGCTGGACGGATACAAATTGAGTTATGCCGAATACGGCTACGGTGATTTCCGCCGGGTTTTCACGCTCTCCAGCGAGATTGACCGGGACGGCATCGAAGCCACCGTAAAAGACGGCGTGCTGAAACTGGTCCTGCCCAAGAGCCCGCGCGCCCTGCCCAGGAAGATCCCGATTACTGCGGACTGAGGCGCCGAACAGCTTCGCCCGGGCCGCCGCAAGGGCCTCCTTTCTCCTGTAAAATACAGCTATTCCCAATTGCGGCGGCCGAAAACAACTTGTCCCCTAACCTGTCCCCTGATTTCTGGCCGAAGATCGATCAGGCTATCTTCGCCGCGTTCGACGCCATAGGCCGAGAGGACTACGAAACAGCGGATGCCTGCTACCAGAACGCCATTCTGGAGGCCGGCAATGCCGCGCAGGAATTGGCGGCGCAGGTAATTGAAAACGGTGGTCCGGGGGCAGGGGGGAACGCCACCAAAATACCCGCGACGAACGGCCCGGCTGGGGTCGGCACGACCTACACGCCACCTGCTCATTACGGCCTGACGGCCGCGCACAGAGCAGTGCCGGAAGATACAGCCGGCAAAGAACGGGACCTGGCCAACGCCCTCAAAAATGTAGCCGTTGCCCAACAGCAAGTGGGCGACATGCGCGGGGCCTCGGAGACCTTCGAACGTGTGGCCGAGCTGCTCAGCAGCTTCCAGGGCCCCAACAGCGGGCAGGCCGCCTGGTATTACTACTGCGCCGCCCTGCTGGGGGATCAGAGCGCCCCCAGGCGCGAGCATCTCTACCGGCACGCCCTGGAAATCTTTGGCCAGCTCGAAAGGAACGGCATTACAACAACAGCCGACCGCTGCGCCTGTCTGGCCGGTCTGGGCTTCTTCCTGACCGAACAGGGCCGGCAGGCCGAGGCATTTCAGGTCGTGAGCCAGGCCATAGACGCCCTGGAAGCCCCTTCCAACGACCGGCCCGAAGTGCCGCCCTTTCTGGCCATCACCCTGGCCAAACTGGTCAACGGCGGCGTCCTGCACAAAAGGCTGGTAGCGGTTTGCAAGGCCACCGGCCGCACCCTGCCCTCGCTGGCGGGCCTGCCCAGCCGGCGCAAGCAACTGGGCAGCCTGTGCGTGACCGTGGCCTTCTTCTGGTTCATTTTCGGATCCCCGGCGGTGGCCGCTTCTTTCCTCATCCTTCTGCTCGTGCACGAAATGGGACACTATCTCGCCGCCCGTCAGGTCGGGGTAGCGGTCACGCCGCCGGTGTTTACACCTCTGGGCGCGGTCATCACCATGCTCACCCAGCCGAAATCCTGCCGCGAAGAAGCCTATTTCGCCATCGCCGGGCCGGCGGCCGGCACCGTAGGGGCACTGATCGCTTTCTACATCGGCATCAAGCTGCAAATCGACTTTCTGGCCGAAGCGGCCAAATACGCCTTTGCCCTCAATCTTTTCAATCTGATTCCGCTTGCACCCATGGATGGCGGGAGAATTTCAATGGCCATCAGCCGACATATGTGGATTCTGGGCCTGGCGCTTTACGCACTGGTAGGCTTTGCGGTCCTGTATTTCTCGTTCATTTCGATCGACGGCGGCATGCCCACCCTGCAGCGCGTTTCCACCCTGCCCCTGAAGGTCTTTCTCCTCTACTGGTTGGGTCGCAGCGCCTGGCTGGATCTCAAGGAGCGCTGGAAAATGGCTCGCACTACCCCGGAGTATTTTTCTCAAGCGATATCGCTTAAGTTTCTATTCGCCACCTGCTATCTCGGCCTCGCGGCCCTGCTGTTCATGGTTCTGGGCTTTGAGTCCGAATTCGCTCAGCTTATAAGCCAGAATTAGTTGAAAAAAATCGCTTTCGTCACGCCGGTGTCACAGGCTCGTTACGCCTCTGTCACAGCCTCCCTCTATCTTAGTAATCACGAAGCAGCCCGAGAGCAACTGAGTTGCACCGAACAGGCAAAGGGCAGGCGCTTCGAAGACAATTAGGCTATCGTCGAGGGGGATGATAAGGAGAGGGGGTGGGCTTAGCTCACCTCTTGTCTTAACTACTCATATTTCGCCGACGGGAAGTAAAAAGTTTAGACGCGCACCAGATTCCAGACGCCGAATCGATTATAGAGAGCCGAGTCTTTTCGCCATTCGGTGCACTGACCGATTGTGGCGCGGAAGCCACCTTCAACCGATTGCGATTGAAAGACGAAGGGCGAACCCTGGTTATTCAAGCCGGTTGTGAGACTGTGCAGGAGAAATTCAAAAAGTACTTTAGCGCCCTCAGCCGGGGGCAAATCTTCGGTCAGTCGCGCATCCGCATAGCCAAAGGCATGCATGCCGCAAGAGAAAAACACGCCGCCGCCGCCGATGCGCTGAACAAAAGCGTTGACGGTAGCGCTTTCGTTGCACTGATTGTTCATATCAACCCAGCTCTCGAGGGTATGCGAAATGCCGGCGGTGGCCACATGCACGACATCACCGTTGAGGTCCTGAATCAGCGCCGCGACGGTATTTAACATGTCCAGCGCCGCTTCCACCTGCGATTGCACGTGGCTGACAACGGCACTGACCGGGCCGGTCAAAACAACATAGTGAGTATGCTCGTGCACAGCCTCGATTTCGCGCGGGCTCAAACGACCGGCACCGCAGGAAATTACCGAGCTGCTCAAAGCCGGATCGCGCTCACGAATTTCAAGATCATAAATGACTCTGCCGAACTGCTTGTTGATCAGCGTCCGGCCCTGACAAAAATTTCGACAAGAACTGTCCGCCAGTCTTGCCGCGATTTCAGCCGTATTTGCCCACCTGCCAAAGATCGCCACTATGATTTCTTGACTGGGCTTTTCCGCCGAGCCAGTTTCCTGTGTCACGCCTTACGCGCCCTCCAGATTTTTGCCTGCGCCGGATGCTATTATCAAATTCCGGCGAGGCGCGGTCCATGGTGGTTCCCCCAATTAAGAATAGGTTGAAATACAAATACTTTGTGATCACCGCTCTCACCGCGGGCCTGCTGCAAAGTTGCGCAAAGCCTGAGCCCGAGCCGGGGACAACGACCGGCAAGAGCGCGGAGCCGATCAAAATTGAGATCGCTGCACCACCGACACCGGCGGTGGCGGATGCGCAAAAGCGGCTGCCGGAGAACATTTTCGACAACCGGCTGGAAGCGAAGAACCTGACGGAAAGCGAGTTTACAAGCCTGTATGGCGAGGGCATTCACAAGGCCATGCCGCAGACGCAGGTGATTGCGGAAGGCCCGCTTAAACTCTCCGTGCGCGTCGCAAAAACAGATCGCCACAGCTGCAAGATCGATTTGCATAAGCTCTGGGCCCTCTGCAAGGATCGGCCAGGGCACCGAGAAGAGCTGGTGCGGCCCAATATGACCACCATTTACAGCATGGTGGCATTTATTCAGGAGCCACTCGCGGGAGAAGATCCCGTAGACAAAATTGTCCCTCTGATACGCGGCGAAAAATTTATCCAGACCGTAAAAAACAGCGGCAAAGGCGCGCTGGAAGCCATGTACTACGAAAAACTTTTTGGCGACCTATACATCGTCTACGGCGTCGACGATCCCCCCGCGCCAAAACCAATGGACCGAGACTACCTCGAGCATTACGCCAAAACAAAAAGAGAACTGCTGAAAGGCACAGCCATGCGCAATATCGAGCGCATGCTGGCCCAGAAAGTATCCCTCAAGCCACAGGGCGCCATATTCAATGTCACCGCCGGCGGTACCTACGATCCCAGCTTAATTCTGCTCGATCGTTATGTCAAAGATATGGCCGGCAAGGTCAACGGTCGGCTGGTAGCGGCAATTCCCACCCGCGAAACTCTTTTCATTTGTGGGGACGCCACCCCGGGAGCACTGGCTCAGCTGCGCCAGACAACAGAACAGGCGGCCCGGCGCAGCAAAATGCCGGTAAGCGAAAATTTGTTTATTCTGGACGATGGTCAGTGGAGAGTATTCAAGGCTTTTGACTAAGCTTCCAGCTTGTAACCGACACCATGGACGGTGCGAATCACAGAAGGCTTGCCCTCAACATCGATTTTCTTGCGCAGACGCTTGATGCAAGTTGTAAGCGCATCAACAGTGGCTTCAGACTCGGTCACCCAGACCCGGTTGAGCAGGGCCTCCGGCGCAAAAACGCGATTTTGATTGCGCATCAAAAATTCCAGCAGGGCAAATTCCTTCGGCAGAAGGCGTATCTCTTCGTCTCCGCGCAGGACGCGAAAATTAGCCCGGTCCAGTGAAATATCCCCGACTTTCAGGGTCTCTCCCAGGTAGGCCTCGGGCCGACGCAAAAGAGCCCGCAGTCGGGCCGTAAGCTCCTTGGCATGAAAGGGCTTGGTCAAATAATCATCGGCGCCGCAATCAAAACCTTTCTCTTTATCATCAATGGTACCGCGGCCGGTGAGCATCAAAACCGGCGTCAGTCCACCGCGCGAACGAAACTCTTTGAGAATATCGACACCCATAACCCCGGGCAATTCCCAGTCCAGGACAATCAGGTCGTAGTCGTAGACTCGCAAGCGAGCGGCCGCGTCAGCGCCGTCGTGCACCAGTTCGGTATTGTGGTGCTCCAGAGAAAGCCAATCGCTGACCATTTTGGCCAGCGCCACGTCGTCTTCGATTACCAGTACTTTGGCCACGGTCATTACCTTCCTTTTCGGTCCTTCGCTGCCTGCCTCAGGCGTATTAGCTTCCTCTGGCACCTTTAACCACGTCTCGCGGCAGTCTAAACCAGAAAGTGCTGCCCTGCCCCTCAACCGAATCGACTCCGATTTGCCCGCCGTGGCGCTCGACAATAGCTTTGCAAATGGCAAGACCCAGTCCGCTGCCGCCTTTCACCGTTGCGTCCGCGGCTTCCACCTGTTTGAAGCGCTCAAACACTGCCTCCCGCATATGAGCCGGCACCCCCCGGCCCTGATCGATGATCGATATTTTCACCGCCTTCGGCTCGGTATCGACCGCCAGTTCAACGGTTCCGCCTTTGGGAGAAAACTTGACGGCGTTGGAGATCAGATTAATCACAACCTGCACCAGCCGGTCGCGGTCGGCATAGACCTCGGGGTCGGCCTGATTCTGACCGCCCGCGTCGGCCGCAAACCGCGGCGCCTTGAGCTTAACCCCCTGCTGCTCGGCAAAGCCGGCCACAGCCGTCAGCGAAGGCTTCACAATAGCGCTCACCCGGCACAGGTCCAGGGTCAGCTCGAGCTTGCCGCTTTCCATCTTTTCCAGATCGAGCAGGCCGTTGACGAGGCCGATAAGCCGCTCGACATTGGCTTCGGCGGCCTCCAGCTTTTCGTGTCCGTTGTCGTTTATCTGACCATAGGCCTCGGCGGCCAGCAGGGAGAGCACCATCTGTATGGAGGTGAGCGGGGTGCGCAGATCGTGACTGATCATAGCGACGAAATCGCGCTTCATGCGGTCAACTTCTTTGCGCTCGGTGATATCGCGCGCCACGCAAAACAGCGACTTGTCCTTGCGCGACCAGTGCGCCGACCAGGCAAAATCAACGGTTCTGCGGTCGGCGCAGATGATGCGATTTTCGAAACTGCCTTCCTGCTGCGGCGATTTGACGATATCTTCAATGGCCTTGACGGTGGCTTTGAAATCCTCGGGCACAATCACCCGACTGATTGGCTGACCAATAATTTCTTCGGGGTCAAAGCCCCAGAGGCCCTTAACGGCCGGGTTCACGGCGGTGAAAACACCGTCCCGGTCGATGGTGCAGATAACGTCCACAGCGTTGTCGACAACGGCGCGCTCCTTGCGCCGCGACTCCTCCAGCGCGCTGGCCATTTCGCGAAAAGTCGAATCGAGATGGGCAATCTCATCGCCGCCGCTGAGCGGTTCATTGAGCGGCATGGCGATAGCGAGGCGAACGGTGTTGTCCATCAGGGTATTAAGGCGGCTGGTTGTGCCGCGGTTGAAGTAAACAACCAGACCGGAGGCCAGCACAACGTTGCCGATGACACCGAGAAGGAGGATAACCTCCACGCTTTTCACCAGCTGCTCCTGCGCCGAACGGGTGTCACGCAGATTCTTTTCCTGATAGGCGACGATATCGTCTATGGATTTGAGCAGCCGACTGATAACACCGTCGGCCTTCATCCACATACGTGCGGCCTGCATCTTATCGCCCAGCTCCAGCTGCCCCTGGGCACGCTGCAGGTCTTCACCGCAGCCGATAAACAGCTCGGTCATGCGCTCGATTGCCAGCTTTTCCTCGGGAAAAGGCGCAACCAGTGCTTTGAGCGTTTTCAGTTCATTGCTGATTTTGCTGCCGGAGCCCGTAAAGCGCTGACGGAAAGCATCACTGTCCGATACGTGATAGAGAATGCACGACGAAAACCGGTCAAGCAGCGCCACCAGAGCGCTGTTTACATGGGTGGAAATCTCCCGGGCGTGATTCTCGCGTTCACGCTCGGCCTGAACCATATGCAGCAGGTAGGCCAGCGCGCCGACAAAAAGAACCTCAAAAACAAGAGGCACAGTGACAAGAATTATGGCCTTTTTCGACAAACTCACAGACATAAGGAACACATTATCGCCAAAAAGGCGCCGATTTCTTCAAAAAAATACCCTTTGCCAAAAATCTGCCAAAACTTTGCCCGGTACTTGCCAATCGATCTCCGTACATTGAGCACATCGAAGGACGCCACCCCCAAATCCCCCACCGCTTTATCCGGAGCCGACGAACACAATGAAAGCAGTAGCCAAGAAACTAATTCAAGTAGCCGGACTGCTAATAGTGCTGGGAGTCTCCTCAACCACCGCCCCCGCCTTCTGCCAACAACTGGCCGCCAACCCGAACGGCCTCCCCCCCTGCACCATGGACAGCTTCGTCTACGAAGCAGGCGCCCACGCCGAAGATATCTACGGCGACGAAGGTACAGCCGGCCTGCCCCCCCTGGCCGGATTCACCAAAGCCAGTCGCATCAACGCCGGTATTATGGATACTCGCGATCAAGGCCTTACCACCGGACATGGAAGCATGATGCCCGACGCCTGGGGCGCCGACGAATTCATCGCCCCGCCCAACGGCGAATGGGGCCGCAGCGGAGTGAGAAATCACACCTCCGGCGACAACATGGACGGCACAGCTCCCCTCCAGGGCCCCACAGGCTCCGGCGGCGGTGGCACCGGCGGCGTCAACCCGGTCTTCTCCGGCCCAGGCGGCACCTCGCCCAATCCCAACTTTCCCCCAGCCCCCGGCGAAGGCTACTATTCAATCGTCGGCTGCGGTGGCGAATTCCAGGGCTGGATGAATCCGGCTGAAGTAGCAATCGGCCAGACCAACTGGGGCCGCGCCCTCTATATGTTCTACACCAGCTCCGAATTCATCGGCGACCCACGCGAAGCAGCCTACGAGATCTCGCAAATCCAGGCTTCCGGAGCTCTCGACAGACCGTAAACTGCACTTCTGGCTTATAAGCCAAATCTTTACCTCAGAAGCGGGAAACTTGAAGCAGAGTAGCGTCAGAGCTCTCTGCTTTTTGTTTGTCGAAGGCCTCCCTGAATCGCGAAAAGGCAGCAGGGGGCTGGGGAAATCCAAGCGATATCGCTTGGATTTCTACGCTTAGACCTTCTAATTTTCCGCAAGATTTTTGCGCGATATTTTTGAACTCCGCAACCACCATCGGCGTTTTAACAATAAACAACCGGAGGTGCAGCAATGAGTATCCCCAAAGAACCAGACCAGTTTCGACCGGGATTCTGCGCAGAAGCCTTTGCAGCCGGATGCAAGGAATTTGATGCAATTTACGGGAGTGAAACTGAATGCAGCGAGATTATTCTTCAAAAAATCGAAACGCTCCGTCCTCCACAATGCCGGCGCTGTCAATGGACTGAAATCGAGCGGAAGTATGGAGAACGATTTGGCATTTGCCAGAATTGCAAAGCCAGATATTACCTGACTGCTGGCACATTTTTCCATGGAATGAAGAAGGCCAGACCATACCTGATGGCCATATGGTTAGCCGAAAGAGGTATTGTCTACAACGCCAATAGATTGCACAAGGTCGCCGACAACGCTTATGCTTCAGCCTCCAAACTTTTCAAAAAGATCAACACAGTCATCGAAAACCTCATGACGGACTGCCCTATAACAAGACAAGTTTCATCGGGATCCTTTACGGAATTGTTCATAAAGCGCAGCACGGAGACCCCAGCCCGCGAACACCCCTCAGCGGAACAGACCGAAGTAGAAAAGCAAATGATGGCTGAAAACCAATTTTCTCAAACAAGTCCAGCGGAAGCGCAATTAGATGGACTGGCGGCACTGGTTTTCAAACATCTTTCGGACAAACCCATTTCGTTTGACACGCTGCTTGAACTTACGGGAGCAGAAACAGGAAACCTGTCGGCGACTCTATTACTTCTGACTATGGACGAACTCGTTGAAAGCCTGCCAGGGAACTTATTCATCCGGGCAAAGGTCAGTTACAACTTCCCCCCGGCCTCACAAGAGGCCCTCGACTCGTTTCAATACTTTATCGGCGATGTATTTCACGGCATTTCCAGAAAATACCTGCAACTATATCTGGCATTTTATTGGGCCTGCATTGATCGCGAATACTGGCAGCCCAACAGTCTTTTACATGCATGCTGTCGATTCCGTCCAATAGAGCTTCAAGAGTTGAAATCCTTTGTGTCTGCGCCAATCGTGAAGCTCATAGATACACCAACATAAGCTAAAACGCGCCAAGGATACGAATTGAGAGTTTGCGGCACAGCGGAGCCAAGTGCGCTAAGGTCGCAATGAATACTGCACAAAAACAGGCAAATGATCTGAATTGATATGTGGCCCCAGCCGGCGCTGGAGGACAGTACAATCGGCACTGGACAGAGCGTGATCAATTGGAATGACTGGGGGAATAGGCAGCAATTCAGATACTCGCCCAGGTCTGGCCGGCCACGAAGGCTGAGGGCCCAAGCCTTGTTCAGAGTCTACCAAACCAAGACGCAGGAAATCGTAGAAAGGCGGAGCCCAAGGCCCGCAATTAAAATCGCCAATGAGAACCTTAGCCCCAGGCACCAACTTAATTTCTCGTGCAATCATCTCAAATTCGCTGTTGCGCTCAATCCAGGCCTGCTCAGTCTTCGGAGTCGTAGGATGAACAACGAAGACGTGTAAAGCGTTCTTACCTACTCTTAGTTTCACCAGAATACGCGGGTGGTGACTTCGTCCAAAGTACCTTACATCGCACTGCTCAATCGGAAATTTGCTGAAGACCGCCATTCCAGGACCGGTTAGTTCAATTTTGCGATATGGATAAAATCGCGTGGTTTTCTCAATTGAACTAATCCACCGTTCATTCACTTCCACAAGAGCTATTACGTCTGGATCATAGCTCGAAGCCACTTTCGCAAAGGATGAAAAGTCGTCATTGTGCTGGAACTCGGTGTTGAAATTCAAAAACTTAACCGATATCGCTTGAGTTTTCGACTCAAGCGATATCGGTTGAATTCCAGCATCACCAGGGGAACCGAACTGACTAATGATGGGAACACTGTTAATACAGCAAACAGACAACCACAGGCCGATTAGAATTGGTGAACGCAGCAAGATCGCTCCAAGAAGGCCCAGCAGGGATAGCCCGGCATAAACTAAGCGAAACTGGCTACAGAGATCGGCAATCCAGAAACCTGGAACGAAGCCGCAAAGAACAGCCATTAAAACTAGTATTCCTAAAAATCCAACAAACCAGTTCCCAAAACTTCTGACTCTGTTTAGCGAAGCGTACATATCGATTTTCATTTTCAGCACCACTCACGGGGCCTTTTCAGAATTCTCATGGTCGCCGAATTTACTGCTTTCGGCATGTCTTTTCCTTCAGAAATGCCAGGAACCTTAGAGAATCTGCGAAGTTACCGTCAGGGTGAGTCGAAGGATAAGATACAAAGTATCTTCGGAGGGCCATATCGACATCCTCAGGGACATGCAAATCCAGATTGGGGTGAGCCCGCTTTATGCCACGAATTCGCTTTCGGATAAGACTTTTGGCAGCCTCAGTGACCCTCGCCTGATCGTAATTTGCTGGAACTGGCCCCAGCTTCAAGAGAGTTTGAGTCAGCTCTTTCTGCCGGTCTCCCACGGTCCCAGCTAGAGGCCCCGCTGTGCTCAGGCCGGTCCGAGTACCGGCACTATCACATGAAAGCTTCATAACATCAGCGGCAGAAAAAGCATTTTTGATAGAGTCGAGTTCAGCATTCAATTCATCGAGAGCGGGAAAACTGTCGTCGCGCTCGAGCATGATTCTCGGAACAGGCGCCATCGAAGACAGCTCCTGCAAAAGCTTCAGTGATTGTTGTTGCAGGGGATGACAGTGGGTATCGTGGTACAAACCGCGCTTAAAAGTGCCACCGGCAATGTGCACGTACTGAAGTCGATCAAGCGGCAATTTACGCAGATAATCCAATGCGGAAAAATTGAGATTGTGCGAATTAGCAAACAGATTGGACAGATCCAGCAACAAGCCGCAGTCATTGTCCTCCAGGACGCGGCGGACGAATTCAGCCTCACTCATTTCAGCACCAGGCACATCAAAAGTGGTGGCGATGTTTTCCAGCACCAGGGGCACGGATAAATTTTCCTTCGCAAACGCAATATTGCGAGCCAGAACCTCCAGCATTTCTTCAGTTCTCTCAAGCGGCAGCAAATGGCCGGACTCCAGCTCGCCGGCCCGCACAAAAGCTATGTGGTCGCTGACAAAAGGCGCCTCCAGATATTGAGCGAGCTCATTTAGATGACGGATTTGCTTGCGCAGACGTCGCTCGTACATCCCGGCGCTTTCCAGGAAACGCCCCGCAGTCCGCCCCCACAATCCACTGCCACAGCTCTGCCGCGTGTCACAGGCAGCCTCACCTAATGAAAGCGAAGTGCTGTGAATCAGCACTTCAACGCCCTTTTTCTTCAAGTCCAATAAGGCTCGCGGAATGTCCCGCGGGCGCCGAAAATCCTCAGCTAAAACTTCGACGAAACGCAGGTCGGAGCGACGTTCAATCATCAGAGCCAGTTCTGGTCTATATCCAATGCCCAGGGCAGGTTGAACAGAAGCACGGGGCACCGAACGTTCAGTCACAAAACTATCCACCGCAGCCTCCTCCGCAGCCACCGCCGCAACTGCTTCCACAACTACTTCCGCATCCCGATGAAGAACAACCGCCGGAACCCGAAGCAGGCTTGGGTTTAAGGACATACATCGCATCCGCGAAAGGATCTCCGTAGTTAGCCATCACACCAAACAAGCCGTAAGCTAGAGCAATATCCCGCAGGCCCAGACTGGAAGGATTGGTCATGGCTGTCAGGTGCAGCGCAGAGCTGCTTTCCTTAAGCGAAAGAGCCGCCAGTCGCCCCTTATTTGTCACCGCCGGCCTTTTGAGAAACATAAAACCAGCCATCGCAGCGAAAAATGCCATCATTACGAGGTAGGTATGGGGTCTATTTTCAGCAATTGCCATGCCAATTTTCGGGATCGAAAAGATTGCTGTTATAGCCATGAACCACAGGCAAGGGATGATCGTGGCCTTGGCAATGGTGACTTCATCCGGCACGAGACCCTTCTCAGTCAAACGCTTTCGAATATGGGCAAATACCCACTTCATCGAGTCCTTGGCACTTTCAGCAGACTTCGGACCTGATTTCAGCTGGGTCACAAGACTCTGCTCTGCCTCGCTCATCCGCTGGGCATCAGCGGCTGCCAGTAACCTGATGTGTTTTTCAGACCTATCGATTTCGACGATCCTGTGCCTCGCAAGCGTTGCACAGGTCGTCAAAAAGGCCCTATCCTCACCGCCCACCAAATAAGCAACTTCATAGGGATCGAGCTCGCGCGCAACGGATTCACTCGGCACCCAGGGATTGCGGTCTACCGACAGAAACAAATGCCGCATTACGAGACCAGACATAGCTCCGAACACGAGAGCCCCTGTGTAAAATGTGAGATATGCCGGTCCATGTAGTTCAAATGGATTCATATTGTTTTTCTCTTTCTTCTTGTTCTTGTTCTTGGTTTTTCATACTTTCAACTTACTCCCGGCCAGTTTAAGAGCCGGTTAACGAAATGTGTCCCGCACAGAACCTTCTGATTCCTTTTCGTTTTGCACGATGCCGAAATGGTGGGGTTTTGAACCTCCGCCACCTTCCCTCAACCTCTCCGTCACGCAACAATCTTGCCTACGGCCAGCCTACGATTTCCGGAGAGACAGCTATGGCAAAACACAAAATCACAAACCAGTTCATCACCAACCTTGTGCACCCGACCGACGGGCAAATCTTTTACCGCGACGGCGAGCTCACAGGGTTTGGGGTGCGAGCAGCAGCGACAAAAGCGACGTACATTGCAGAAGGCCGGATCGGTCCAGGTGGCAAGATGAAACGCATCACCATCGGCGATTGCGCCAAGATGCCCCTGAAACAGGCGCGAGACATCGCCCGCGAGCTACTCCTTAAAATGAGTCGCGGAGAAGATCCAACGGAGAGGAAACCACAGTTCAAGGTGCCGACTCTCAGGCTCGCGTTGGCAGATTACTTGTCGAACAGACAGCTCCGAGAGAACTCCAGCAGACAATACAAGCACGCCTTCTCCTGCTACCTCTCCGACCTTCTGGATCGGCCCATCACGGCAATTACAAGGGACGACGTGAAATCAAAAGCACAGGCGCTCGTGCGGCTGGAAACAGTCTTAGACGAGACAACGGGCAGGATGGTGGTAAAAGAGCGGGGCGGTGCCATAGCAGCAAAGGCTCTGACCATGTTGCAATCGGTCCTCAACTTCTCGATCGCCTTCTACCGAACGCCAGACGACCAACCCGTCCTCGCAAGCAACCCCTGTGCCGTCTTGTCACAGTCGAAGATCTGGCCGTCGTATAAACCGAGAACCAACTTTTTATCGGCTCAGACGTTGCCATCTTTCGGCTACGGTTTGTTCGAAATCGAGTCTGTCCGAGCGCGGGCGTTGTTGCTGTTCCTCGCGCTTTCAGGCTTACGCCGGGATGAAGCCCGACTGCTGACCTGGGGCGAGATCGACCTGAAGGCGAAGACAATCACGCTTCCCGCGGAGCGCGTTAAGACAGCGACAGAGAGGCAGATCCCGATAACAACGCAGTTGGAAGCAATCCTCGAAGAAATGGCAGAGCAGCAGGACCTGTTGGGCGCGAACCCCTATGTTTTCGGCGCGCCGGCGGGGCGATCTCCCATTGCACACACAACAACAGCGACAGCAGCGCACGTCATCCGCGACCGGGTCGGGCAGCCCGATTTCTCGCCGCACAGCTTGAGGCGCACGTACATCACACACGCCCGGCGTATCGCAGACAGCGCAGATATCCGAAGGCTCGTCGGTCACGCCAAGACCCAGACGGACGAGTACGACCAATCCAGCGCAGAGGACCTCCGAGAGGCGGCCCAGAGGATTGCAGACAAACTCACGACGCTTATCTTCGGCAAGACAACTTTGCCGACCGACTTTCTGGAAACATTAAAAGTTTCCGCCTGAGGCATGCGGCGGCGAATCTTACACCAAAGAGGCCCGGTACGGATCATCCTGCCGGGTCTTTTGACGTTTAAACGACACACTGTTTATACGATGGCATATCGGCATACGAGCAGTCATATAAAGGTGGCCGTCATCGGCAGTCCCTCACCTTGCCGCCGGATATACACCCTGTCCCTTTTCGTGCGTCTTGTACCTTTTTGCTGCGCCTTGCTACTCTTTTCCCAGCACTTCAAAAGACCGCGTTCGGCCCCCATACACAGACGCTCCCAGCAACAGCTCTGGGGGGCCGAACGCACACGCCCAAAGGGAGAAAAATATGTTCACGCAAATTCAAGAAAAGCCGCTACTCACGCCAAAAGAAGTAGCTTCCATTTATCCGTGCTCGACCAGCTGGCTTGAGAAGCGGCGAATCGACGGGGACGGACCGAAGTTTGGTCGGTACGGCCGAAAGATTTTCTATCGCAAGGAAGAGCTTGACGCTTACTTTGCGCGTCAAGAGTTTTCTTCGACAGCAGAGTACAGAAAGGCCGCGAACTAAGCCGGACCACAACAACCAACTTTTACAAATTTACAGCACAAACACGGCAGCCGAGGTGGTTGTCGACGGCTGTGCGCACCCGGGAGGATGGAAAACATGGGAACATTCAAAAGACAAGTTGTGAAAGAGCTGGGCGCTGCGCCAATTCCACGATCTAAACGACTTCGCATTTCTATGACTGCTGCAACGGAGCTCGGGCTTGTGCTTGTGGAAGACGAGGATCCCGGAGACGTTTCGGCGTTACAGCGAAGTATTGAGGAGACCGAGGGTGCACTGTTTGAACCCATAACCGCAACCGCTGACGGAGATATTGTAAACGGATACCGACGTTTTGTGGCCCTGGAAAAAGCCGGTTTTCCCGAGTTCGAGGTCGTCTTTCTGCGGATAACGACGGCGCAGGCTCAGGCAATGATCCATCTCCTTCGCCCACAAAAAGCCGAACGGCTCAAGGCAGAAAAAAGGCCTTGATTGGCAAAGATTGGCCACTATCCTTGAGTTGTAGACCGCGACGGGCGGCAAAAATCTCCAAGGAAAATAAAAATGGAAAAGACAAAGTACAAAAAAAGAAAGGACTTCGCCCGGGAGCTGGGCGTTTGCGAAGACACAGTCAGTAAGTGGGTTAAGGCAGGTAAGCATGGCCTTCGAGCGGTAATGATTGGTAACTTGATGTATATCGATACAAGTAAATTCGAGCCCCAAGAAGTGAAAGTCGAGGCGTCAAAGTAAGCCATGATAAATGAACAAGAACAAACAACTCAGGACCTTCGCGACTCCCTTTCCGTCTTGCACGGCGAGCTCACAAACGATCTGAATAACTTGAACACGGAAATTGCAAATTGGAAAAAGATCGCACCGGCAGATAAGAACGAGAGCGAAGCCCATTACAACGCCTCAAAAGCACTTCATTACTTCGAGTCGCAAACCAGAAAGCTGAGCAAGAAGTACGAGCTGATGATCTGCTCTATTGCAAACGCTCGCAACCGACAGAACTAGAAACCCGCAAACAAAAACCCGCCCAGGCCGGATAGCGAGAGGCGGGAGATTGTGAGACCTTACGGACAAAATATGAACACGAACATTTCAACTTCAAACAGTGTACCACATCTCAATTGCATAATGCAAGCTACGGGACGGGCTCAATGATACCGGCCTCGGACTGGAAGGTATCTGCCTCGTCATATTTCGGCGCTGAATTCCCGGATCTGAAGAAGAAGTCGGGTAAGGTGCTGGTCAAATGTCGCTTCCATAAGGAGCGAACGGGTTCTCTCTCGATTTGCTTTGACACGGGCCGGTTCCACTGCTTCGGCTGTGGCGAAAGTGGCGATATTGTAGATTTTCACGGCAAAGCCTACGGCCTGAATTTTCAAGACGCTTACGAGTGGCTGAGCGGCAAAAAAGCCTCCGATCTCCAAGATCGATCTTCGGAGCAACCTGCAAGAAAAGAGACAAACCTGCCGACGACTGACAAGGCGCGTTTACTGTGGGAAGAAGGTGTCGCAATTACTCGCGGCGACATCGCAGACAAGTACCTCAGGGCACGGGGGATAGAACTCGACCGGTTTCCCGAAACATTGCGATTCCACCCGTCCCTGAAATATTGGGAGAAGGACGACAACGACAAGCCGATCTGCCTCGGCAGATTCCCGGCAATGCTTGCAAAGATCAATAATCCGGACGGGGCGCTGACAGCAGTACACCGCACGTATCTGTCCAAGGACGGCAAGAAAGCCGACGTACCAAAACAGAAAAAAGTACTCGGCTCTATCGACTACGGCGCTATTCGCTTGTGTCCAGCAGGATCACAGCTTGCCCTTGCAGAAGGGATAGAAACCGCACTTTCCTTTCACGTTCTTACCGGCGTCGCCGCATGGGCCGCTATTAGCGCAGGTAATCTGCAAAAAGCAGAGATACCGGCTGAGGTGTCCGAAGTTTACATCTGCGTCGATCTTGACGCCAACGGCACGGGAGAAGCGGCAGCTCGAAAGCTTGCCGAGAAACTGACCGCAGAAGGCAAGACTGCCTATTTATGTAAACCGCCGGAACCTTCCGGCAAAGATTTCAACGATACCCTACGGAAATTAACAAATGCAAACAACAAATAACTCATTAACCGCTGCTCCGCCACTGGCCATGAGCATTCTCGACGACGCTGAAAGTTTCCATCTGCCTGCCGCCGAGAGTAGTGCGACTGGCGATACGGTCGAGGCTACGCCGGCCGAAACTAAAGCTGACGACAAAAAGGATGACGACAAAAAAGAACGTCAAAGCCAAGCTGACGCGCTCGTAAAACTGACCGAAGGGCTTGTGCTCTTCAAAGATTCTGACCAGCAGGATGCCGAGGCCTGGGCCGCACTGGAGGTCAACGGCCATACCGAATACTGGCCTGTAAGGAGCAAGCGCTTTGAGCTTTGGTTGCGCGAACAGCAGTATAAGACGGCAAAGAAAGCAGTCGGTGCCGCTGCTATCGAAGATGCAAAAACAACAATAGAAGCAAAGGCGTTCTTCGGCGAAGACTCTTTTGTCCGTCCCGTATCATTGCGCGTCGCGGGAGATAAAGAAAACATTTTTATTGATCTCTGTAATGACGCCTGGGAGGTCGTGCATATAACGAAGGACGGCTGGAGCTTGATTCCGAAATCACCCGTTGTGTTTCGTCGGTCGAACAACATGACCGCTTTACCCGTGCCAGTCACTGGGGGTGACATCTATCTCTTGAAGCCCCTTCTCAACTGCTCCGAAACCGACTTCCGTTTCTATGTTGGGCACCTTCTCTCTTGTTATTGCCCCATCGGTCCATATCCAATTTTAGAAGTTGGGGGAGAACAAGGGAGCGCAAAAAGTACAACCTGCCGTATGACAAAACGACTTACAGATCCGAGCCGAGCACCTTTGAACGGGCCACCGGAAAATCAAAACTCGATTGCTCAGATTGCGCAGCATGAGCGAGTCCTGGCCTACGATAACCTCAGCTCAATAACCCCTGAAGTCTCCGACGCAATGTGTCGGGTGGCTACAGGTGGTTCCTTTAAGACGAGGAAACTCTTTACCGACGACGGACAAATTACAATCGATCTCCTAAGGCCTGTTGTCTGGAATGGAATTGATGATATAGCGCGTCGACCGGATCTCCTGGACCGCCTCATCCGAATTTATTTGTACAAGATTTCAGATAAGAGGAGAAAGGACGAGAGCACGTTCTGGAGTGAGTTCGATGAAGTTCATCCAAAAATCTTCGGCGCGCTATGCGATGCTCTATCGGCTTGTCTTCAAGGGTTTGATTCCGTTGTACTTGCCGAGAAACCACGATTGGCAGACTTTGCGAAATGGGTAACCGCAGCGGAGAGTACTTTCGGGTGGGAAACAGGCTCATTCGTTAAGGCTTTTCTTGAATACCGAAATGAGATACACGTTAGCAGCATCGACAGTGATGAGTTTGCGCAGGCCGTGATACGTCTGGCGAACAGAAGCGGAGGATATAGCGGCTCGGGTTCTGAAATGTTGACGGAGATCAACAAAATTGCAGGAGACGACGCGAGAAAGAGCAAGGGCTGGCCAAAAATGCAATCCTTGAAGGGAAGACTTATGCGATTAGCGCCGGTACTTCGTGCCCAGGGAATCCACTTCGACTACGAGAAGGGCAAATACACTCGGACTTATGTTCTAAAGTTAGATACAGGTGTCACAGCCGCCACCGAATCTGAAACTCCTTGAGCCACAAGAGAAAGCCAGTGGCAGCTCGACCAATTAAAAGCTGCCACTAGGTGCCACAACCGCCACCGGTGGCAGACTGCAATAATGGGTGGCAGCTCGGGTGGCAGCTGTAGGTGCCACCGGGAAACGATTGGTACACAGGGCTTTTGGGCATCGGTGGCAGCGTGGCGGCAAATAAGCTTGAGACTCGGACTTTTAGATTATGCATTGCAAAATGCCAAGAGGTGACTATTGCCACCAGTACCGATACCGTCGGGCCTTCCCTATATGGTAGCGTGTGGGGCCACGATAGGAGGCTGTAGAGGTTGACATGGCCCCGCCCGGGCAGGTAGAGTACAATTTAAAGTTGTTGGGTCAGATGTCTTTAAGATTTGAAGTGGGTGTTGGTGAATTTGTTGATGGGCGACAACATTGACCTAAGGGACACTCCGAAATTCAATAACCCGCCATTGATCGAAACGGTGCTCGGTGTTCAGTTTAACCCCTTGCCCGGCTTTCAGCTAACACACTTCGGGCAATTTCAAACGGCCTCGGACCGAAAGTTTGCTGCCATTGAGCAGCACCCGCCGTTACCTCGCCAGATCGAGGAGAGGGATGATAAAGGCGGCGATCCACAAATTATCTTTCAAATGTTTCCGAATCTCATGATGGCTAACCCTCGCGTCTGGTATCGCCACCCTCCACGAGACAACGGCGAGCACCTGCTACAACTCCAAAGTGACAGACTTATAGTCAATTGGCGGCGCCTCCCCAATGCACCGAGCGGTCACAAATACCCGTCATTCTCGGCCAGCAGAGCGGAGTTTGCCGAGTACTACTCACTGTTTCAAGACTTTGTTAACTCTAGTGCGATTGGAAGCCTCATTCCCGACCAGTGCGAAGTTTGCTATGTAAACCAGATTGATACAACACTCTTTTCCTCACCAGGGGAGGCGTTTTCATCGGTCTTTGACTCGCCGTTGCCACACAAACAGCCGTTACACATAGAGGGCGATCTAGAAAATCAGAATCTTAACGCCAGCTATTGGTGCGGCAAGCTCAAAGGCCGCCTCTTTATAGATGCGGCAATTATGAAATCTAGTGAAACCGGCAAGCCGGTTGTAACGCTTCGACTCACGGCAAGAGGCGCCCCAGCGGGAAAATCCAAAGAGGATGTGCTAGATTGGCTCGATCTTGGGCACTATTACATTACGAATACCTTCAAAGACATCACCTCGCCAGCAATGCACAAAGTTTGGGAAATTGAGGAAAAGAATAAGAAATGAGCCTCGCCGAACGCGAACTAACCATAACTCCACGCCCATCGATATCGAGGAATAATTCGGCTGCAACCGTTTCGGATCCATCTTTTGCAGAGAAGGTAAAGCGTCATTTCGATTGGGCTGCGGGCCGCATTCTGCCCGTCACAGAGTACTGTTACGACTGGGATACCCATGCCGGGCTTCCCGTCGACAGAAGTGCTGTCGCCCTGGCTGCAATTCACCTATCTTTCCTGAGGTACAACTTTCCCTCGCTTTCAGCTCCCGAGGTCCTTCCTGAGCCGAACGGTGGCGTATACATGGGTTGGGAGGGTGATCATTACCAGCTGATGATACAGGTGTTTCCTGACGGCTCGGCTAATTTCGGATACATTGGCGACAATGGTCATCGCCGGAGCCAGCATTATCAGATCTCTGACGAACTTCCTGTCAGCCTCTCAATGTCACTGCGTTTGATTACTTGATGGTCTGTTTGTGGTCGCAGAACCGCGAGAAATCGAAGATTCGGAAATCATTTGGCGTCGATACAGCCGAAAAGGGCAGCCAAAGCCGCCCGACGTAGCATTGCGCCCGAAGATAAACGAAAAAGGGCTTTCATGCGCGATAGCATCTATGACGTCGCCTCAGAAAGTGCTGGCGGAATATCCAGACCGGAGTATTGCTGCGGCGACCGCTGGACAGATAAGAGCCCTCAAATTAGTCGTTCAACACACGCCCGAGGAAGCCGATGACGCACATTGCGAAATCTTTTCGGGTGAGGCAGATCTTAATGACCCCCTGATACAAATGGATTTGGCCAATTTGTTTCGCAAATGCTATCCTTCACCACCGCCAGATCAACCGCCAGCTTAGTCGCCACAGCGAAAGTTGATAATTGTCGTAGCAAACCCCTCTCCGTGCCTTTTAAAAGATCTTTCTCGCCGGTCGCCTTTCCTCCGTCGTCGCGCTCACCTAACCGCGCCACAGGATCTCGTAGGCCGTTCTCCTGCGGTTTGTATCGTCGTCGCTTGACCGCTTGCCTTTTCGCCCTTATGTTTGTTGTATATGTCTCGAAGTTTGGGGCGAGAAATGAAAATCAGCTCGCGGGTATCGAGAAGAGCAAAGAAAGCAACCGGACGTGTGTATCAGAGGGCGAGAACGAAAGCGATGGGAACCCAAACTAAAGCAAACCCCGATGCTACTCTCCGCGAAGCCTTCGACGCTTTTCTGGCCTCCCGGCCGCTCTCGGCCGAAACGGTCAGACAATACAAAGCGGCAATAAACCGGTCTTACGTCGACTGGTTGGGACGCCGGCTCTCCGATTTGACACAGCCCGAGATTGTGAACCGAGCGGACGAAGTTCATCGGGAGGCGCCGGGTCTTGCCTTTGCCGGCTATCGCGTTCTATCCGCCGTGTTCGAGTTTCACAACCGCGGCACCCTTCGCGAAAATCCAGCCAAAGGAATTCACGACATCTTGTCCGCACGAATACGGCAGCGCACCGAATTGCGCAAAGTTGAAGCGGTGAAAAAGCCCGAAAAGACACAGAGTGTCGAAGTTCCGAAGCCGACCGTGCCTGCTGCGACGTCTTCGTCTGCCGCAGTTGCAAAAACGAAAGTTGCGCCGAACTCTCCGGCAAAAGCCCCGCCCATCAAGCCGCTTGTAGAAGTCTTGCCTCCGGCCCTGCCCGAGAAGGCAACAGCGAAGCTCTACAATCTCTCAATTCAGTTCGTGGCCACAGAACTCGCGGACGTGACGATCTCCTTCAAGGTCGGCTGAATCTCGTACATTAAAATTCTCGCCGGACTGACGCCGTCAGGCGAGTAATCCGGGCCGTTGTAACGCCGAGAATGTTTGAGCGGCAACCGAAAACGAATAACAGGGTGTGCCCTAATATCCGCTCTAGGTCTGACTTTTCGGGTCTTGTCGTTTTCAATTTTGCATGCTTAGATAAGGGCTGAAACTATCTCAATCGGATGGGCCAGTCGTCAAAGCGGCTCGTGCTGTCACATATGACACTCGGGTTGGCTCGTAACTTTGCGCCCTTGTTCGTCGTCCTTTGCGTCGGCGGCCGTGGTGCGCGGTTTTGGAGGGAAGAAGTTATGCTAGAGAAGACCGTCGCCGAGGTGTTTGAGGACTACGTTGCCGTCCGCAGGCCGAAAGACAGCACCGTTGACTGTTATCGCAAAGCCCTGCGATACACAGTGCCAGACTGGCTTAACCGCCCGCTCGCAACGATATCCAAGCACGACATACTCGCTCGGCATAAACTGAGAGGCGCAGAAGCTGCCGGCACTACGACGATCTGTTTCCGCGTCCTTCGCGGGCTGTTCAATTTTGCCGCTGTCTACTACGACGGTCCCGACGGCAGGCCGCTGTTCGACAAACCGAATCCGGTGAAAATTCTGTCTGCTACGAAAACCTGGCACCCTGACGTGCGGCGGACAAATCGACTGTCGCCTGACGATCTTCGCGTTCTCTTGTCTTACCTTCCGGACCACCGTAACCCTGCACAACGGGATTTCATCTTCCTCCTGCTCTTCACGGGCCTCCGCAAAGAAGAAGCGCGGCAGCTCAAGTGGAACCAGATAGATTTTCCCGGCCGGGCGATACGCCGGATAGCGTTAAAACAGGGAACGATGCTCGACATCCCGATGTCCGATGCCATCTATCGATTGTTGCGGCGGCGGTACAACCGGGGTGATAGGCTCTCCAAAGGCGCATACACGAGCAAGACGGAAGGCGATTTCGTCTTCGCAGGACCGACGGGCCGACCCGTAACGGCGGGAAACAATCTGTATAACAGCATCGGGACAAAGACCGGTGTCAAATTCTGCTTTCACGATCTGCGCCGGACCTTCTTATGCACCGCGTTGGTCGCAGGAGTTCCGGAGATTATCTGCAAGATGCTTGTGGGGCACTGCCAGCCGGGCAACATGACCGCTCGCTACTCTGCGCTCGCCGTGTCGGAATTACAGCCTTACACCCAGGCGGTGACCGAAGAGATCCTCCGCCAGGCCGGTAAGCTGGAGACGGAGAAGGCGGTATGACGGATATGGAGAGGAAGAAGCACTCGGCCGCCATATTGGAGGCATGGTGCGGTTTCTTGAACGAGACAGAAGCACCGGCTCCGTTCATTACGCTATTACTGCGGCTGTGCCTCGCTGAAATAGCCCCTGACGATGAGTATGCGGTTGTGAAAGCGATCGAAGAGAGACGCGGGAGTTGAGGATTTCTTATGAACAATATTCGCGGAACGTCAATATCTATGCGCGTCTTGGCGAATTTCTTTGCGGTGTGATTTACTGTGGAAATCGCCGACGGATAAAACAGATCTACCCGAAGTCGAACCCCAATTGTTAAATATTTTCCCGTAGGGTCGCGTCAGTTTGTCGGAGGCAGACTTGGATTTGTGCGCCTGTCAGGATCTCGAAATTGTAAAACACGGCCGTGTATTAAGTGGCTCTGAGACTGCATCTTGACCACTTTTGATTTCTGTGTTTCCCTGTTAGAAAGACGACTCGGCAGACAACTTTGTCGAGAAGTCAGAGCCCTGAACATTAATTATCGTCGTCCCTTTTCTCGCGCTTTTATCGCCGGAGGAGATTGTAGAAGCGCGTGGTTGTTGGGACGCCGCATAATAATTCATGACCTGTATTATTCCCGCTGTTCATGCGGGTCTTGACGGTTTTTCTTTTCTCGGCTTTACTGAGCTTATCGATTTGATTTGAAGGACGTTTCGCCTTTCGCGGCCCCGTTGTGCGGTCGTAAACGGCCTGCGCTCTGCCCTTGCCCGCTCGCGGGTTCACTTTTGTGCGCTTATCTGCCGGCTCGTGCCGGTGGTGGCGGCGTGCGCTTCAGAGGATTTGATTATGCTGGAATTGACTGTACAGGCCGTTTTTGAAGACTACCTGCGAGCTCGCAACCCGATGCCGAGTACGCAAGCGCTGTATCGGCGAGTGTTCAAGAACACTTTCCAAGATTGGCTTCCGGTGCCCTTGGAAGACATCAACCGAGCGACAGTCTTGGAGAGGTTTAAAACGGAGTCGGAGACAGCACCACAGCAGACCGATACAGCTTTTCATGTCTTGAGCGCCCTATTTTCGTTCGCTTCAAGGTATTACGAAGACTCGGACGGCAACAGGCTTTTTACCCGCTCAAACCCCTGCGAGATCATATCGGCCGTGAAAGGATGGAACGGAACGCCACGGCGAACCCGACGGATACCGCCTGAGAAGCTGGCGCTCGTCTGGGCTGAAATTCAGGAGCTGAGGCAACCGTATCAACGGGATCTTCTCGTAGCTCTGATTCTGACAGGTCTTCGCTTCAACGAAGTTGCAGAGCTTCGGTGGAAAAATGTTGACCTCTCAGGCGGCGCTCTTGTCGGGGTGAACCTTAAGCAGCAGCGGCCGCATGCCATGCCGCTCTCCGACTTCCTTTGGCGGCTTTTTCGTCGTCGCTATTTTCGCGCCCTGGACCAAGGCCCCGATGCGTTCGTGTTCCCCACGCGTAACGGCTTGGCGCTTACATCGCGCTCGAACTTCTACAGGCCGATCATCGAGAAGACAGGAGTACCTTGGAGCTTTCACGACCTGCGTCGCGGGTTCATCGCAACTGCTGTCGCCATCGGTGTCCCGGCCATAGAGATAAAGATGCTCGTAGGGCATGCTGTGAAGGGGGATATGACGATGCGGTATGCAGCGTTGAGTCTCGACGAGTTGCGGCCGAGTATGCAGCGGATAACGGATGAACTCTTGCGGCAGGCCATGGGAGCGCCTTTCAAGAAAGCACAGCCGCCAGAACCCAGGCCGGTAAGATGCCGGAGATAAGAGTAGTTGTAAAAATACAACTACTTTCGGCCTGCAATGCGGGTCTTGACGATCTGATTTTCATGTGGTTCGATGTTGAAAGTTTCTTTCGCCGGTTGTTTTCTTTGTTCATATTGCCGCTGTGGTATCGACTTCAGCCGGCATTCTCGTGCGCCCTGGAGGATTTTGACATGGTACAAAATATGCCCACGCTGTCCGAGGCTCTGAATGACTTTCTCCGAGTCCGCAAGCCGAAGGAGTCAACGCAGCGCCTTTACCGGCGAATTCTGTCGTACACCGTCGCTGACTGGATGGATCTCCCGCTCGGGGATATATCCAAAGGACAGATCCTCGACAGATTCCGAGAGAAGTCCCAAACCGCACCGTCGCAAACAAACATCGCCTTCCGGGTGTTGAAGTCTATCTTCGCTTTTGCGATTCGGTTTTACGAAGACGAGGAAGGGACGCCGCTTTTCACTAAGCGCAATCCCGTCGAAATCCTATCGGTGACGTGTTCTTGGAACGATGAAAGACGGCGAGTTCGCCGAGTACAGCCGGCGCAGATGGAACGTTTTTGGGCAGCCGTTCAGCAGCATCAGCACCCTTCCGAGCGCGATCTTATCATTCTGTTGATGTTTACCGGCCTCCGCTTCCAGGAAGGGGCGCGGCTTCGGTGGGAACCTGTAGATTGGGAGAACCGAGCACTTACGGGGATTCCCTTAAAACAGGGCCGCGATCATGTTGTCCCTCTTTCCGACTTTCTCTATACCTTTCTTCGTCGCCGTTATTATCGGGGTGACAGGCGATACTGTGGGAAGTACATCGAGAAGAAGCCGACAGATTACATCTTTCCGACACGGAGCGGTACTGCGATTTCTCAAGGTGCGAACTATTATCTGGAGATCGGGGCAAACTGCGGGGTCAAGTTCTCTTTTCACGATCTTCGCCGCGGCTTTATCTCGACCGCGCTTGCGTTGGGCATTCAAGAGATCACGGTAAAGATACTCGTCGGCCATGCTTACGGGCAAAACATGTCGCACCGATACGGCGTGCTCAACCTCGATGAGCTGCGCGCTCCGATGGAAAAAGTCACCGCCGAGCTTCTGCGGCAAGCCGGTGTGCGCGAAGAAGCAAGAAGCGCATAATCACATTCAACAAAGCTCTAAGGCCAGAGTCCATGCTGCTTTGTCGTGTTTTCTGCCCGTTAGGTTAAATTTCGAAGCGCGGCACGTGGAGCCTGTTTTACCCGTATTGTTTCCTCTCGCACAAAGACAAGTAATCCACCGCGCCGGCCGGGCTTGCAAGGTATAGTACCAAAAATGGTCTTATTCCGCATGGATAGGCCGTCTTGACGAATCTTCGAGCGCGTGGCAATGTAGGGAAATCATCAATCGTAATTTTCGCGAAGAGCATTCGGCGCCGTGCGCGTCGCCTGCTTTGTCGCTGCTCTTTGGCTGCCCTTGTGGGCGGTGGCTTTGCTGTAACCCAACCTGAAAAGGAGAATCCGAAGTGAACATGCTCGAAGAAAAATTAGAGACGTTAACCCTCGAACAGCTGACGCTCGCGAGAGTCCTGGGTGACTATATCCGCATTCGCAATATCGCTGAGTCTACTGCAAATTTGTATCTGCGGACATTCGGGTACTGCTTTCCCGACTGGCTCGACTGCTCGATCGCCAGCATCACGAAAACAAGCATTATGAGTCGCTTCAAGATTTTGTCGATTACCACACCAGCGCAGACGACGCGAACATTCCGGGTGCTGTCCGCTCTGTTTGTCTTCGCAACAAAGTTCTACGAAGACGATCAGGGCCACCCGTTGTACACGGCAAGGAATCCTGTCGAGATCTTGTCAGCAACAAGGGCTTGGCACAAGGCAGAGAGACGAACGCGGAGGATATTGCCTGAAGAGATGCCGGCGGTATGGAAGGCCATCTGCGTTCACACGCTGCCGCATGAGCGGGATCTGACGCTCTTTCTCATGTTCACCGGCTTGCGCTACTCGGAGGGGGCGACGCTGACGTGGGCGAATGTTTCCTGGAAGGACAAGGCGCTTATCAACGTTCCCATAAAGCAAGGCCGCTTGCACTCGATGCCGTTGCCGGATTTCATAGTCGGTATGTTGCGGCGGCGCTACAATCGAGGCGACAAGTTCACCGATGATCGCTGGACAGTAAAGCAGCCTACAGACTTCGTCTTTGCTTCATCGACGGGCCGACCGTGCCGAAAAACGTCGACTTTTTATCGACAGATCGAGACAGCTACCGGTGTGAAGTTCTCGTTTCACGACCTCAGGCGCGGCATGGTAAGCACTGGGCTCGCGCTAAAAATCCCAGAAATCGAGCTAAAAATGCTCATCGGACACAGTTACAAGCAGAATATGACAGCGCGGTACGGTGTGCTTACTTTCGATGAACTTCGTCCCGCCATTGAAAAGATCGCACAAGAACTATTGCGCCAAGCCAGAGCGGTCCCCGCAATCGAAAGAGCTGCACAATAGAAGAGAGAGAGAGGTGAAACACGCATGAAAGCCGAAGAAAAACAAAGGCATGCAAGAGCAATCGCCGAGGCTTGGCGCGCCTTTCAAATGGAGAAAGAAGAGCCGGCCGTAACGATCGCGTGGCTCTTAAAAGTGTCGCTGTGGCAATTTGCGCCGATAGAGGCGAGGCTGTTGACCGCCGAGGAAGAGGACAGGGGAAGGCGGCACTAGAGGTTGCTGGCAAGCTGTATGACAGGCGATAAGAGACTCGAACGGAGGGGCGCCCGTGCAATTGAAGAGACAGTGTTTAGCCTGCTATTCTGTCTCCTCCTTTGGACGTTCTCCTTGCGTCGCATCGTCTTCTATCGCTTCGCCTTGTTGAACAGGTGGCAACGAGAGTGAAAACCCGTCTTCCTTCCTCATTAGTTTGCCAGTCCGAAGAATATCCTGCCGCGCTTTGAGCCCCCGTTCGACTTTGGAGAAGAAGGCGTCGAGCAGCTTTCGGTCGGGTGCTATGGGAATCACCGCTTCGGACTTATAGTGCTCATTCTTGCGCCACCGCAGAAACTCGACCATTTCCAGGGTCTTTCTGTAGTCTTCACCGGTCACCTCCTCGGCGAGGTGGCCTTTGTCTCTGATGAGGGTGTGGATCTCTTCGTAACACCGCTCCCACCGATCATCGCTTTCGGTCATGTAGAAATGAATGCTTTTGAAGACGTCAAAATCATCCTTTTCCGGGTCCAGTTTTTTCTTTTCCTCCGCCGCACTCGTAGTGATGGCGATAATTTTTTCGAGGTGTTCAGCTTGGTGGCGCAGCGCCATTACGGGTGCAAGGAAGTCGTCAATCGTTTTTTCTAACCTTGCCAGCTGGCGTTTCCGCTCTTCTTGGTGCGCTGTAAACCATAGCGTGATAGCGACCCCGCCCAACGTCCCGAAAACGCCCACAATCCCGATAATCAAATTCACGATGGTTGATTGGTCCACGCTGTCTTCTCCATCAAGAGAGGTATTGTGAAGTAGATTACCTGATTCATTAACAACGTGCACATCGGTGTAGCCTTCAATTTAATAGGCAAATTTTCGTCCGCGACTTCGGGATTGCGATATTGTTGTTGAGTCGCCATGAAATCGAGGCGACGTGCAGAAAGTTAATAAACGGGGACCGGAAAGATGGCAGCGGAACAAGAGAAAAAAGAGAAAAATACGGGAAAGGCGTACGAGGCTGAAATTAAGGAGGTCTATACCGCCATTCATAAATTGGAAGGTGTAGGTCCGTATGGCATTGAGTTAAACGAAGAAATTGCCGGTGTGACCAAGAAGCGTGATGGTACCCCGATGGACCATGAAATTGACGTCAATTGGGTCGCTGTTGTCGAAGAGACCGAGGCGCGGACTGTTATACAAGGCAAGGACTTGGCTAAGGACAAAGTCAAAAAGCTTGAAATGATGGGCTTTGAGCGGACGGTAGCCGATATCCCAAATTCACAAGGAATATTTGTGGCACAGGCCGGCTACCAATCGGGGGCTTTAGAGTGGGCTATCGCTAAAGGTATTGAAGCAAACGAACTCCGAAATCCGACAGAGGAAGAACTAGCCAATCGTGTTCAGCATATTCGTCTAGAGTTTGTGTTCCTACCTCGAACGTTTTTGGCGGCATATGACTGGAAGCTAAACCTAAACTGGCTTACCTCGCTGACAGCCGCCCAGCGCAACTTGCTGTCAAAACATTTCCTCATTTCACCGAAAACGGTGAAGGCAAGAACTATTTCAAATCCTGTGCCAAAGCCTTTGTACCTATTCGCCATGGAGGCCGAAGATGTGGCGGCAGATTTTGAAGGGGCCTATGAGAAAGAACTACGTTTCTCCGAGCCAGTTGTATTGACCAATGCGGGACTGCCTTTCAATATTCTCGTTGACGGATTTACCTATAAATTTTCCGTGGGCCCAGCGCAGGTTTCTGAAATAGCGGTAGATGCAGACCTTCCGCGTATCGTTCGAAATGTGACCGGCGGCCAAAGTTACATGATCGCTGAAATCGATGGTGCGCGACGGGCCGTAAAAGTAGAGGATTTGCCGCCGACGAAGTTCACGCCCGCAGCGAATCCGAAGAAGCCCAAGAAAAGCAAGAAAAAACGTGATGAAAAGACGGACGAGACGGCTTAGCTCCCCTTCCGCTTCGTCACCTTGTGCGCTGTTTTCTTCGTGTATAGGTGCTGTTGCTCGATGAGGTGTTTATCGGCCAGGTGAGCGTTATGGCGAGCTTGTGCCTCTGCCATGGCCTGCGAAATATCGCGGACAGGTTGTCCGGTTTTGGCAGCGCGAGAGGCTTCGACCTGGGCGAAGAAAGCGGCTCGGTCAAAAGGCTCCGGTCTGCTTCGCTTTGCTTTTGCCGCGGCAGATTTGAGCGCGTCATATTTGGCGACTTCTTTGTTTTGCCGGGCTTCTGCTGCGAGCATCTCCGCCCACGGGAAGACGGTCTCGTTCTTGTCGTGCGTATACTCGACCTTCACCGGCAGCCGCTGTCCGTTGTGCTCAACGGTTACGCTGTGCCCTCCTCCTTGCGGGAGGTGCTGTTGCAAGTCGGAGCGAAGACCGTCGTAGACTTTTCGGGCTGCTTCGAGGTTGCCGTGTAACGCCGCCAGGGTACCGACAGGATCCGAGACCAAGGAAGGGTCGAAACCGGCATAAGAAGCCGGATCGGGGCCTTGTGCGCGGACGGAGCCTTTGACGACCTTGAACAGATGAGAATCGCCGTACTGGCTGCGGGACATCTGCAACGCCTGATCTCCGATCTTCGTGTAGGCTTTTTCGAACCCTGCGGGGTGAACGATGTGATCGCCGATTTGTACGGGACCGCCGTCCGCAGAGTGACGAGCGTGGAGGTGCTCCGCGAGAAGGTCGAGCTGATGCTGCGCCAGATCGAGAGCGATTTTTGCCCGGGCCGTACGCTCTGCTTTTGTCCTTATAACTCTTTCGGCATCGGCCACCGGTGCGCCTTGAGCGCCGGACCTTGCGTATCCTGTGAGGCGATTGCCTTGTTCGTCGGTCGGAAGGACGTGCCGGAAGTCGCCTGTAGTGCGGCTTGGAGTCGCTGTCGGAAGTGCATCCGGACGGCCTGCAGGCGGTACAATATTTCGCGGAAGCTCTTGGACAGCCGGTCTTCCCCAAACACTTGCAAGCGCGGCCTGCTGTTCCGGCGTCGGCTGCGGTATCTGCGCGGTGCGATGAGCGAGCATCTGGGCGACAACTGCGTCTTCCGGGTCCAGGTGGCGCGGATCGAGAACGCCGCCGGGTCGCATGTGGCTCGTGAGGACCTGTGCAATGTGTGCGTCCTGGGCGGCCTGCGGCTCGGGCATCGGAACGGAGACGTCGGTTGGCATGTGCACGGAGTCGGGAGCCCAAGTGCTTGCCGGTGCGAGACCTCCAACGGGATTGCCTCGACGGGCAAGAGCACGGCCGAGAAGTTGAGAACCCTTCTCAAAACCTGCACCTGCGACACCTCCGATTGCGGCACCGGCTGCAAGTTTTCGAGCGTCGGGATCCTCGGTGCCGTTGTGGGAAAGGGCAGCTCCGACAGCGGCTTGCGTGAGGCCATGGTCAAGAAGACGGGCGCGCTGAGAGCTTTGAAGAACCTGTTGAGCTGTGCCGAGAGCCTTTGCTACATGAGGGGCTCGACCTGCCATCTTTGCTGCTGCGCCCAGAAGTTTTGCAGAAGAGCCGGGCAACGGAGCGACAAAAGAAGATGTGTTTGCGAGCGAGTCATAGAAGGCGGGCGACTCGCGGCGAGCAGCTTGGGCGAGGTTGCTGTTATTGACTACGCCTTGAAGATTCGATAAAACACGCTGCTGTTGCGGAATCCCGGCGACCTGTTGGCCGAAGGCAAGCGGAAGATTTACAAGACTATCGACTGTGCCCGCGACTCCGGCTGCCGCAGGAGCAATGCGTCGGGCCATGTAATCGAGCGGGTGAGCGGCAAGAGCCCCGAAAGGATTCTGAAGAGGGGCATCGTTGCCGGGCTCGTTGTGAAATCTGTATTGCGCTGCGTCCTGGGCTGCTTTGACTGCCGGGTCCAAATCCACACCGAAACGGCGGCCGGTGCTGCGGATGTTCGAGACGAGATTGTCGGCGTTGTTGCCAAAGTCGTTGACGAGAGCGTGTAGGAAAACGCTTTTCTGCCGGGGCTGCGGGGCCGGAGCTGCGGGAGCCGGGAGGCTGTCGAGGTAGGAAGCGAGGTCGTTGTCGAAGGCGGTGTTCGCGGGCATGGTGTTGTGTCCTGTTCGTTCGGGTCTTGCTCTGATTCTGACCGAAGAGACATGGCCAATAAATTCATCGCCGAGACCGGCCAGGAGCCGAGGTTACCAGGCAGCCAAGGCTCCGGACCAGTACCCGAAAACATACAGAAATCTTGGCAATTTTCTCCGCAGGGGGCGGGAACGGAGCCGATCTCCAGTTTGGGGTGCCCACCCGGCATGCCTCCGGGGTCGTACAGGCAGCCGATCTCCAAAGGACAAGGCTCCCGCAAAGTCGCGAGAGCCGAAGGCGCGGGGCGAGGAGATAGGCTCGGGCTGTCAGTCAGCGGTGAGGCCCAGGAATCGGTCGGAGGCGAGCGAGGTGTACGTTACCGTGTGCTGGATGTTCTTGTGGCCGAGGAGCGCTTGGATCGTTCGGGTGTCGGTCCCTCTGTTTGCAAGCGCATAGCCACGAGCATGACGCAGCATGTGCGGGTGGACAGGGAAGCCGAGTGCGGCAACTTCGCCGGCTCTCGCAATCATGGCCTGAACAGCGCGGGTCGACAACGGTCCCTTGCGCTCTGAGACGAAGACAAACGCCGAGTCAGGATGCTCGCGACGAAGAGCCCGGAGTGCGCGAAGTTCGTCTCCCTCAATTGGTTGAGCGCTTGGGCTGCCGTTCTTGACGCGGTGAACGTGGAGAACTGCGTCGTCGAACATAACCTGGGACCACTTCAGATCGCAAAGCTCAGAGACTCGAAGACCGTGGCGATAGAGCAGGGTCACGATAAGAGCGTCGCGAGAGCCCAGGCGACCCACCTTCTTCGCTGCATCCCGAAGGCGGGTAACTTCGTCTTTAGTCAAATACTCTCTCGGGCGAACATCTTCATTCTTTGGTTTGCGAGGTGTTGTCTTCGCGGTCGATTCCAACTTTGCGCAATTCGATGTTTGGGGCTCGGTAACGACCGACAGATGACGCGGGGCTTTGACGGCCTCCTTCTGGGTCAACTCTGCGCAGATGGGTTCTTTTGCGCAATGTTCTTCGGCGGTTCTGATGGAATACATTTCGTCGATCCTCCCGTTGGCTCGCGGTCAATCCGCTGCTCATGCACCTATGATCTCACCGAAATGCGCAATGTTCAAGATGACGGATCGCCGCTATTGGTCACAGTTTCGGCGAGATCTCTCGCGATAGCTGCGCCACTGTATGCGGTGCCTTAATTGACGAATCTACCCGAAAGATACGTAATAGAGTGTCGTTCGAAACGGTCACGGGCGCATGGATTCGCGGGAACAATTAGATGATGCGGTAGATGACGAGTTCGAGAAGGCCACAGGCGCTGCGATAGAGGCAACGAAATCCAATGGGTTAACTACCCGATTAAGATCACGAATCGAGTCGGGTTTGTCCGGCGCCCATGTTAGAAAGCGTTATCGTCCTGGTTGAGTAATCGAGAATCGCGGAACAGGAAAGTGGGAGGGATTTAGAACCATGCCGTCCTGTGACAGCGCCGCAAAAACTGACTCAGCAAGCGGGGAATACTCGGGGGCGAGCCTATACCAGTACATTTCGTCTTCTGTTAGTGGACGTTCGGTAAAATCAGGCAACCCAGGTGGCACCGGGTAATTGAAACCGGCGGCCGAGAGTCGGTATGGAGAGGAGTTGTGCCTGTTGTCACTCATGGAATTTCTTTCGCTTCACCCACTGGAATCCGTCGTTTCTGGTAATGGTTGCGATATCCACAGGACCGCCAACCTGGGGAGCCATCGGTGAGAAGTGCTCGTACTTTATTACAGTGTCAACCAAGTACTCGGCCAGTTCAATGGCAGAAGCGAGCGGCATATTCTTTTGATGTATGTTTGCATAACTTCGACTTGCTAAAGCTCCCAAAAATTGACCGACCTCCGCAGGTGGCAATCCGGCCTCGATTAACAAGCCATCAAGCCCAACGGGAACTCCGTACAACAATCTCCTTATAGGTTCGTCCAAACCAGTCGTTGTTATCGGAGCCTGCGACAGTGTCGGGCCAACCAATCGATCTCTTACTGCCTCTATCGTATAGATCTCTGGCGTACTCTTGTCCGTCGAATAGCCAGATAAAACCACTGACAGTACAGGTCTTGTCTGTACAGAGGGATACGCCGAATTAAAACAACCGGTAAATAGAAACGTTTTCAATCGGTCCGCTAGGTCGGCCATAGTGAAATCCTTGGGATTGAACCGTGCTCGGTCATTTTGACCTCTCGGGCGATTGTCAGAAGGCCGGGACAGCTCCGCCCAGAATCTGTCGATCTGTTGAGCAAGGGTAAAGTCACCGAGGTTGTTAATCCCAGAGGTAACAAGGCCAACCGGAGCACCCGGAATTACGTTGAAAAGCTTGAACGTGCCATTATAGACTTTGAACGGCGTCAAGGGCGCCTCATCGATAAAAACACTTGAGGCACTGTCAGCAGCAAGCACAACACCACTGGAGACTTTAACGGTAACTGTTATGGTCATCTGAAGTTCCTCAAGGCCGGCACGTTATTATCCCAGACGCAACTGCAAGTCTGCCAACAAACCGCCCCGAAATAAATCGTGATCTCGAACTTTGAGCGAGGCCGCAGGAATATCCGAACTGCCTACGCCCAGCCTACGGCGAGTCCGCAAACGTTTGCGAGACAATACAAAACAGTTTAAGAGCCGGTTAAGCGAACATGAAGGAATGATGATCGATCGCAGAAACTCAAGCGATATCGCTTGAGTTTCTGCGATTGGAACCACCGAAAGTTTCACTCGTCGGCTCAATCGAGCGAACCATGAGGTGACAACAAATGGCAAAAGTGTCCACCAACAAGAAGGCAGACAAAATCGACTACTTGCACCCTAACGGCATGCCGAGGATTAGTGAGGAGCAGAAGAGAATTAATGAGGAAGAACAGAAGAAGCCGGTATCTAAGCAGGCATTAGAAGAAGCCGACGGCCATCACATATGCACCGAGGCGTGTTTGGGCAACCGCAGCCACAAAAACTCCTGAAGAATGCCTCCAAGCTTACTGCTGGCATAAGCACTAATTCTATGAAATGATGATTGCCACGAGACCCTTCCAGAGGAACAGTCTGTGGCAACATCGCACGTTGACGCCTGGCCGACAGCCCGGCCGTTAAACCAGGACAGACCTCCACTGGCGCTTCTGGCCGCTCCTTTTCTCTGTCTTATTCTGGCTCAACCAGTTCATGCTGATACGCAGGCCATCGAGCTCTCACAGAGGCATTTCGGCGCCGGCAAACAAAAAATCACGGTCACAGACAAGGCTGTTCGTATTGAGCATATGAACACAGGCATCGTCGCGATTACGCGCTATCCATTCAATAAAGTGGAGATCATCAACCCCGGTCGAAAAAACTACGTAACTAAACCGATGTCTCTGGTTCTGGCGCAAATGCGCAGGCCGGCCGCACTGGTTGGCGAGGAAGCGATTCTGGATACGCTGACCTGGTCGGAACCACAACCGGACTCGACAGCGGGAATTGAGGCCGTCTGCTACACCCGAACATCACCCAAGAAAAGCTGGGGCAAACTCTGGACTCTCAAAGCTCCGACTCTGCCGGATCCCGTCGCAGAGCTGGTCAGTAGTTTTAGCGGGTGCCTGCCGATTGCTCATGGTTTACCGCTTCGATACGAAATGTTTTCGTCCCAGGACGATGAACCAGCAGACCCCGATGAAACACTGCCGCGCAAACCTATCATCGTTTTTGAAACCAATTCCAGCAAAGTGATATCAATACAGGAGAGCATTTTTCACGTTCCCAGGGATTTTGCAAATATCAACGAACCTGAGAAAGCTAGCACCGGCGCACCACCGCATAAACAAAACCCGGGTCGGTCCCATGCCGCCAGAGGCCTCAAGAGTGGTAAAACGGGAATAGTTAAAGATGAATGACGACTGACGAACAGGCATGAAGCATACGGGTCTCTCCTTACTTTTGGCTGCACTCCCACTAGCAGCGGCGATTAGTGTTTCAGCAGCACTGGCCGCGCCATATTCAATCAAGACGCTGGTAACGGCCTACAATTCCGGCAAATACTTCAAAGCCCAGGAAATAGCAGAGAAACGTCTCGCCGCGGAACCTAACGATTTCGGGACCCGCTACTATCTGGCGAACACCTATTTAAAGCTCAATAAAACCGAGCAAGCTATTGTTCAGTACCGCGCCTGTGCCAACAGCGGCGCCCCCAACTCGAGCAATCTGGCCAAATATTCGAGCCGGGCCCTTGAATGCCTGCTCAAACAGAAAGAACTGAATCTCATGGCGGCATCCGCCGATAAACCTTCAGACAAAGAAATAAGAGAGTTTCGGCAGCGCTTAGCCAAAGAGACCCAACAAGAAGACCAACAAATTCATCGAGAATGGAGTCAAGCGCTTCTACGACTCTCTCAGAACTATGACAATCGAGCGTTCAACCGTGGGTACTCGCCTTACGAATACAGGCGCATGGCTCAAGAAAGGGCGCAAATAGACCAAACCTATTCAAAAAAATTGCGAGAATTAGCGGAGCATGAACAGGTGATGCTTTCTCAAGCGAACTGCGGCACCGGCCGAATTCGAATAGCCCCAGCCTTGAGCAGCTCAAAAGTCAAAAACTACGTCAATTACGGCAGCGATGCTGACGCTGAATACATTCCAGTCGATAACGCGTTGACGGCCCAAGCTAAAAAATTAAGCGATATCGCTTCGCCTACAAACAAATCCGGCACTCGCAGAACAAAAATCACAAAAGCCTCAACGAAAGGGGTAAAGTCTTCAAAAAACTCAAGCGATATCGCTTCAATTTCAACCAAACACCCCCCGGCCCCAAACAAATGAAAATCGCCCTCCGGCACCGATATTTAATCATTGCGGCCTGCGTTTTCTGCCTTACAGTGCCTGCGGCGGAAGCAAAAAACGTAGTTCCGGGATCCGGCCATAAAGTTACTCATACCTCAACAAGCGCCCCTAATGCATCAATCACCCTGCGGGGAGGCATTAGCGCTCTGGCGGGCGCCTGCGCTGGAGCCGGAATAAGCATTGAGGCCAGCACCCTTCCTACTACGATTACGAAGGTGCGGATGGGCACGCCAGCAGCTTATGCGGGGATCTGCCAGGGCGACAGGCTAATTCAGGGAGCAATCGGCAGCAACTCAATGCAATTGCTCATTGACCGGGGAGGAAAGCGGTACAGCGTCAATCTCCGCTATACGCCGGACAACCTGGTAATTACAGAACGAAAAAAGAAGGAACAGTTACGCCTGGCGGCGGAGCTTTCGAAAGACGCCGACTGGAAGACACTCAAGCAATACGATATTGCCCTGTTGATCGACGCATCGGGATCAATGGAAAACGAGCTGGAGGGCGCCGGAGAATCGAAATGGCAATGGTGCTTGGAGCAGATTTACTCCTTTGCGCAGGAGGCCCAGACTCTGGGGAACGGCAGCTTCGACTTCTGTACATTCAATACGCAAACACAAACCCGGCAGCGCTGCACAGCCCCGGAGGCGCGTCTTCTCATGACTATGCTGCGGCCGGAAGGGGGCACGGATCTGTCTACACCTTTAGCCGATATGTTGCACGCACGGCTCAAGGAGCAGCACACCAGGCCCTACCTGGTCGTAATTGTCAGTGATGGCATGCCGAATCAGGGGCCGCCCGTAGAGCAAGTAATCATCGATACGGCAAAGCAAATGAAGCACGAGCAAGACATGCGCATAATTTTTCTGCAGATAGGCAATGACGGCTCGGGTAAGCTGCTGGCCAATTATCTGGACAATAGTCTGGTGATGGAGGGCGCACCCTTCGACATCGTCAGCAGTATTCAGTCCGAAGATCTTGTAGACCTTGGCCTGAGAAGGGGATTGGTGGCCGCTCTCAATCAGGGAGTGCGAGACAGTGCCGGCACCCTGGC
>JAFEAV010000045.1 GCA_018266215.1 Cyanobacteria bacterium SZAS LIN-3 | reverse complement strand
CACGTACGGTGGTGTGGCAGGGAGGAGCCCGTGAGGGCTCCCCCTATGCCGATTGTAGTCCGGCAGGCGCTCGGCCGGCTCCGCCTTGCGCACCAGGTCTATGGGCGGCTCCTTGGGGGCGGCGGCCATGTCTTCCTTTTGCGTGGCGTAGTTTTTGCTCAGGCGCTGCAGGCGCATATGATTGTGGTCGCGGGCCTTGAGTTTGAAAACCGATTGCTCCTGGCCCAGGTTGGCGAAGACAACTACATCCGGGGAGTGGCTGAGGTAGCCGAAAGTAAATGGTGTGTCCTTAAAGTCCAGCAGATTTTTGATGCGGCCGCTGGTGTCGTAGGCGGAAACGAGCATGAACACGGGGTTGTCCGGCTGGTCCTTTAGCTTTGTCCAGACGAAGCTTATTTCATTGCCCTGGGGTCCGCCGGGGTCGCTCCAGGTGCCGGGCATGGTGTTCAGGGTGAGCTTGTCCCTGGGTGGATCGGGCACCCCTGAGCCGAGCCGGTGCAGACTGAAATAGAGGGTGCAGGCGCTCAGGATCAGAATCAGGCTGAGGCGGTTGATTCTGCTGGGCATCTATTCATCCCTGGTCTGGTTGACTGGCTCAGTGTCTGTGGCCGTGGCCGTGGGCGTGGCCATGGTGATGATCCATGAAACCGGCGCCCAGCAGTTCGTGGGCGTTGAAACGTTTGCGGATGCGGTGGGCGAGGAAATATGTGCCCGCTTTGCGCGATGGATTGCAGCGCTGATCCAGGAGCAGGTGGGTGAGGACCGACAATGTGATGCCGACACGATAGGGCTGTCTGGCCGGTCCCTTAAAAAGAAAGAAGAATAGGGCCAGCAGTTCGTAGGAGTGAAGGGGCAGGTATAGCTTACCGCTATATTTTTCGTGGCTGGCCTCGGAAAACCGCGCCCAGTCCATCTTCCAGCCATGTGCGCGGATATAGTCGACCACATGGTCAAGATCCATGGCAAAACCAATCAAAAAGCTTGCAAATGCTGCCTTTCGGGATCTGTAGACCATATAATTGGCGCAGCTGACACCGGCTGAAGTAATGATGTGACCGACGGTTCGCATGTTTCTTAAGGTTACCTACTAAGCTCTAATCCTTGATAAAATCAGTTGCTGTAACTATTTCAAGAATTTTCTCGTTCCCATTTCCCAGAACATATCTTTCACTTATTCCTACTATACCCAATTTAGGAAAAACAACCCGTTTTATAAGAGCAGTCGGAGTTTAGAATCGATGGACAATTGCAAGAGACCCCCTAACAGACGCCAGAGGCTTCATTTTGTTGCCGTTTGTGCCGCTCTTCTGCCCCTCAGTTTCACTCCCGCCTACAGCGCCGTCGATCCCGCCCAGAACCTGCCGGTGCAGGGCAATCAGCAGGCCGTCGGCATGTACAACCTGGGTCTGACTGCCTATAAACAGGGCTCGCTCGAATCGGCCGTGATTTTCTTCCGCCACGCCACCGACCTCGACCCCAACCTGACCGATGCTCAGTACAATCTGGGCGTGCTCTACCAGAGCGAAAGACGCCTGAAAGAAGCCGTACCGCGCTTCCAGGAAGTGCTGCGGGTCAAGCCTTCCGACCCCGACGCGCACTATCAGCTGGGTATTGCCCTGATGGATCTCGGTCGACCGGCCGAGGCCAAGGCGCATTTTGCCGCCATCGCCCCCGCTTCCAATCATTTTGCCGACGCCCAGAAACGCACCCAGATCTGTGACCAGCAGCTCTCCGGCGCCACTGTGGCTCAGCCCAGCTACAATCCCTCGGTCTCTTCCACCTCGGCCCAGACCCAGGGTTCGTCGGCTATAAATCTCAATCCCATTGCCCAGGGCGACAGCCAGGCACCCAATCCCTATGCCACCGCCCAGCAGGTTCAACAGCAGATGAACCCGCAGCCGGTGCAGCAAGTACAGCCTGTACAACCGGTGCAGCAGCCCCAGTATCAGCAACCGCAGTATCAACAACCCCAGTATCAACAAACCCAGTACCAGCAGCCCCAGCAGGTCCAGCAGCAGCAAACCGGCAATGCCTTTGCCCAGCAGCAACAGAATGCCGTCGCTATGGCCACCCAGACCCAAAGTCAGAGCCAGGGTGGCGCCCCCGTGGCCCGGCCCAAGAACAATAATGCCCCCACGGCAGTACTCGCCAATAGCTCGGTGCGCGTCATTGCCACCGGCTTCAACGCCCCGGCCGGTCTGGCTTTTGACCGCCTCGGCAATCTCTACGTCGCCAATTTCTCAAGCAACTCTGTGGACCGCATCTCCGCCGATGGAACGCGCATGCAATTCAGCGGCGGCACCAATATCAAAGGACCTATTGGTCTTGTTTGCGATGATTCGGGCAACGTTTATGTGGCCAACTACTCCGGCAACACCGTGGCCCGCATCAGCCCCGCAGGCGTCTCTACAATCATCGGTACGGGATTCAAATCACCCTATTACCTGACCCTGGACCGTGACGGCAACCTCTTTGTCTCGCAGCAGGAAGACAACACCATTGTGCGCATAACCTTGCCCAAGGCCGTTGTCACCAAACCCTAGAGATTCGGAGCGAAGTAAAAATGACAATCGAAAATCCTCCGGCCAAGCAAGCTGAAACCAAGCCCGCCGCCGAGCTGCGCCCGATTAAGGCTCTGCCGCTCGATATCAAACGCTTCACGCCCTGGCGCATCAAAGTGCAGATGTTTGTCGGTCGCACGATCATGGAAAACTGGCACCGCACCTTCAATCATTTGCAGGTCGAAGGCCGCGAAAACATCCCCGCCGAGGGTTCTTTGATCATCGTCGGCAATCACATCTCCAATCAGGACCCGCCTCTTCTGACAGTGGCCACGCACCGGCACATGATTTTCATGGCCAAGCGCGAACTCTGGTTCATCCGGCCGCTCGGCATGTGGATTGATTTTCTGGGAGCGATTCCAATCAACCGCGATAAGCCCGAGCTGTCCGCCCTCAAATTCATGAAGGAAGTGCTCAAGACCGGCTGGTCGCTGGGCATGTTCATCGAAGGGACGCGCTGCAAGGTGCCCAACAGCATCGGCCGGCCGCACCTTGGGGCCGCTTATTTCGCCAAAATCACCAAGAGCAATATCCTGCCGGTCGGCATCATCGGCAGCAACGCCAAGACCGGCAAGGCTCACATCAAGCTCAAAATCGGCAAGCCCATTCCTTATAGCGATGATCTCGAAAAGACCACCTGGGAGACCATGGACGCCCTGGCGGAACTCACCGGCTTCACTATTCTGGAGCGCAAACTGGCTGAAAAAGGCTCGAACGCCCTCGGCTAGATTTAATCTTGCGGTGCAATTTTTTAGCACTCAGAAAGGCCGCCAGGGTTGATGATGGGAATAGAACTCCTGTAGTTCTGTTTGCGATTCTTCAATGGGTTCGGCACCTATGAGACGACGATTTTTACCGGGCGCTTCCGCCTTCCTTTTTGCCGCAACGTTTGCCCTGACCTTTGCCGTGCCCTCTTCTCAGGGCGCCGGCGTAGACGGTGTGCAACAGAGACAAAAAGTGACCGAGCTGACCAAACAGCTCACCTGGTTCGATAACATGCCCCAGGCCCTGGCCTGTGCCAGGCAGCGCGGCAAGCCCCTGGTGTGGATTCACATGCTGGGCAAGATAGACGGCGCCACTTGAAGCGCCGGCAACAGTCTGAGGGCCGTGTCGCTCTCTTCGGAACCAGTAATCAACTATCTCAAAGATAATTTCGTCTGCGGCTACAAGGACATAACCAACGAGCCTTATTGCGGCATGTCCGGACGCCACGAGGTCTGGGGCAATGCCGTCAATACCACCAATGGTGCCGGCCCTCACAATATCCAGATCTTCGTCCTCAACCCGGACGGCACTGTCCTGCACTGTCTGCCGGGCTACTGGAGCGCAGAAGACCTGATCACCGAACTATCCTTTGCCCAGAAGGTCAACAGTGTCTATTCAGCCACCGGGTCGACAGAGGCCAAGAAAAGCCAGTACGCCCGCATGCACCTGGCCCACATCAAAGAGCACAGCCCGCAGATGGTTGCCCGAAGCCATATGCAGGGCTTTGACCAGATGTACGAGGCTCGCAAGCGGCTCAATACGACCGACACCATCGCCGATCTGGGGGCCGTCAAAAATGCCCTGGCGACAAACAGTCGCATTCCCGATGGTGCTTTTAAAACCACCGACGTAATCATGCATGAACGGGACGCGCGGCAGCCTTTCGTTCCCTACAATCAATTTGATGTTGTCGCCTTCAGCGATTACGGCAAAACCAAATACGATAAAAATGAGGACTACCATAACGTCTATGGGCGGGTCGACATGCAGGCGGCGCGCAATGCTCCGGAGCTCGGTATCAATAAAGAGGCGCAGAAAAATGCCGCCAGTGGTGCCGCTGCTGGCTCCGGCTCTGGCTCCGGCTCCGGCTCCGGGCAGCCGCTCTCGTACCGAGACTATCTGCGCCGGCACGGTATCAAGGCGCGCTGAACTGAAAACGTCTTTTTTGCCGCCGCCTAAATTTTGCCTGAAGGCTGTTTGTTGAATTGCAAACGCACTCGGCTTACTGGCAAGGACAGAATATATGAACCGTACCCTGACTTCTCTTGGTGGAACGATTGTGGATTTTTCGCAAGTCGCTCCGCGCGTAACTGATTCGATAAAGGCCAATTTGAAGGTTTCTGGATTTGATTATCCGGACATGTTTGAAGAATTTGTGCGGGCCCAGGCTCGGCAATGCCCCTCGGGCAAAGCTCTGGTACTGGAGCCCGGGACAGCCGTTGATGGTGGGATTTGCCTGGACCCGGAAGATCCTTCAGTGGCAGCGAGCAGTCTTTGTGCCCTGGTTTGTTTTGGAGACCTTACGGTTGCTGGAGACATCCTCAATCGCAATCTAAACCGCGGACTCTTGTTGTTTGTCGGAGGCAATTTGTGTGTGGCTTCTTTGTTTAAAGGAGGCGGGTGTTTTTTAGTAACGGGCGATGTCGTTGCTCAGGACTTGATAGTAACCGAATACAACGATGGCGTCCTCCGCGTTGGCGGGGATTTGACCGCCCGGCATTTTATCAATCTTGACCAGGACGTTTTGGTTGCAGGAGCTACCAATGCAAACACAATCAGTCAGGATGAGGATTTGTTGAGTGATATATTTGTGCCGGAAGTTTTCGATGACGATGACCCCGAACTTCCTTGCGTGGATAAAATAATCGAAAGACAGCGTGCGGGTTTGGCTTTCCTGGTTTAGTTATTAGTTGCTGCGCTGGAAGTTGCAATTTGCTTCATTTTGAAGGCGGCGGCGGCGGGGCTGCCGCAGCTTCGGATGGCTGTTTCGTTTTTGAGTGCTTTTATGTCTGGGTGATTTTTGCGCAAAAATCTGACACTCGTAAATCCTTGCTGCGCAAGGGTTTGAAAATCATGCTGCTTTTTTTTGAACTAGTTGCGAGGTTTATGCGTTGTCTGAAATGACCGCAAAAATCTCCCCGACTTCAAAACGAGGTGAAAGCATATGTCGTGCATCTCTAGCATTTTAAGGCACATCAGCCTGACTCCAGTGGGGGTTCCATTTACGACTCGTGACTGTCTCAAGTACGGAAGTCGTGGAGCTGTAGATAAGGCATTATCCCGCTGCGTAAATGAGTTTGTCATCGTTCGTTTAACAAATGGTGTTTTCATGCGCATGGACGGCAAGACGAGTATGCCGTCGCCGTTGCGTGTGGCTGCCATCAAATGTCGAGCGTTTGGCAAAGAGATTGTTGATCACGGCACCGACATTGGGTTCGAAATGAAGCTGGTTTCGAAAGGCAATGCTGAGCCGACATTCTTTGTTAATGGCAGCAGCAGTTCATTTCGGTATGGGTCGGTGCGGATACATCTCAAGTCGGCTAGCAAAAAACGAATGCATTTAAAGGAAACACCGCTCGGCCGGATTGTTCGTTCACTTTGGCAAATGGGAGCTGGTGAGGTCACTGAAAAGTTGGTGGAGCGAGTCGTCTCTCTTAGCAATACTCGTGATATCCGTCGCAGTCTGGTGCTGGCCAAGGCATGGATGCCGGAATGGCTGGCTGATTTCTTTCCAACGCTTGGTTATCCCTGTCCACTGGGTGGGCCCGCTAGAAGCGCCCATTTCGTTGATTACTTTGAATCCGATGATACGCAAGTTCATGAAAGCGTGACCATCTGGCCTGCCTATGCGCTAGCCGGTCTGTAGGCGCCACGCCCGTTCTGCTACTTAAGTGCTGCGCTGTCTGCGGCAGAATATCAGGCGGCCCCGATCGTTTTCTTCCAGCTGATTTTTGAACCAGCTGTGGCGCTGCTGGTGGCAGCTGAAGATGATGATCTGGTGTTCTTTTGATATTACGCTTATAAGGAAGCGCATCATTTTGAGGAAGCGCTCGTCATCAGCTTCTGAGAAGGGCTCGTCCATAATAATGGGCATCGAATGCTGGCGCGAGAGAAACTTCGAGACCACCATACGAGCCAGCCAGTGCAGCTGCTCTTTTGTACCGATGGAAAGCTGACTCATGATTTCGGAAGAGCTTATTTCGTCGGTATCGCCTTTCTTGCGGGCGATCAGTTTGAGCTCGTTGTCGAAGCGAATTTCCTCGTAATCGAGCCCGAGTTTGGAGAGCATATCCCTGGCGATGGTATTGAGGTGGCTGGACCAGTCTATGTAGTTTTCACCGGAGAGCCGTTTCAAGGTATCGCGCGATAGTTCCAGGGCCAGCTTGGCTCGCTTGGCGCTCTGCAACTTAAACTCGGTCAGGTCCAGTTCTTCTATACAGTGCAGATATTGCTCGTCGCAGGTGCTTGAGAGGGTGCGTATGCGCAGCTGCAGATCCTCGCGCTCCTGCCGCAGGGCATCGAGTTTGGAGAGGTCGGCGGCGTCGCCTTCGGGGACTTCGTCTTCGCCGGCGGGGATGACTGTCTCGATGTCGGGGAACTGTTCACGCAGGGTCTGCAACTGTTGCTGCACGCGCGCGTGGTACTCCTCCAGATTTTTGATCGTGGCCGGCAGTTCGACGAAGTGGCCGCCGGTTTCGTGTTCGAGCTCGTTCAGTTCATCGGAGAGGGCCATAAACTCATGGTGGCTGTTCAGACGTTTGTTGACCTGTTCGATGCCCTCGGTGACGTTTTCAGGCAACTCTATGCCGGCCTTGGTCAGGAGATTTGCTATGGCATGCTCGGTGTCGAGAATGTCTTCTTCCAGGTGGGCGACTTTGCGGATCGATGATGTCGTGCTCTGGAAGCTCACTTCCAGCTGGCGCGATTCGGTCAGATAGGTGGACAGGGCTGTGGAAAGTTGCTTGGCGGTGTTGGCATTGAGGGGCAACTGGCTGCGTCCGGCCTTGGTCACATGCCTTTCGAGCTCGGTCTTGTAGCGCTCCATGACTTGCTTTTTCTGTTCAAGCATCTGGTCGATAACGTCAAAGGCCTTGAGTTTGGCCGATTGCTGGGCGTAGTCGTCCAGTTTGCCCAGCAGCTCATCGCGGCTCTGCAGGCCAACTTTGCGCGCCAGGGTGTCGAGTTTGATTTCCAGGGCGCCGACCTTTGTAATCAACTCCTGAATAGTTGTAGTGATGCGGCCAATGTCTGTGCTTATCTGGTTAAACTCGGTTTTGAAGAGCATCTCCGGGCGAAAGGCCGGAATGACGAAATAGACGCCTACGGCCACACCAACCAGGCCCACTACGAAAAGTACGGGGGCTATGAAGGCGGCGGATTTGATTACAAGGATAAGGACCAGAGCCAGGACGAATAGAATGAAAGAGACGCCGCCGTTGACGAAGGCCAGAAGTTTGCGTCGTTTGACTTCATCTTTGAGCTTCTGTTCGTATTCTTTTTTCTTGGCGCGCTCTTTGTGCAGATTGCGTTCGGCTTCGGTGATCTGGTCCTGGAAGGCGGTGATCAGTGAGCTGTAAGAGCGGGCGTTTTCGATGCCTTCGGCTTCGACTGAGATGAGCGAATTGCGCATGCTTTCGAGGTCGACGGCGCTGGCGTTTTCGCCGGCAAGCTTGCGCAGTTCGATGTCACGGCGGGCGGTCAGGTCGGTCAATTCTTCTTCGACCGTGTGCATCGAGCCGGCCAGCGAAGCCACTGTGGAAGCCTCTTCCTGCGAAAATTTATCCAGCCCCTGGTAGCGCCGTTTGATCTGCGCCCGTTTCTCTTCGTATTGTTTTTGATGGGGCGTGGTGTCATTCTGGACGTTTTGCAATTCTTGCATTTTTGCCGCGCGCCGCTCAAACAGCTCGTCGATGGCGCGACGCAGGTCTTCGGGAAATTCTTCAACGCCGTTGAATTTTTCCATTTGTTCTTCCAGCTCAAATTTTTTCACCAGAATTTCTTGCAGGCGTTTCAGTCTGCTGGCGGCGTCGTAGAGCTGGAATTTGAGATTTTGATATTCGGTGGCCTTGAAGCGGCTGTTGTCCCCGGCCAGAATTTTATTGACGATCATCAGGCGGTCGAAGGAGGCGGCGACGTCCTGTTTGTCTCGTTCGTAGGCTCTGATTTTATTGAGCAGGTCCTGGCGCATCATCTCCAGGTCGCGGATCAGGGTGTCGAACTTCATGCGCTTTTCGCCGACCGGCACGCGATCGAGCACGTCTTTTAAAACTTTGACGGCCTGCGCCGATGTGGCCGAGGGCGTGGCCGAGTCGGCGATACCCTGCACCAGCGAAACGAGCGAGCTCTCGCCGCCGACGGCGTGTTCATCCAGTTCTCTTTGACCGATGAAGCAGGTGCTTCTAAACAATTCGCGGGTCATGCCGGTGAGGCGCAGCCCCAGCTCATCTTCGCCGTTGGGACCGTAGAATTCGCTGGTTACTTCGATGTTGTTTTTTTCTTTGTCGAAGACCTGAAATTTATTGCTGTTGAAGTTGCGGCTGATGGAAAGCCTGCGCCCGGTGGCGTAGACGTCCAGTCGGCCGCTGAAACCAGCGCCTTTTTTGGGGCGACGCGCTTCTTTTTCAGAGAGGCCTTCTTCGTCGCCCTGATGGGCCGAGGCCAGGTCGTTGGGAAAATCATAAAGGATCGACCAGATGGCCGTGGCCATAGTCGATTTGCCGTATTCATTGGGCTCGACTACTAGATTGAGTTTGTCCTGGGCAAAAATGATGTTTTCGCCCTGCACGCCGCCATAATTTGTCAGTTCAATCCGCTCAACCCACATTGCGCACAATTACCCTTTTTAGTTTCAAGGCGTCCAGACCGTAGTACAGCGCGTCCTCCACCGTTTTGCCGCTTACATCGGCACCGGGTAAGCCCGAGAGACTGTCGCTGCCCATCTCTCTGCCCCTGGGTTTTTCGGCGTTGGTTTTCATCGCCAGCATGGCTTCGATATATTTCCATTCGGTTGTGCGCTCGTCGAAGCGCTCGGCCAGATAATCGGGACGAGTGTTGTCGACCACGAGCAGGTGGTAAAAATTATCAGCCAGTTCCTCGGCTATCTGTTTGGGGTAAATGCCCGGCTTGTGCCGTCCTTCCAGGTTGAGGGCGACAAGGTCGGTGTCGGGACGGACCCCGGAGTCTTCAATGTTGATGACGATTTCGTCTTTGATTTCTTCGTCGCCCAGACCGGAGACATCCACCGAAACCAGCATCATTCGCCGTACATCCAGCTCCTGCGGTGTCAGCGTGATGGTTGGCTCGCCGTCGCCTTCGACTTCAATTGAGCCGAGAATGGCGAAGCGCTGACCCAGCTCCTGGAAGCTGCCACCGGCCAGGCATCCGGCATAGGCGCCGAGCAGTTTGTCCTGGGCATTGAAAATTTGATAGGCATCTTTGACATGGCCGACGGCGGCATAGGTCAGATTTTGCGCCTCCAGTTCTTCTTCGGAAAAAGGATAGATGAGCGGCTTGCGCGGTTCATTGGAGAGCGGATCGGCGTTGAGTGATGGATGCGATTCCAGGGAGCCGGCGAAGACGCCCACGTTGATTGAGGCCAGGCGCGACTTGGGCAGGGTGCCCGATAGTATGCGTTCGGTGCGGCGGGCGCCTTTTGTGATGGCCCGGCCGGTGAAGCAGACATCGCCTATCGTGGGATGGACGACCGAGGAGAAATGTTCGGAGGTGAAGACATGGACATTGCTGGGCCAGGGTTTGAGACCGCGGGCGGCCAGCATGTCGTTGGTATAGAGCGAGCTGCGGGTGAAAAAGTCGCGGTGGCCCGGGGCAATGTAGATGGGAATATCGGGCACTGAGGCGGCGGCTTCGGTGAGGGCGCTGATGGTCTTGCTGGTGACCGTGACGTTATCCCAGAGTCCGCCCGGGATCAAGATGGCGTCCACCTGCTGTTCCCGGGCCAGGGCGAAGGCGTTGATCGTCGTCTCCTGCAACTCGCGGGCGCGCTCGGCGCGGATATGTTTTTCCAGTGAAAAGTTGCTGTGGGTCAGACCCGACTGGCTCAGCCCGGTGTGCGTGAGCTTAGCGTCCAGGAGGACATCTGAAAATTGCAGGAAAGTGAATCGCGTCATATCCGGTACCTGGCCTACTTAAGATCTAAACATTGCTTACTACCGACGCTATACCCTGTCCGACTCCAATGCACATTGTCGCCAGACCATATTTGGAACCGCGCCTTTGCATTTCGTAAACCAGGGTCGTCAAAATGCGCGCCCCGCTTGCCCCCAGGGGATGTCCCAGGGCGATGGCGCCGCCGTTGACGTTGACTCTGGTCATGTCCAGATCCAGTTCGCGGCCGCAGGCCAGAACCTGCGCGGCAAAGGCTTCGTTGAGTTCCATCAGATCCAGGTCGGAGGTTTTCAGGCCCGAGCGACTGAGCGCTTTTTTCGTCGCCGGTACCGGGCCGATGCCCATGATTGCCGGGTCTACACCAGCCACGGCGGAGCCGAGGAAACGCGCCATCGGTTTGAGACCGAGGGCCTGGGCGCGCTTAGCACTCATTATCAGCAGTGCCGCCGCACCATCGTTGATACCGGAGCTGTTGCCGGCGGTGACGGTGCCGCCCTCGCGGAAAGCCGGTTTCAGCTTGGCCAGTGAGGCAAGAGTTGTCTCCGGGCGCGGATGCTCGTCGGCGGTGACGAGTTCGACTTCGCCTTTCTTGCGGGGGATGGGTACGGGAATGATTTCGCTGGCTATCAGTCCCGAGTCCAGGGCCTTCTTGTATTTTTCCTGACTGCCGGCGGCAAAAGCATCCTGATCTTCGCGGCTGATATTGTATTTTTCAGCTACGTTTTCGGCGGTTTCACCCATCGAAAATGGATAGTGCAATTCGGCCAGCTTTTTATTGGTGAAGCGCCAGCCCAGGGTGGTGTCGAATATTTTGGGGTCGCGGCCGAAGGCCGAGTCCGATTTACCCATCACAAACGGCGCCCGGGTCATGGATTCAACTCCGCCGGCGATATAGATGTCGCCCAGTCCGGCGCGGATGTTGTTGACGGCGTCATTTACGGCCATCAGGCCGGAGCCGCAGAGGCGGTTGACAGTGCCACCACCGACGGTGAGGGGTAGTTTGGCCAGGAGCACCGACATGCGCGCGACGTTGCGGTTGTCTTCACCGGCTTGATTGGCGCAACCGAGCAAAACGTCCTCGATTTCCTCGGGCGGCACGGCGGGATTGCGCTTCAACAATTCTGAGATAACCAGCGCGCCCAGGTCATCCGGTCGCACGTCCTTGAGGCTGCCGCCATAGCGCCCGATCGGCGTGCGCAGCGCGTCTACGATTACTACTTCCTCGGAGTTTCCGGCGGTCATGGGTGGTTCCTTATTTTGTAAGCCAGGTAGCGTCGTCTTGGGCCAGTACAAGCAGCACATCCTTCGGGGTGGAAGGATTGGCTCCTACTGCCCTTCTTACCTCGGGATTTTTGTCCCGGGCCAGTTGCTCCAGGCAGGTGATGTCGGCATTGGGATTGCCGCCGGCTCGGGCTCGCACCAGGGCTTCGTTGTCGCCGGCCAGAGTGTTTATCAAAGGGGCATTGGCGTTTTTATTGCTGGCGCTGGCGGCGCGCACGTACTGGCTTTTATCTCCGGCCAGTGCTTGCAGGGTGGCGAAGGAAACAGCGGGATTGGCTGCCACTGTGGCGCGAAGGGCCGGGTCGCTGTCGCCGGCCAGACTGGCCAGGACCGGTGCCGGGGTGTCCGCTCTCTGGGCCAGGAGAAATTTCACTTCCTGGGCGGCAATCAGTTTGTTCAGGGCGTCGGGGGGCAGGTCGCCCCTGGTCAACAGGGCGTTTCTAATTGCATTGCAGTCCGAATTGGCCAGAGCAAGCAAGGTGGCCGATTTTACCGAGGGGTTTTTGGCCAGCGAAGTTTGCACTGTAATGGAATTGTCTTTGGAAAGGGTGGTCAGGGTGGGCTGGTCCACCCGGGGATTGACCGCCAGGGCCTCGCGCACCAGGGTATCGGGGTCGGCCGCCAGACGGGCAAAAATCGTCGCCGGTATTTCGCAGGCGGCGTTACGCGCCAGACTGGCCCGTACTCTGGCATCGCTGTCTTCCGCCAGTTTTGCCACCAGGCCCTTGGGCAGGCTGGCGCTGCCGGCCAGTGTCATACGCACAAGGGCGCTGTCGCTGGCCGCAAGTTTTGCATAGTCGGCTTCTCCCAGTCTCCTGGAGGCCGCCAGTATCTCCTGCACCGCAATCGATGGGTCACCCATCATGGCGGCCAGGGTAGTGTCTCTGGTGTTCTTGTTGAGAGCCACCGAACAACGCACTTCGCAGTTTTTGTCTTTAGCCAGGCTGTCCAGGGTGTCGGCTCCGGCATTGGCGTTGGTGGCCGCCAGGGCGCGCACGGCGGTGACCGGGTCTTTGCTCAGTTTGGCCAGGTCGGCGGCACTGCAATCGGTGTTTTGAGCAACCGCGGCCCGCACTTCGGGACGCTCATCCAGAGCCAGTTTTGACAGGGTAGCTTTGCTTGTCTGCATGTTCATGGCTACGCTCTCGCGCACCGTGGGATTGGAGTCCCGGGCCAGACTGTCGAGGCAGGCCGGGGGGCAGGCGACATTAGTGGCCAGCATGGCGCGCACGCCCAGGTCACCGTCATTGGCCAGTTGATTGAATCCGGCCACAGTTAGATGTGGACTTTTGGCCAGAAATGTCCGCACCAGGCGGTCGCCCATTTTGATCAGGCGCAGGCGCACTTCTTCCGGGGTATTGGGATTTTTGGCCAGGGAGAGCAAAAGATATTCGGTATAAATAGGACCCTGGGCCAGTTTTTCCAGAATGGTCTTGGGTGTGTTTGTATTGGCGGCCAGGCTCTCGCGCACTCTCGGCGGAGCTTCGCTGACCAGCCTGGAGAGGGTCTGAAGGTTGGGCAGCTTGTGGTTGTGCACCAGGGCTTCGATGACCATGGGGTCGCTGTCGCGGGCGAGCAACTCCTGCACAGCTTCGGCCACATTGGGATTGGTGGCCAGGGCCATGCGCACGAAGCTTGATTGCGAGGCGCTCAGCTTGCTCTGGGCATCGACCGGGCAGTTGGGATTGGCGGCCACCTGCATCATGATCGCCGGGATGGGACAGGAGGCGTTGCTTGAGACGGCGGCGTCCGACATGACGGAGGCCTGTCCGTGAGCGGAGCTGGCCATTACCGCGGCGGAGAGTTCGGAGTTTTGTGCATGGGCGGCTGAGAAAATTCCCTGGCTCAACTGCAAAGTCAGAATCCCTGCGGCAAGTTGTTTTCTCTGCATTGTCCTCGTCTCTCGTCCTGGTTAACCGGCGTGGTGCACTTCTCTGATGATGGTCAAAAGGGTGTTGCGATCAACTTCTTGACCGGCGTACTCAATATATTTTACTTGCCAGTCTTCCAGATCCTGCAGCACCACCGATAGTGATGTGCCGGCGTTGCGGGAGGCTGCCATGTCGACGCCGACATCGCCGTGGCGGGAGAGAATGAAGCAACGGGCACGACCGGAGTAGCCGATGGTATCGCGCATGGAGAGCCGCAAGAAGGCCTCCGAGCGCTCGACGCCGATGGTTTCGGTGATGCGTTTGACCAGCTCTTGAAACTTGGCCAGCGGGCCGTGCAGATCCACCTGCGGTACGGTCACCAGGCCGTAGGAAAGCAAACGGTCGATGGCCATGGCGGCATCGGATGTGGTGACATCACCCAGGTTGCGGATGACCATGGAAATGGAATGCAATCCATCGAGCGCGTTCCAGAGTTTGCGCATCATCGCCCTTTCATGGGCGGAGAGGACAAACTTTTCCTTGGGATCGGTCAGTTTTTCATTGTCCAGATGACCATCTTTGTCCGGCAATTTTTCCAGCACGCTTTCGGAGGCGCGCGGTAATTTTTTCCAGGTGACCTCGGTATTGTCGGCTGCCAGTGCGGCGTCCAGCAATAATTTGTCCAGGGCTTTGCTGACTTTGCAATTGTCCTTGCTCAGGTCGGCCGGAGGTGTGCGCTGGATAAAGACGAAAATCCCCTGTTTCCAGGCCGAGGCAAATTCAATTACAGACTGATTGCCCATAATTTTGCCCAGCTTGGCGTGGGTGATTTTGCCCACTTCAAAGAGTGCCCGGAATTGCATGTCGCGGTATTCAACCGAGAGCACCCCGGTTTCGCGATTGGTGGCAAGGTTTTGCAGCAGATTGGAGGGATCGGTTGAGCCCAGGTGTCCGACCAGCGACTGTACTTTGCTCTCTTCGCCTGTGACCGAGCCCAGTTTGACCTTTTCGTTTTCTTCGGTCTGACCGTAAAAGGCCTGGTCCTGCAGGGCGATTTCCAGCTGACGGCTGTTGATTATGCCCTTTCTTACAGCCAGTGCGCCCAGTGAGAGGCGCTGCTTGAGCGGCGTGGAGTTAAGCTCCATCATCAGCTCGTCCAGCTGGTTTCTGGTGACCAGACCGGCGGCCAGTAAATATTCTTTCAGGGTAAAAGCGGTGCGATTTTTGAAACAGTCGACAAGAAATTGGATCTTTTGAAAGATTGGAAAGATGGCCTTTTCGTGCTCCAGCTCTTTCAGGCGGTCGAAAAATTCCTTTTCGGTCAGGCGTGAGCTGCTCACCATCTTGCCGGCCAGGGTGACTACCGGAGTGTAATTATCGATGGCCGCCAGCAAGAGATTGCGGCGGTGGTGCGCTTCCATGGCTATTTTCAGGGCCAGACCGGAGCTGGTCAGGACCGGCACGGTGGACATGAGCACCTGGTGCGAAAGATCGGTGCTTTCCTCGATAAAGGAAGTGTCCTTGCCCAGAGCCGTCTGGATAAATTTGGTCAGTGTGGGCGAATAGTCGTAAAGCTCGGCGTGATTGTCGAAGCAATGCAGAGTCATCATGCCGGTGAGCGACTCACGCACCACAGCCGTGGCTTTGTGAGCGGTGAGGAAAATAAGGGCGCCCTGGACTTCCAGCAGCTGTTCGGCCAGTTGACCGGCTTCAATCAGGGTCTCGGCCGGGAAAAGATAGCCGCACAGGGTGGCGTCGACGAGAATGGCCGAATAGAGCCGCTTGCCCTTGCTCAGGCTGGCGATTTCAGTCAGCACATCGGGGCCGTATTTGAGAACAATTATGTTCTGCTGGCTTCCACCGCGCTCTTTGTTGTTCACCTTGACTTCGGTTGATTCAACCGCCATCTCCGCTCTCTTTTGTTAGGTTGTAAACAGTTCGGTATAGGAAGAGAAAGGCCGTAAATTGGGGCTTCCAGGGGACGGAAAAGTGCCCCCTATTACAATTCATACCTTAACAGATCTGAGGCTCTAAGTCTTCTAATCTAGTTATAGACACCTTATACAGTTTAGCCGGTTATACTCATGCCAGCTCTTGAAGTCCGGTTTTCAGGTAGTAAGGCGAGAGCGGTCGGGAGATTGGCCAGGCAATGAAAAAAGTACTGAAAAATCAGTCGTGCGCGGCTTTTCTAGCCTGCCTTGGCAGCGCCGGTCTTTTGCTCGGTCCGGCTGGTCCGGCTCTCAGTCAGGAGCAACAGCAGTTTCAGGTGCGCGAGCGCTATGTCGACCCCGATGCTTCGCCCATCCGCGAGCAAATTGCCGTACCCGTCGAAAGCCGCCCGGTGCACAGTAAATCGGCGGAAACTCCGGCTATTCCTCCGGCAACAGCCAAACAATCTTCCGCCCAGGCCTATGACCAGAGCGCTCCGCCCAGCACTATGACCCTCAAAGCCGGGGCCAGCTACACCGTACCCCGGGGCACCTCAATGAGCCTCAAGGTCACCGCCGCCTCGCCTAAAATGGGCATGAAGCTGCTGGAAAAAGACCTGGAAGGCAATCCGATTCCGGCCCGGGTGGGCGATGTAATCAGTGCCATGATCACCGAGGACATCTATGTCGACGGCGACCGGGTCATACCAGAGGGCACGGTTTTTCGCGGCCATGTTTCTTATGTGCACGGACCGAGGCGCGTGCAGAGACCGGGTTGGGTCGATATCAAATTTGATGAGCTGGAATTGCCCAATCACCGCATTTTTCGCTTCAAGGCGCAGGCGGACAGTCTCCAGCCCTCCACCACCCGCGGTAAATTGCGCGCAACCGGTATGGTTGCAGCTAATATGGCCGGTGGAGCCATTGTCGGTGCCATCACTGCTTATCAGGTCATGGGCGGCATGCGCACCGCTGTTGCCCTGCACGGTTACAACGTAGCCGGTGGAGCCGCTCTCGGTGCGGTGCTCGCCGGTACGCACGCCATCATGAAGCGCGGCCACAGCGCCTGGCTCGAGCCCGGTGACGGCCTCAATCTGGCCATCGACACCGATATGGTCATGCCGGCTTTGCAGGCTCCGACCAAGCACACCGCCATCAAGACCAATCTTGAAGGTGTTTATATCAAAGTCAATAAGAGCAAATGCATCAAAGACGGTATCGGCGGCTGGCAGTATCGCATGGACGTGAACATCACCAATGACAGTAATGAGACCCTGCAGGCCATCGATCTTTATCTGGTCGACAGCAACGGTACGAAAAATCCTCTTTCGATGGGCCCGGAGGGCGATGAAGGTTCATCCTTTCTCTTCCGTCTGGAACCCAATACCAGTCTGCGTTCCATTGTTTATTTCGCCTCCGAGCACCCGAAGTTGAATCATCAATTCGTCTGGTACAACCACCAGACACGCCGGGTTTGCTACAGACAACCGGTCGAGCTGAAGCCTTATCAGTAAGAACCGAGCAAAACTTCAAACAATAGATTTAACCTTTTTAGTCTGCGTGTTCCTACGTAGTGAGTCATTGACTGAGCCCTTGACCTGATCCATGATGAGGTCTGTAAAGGCACCAAAGTCCATCCACTATCAGTCCCCAGCCTTAGTAGCATCTAGCAAACTCCATTCGATTTTCTGCTACTTTTAGCGGAGCCGTCGCCATGTCTTCTGGCGCGGTTCAACAGATCATCCCCTTAACCCTGAAGATCTTTAGCTATTCATTGAAGAGACTATGACAGCGTCCATTGGCACATCTGCAGCGTATATATCTTCGGTGACGATGACCGAACAGGCTCTCACGCCTGTCGCCAAACAGTCGGTTCACAGCCGTTATCTGGATCACGGTCTGGTGCTCGATTTGATCGCTGATACCAGTCTTGTCGATGCCGATGTTCTGACCGAGGCGCTGAAGACGGCTTCTATAAAGGAAGCGTCCTTAATCGATGTACTGTGCGACGGATGTTTCATCGCTCAGTCCGATAAGCGCGACATAATGGCCGCATATGACGCCGTTTCGCAGGGCTTTCTTTATCAGCCCTGGGCCAAGCAGGCGCTGCAGAGTGCGCTGCAACAGTTCATCCCTTTTGAAGACATGCTACTGGTGATGGGACTGCACCCGACCAATGCTTTTTCCGAATGTTTCCTGGCCGAACTTATCTGCACATCTCAATTGATCTCCATCTCGCAGATGGAACGGGCCAGATTGCTTTGCCTCTCGCGCGGATTGACTCTGGGTCAGAGTTTTGTGCAGTTGGGCTTGATGAACATCGCCACTTATAAATTGTTGATTGACGGCACTGCGCGTTATCGCTGCGGTCATCTCTCACTTGTTCAATTGAAGGAAATGGTGGCATCTTCCTTTGCCGGCTTCAATGCTTCCGGGCAGTGGCTCAAGCTTTCCCAGGCCGTGCGCGGCTTTGCCACATACTGTGCCAGTCCGGATCTGCTCGAAGCCCTTTCGCTTCTCGTTGAAGCTGAGCTGCTCACTGAAATCACTGTTCTTGGTGTGATGGAGTCGGCTCTTGAACGCTCGGTTTCCTTCGACCAGGTTGCGGTCGAATGTTCGATGATTGAACCGGCGCTTGTCACACTGGCGACGAAACTGGCCAAGCGAGTCGCTTCCGGTGAAATGACCAGTAATAACGCATGTATGCAACTGAGAGAGCGCTGCAGATTGCTGCAGGGTTAACGACAGGCTCATAAAGAAAACTCGCGCCATCACAGCATTGTGAGGCGCGAGAAATTGTTTATGCAATGGCGCGGGGCCGACTTATTACGCGGCTACGAGATTGACGTCATAGCTGAGTCTGACGAGTTCATATTCGACTCGGATGGAGACTGTGTTTTCGGTGGCGAATTCCAGTCTGACGCGGCCGAGATTACTGGCTGAATATTCGCTCCAGTGCTCGGGAACGGAGACGATCACGTTTTCCGGTCCCCATTCTTCGACGTAAGCTTTGAGTACCTGACAGAGTTTTTCTTCGTCCATTGGATGTCTAAACATGCTCATTGCTTGCTGCCTCTTTTCGGGTGTTCACTCTGGGGTTGGTGTAGGTCGAGTGGATTGATTAGAGTGTAGATACAGTCAAGCTTCTAAACAATTGGTGGCTTTCCCACCGGGTGCGTAAGATTCCCACAAGTTTTTGACAGGACTAGCTCAGCAGGGCATCAAGCTGCCCGGCATCATTCAAGGCATAGAGATCATCGCAGCCGCCTATGTGGCGACCGTTTATGAAAATCTGAGGGATGGTCCGGCGGCCGCCCGAACGCTCAAGCATCTCTTCCAGCCGGGCCTGGTCTTCTTTGACGTTGAACTCTTCGAAGGCGACAGCTTTCTTTTGCAATAGGGCCTTGGCCTTCGTGCAATAGGGACAATTGGGCCCGGAGTAAACAGTTACTTGTGCCAAAATTACTTCCTCTTCTCTGACTTATGGACGAACGTCCGGAGTGCCGCTATTGGCCTGTCTGGCCGTCTGTGTATCGCCGCCTGCATATAAGCCGCGCAGTGAGCTGGCGTCACGGGCGCTGAGGTGGGGGAAATTGTCGGAGACCAGGGTGCTGAAGAACATGATGTCCTGCGGATTGTTCGTGTGCCCGCCAAAGCCCAGGGCATGACCGACTTCGTGCAGACAGAGCCAGCGCTTGCGATTATCCGTCAGGGGCAATTCCGCCACCAGGGGCACGGTCAAAAGCTTGATCGTCCCTTTGACCAGGCCTTCTTTGTTGACGAAAAGGTTGGTTTCACCGGCTTCGGCTCCGTTGGTCAGACTGGAAGGTTCGGAGATAAAGGAGCAGACGAGGTCCGCCTGTCCGGCATCCGGTACGAAGGTGAAGGACACGGCACCCTGGGAGGCTTCCTGCCAGGCGCTGAAAGCGGCGCGCAGGATGGTCATATATGTAGGGGTGTAGTTGGGCACGCCGTCGCCGGGCTGGATATAGACGCGGATAGGCATCTTGCTGGCCGGCCAGCGATTGAGGCGGCTGCCGAGCTCGCCCAGATAATTATCGGCGCTGGCATTGGCCGGTGGTGCGCTGGAGATCATGCCCGAGGCCAGCTCATTTTTCAGGCCGGTGACAAGTGAAGCTACTTTAGGGGCGTCCTTGTGCTGCGGGGCGCGCTTCAAAAATTCATTGTAAGTGTCGATGGCCTGGTTGATTTGCCCCTGGGACTGATAAATGCCGCCCAGGGTAAGCAGGGTGGAGGTATTGTCGGGATTGATCGAGCGAGCGATTTCCAGCTCTTTGATCGCTTCCTGATTGCGCCCCAGTTTGGCCAGCCCCAGGCCCAGGTTGCTGTGGATATTGGCCACATTGGGGGCCATTTGTTCGGCCTGCAAGAGGGCATCGACAGCTTCCTGATTCCTGTTTTGCTGCAAGAGCACCACCGAATCATTCAAAATTTTGACCGCCTCGCCCACTTCCCTGGTCACGGGCTGGCCGTCCATGAAGTACTGGGTCTCGGCCAGAGCCCGGGCCGGAATGAGGGCGACCAGGCTCATGGCCAATAGCAATCTGCGGTCAATCACTGTCATCGGGGTTCCAGTTCTAGATTTAGTTCCAGTCTATTTTGCTTGAGCGCCGACCGCTTCTTTTTCATCGAGGGCGGCGATACCGGGGAGTTCAATACCTTCGAGATATTCTAGCGTGGCTCCGCCGCCGGTGCCTACATGGGTGAGGGCTTCGTCAGGCACGCCTTTTTGCTTCAGCGCCGAGACCGAATCTCCGCCGCCGACTATGGTTTTGCTGCCCTTCTTTGTCAATTCCACAAGCAGGTCGATGGTTTCATAGGTGCCGCGCTCGAATTCCTTCATCTCGAAAACACCCAGGGGGCCGTTCCAGAGGATGGTTTTGCAGGGGCTGAGAGCTTCTTTGATGAGAGCGATTGTTTTGGGTCCGACATCGAGGCCCATCTGGTCTTCGGGGATGGCATCGACATCAACTGTGACTGTGGGCACTCCGGCTTTCATCTCGGCTGCGCAGACGACGTCCACGGGCAGGATCACCTTGACGCCTTTTTCTTTGGCCTTTTTGATCATCTCATTGCAATAATCGAGGCGGTCTTCTTCCACCAGTGACTTGCCTGTTTTGAGGCCCTGGGCGCGCAGGAAACTGAAGGCCATGGCGCCGCCGATAACCAGCACGTCGACTTTTTTGAGGAGATTTTCCAGTACTCCGATTTTGCTGGAAACTTTAGCGCCACCAATGATGGTGGCAAAGGGATGCTCGGGATGATCCAGGGCCTGGCCCAGCATGGCCATTTCTTTGGCAACAAGAATGCCTGCCATAGAGCCTTTGATGTGCTTGGTGATGCCTTCGGTTGAGGCATGGGCGCGGTGGGCTGTGCCGAAGGCGTCGTTGACGTAGATGTCGGCGAGCTTGGCCAGTTTGCCGCTAAATTCCTGATCGTTCTTTTCTTCTTCGGGATAGAAGCGGACATTTTCCAGCAGGGTGACTTCGCCGTCTTTCATGGTGTCGACGACCGATTCTGCTTTGTGTCCGATGCAGTCTTCGGCGAAGTGCACTATTTCCGTGCCCTTTTCGGCCAGGAGCTTGCGCAGATGATCGGCGATGGGCTTGAGCGAATATTTGGCCGAGGGAGCACCCTTGGGCCGACCGAGGTGGGAGACGAGGATGACTTTCGCCTTGGCCTTGGTGAGGAAATCAATTGTCGGCAATGCGGCGCGGATGCGCGAATCGTCGGCTACCGTTCCGTCTTCGTTTTGCGGCACGTTGAAATCAACTCTGACCAGCACTCTTTTGCCGGTAAAGGTCTGGGCTTTTTCGTCAACAATCGACTTTTTCATGGCAGTGGCCTCGGTAATATTCTGACTAACAAATATAGGGATAAATATGGATAGCCCCCACAAGCGAGGCGCGCTGCCTCTGCCTGCGGGGGCTACACAATGAACTAAGCCTTAGCGGCTACCGGAAGCTTTTTTGCAACGATAGCGGCCAGGTCTACGAGGCGGTTGCTGTAACCCCACTCGTTGTCGTACCAGGAGAGGACTTTGACCATGTTCTTTTCGACGATCATGGTCAGGTCGCTGTCAACGATGGAGGAGTGCTTGTTGCCACCAAAGTCGATGGAAACGAGCGGCTTGTCGCTGTACTGGAGAATGCCTTTGAGGGGGCCTTCGGCAGCGGCTTTGAGCGCTTTGTTTACTTCTTCAACGGTAACGTCTTTCTTGACTGTGCAAACCAGGTCAACAACAGATACGTTCGGGGTAGGCACGCGCATGGCGAAACCATTGAGTTTGCCTTTGAGGTGCGGCATTACCAGGCCGATGGCTTTAGCGGCACCGGTCGACGAAGGAATCATCGAGAGGGCAGCGGCTCTTGATCTGCGCAGATCTTTGTGGCCGGTGTCGAGCAGTCTCTGGTCGAGGGTGTAGCTGTGGATGGTGGTCATCAAACCATGGCTGATACCGAAAGCATCATCGATAACTTTGGCGATGGGGGCCAGGCAGTTGGTTGTGCAGCTGGCGTTGGAGATGATGTGGTGTTTTTCGGGATCGTAGAGCTTTTCGTTGACGCCGAGCACAACGGTGATGTCTTCGTTGGTAGCGGGAGCGGAAATCAGTACTTTCTTAGCGCCGGCGGTGATGTGACCTTTGGCCTTGGCGGCATCGGTGAATACACCGGAGCACTCAAGGACGATGTCGATCTTATGAGCGGCCCAGGGGCAGGTCGAAGGATCTTTTTCTCTCAGGTAGGCAATCTTCTTGCCGTTGACGATGAGATTGTCGGCGTCGTGGCTGACTTCATGGGAAAGCTCGCCCAGGATCGAATCATATTTGAGGAGGTGAGCTGACTGATCGAGATCCGAGATCGGGTCATTGATTGCTACGATTTCGAAATCTTTGCTCTGGCTCTCCAGATATGCGCGGAAAACATTGCGGCCGATGCGGCCAAATCCGTTAATTGCTACTCTTGCCATCTATGTAAAACTCCTATCTGTGCGTCTGAGGCCGTTTGATGTCGCCCCATGAGATTGCTTAAGAGGATATAACAAGATAGCGGGATGGCCCCGCACCTTTATTAGACCTTAAGAAGATGCGAAGATTTTCGTTACACCCCTTGGTTTCTCGTAAAATTTTTAACCGTTGTACAGATGGGCTCTAGGCGCTTATGGCCAATAGCAACTAGAATGAAACCATCAATGTAACCAGCAATGACAAACGTAACCAAAAGCTAAGCAACAAGGCAAAGAGGCAGTTCCATGAAAGAGCAAGTTGAGGCCATCCTCGAGACAATTCGTCCCATGCTGATGGCTGACGGCGGCAATATTGAGCTCGTAGATGTAAAAGACAATGAAGTTTTCGTACATCTGGTGGGCGCCTGCGGCATGTGCCCCAGCTCGACCATGACCCTGAAGATGGGTGTTGAGCGTGCCATCAAAGAACAGATGCCCGACATCAAGCGGGTCGTCCAGGTCTAAGCAGAGCAACGAAACTTACTGAATCGCAGACTTGGGCAATCTAAGTCTGCGATTTCGTGTTCTCTGCGGCCGCTCTGGCCTGTTCGCCGGCGGCTTGAAAGATTTTGGCCAGACGGGCTTTGAGGTCGGCCGAATGATAGCTGGCCGAAACTTCCCCGGCGGTCGGTCCGCGCAGGGCCTCGGGCAAATCGCGATTGGGTCCGTAGAGACTGTTTATGGTTGCCTTCACTCCCAAAATAGAATTGATTGAATTGGCGGCGATGGCATTGGCCTTGCGATAAACGAACTCTGAGAGCTGGTCTTTGTCTTCAAAATAATCGTTGACCAGACCGATGGACTGGGCTGTGATACTGTCTATGGTGGCAGCACTGTAGATCAGTTCTTTCGTCCAGGCCGGACCGATCAGGCCTGCCAGACGCAGGATATTGGTCTGATCCAGGACTATGCCCAACTTGGCGATGGGCACGCTGAATGTCGCCATCTGACTGGCATAACGCAGGTCGCAGGCAGCCGCCACCAGGCAGCCGCCTCCCAGGCAGGGGCCGTCGATCATGGCGATAGTCGCCGCTTTCACCTGGGCTATGGCCTCGATGCCGTCGGCTATGGCCGAGGACAGGTCATCCGCCATGGCGCTGTCGGCTACGGCGATAAGCTCGCCTATGTCGGCGCCGGCGGCAAAGCACTGACTTTCGCCGGTGATGACAATCACCCTGGCACCGTCTGCGGCCAGACGACTCATCAGCACAGGCAGTTCGCGCCACATTGCCCTGGATATGGCGTTGCGCGCCTCCGGTCGGTTGAAACTGACCGTGGCTATTTCGCCTTCAGCTGTGACGAGCAAAGACACTGTTTATTTCTGGAAGTCAAATTTGACTTCGTCGCCTTCTTTGACACCATGACGATCGCAGAAGCCGCCGTTGACCTCTATCACTTCGCTTACTTCAATTAGATTGCGATCCGGATAGACCGGGCAATCGCTGCCCTGCGGATCTTTGTTTTTGCAGGGTGGGACGTCCTTGCAGATTTTGACTATTTTGCCGTCCTTGACGAAAATCATATCCAGCGAAATCAGGGTGTGATACATCCAGAAAGCCACTTTGCTCGATGGATGGAAGAGAAAAACCATACCCTGGGTTTCGGGCAGGGATGTGCGGTACATCAGCCCGTCTTCGATTTCCTTCTTGGTCTGGGCCACCTCCAGCTTGACCGTTTCATTGCCCAGTTTTACTTTTGGCGTCATGGCCAGTGCTCCGCCAGTCGATAGAATCAGGGCCGTGAGTAAGGCGCAGGCACCTGCTATTTTGGTTTTAGCCATCATTTATCCTCTGTTGCCGGCGCGATCATAGCCAGCGCAATCTGCTGAATGGGGTTTTGGAGTAAATAAATTGTACCGTGTCCAGAAGAATGCCACGCTTGAGGGCCAGCGACTTACTTACAACCACGCCGCAGGGGTCGATCACGCTGGACACGCCGGAATTGGTCGAAAGAATTACGAAGCGGCGATTTTCCACGGCCCGCAGCGTGGCGCAGGCTAAAAATTGTTTGTTCAATGAGCTGTTGTGAAACCAGCCCAGATTTGCCAGGACCACAATCAGTGAGGCACCCTGCCGTACCTGTTCGCTGACCAGTTGAGGGTAAATGGCTTCGTTGCAGATGGCGACGCCGATTTTGCCCCAGCCGGAGTGGATCAGTTGTGCTTTTTTGGCGGCGAGAAATTGTTCTTTCGATGCCGGAATGCGATTTCTCAATTCCTCTGGAATTTTCTGGTAGAGCAGATTGACCGGGATTGATTCGCCAAAAGGCACCAGGCGCTGTTTGACATAGGTGTTTTCTTTGTAGTGAAAAGGGCTGAGCAGTTTGGCGCAATTGACGTAGCCGTCGGCCATCGGCTGCACCGCACCGAGGATTATTTCCTTGCGCTCGTTGGCCGAAATGGAGGACATTTTGCTCATCAGTCCACCTGGGCCCATCTGACTGGAGGTGACTACGCCCTCGGGCAGGACCATGATCGATGCACCATTATTGGCGGCCAGCTCGGTATAGCGGCCGCTGAATTCCTCCGGCGGCATGGTCTTGAATCTTTCCTGTTCAATCGATACGTTGCCCTGCAATACTGCCACCGGCACCGGTGGCGTCTGCGGATTCAGTCTCGTGGCCCGTTCCGGTCGCACGGACTCTTCTATGTGAGCCATCTGCATGCCGCCCCAGCTGCAGACACAAAATACGAGCAGGGCAGCCAGCACCAGGTCAGCTATGGCGCCGACTTCGGTATTGAGTCTGTCGGTGCGTTCTCCCAGCTTGCGCACAAAGGGCGAAAGCTCAATGATCACACCGGTGATGGCGCAGTTAATAAGTACGATGAGAAAGTCTATGGCGCCGCTGCCTGCAATGGAGGCGATTTGGATCAGCTGTGTGTTTTTAGCCTGGGTATAGGCCAGCTGGCTCAGCGGTGTGCCCAGGAAAAGCGGCGACGGTGCGATCACCCAGGCGATGAAAACCCAGATGGCCGGTATGGCCAGCAAATAAGGGTAGAAAGGTCTTCTATGGTTGGCGAGAAAGCCGGCGCGCAGGGGCAGACAAAAAACCAGCAGAGAAAAAAGACCGATTAGAAGTGCGCAGTGCAGGGACTCCACCACCCAGGTGATGAGCACTACCTGATAGCTGAGCAAGGAGTTGATGCCCAGCCAGTCCAGCGGCAGGAGGCCGAGGAAAAAGCTGAGGGCGACGGCATAGTATCCGGTGCCGAAAGCAAGGCCGGTCAGAGCCGCTTCTAGGGGATGACGGCAGGCTCGTGTTAGTATCAGCAGTGGTACCAGCCCAAACCAGGCGATGGGCGCCAGGTCAAAGCCCGGGGTGGAAAGTCCCAGAACGCCGCCCATCAAAAAGGCAATGGGCAATTTTATCGATTGCCGCTGCGACTCGAGGAAACCCGGCCGGACAACCACGCTCGAAGGAGCGACTTCCATCTCGTTGCTGTAGCTGTAGCTCATAGATGCTAAATGGTACACCCCAAGAGCCGCTCTAGTGTTAGACTGGGGATTAAAGTTTGAGGATTTTCCACAAGATGGTGATGCAACATCCGGCCACACATACCAGACGAACATCCAGTGTTCATCGCGTTCTTGGTATAGATCCCGGTACTGCTACGGTGGGTTTTGGTGTTGTCGATTGGATTGGCTCCGATACATTTAAATATATATCTTCGGGGGTGATCTCGACTCCGAAGACCATGGCGCCGGGCATGCGCTTAAAAATGATCCGCGAGGATCTACTGGATATACTGGCCGAATTTGGTGCCGATCAAGTCGGTGTGGAAGCCCTTTTCTTCTTCAAAAATGCCAAGACTGTAATACCGGTGGCCCAGGCCCGGGGCGTGATTATTGAGGCTCTTTCCACCTTTGGTTTGACCCCCGGCGAATACACTCCAATGCAGGTGAAGATGCAGTTGACGGGCTACGGCAAAGCCGAGAAGTCCGAGGTGCAGTGGGCTGTTGCCAAGCTCCTTGGGCTCAACGAAATCGTCAAACCGGACGACGCCTCCGACGCTCTGGCCATCGCCGTCACCCATGCGCGCATGACTCCGGCCATTCATCTGACAAAGCAGTGAATGATAGTTTGAGCGACTATTTCAATATTGCCCTCTGCCCGGTAGACCCGGTTCTGGCCGGCGAACTGACGGCGCTGGCGCAGGCTAATCTGGGGCAGCGGGCGGAGAATTATTTGCTCGGTGCCCATGCCCTGCCTCATATAACCCTCTGTCAATTTCAGGCAGACCGGGCCGAAATTGAGAATATCTGGCGGGCAGTCAAAGGCGGCGACGACAAGCCGATTTTCGTTTCAATTCGCTTCGGCCATGTTTTTTTGCGACCGGGTCAGAGCCCACCGCACCTGGGTAAAAACTGGGTGGGACTATCGGTGGTGCCGACAGTTGACTTATTGCACCTGCAAAAGTCGCTATTTGCCGGCTTGCAATCCCTGAAAATAGACAGCCCGACTGCGCCGGATCGATACTTCCCCCATCTGACCTGGGGCCGACTGGACGCTGCTGGCGAAATTACGATCAACCGCATGCCCGACCCGGAAATTTTTCAAGACTTATATCAGTTTGAAATGGCCCTCGGTCAGTCGGATCAATTCGGTGTTTTTTCCAGGCGGCTATACTAGGAAGGCGAAAGTCGGGGAGCAATAGCAGAATATGAACAAGCCCTTTGTTTCAGAGGCTTTTCAGGTACCGGAAAAGCTGGAGTGCGAGCAGTTCCGCCTGCGCATGCTCACGGTCAATGATGTCGTCAAAGACTTCGACGCGGTGATGAGCAGCACCGACCACCTCAAAGGGCTCTTCGGCAATCAGTCGCAGTGGCCTAGCGGCCTGACCCTGGAGCAAAATCTCATCGATCTGGGCTGGCATCAAAAAGAATTTCAAAAGCGCTCTTCATTTGCTTATACGGTGATGAGTCTGGACGAAAAAATCTGTCTCGGCTGCGTTTATATTTATCCGCCCTCCTCCGATGCTTTCGAGGCCGAGGTGCGCCTCTGGGCCCGGGCCAGCGAGTTCAAGCTCGGCCTGGAGAGCAAGTTGTTTCAGGCCGTCAAAAATTGGCTTGATAGCGACTGGCCTTTTGTTGCAGTTGCTTATCCCGGCAGGGATGAAATCACCGGTATGAGGAGTTAAACAGTCGTCCCTGCCTGCACCTTGAGATTGTGTTCAACGGTCTTTTTCACCCGCTTCAGGGCTTCGCGAATATCGGCGGTTTCGATGCCGTAGTGGGTAACTGCGCGCAGGCCGGTGCTGGGGATATTGCTTACTATCAGTCCATTTTCTCTGAGCATGCGGGCAAATTCGGCCTGGGATATTTTTTTGTCTTTGAGTGTGAAAAAGACTATGTTGGTGCGGATTTTTGCCGGCTTTACTTCAATGCCGGCAATCTGACTGAGGCCCTCGGCCAGGGCATTGGCATTGTCGTGATCTTTGCCGAGGCGTTCGACCATATCATTGATGGCGAGTAAACAGGCAGCGGCGAGCACCCCGGCCTGTCTCATGCCGCCGCCCAGCATCTTGCGCATGCGCCGGGCTTCGGCGATAAATTCTTCGTCGGCGCATATGAGTGAGCCCACCGGCGCAGCCAGACCTTTTGAACAGCAAAATTGCACCGAGTCAAAATATTTGGCGATTTCTTCCACCGGCACTTTCAGGGCGGTGGCGGCGTTGAAAACCCTGGCCCCATCAAGGTGCATATTGAGGCAGTGATGCCGGGCCACGGCTTCCACTTCGGCGATGTAGGCCAGACTGAGCGGGTGGCCGTTAAAGGTGTTTTCCAGACAGATCAATTTGGACCGGCTCAGGTGCAAATCGTCGGGGTTGACGGCGGCTTCGATGTCTTTGATTTTGAGTTCGCCGTTGGCGTCATTGGGCAGGGCGCGCAGGCTGATGCCACCAAGGGTAGAGGCGCCGCATTGTTCCCAGTGCATGATATGACTGTCGCGTCCCAGTATTATCTGCTCGCCCCGGCGGCAGTGCACAAGGGCCGATATGAGATTGCCCATGGTGCCGCTGGCGACAAAGAGGGCGGCTTCCTTGCCCATGAGCTGGGCGGCCTGGCGCTCCAGCTCGTTAACGGTCGGGTCCTCGCCAAAGACATCGTCGCCCAGTTTGGCCTCAAACATGGCCTGACGCATTTCAGGCGATGGCATGGTGATTGTGTCGCTGCGCAAATCGATGATTTTCACGGTCTTCTCCCTGTCAGATAAGAGGCGCTTCCCAGATTGGTTTTTTGTCCGGGCAGAGGCCCAGTGGTTTGCCTGCCAGGCCGGCTGCGAAGGCCAGCAGTTCCGGCAGTACGACTATCAGCACCAGGCTGAGCAAATATTTTGTCGAGAGCCTGGTAAATTGCAATTTCTTCTCCTGCTTGCTCGCCTTGTGCCCGGCGAGGAAGGCCAGCGAGGTTATGGATCCGCTCACCACAAGCAGTGAGGCCACGGTCAGGACACCTGCCACCGGGTCCACCACGAGTCTCTCGCAGAGAGTGTTGAGGGTGCCCAGTTTGGCCTGGGTGATGAGGGCGCAGAGGAAAGAGAGGAAGAAAACTTCTTTGAGGGTGAATTGAAATGCCCGGGTCAGTATGAGCCAGGCTACAGCCAGTCCCAGATAGTAGAAAAGACCCAGATAGAGATCGGCGAAGAGCTGCGGGTGCAGCAAGCCTGGGTTGGGATTGACGGCGAATAATTCGCTCACCCAGGCCAGACATTCACTCACCAGGCCACTGCCGATCAGTACCATGAAAAAATTTGTCGTCGCCACAGCTTTTGTCGGCGGGATATTTTCCTTTTCATCCGAGGTCGGCAGCTCGTCCGTTTTTTTCTTCTTTTTGAAAATAACAGGAGCGAGATAGGCACAGACAAAAAGTGAATAAATCAGCGCTTGCAGGGATGTCGGCCGACTGAGCGCCCCCAGCACCGGTACCAGCGCACTGGCGGCCAGAAGCTGCTGACGTTTGCTTATGTTTTCGTCGGGGTTTTGTTTCAATTTAAAGGTGCCTTGAGCCAGGCTTTGTCCTGGTATCCAAATTGGAAGATCTCCGGATAAATTATTTCGGCCATGATCTCCAGCGAATCCACCAGCCTGGGGCCTGGGCGATTGAAATATTGATTACCGTCGGCAACATAGACCCGACCCTGGCTGGTGGCCTTGAGTTTTTGAAAGAGCGGATTATTTGTGAGTAAATGCATTTCGCTCAAGGTGCGCTCATTATCAAAGCCGCAGGGGGTGACGATTACAACATCCGGGTCTTTGGCGGCCAGGTCTTCGAAGCTCATCCAGGGGGAATGTTTACCAGCTTCGCCAAAGAGATTGATGCCACCGCAAAGTTCGACCAGCTCAGGCATCCAGTTGCCCGCCGCCATCAGCGGCTCGATCCATTCGATAACCGCCACTGTGCGCGCCTTCTGGCCGTCGGTCAGCGCCGCCTGCGCCTTTGCGCGGATTTTTTCGATGCGTTCTTTTTCTTCTTTGACTAAGGCATCGGCTCGCTCGGGGCAGTCGAGGGCCCGGCCTACTTTGGCCAGATCATTGAAATAGTCGGCCAGACAATTGGGTTCTAGTGAGATTATTTGGGGCTGACTTTTTACCATCTGGCAGGCGGCGGCCTCCACATCCTTGAGGCTGACGGCGCAGACGTCGCACTGGGCCTGGGTAATGATGTGGCTGGGGGCAAGCGAGTCGAGCAGCTCGGCGTCTACTCTATAGACGCTCAGCGATTCTTGCAGTATGGCTTTGACGCGCTGGTCGATTTCGTAGCTGGAGCCGTCTACGGCAAATTTGGGTGAGGTGCAGATGGGCAGCTCTTTTACCCGAGCTGGATAGTCGCACTCGTGGGAGCGGCCGACCATTTTTTCACCCAGACCGAGGGCATGGACTATCTCGGTCGAGCTGGCTATCAGTGAAACAATTCGCATTTTGCTCCTTACAGCGGGGCCATGTGCTGCGGTATTTTGACCATATCAGGCGTTATATCGGCTGTGGTGGCGCAGCCGGAGAGGGCCATTGTCAGGTCGAGTTCTTGTCTTAGCATCTCCAGGCAGCGGGCTACGCCCTCACCGCCGCCGGTGGCAAGGGCCCAGAGGACCGGGCGGCCGATCAATACGGCTCTGGCGCCCAGTGCCAGGGCCTTGAATATATCGGTCCCGCGCCGGATGCCGCCGTCCACGAGGATTTCGCTGCGACTGCCAACGGCCTTTACGATTTCGGGAAGCACTTCTATGGGAGAGACGGCGGTGTCGATCTGGCGGCCGCCGTGGTTGGAGACTATGATGCCCCTGGCCCCGTGCTCCAGAGCGAGCAAGGCATCGTCGCCGCGCAAAATGCCTTTGACCAGTACCGGCAGTTTAGAGATGGAAACAATCCAGTCGAGCATGTCCCAGGTCAGTGAGTGGTCGTAGAGTGCTGCGATATGCGCCGCCAGCCCGGAGTGGTTGTCGGCCCTGCCAATTTCACCCAGACCCTGGCCAACCAGATTGGCCGCGCTCAGATGCTGCGGCAGGTGGAAGGCGTTGCGAATGTCGCGCTCACGCCGCCCCAGTATGGGCGAGTCGACGGTCACAACCAGGGCTTTGTAGCCGGCCGCCGCCGCCCGGGCCACCAGGTCTTTTGTAATTTCACGATTTTTGTAGATATAGAGCTGAAACCATAGATGGTGCGGCGCCACCGCCGCCACTTCTTCCATAGCTGTTGTGGCCAGCGTGCTGACGGTCATGATCGTGTCCGCCTGCCGTGCTGCCTGGGCTGTCGCCAATTCGCCTTTTTCATGAGCCAGTTTTTGAAAGGCGGTGGGGGCGACAATAACGGGCATTGAGATCTTTTGACCCAGCAACTCGACAGAGAGAGCGCGCCGGCTGACGTCGCAGAGCATGCGGGGCCGGATGAGGATTTCATTGAATATGCCGCGGTTGCGCTTGACGCTTTCCTCATCGTTGCAGCCGCCTGCGTAATAGTCGTAGGCCATGAGGGGGAGAACGGCGCGCGCCTTTTCTTCCCATTCGATCAAGTTGAGAATCTGCTCCGGCTCGTCCTGCAAATCAATGGCCTGGCCCGGGCTTTTGACTTTAGGCTTGCTTGTCGGCACTTTTCAACTGCCTCCGCGGCGCACTTGAGATATGATCGACTAATTATAGATATACTCGGCCTGATATGACCATTTCCTTTTTCTTTGCCGTGCTCTTTCTGGTCTGCGTCGCCGCTGGTCTGGTCGGTGCTCTCACTGGTCTGGGCGGCGGAGTAATCCTTGTGCCCGTGCTGGTTCTGGCCTTCGGCTGTGACATTCATTATGCCGCCGGCGCCTCCTTGATATCGGTGATAGCGACATCCTCGGGGGCCGCCGCCGCTTATTTGAAAGAAGGATTTTCCAATCTGCGGGTGGCCATGTTTCTTGAGCTTGCCACTACTTGCGGTGCTATGGCCGGGGCTTATCTTTCCGGGCGGCTGGACAGTGATGTAATCTGCGTCTGCTTCGGGCTTATCCTGATTTATTCGGCTTGCAGCGCCTATTTGAACAAAGATGATGCGGCCCGTTCGCTAGTGCGCGATAAGCTTTCGCTGCTGCTCAAGCTGGACGGCACCTATCCCAGCGAAGGTCAGATTGTGTCGTATTACGCCACTCGCGTGCTGCCCGGTTTTGCTCTGATGTTTGTGGCGGGCGGCATATCCGGGCTGCTTGGCATAGGCTCTGGGGCGATGAAGGTCCTGGCCATGGATCAGATTATGGGCCTGCCGCTCAAGGTCTCCACCACTACCAGCAATTTGATGATTGGCGTGACCGCGGCCGCCAGCTCCGGCATTTATTTTAGACGCGGTAGCATCGATCCCCTGCTGGCGGCGCCGGTGGTACTGGGAGTGGTGGCGGGCTCGATCATCGGGGCGCGCATATTGCCGCGGCTTAAGACTGCCACTTTGCGCAAAATATTTGCCGGCATACTGCTGGTGGTGGCCGGAGAAATGATAGTCAAAGGCTTTGGAGGTGGACTGTGACCGGCGGAAATACTGATCTGGCCGACAATAAAGACATGCAGCTCACCATTTCTCGCATGCTCAATTTGGGATTGGTGCTGTCTTCCCTTGTTGTATTGATTGGCGGCGTTCTGCTCATGGTCGAGCGCGGCAGCATTCCCATCGACTTCAAAGCCCTGCGCGGAGAGGCCCTGACCCTGGCCTCCCTGCCTGCTATCGTCGCCCAGGCTCTCAGTTTCGAGCCGACCGCCGTGATTCAGATCGGCCTGTTTTTACTTGTGGCCACGCCTTTTGCACGGGTTGCGCTTTCTATCGTGCTCTTTCTGAAAAAGGCAGATTATCTATATGTAGGGATTACTTCACTGGTCTTGCTGATTTTGATCTTTGCCGTTTCCGGCAATCATTAAGAGAATTTCTCATTAGAGGCTTGATAAGTTGCCGGGCATGGGCCGTTTTGCCCACTTTTGAAACAGTTTAAATGCCGCTATAGCCTATGCTGCGCGGACATGTCATGATATATTTTATCGATAGCATTTTATGCCTGGAGGCATTTATCGATGGGGCGTCATCAACTTCACCCAATATTTGCTATTGCAGCGGCACTGCTCGTGTTCGCTATGGTGGAAGCAGCCCTTGTGCCCCTGGCCGAACTGGCAAGACTGAGCAGTCAGGCCGGTGACAAGATAAATCTATTTGCGCTGGTGACAGCTCTGACCGATTGGGGAGCTTGTGTTGCCTGCGTCTTCATGGGCATGAAGTTGACTCGCACCAAGCCGGTGATGACGTCTTCCGTGCTGGCTGGAATACTTGCCGTCTGGCACCTGTGCATGATTTTCGTTCTTTTCTCCTACGCGCCGGCGCTCGACGATGCCATTGTGCCTTATTCGATTGTCTACTACGGTGGACTGCTGGTTACCGGTGCGGTGTTGGTACTGGGCTACGAAAGACGCACGGTCAAAGGCACTCAGGCGAATCGCCAGGCCCTGGCTGAGCTCGGTCGTCCATCCGTATATGGTCAGGCTCTCACCGATGCAGGCCTCGGCAAAGGCGTGAGCGCAGATGGACAGCCTAAATCTTCGGACAAGGGTCTGTCGCAGGCCCTCAGCGCCAGGGGCAGTCGCCTGCCTCGCACTCCTGAGTTTAGCGAGGCCGAGGAGCGATCGGCTTCTTTCTTTGATCTGGATTTGATCCTGCTGGAAGACGAGCTGCTCAAGATCAAACCGGATCGGGATGCGTATATATCGGCCTTGAGACTGGCTATAGCTATCGAGAAAGACCTGGGCTTCGTTAATTGCCGGGCACGCACTTTTACTTTCGCCGAACTGATGCGCGATGTCTGCACCCGTCTTTCCGCCACTCTCGGTGAAGAAGGCGAGTGGATAACGATGGCGGAGGGCTTCCGCTCCTACGCTCAGGACGACCGCCTGCAGCGACGCACCAAAATCGCCTCATACGAGGACATACTGATTGCCTGTCAGTTTAAAAATGCCATGCGCAATGCCGCCGACGCTGAGGGCGAAAAGAATGGTGCCGACCATACCGATTCGGGCACTAAGATTCTGGCTGTGATGAAATAGCCTAATTGGCCGGTTCGACCTGGTCCAGAAGGGCAATGAATTCGTTTCTGAAGTTGGCGATGATACGGCGCAATTCGACCTTTTTGGTCTGGCAGACGACGCCGCCGCCGGCACCGCTCATGAAGGACGTGAGCTCAGGCACTTCCACAATGGATATATCACCCTGCAGACGGGCAAATTCCTCCAGCCAGGAGACCGGGGCGCTCAAAAAGAAATCGGTGCGCTTGGCATAAGGATGTTTGAGCTCGTTCAGGTTGCCGTCGGGCGTCATGAGAAAGAGAGCGCCGGGCACTATGCGATATCTGGGAAGGCCGTGGTTCTGGTTCTGGTAAAACTCTATGGCGTTTGAATAGCCCTGCAACTCACTGGCCAACCAGAGAAGTTTTTCGTCCGAGATTTTGCCCCTCAGTTGCGGCAGGGCCTTGGGCAACGCTTCCGAGAACGTGATCTGACCCGACAAGAGCTTCTGCTTTAATTCCTGAAACACTGGTACCTCAACCGTTTGCTGCCGCTCGGGGGGATTTTAGTCCAGATCTCCGAGTGAGGACCATTCTAGCTGCATTTGCTCAATTTATCTATTCATGTCGATTCTGCCATTTCTTTTAACTGCTAAGTTTTCCAACCAGGGCCTAAGTATTGGTAAAAGATGCATCAGATAGCTGCCATAATTGCTGAAAATGAGCGCCCAGTCATTGACTGCTGCCTCGTGGTGTGGAAAGCTTAACGGACCGGATGACAACCTTGAACAGCATGAGCACTGCCTCTACGACCGCACCTTCCAATCTTGCATCGTCGACAATCGACATGCAGAGTCTCGTGGCGCCTGTTGCCCACGAAATGCAGCTAGTAGAAGAGTGGCTGACTACCAATTTAATCGACGACAGCCCCTTTGTCGGCGAGCTTCTCAATCAGATTTTTCAGGCCGGGGGCAAGCGCATCCGCCCGCTGGTCACCCTTCTTGCCTCCAAAGCCAGTCTGGCTGACCCGGCCGAAGATAAGACCCATAGCGAGATGAGCCGCCTGCATATCATTCTTGCGGTTCTGACAGAACTCATCCACTCGGCCTCGCTCGTGCATGATGACGTTATCGATGCTTCATCTACCCGACGCGGCAAGGAAACGGTCAACAAAAGGTTTAACGACAAACTGGCTGTGCTGCTCGGTGATCTGCTTTTCGCCCAGGCCTCAATCTGCCTGGCGCGCATTATGAACCCTGTGGTGGTCGGTATTTACGGCCAGGTGCTGGGGGATCTCTGCTCCGGCGAAATTTCTCAAATGCGGCAGCAGTTCTCGACTGTTGTGGACTGGGACGGCTATTATCAAAAATCAATCAAGAAAACCGCCAGCCTGATCGCCGCCGGATCGCACAGCGGAGCCATTCTCAATGCTCGTCCCGATGCCGTGGTAGCGGGATTGAAAGAATACGGCGTCAAGCTGGGACTTTGTTTCCAGATTGTCGACGATGTCCTGGATGTGGCCGGAACGGCTAAAGAAACAGGCAAGCCGGTGGGCAGCGACCTGCGCAACGGTTTGATTACCGCGCCCGCCCTTCACGTGATCGAGGCAGGCGGCGCACCGGCACTGGCTCTCACCAATTTGATCAAAGAAAGAAAAGTCTTGACCGACGAAGGTTTGGCCGAGGCAGTGGCTATCATTCAAACCGCCGGCGGTGTGGATGCGGCGCTGGCACTGGCTCAGCGCATCGGTCAGGAAGCAAAGGATTCGCTCGCCGTCGTTGGTGATTCGGACAGTAAAACCGCCCTCATCAGCCTCGTCGATTATGTACTCATTCGGAACAGTTGATTTGTAGATCTTTTCACCGCTTGTCTGGAATCACGATGACCAATACCTACAGCACAAATCGAGCAGCCGTGACGATCAACAATTTCTACGCCTATGCAGCCAATCTCAAGGACCGCCGCGTGCTCGTGCTGGGTGGCGGTGCCCGGGCCTATCGAGAAATTTTGCGTCTGGTCGATGCCGGTTGCATCCTTACTATCGTCGCCTCCGAGGCCTGTGCCGAGATTGATCGCTTGGCCGTGACCCACGCTTCCAGAGCGGTTATCGTGCCCCTCAGCGCCCAGGCTTATCTCGAGCAGGCCTACTCCGGCCAGGGCGATTCGGCCCCGCGCTTCGATATGGCATTTTTGCTCTGTGACTGCCGGCAAGAAAATCAAATCGTTGCTACCAGGATGCAACAAGACGGCGTACCCACTTATTTCCTGCACCAGCCGGAATTGTCCGATTTTGTCCCTGCCAGTCAGTTGAAGCGTGGGCATTTGAAAATTGCCGTCAGCACCGACGGTATTTGTCAGCCCATGGAGCAGGCGATTGCCCGGCGTATCGAAGAACTTTTTGTCCACGATTTTGATCATTATTCGCTTTTTCTTTCGGCTGTTGAAGAGCGCCTGGAGGCTTTTAAGCAGAGCGACGGCGAAAACTGGAACGAACTCAATCGGCGTCTGGAAAGAGAAGATTTCTATCTGGCGATTTCGCGCAAAAATTTTGAAGAAGCGCTGCGCATTGTCGACAATCATATCGATGGTCTGCGCAGCGGTCGTCCGGATGACAATTATGAAACGGGCCTGGTTGAAGAGATTGAAGAAGACATAATGCGTCCTCGCAATCCCAGTAAAGGGGCGACAAAATGACGACCCTTACGCATGATACCGATACCGATAACACCATAGATGGTGGCGACAACGATTCCCAGGCCGAGGCGGTCCCGGCAGCGGAGCCGGCCGCTAAAGCTAAGACCCGGGACCAGATTTCTCCCTTTGCTTCGGTACAGTTCAGTGTTTTTCTGATGGTTTTGCTTGCCGCCACTGTCCTTCTCGGTGCCTGGTGTCCTCAGGAGCCGGCGGTGGGGCAGGAGAAAGTTTTCGAGGCCTTCGATCGCAGCACCGCCGAATTTCTGGTTCGCACCGGTGTGACGGATATTTTCCACAGCCCCTGGTTCCTTTTTCTCATTGCCATGCTCAGCTTCAATATGATTGTGGTGAGCTGTCAGAGAGTATTTCCCAAGGTGCGTCAGCTCAAAAACAAGATGCCCTTTCTGGGCGTGCGAGAAATTGACCGCCTGCCCTACAAAAATCGTCTTGTTGCCGCCGACAAAAATGCCCGAGCCGCTTTGCTCGCTGATTTCTCCTCGTCGCTTACAAAGATGGGCTACAAAGTCGAGCTGGAAGGCGAGCGTCTGCGCGCCGAGTACGGCAAGTACGGCAGATTGGCCGCCAGTGTCACTCATGTGGGATTGCTTTCACTGCTACTGGGAGTGACCATCACTTCCTGGACCGGATTCAATGGATTTGAGCCGGTCTTGCTCGATGAAAATCTTACTTTCGACGGCGCCAAGCGGGCCAAACTCTGGGTTGGAAAAATCCCCAAATGGCATGTGCGGGTGGACGCCACCAGACGTGAAAACTATCCCAGCGGCGAGGCCAAGCAGTGGTACAGCACACTGACTGTCGTTTCCCCCGAAGGCAAAGAGCTAACTAAAAAAGAAATCTCGGTCAACGAACCCCTCAGCTACGAAAGCGTCGATGTCTATCAATCCAGTTGGGGACTCGATAAGCTGGCGGTGAGTTTTAACGGACATCAGGTTGTTTTGCCGCTCAGATCAATGGGCAATCGGTATGCCGCATTCTTGCCGCTTACAAAAGATGACATCATGATCCTTTCGCTCACATCCGAAGCCAATAAACTGCGTGTCTTCGCCAAGCGTCCCGAATGGCAAGCGCCCAAGCTCATAAGCGAATTGCCCCTTGGTCAGTCCTTGAATATGGACGGCGTGCGCATGACTTTTGATAAAGTCATCCCCATCACAGGTCTGCAGTACAAGTGCGATCCCGGCTTGCCCGTCACTTATTTTGCCTTTGCTGTGATCATGCTGGGAGTGAGTCTGGCAGCTATTCCGCATCGCCATGTCTGGGCCGCTTTTGACGATAGTGGCGCCGATAGTGCCCTCCTCTTTGGTGGCACATCGCGCAAGGCGAGAGTCGGCTTTGAAAGAAGCATGGATAAAGTGGCAGCCAGGCTGGGTGCCACGGCCAACGCCAAGCAAAGTTTAGATGCAAAAGAAAATTCCACGGTAATAGAGCAAGCGACGGTTTCAGGCACTGAGACCGGAGCTAACGGGAGCAGTTAGATGTCCGACTTTCAAGTAGCTTTGACGAACACAGCCGGTGTTTCATCGGTCATGTCTTTCTGGGTTTTTGTTGCTTCCAACGCCAGCAAGCGCTTCAAAGATGTAGCGGTGAAGCTGGCCGAAATCGTCTTGATCGTTGGCTTTGTCGCCCTGACCATAGCGATCATCACCAGGGGCATTGAGGCCCAGCGCTTCCCGCTGGCCAATCTCTACGAATCACTTCTCTGGTTTGCCTGGGCCACCATGGGCGGATTCATTTATGTCAGTCGTGCTTACGGCATCCATCAGCTGGGCTGGCTGGCCAGTCTGACCGCGGCTACTTTCTTCATATATGGAAGCTGGCTGCCGGCCTCGCAGCACGAGATTGCTCCTCTGGTTCCGGCGCTTGTCTCGTACTGGCGTCAGATTCATGTGCCGCCCCTGATAGTCTCTTATGCCATGTTCTTCCTGGCCGGCCTTTCCGGTTTGCTCCAGCTTTATAAGGCCGGGCGCTATGTTTCGCTCGGACTTTCGGTGGCGACGATCGCCGCAGCCTGCACTGCTATCGGTCTTGGCACCTACACCGAGACCGACACACACTGGCTGCAGCTTTTGTTTGTCGGATCGTCTCTTGTCGGTACCGTATTTTCGTGGCGTTTCCTGGGCAAGGTTAATCCGGCGGCGGAAGCTTCCGCTGATTGCAAAAAAGCAGCCGAAATGTACGATGACGTTGGCTTCCGCTGCGTTTCCATTGGTTTTCCGTTGCTTACCATCGGTATCATCACCGGCGGTCTGTGGGCCAATCACGCCTGGGGCAGTTACTGGTCCTGGGACCCGAAAGAGTCTATGGCGCTTGTCACCTGGTTGTCTTACGCCGCTTACATTCACCTGCGCGTGCAGCGTGACTTGAGTGCTGAAAAGCTGTCCGTGGTCTCTGTCCTTGGGCTTTTGCTCACGCTTCTGACATATCTGGGCTTCAATTCACTGGGCTTTGGCGGATTGCACAGCTACGGCAAATTCAAGCCCTGACGGCGGCTCCGGAGATTTAGTCAGATTTTTGCGCAAAAATCTCCCAGACTTCCGCATTGTCCAAAAAAACTTCTAGCGTCGTCTGCCTGGTTTCGAAATTCGGGGCTCTGTCTGTTTGTTCAAATCCCGAAGCCCGTGTTTGGTGGGTGTTTTGAGGTTTGTCAGATTTTTGCGCAAAAATCTCCCAGACTTCAACTCTGTCCCAAAAGAAGTAATCGTCTTACATTGCCAGTCTGCTCTTAACATCCGTGTAACCAGGTTGCGAATTGCAAAACTATTCTAGGGTTATTCCGGTTTTCAAGTAGTTCGGTGGAACATTTAAATATAAGAGGGCGTCAGCCTATTCTGAGAGTCTTCTGTTAACGACCTCTTAACAAAGGGGCAAGTTTCGCATCTATATTTGCGGGCTCTCGATGAAACGGTAAGAACGGTATCCCACTAAACAGCGGATTAGGGTCCGCAACTAAAATGGCAAGAAAAGCTGCTCGCATAAATATTGAATATGATTCGGAGGAGCTCAGCTTTGACGAAACTGCCGGTCTCGGTACCAAAGCGCCAGTATTGGGGCTTAATGCTGAGTTTGAGCTGGTGGATTCGCTAGAGGAAGAGTCTGAAACTTTTGCCGACGAAAAGGAACTGGTCGCCACTCGCGGCCGCCTTATAAGCACACCCGGTGAGGACCCGGTCCAGTTCTACCTGCGCTCTATTGGTCGTATCCGGCTTTTGACGGCAAAGGAAGAAATCGAGCTGGCGAGACGGATTCAGATGGGCGATGCTCTGGCCAAGAAAAAATTGGTGCAGGCTAATTTGAGGCTGGTCGTAAGTATCGCCAAGAAATATCAGAACCGTGGATTGCCGCTTCTGGACTTGATTCAGGAAGGTAATCTGGGCTTGATTCGTGCTGCCGAAAAATTTGATGCCGAAAAGGGATTCAAATTTTCGACATACGCAACCTGGTGGATCCGTCAGGGTATCACCCGGGCGCTCGCCGACAAATCGCGCACTATTCGAGTACCTGTGCATATGGTTGAGACGATCAACAATCTGCGTAAGGTAACACGCAAGCTTTCCCAGGAAAACAACCGACGTCCAACGTTGGAAGAACTGGCGAAAGAAATGAACATCAGCGTCGAAAAGGTGCGCGACATTCTCGCCGCCAACCGCTCGCCACTGTCTCTAGATACTCCATATGGAGAGGAAGAAGACAATTCGCTGGCCGAGGTGGTTGAGGATGCAAGCCGCGCTTCGCCGGAAGATTCGACCGCTCAAAATCTGATGTCGCAGGATATCAGAGGAGTTCTGTCGATGCTCACTCCCAGAGAACGCGAAATTATCATTTTGCGTTTCGGATTGAATGACGGCAAGCCCCGCACGCTTGAGCAGGTCGGACATCTGGTGGGCATCACCAGAGAACGCACAAGGCAAATTGAAATAAAGGCTTTGCGCTTTCTCCGGCAATCTCATCAAGGCGCCCAGCTAAAGGATTATCTTGAAGCCTAGTGAGACGGGTTGAAGGATAGTCCTGGTGAAAAAAGAGGAAAGCTCCAGATTGGACTTTCCTCTTTTGCTTTAAGCGCTTTTTTGTTTAAACGCGGATTTCTTGAATAATCCCGTCTTTGACGAGAATTTCTCCGCCTTCCAGCCGCTGGAAAATGTTTTCGCCAATGCGCACTTCGACGGGGTTTTCCACCGTGAATTGCGTCACCACCGAACCCACAGGCAATTCGGAAAGAGCCTGATTCTGTCCCTGCATTTCTTCCTTGAGTTGCAAGAGACGCATTTTTTCCTGCTCAACCTGTCCGCGGATTGTTTCGATTTGCACACGAGCATCGGTCGAGACTATGCCGCCCGACTTTTTCTCAATGTCCGAAATCGCTCGTTTCCCCTTGAATTCCAGTTGCTGCAGTTCAGCGTCTATTTGCTGAATGTTGCGCAATATCTCGTTGGCAACCTGGCTTTTAAAATTTTCGGTGACAATTGCCCTGACAGCGATTTGTCTTATCAGGCTAATTGACTCAGCCATTCGGTCCTCCTAACCAACCTACCTAACAAACCTAGATTGATATTAGGCCTTAGTTTAGCAGACTGCTATTGCCAAGAGCTGGGCTAAAACTTTTCAGCCACTGATTTGCCCTGGGTGAAGAGCAGGATGTAATCAGGGCCCCCGGCTTTCGAGTCGGTGCCTGACATATTGAAACCGCCGAAGGGATGCGCCCCGACCATGGCACCGGTACATTTGCGGTTGAGGTAGAGATTGCCGACATGGAATTCACGGCGGGCGCGTTCAAGATGGTCGCGGTTGTTGCTGTAAACGGCACCGGTCAGACCAAATTCGGTGTTGTTGGCAATTTCCAGGGCATGGCTGAAATCGTCGGCCTTGATGATGGCCAGGACCGGTCCAAAAATTTCTTCCTGGGCGATGCGAGCCTGGGGGCCGACTCCGGAGACAACGGTGGGCTCGATGTAGAAGCCACCATCCATGGTGCTGCTTTTGCTTTCGCCGCCGCATTCGATCTTGCCTTCGCTCTCGGCGATTTTGATGTAGGAGAGAATGCTTTCGTAGGCTGATTTTGAGCTGACCGGACCATAATTGTGCTGGCGCTCTTCCGGGCTGCCCATTTTCAGCGCTTTGGTGCGATCGACGATCTTTTTGACCATGGCATCGTAGACATCTTTGTGGATGATGGCCCGCGAGCAGGCCGAGCACTTCTGGCCCTGGAAGCCAAAAGCCGAAGCCACGACACCGTCGGCGGCGGCATCGAGATCGGTCTCTTTGTCGACGATAATGGAGTCTTTGCCGCCCATTTCAGCTACGACGCGCTTGATCCAGAGCTGTCCCGGCTGCGGTTTCGCGGCCATTTCGTTGATGCGCAGGCCAACTTCTTTCGAACCGGTGAAGGCGATATAGCGAGTCTTGGGATGAGCCACCAGATAGTCGCCGACGCTGGCGCCGGGGCCGGGCAGGAAATTGATCACACCCTTGGGCAGACCGATTTCTTCCATAATCTTAATCAGTTGATAGGCAATGGCCGGCGTTTCGCTGGATGGCTTGAGAATGACGGTATTACCGGCCACGACCGAAGCCATGGTCATGCCTACGAGGATGGCGAAGGGGAAATTCCAGGGCGGAACAACCAGACCCACACCCAGGGGGATGTAATAAAGTTCGGTTTCTTCGCCGGGCAATATCGTTACCGGCTGAGGGGCGCCCAGTCGCAGCATTTCACGGCCGTAATATTCGCAGAAGTCAATTGCTTCGGCCACATCACCGTCGGCTTCGGCCCAGCTCTTGCCGATTTCGAGAATCAACCAGGAGCACAGCTCAAACTTGCGTTTGCGCATCAGGGCGGCGGCTCTGAAAAGATAGCGCGCTCTTTCCTTGTGGCAGACTTTCTTCCAGGATTCAAAGGACGCCAGGGCGGTTCTCATGGCCTGTTCGGCCAGATCTGTATTGGCTTTGGAGAAAGAGCCAATCACTTCTTTGGGTTTGGCCGGATTGGTGGAGACCAATTGGTCCTGCGTTTCAATTTTGTCCGAGCCAATGACAAGGGGGTATTTTTGCCCGAGTTCGCCTCTAACCTTGGCCAGGGCTGCTTTCATGCCCTCTTGATTGGCCGCCAGGGTGAAGTCTGTGAAGGGCTCATTGTGAAACTTGGGGATCATAAACACCTGCATTTGAAACGCCTAAGGCTAATTAAACTCAGAATCCGGCCGATCCCGCCTTTTCTCAAAGGAGAATTAGGCTTTGCTCTTGCTTGCCTAATAAATTGAGGCAGGCAAATAAGGTATGGGGCAGCGGGGGTGAGCGGTATATCTTTCGCATACCGAATGTCGATAAAAATGGGCATGAAAATGCGCTCGGAACAGCTTGCCCACTTACTTTCGTCATTATGCTATTCTCTGTTTATTGAACTCAGCAAGCCGACGCCCCTGGCGCCGAGATCAGGCTGGGCCCCGAGAAAACAGGACTGGCGACAATGAAGCAATATCTGGATCTGGTCAGGGATGTGCTGGAAAACGGCGAAAGACGCACCGATCGCACCGGCACGGGCACCATATCGGTCTTTGGCATGCAGGCCAAATACGACCTGCGTCAGGGTTTCCCTCTTTTGACCACCAAGAAGGTCAATTTCAACGCTGTCGTGCGTGAGCTGCTCTGGTTTTTGCGTGGCGCCACCAATATCAACGATGATCTCACCCAGCACACCTCCATCTGGGACGCCTGGGCCAATCCCGACGGTGAACTCGGACCCATTTACGGCTATCAATGGCGAAACTGGCCGTCCTACAGCCTGGACGAGTCGACCGGGCAGTACAAAATGGGCCACATCGATCAAATCGCCAATGCCCTGGACCAGATCAAAAATAATCCCGACAGCCGCCGTAACATAGTTACCGCCTGGAATGTCGCCGACATCGACAAGATGGCGCTGCCGCCCTGTCACATGATGTTCCAACTTTATGTGGTCAACGGGCGTCTCGACATTCAGCTCTATCAGCGTTCGGCCGACCTGGCCGTGGGTGTGCCTTTCAACATCGCCAGCTACGCACTGCTCAACATCATGATGGCCCAGGAATGCAATTTGACCCCCGGCATCATGACCCATACCTTTGGCGATGCCCACATTTATCTGGACCATCTTGATGGCTTACATGAGCAGCTCAAGCGCACGCCCGGAAAATTGCCTTCGGTACAGGTAGCTAAGAAACCGCTCTTCGAGCTGACCTTTGATGATTTTGTACTGAGCGACTACGTGCACCAGGGATTTATCAAATTTCCTGTTGCTGTCTGAGACTGAACGTTGCGGGCCAAATTTGACATCATTGTCGCCACGGACCTTAATCGCGGCATAGGTAAGAACAATCAGCTTCCCTGGCGCATACCCACGGACCTGAAGTATTTCCGCGACCTGACTTCGGTGACGCCGGTGCCCGATGTCAAAAACGCCGTCATCATGGGGCGCAAGACCTGGGAGTCGATTCCCGCTGGCTACAGACCTTTGAAGGATAGGGTCAATGTCGTTCTCACCCGCAATAAAGATTATTCTCTGCCCCAGGGCGTGTTCAAGGCCGATTCACTGGACGCGGCTCTGACCATACTTTCGCGCGGACCGATCGACCGGGTCTTTGTCATCGGCGGAGCTGAAATATACACTCAGGCCATGCAGCATGAAAAGTGCGGCCTGCTTTATTTGACCGAGGTGCGTAATCGTTTTGACTGTGACACCTTTTTGCCTGATTACAAAGTCTTCTTTCAGCTCGTTTCCTGTTCGGAAGTTATGATGGAAAATAACCTGGAGTTCTGTTTCAAGGTTTACCAGTTCAATTTCCCCGACTTCCTGGCTGCGCTCGAGACTGAATGACCCGACCATCGCCCATTTTTGTCCTTCTTTTGAGTTTTGCCTGTTTCGGCCTGTCGATAGGTGCTCTTGCCGCGGGTACAGATAAGAGTGAAAGCAAAAAGGAGGCGGAAATTAAACGAGGCAAAGATCTGTTTGTTAAAGCCACCTGTTGGGGCTGTCATGCCCACGGCGATAATGCCATGCATCCGGATAAACCCTTGAAGGGACCGGCTTTTGAAAAGCAATTTCAAAATGATGAGGAGATAGTCAAATTTGTGCGCAAGGGCAGTAAGTTTGGGATGCCACCATTTCCGAAGAGTAAGCTTTCGGACAGTGATCTGCAGAGCATTATTGTTTATATTCGCAGCCTGAGCCCAACACATGCAAAGTAACACTTACTTCGATCAGGACTTCAACCCCGAGCTTGTGCTTCGGGCATATTGCCAGGGCATCTTCCCTATGGCTGGTGACGACGGCGTTATCCAGTGGTATTGCCCGGAAAATCGCTGCATCATGGATCTGGAAGAATTTCACGCCAGCAAAAGACTGATGCGCACCTATCGCCAGGGCGTCTTCCAGCTGCGCGTCAATCGGCGTTTTGAAGACGTGATGTGGGCTTGCGCCGATCGCCAGGAAACATGGATCAACGACAAAATAGTGAAAGTCTATAGTTATCTAAATCAGCATGGGCTGGCCCATTCAGTGGAGGCCTACGATGGCGATAATCTGGTGGGCGGATTGTATGGTGTCGCTATTGGTGGCGCCTTCATGGGTGAATCAATGTTTCACCGCGCCACCGACGCATCCAAGGTCTGCCTGGTTTTTCTGATTGAGCGCATGAAAGAGCGCGGCTATGTCCTGCTCGATTCTCAATATATGAATAAACACCTGGCCAGTTTCAATGCTCGGACGATTCCGAAGCTTGAATACCTGGCCAGGCTTGAATATGCATTGACTCTGAAGCGTCGATTTGACTGACAGAGCTAATTTGTTGGTTTGACCTTATTTACCGGTCATTTTGTGCCAGCCGGCGCTGATGCCGTGGCCGATCTTGCGGGGAGCCCACATGATGGCGTTGCCGACTTTTTTGCAGCCGCTTTTGAACTTGTTGTCTTCGGCCTGCGCGGGGCTGCCGAGGGAAACGGTTGCAAATGCGATTGCAGCAATCACGAGAAGAGATTTTTTCATTAGTATTTGATTCCTCTACCAAACTCAGTGTGCCATTTTGCCACCAAATTCAGTTTTTGTAAAATACCAACGTTTTTACAACGACAGGTAGCGCTGCCGTATATTGATCCTTCAAACTATTGCTATGCATTGGCCTACCTATGTCGAGATAGTCTCCGTCAGTCACGCATATGCCGTCTACTGTGATTATTCTCTTATCTGGCAAGAGCCTCTTTAGAAGCAAGCCAAGGGCCATAGCAACGTCTTGCTGCGTTGTTATGACAAAAGGTTCGCAAGCTTGCAGATCTTGAAAGGTGTGAGCCAGGCTCCGGGCCAGCTCCGACAGGCGTCGATATTGCATGTCTTCTTTTCTCAGACCGGACAAGGCCAGTGTCAGAGGTGCTTTCGACCAGTCGATTTCTTTCAGCTCCAGGGCCTTTTTTACATTCCTTGATAGATTGTCCCTGTCCCTGCCGTCAATCTTGAGCAGTGGCAGATTTCGCAGAGGCAGTGATTCGCGAGGGAAATCTATAGTCGAACCACTCAGTTGCAGAGTGTGCATGCCCGCTCCCAGGACCGTTGCCCGTATGGCATTGTCAGCCAGACCGTACTTCAGTCCGGCGGCAGCCAGAGCCTGTTTTAGAGCGAGGGCCAGATAGACGCCAAAATCCTGGTAGGGATTTTGATCTTGTGATTTTTCCATCAGTGCCGCCACACCACCGGAGAGCACAATTTGATCAAATGAGCCGAAGGAGGCAATTTGCCCGCAGATCTTTGCTGCCAACTCAGCGGCCAGCAGACTCAGTTTCGACAGATTGTCCGCCTCGCTCATACCGGCTTCCAGGGCCAGATTCTTTTCCCGGCAGATCGATTGTGCCTCGCGGCTGAGGAAGAGGATTTTGCCCTGAGCGAAGACCACGGCTTTGCCGCCGACGAGATTTACTCCGATATCGCTTATCTCTCCATTGTCGATCACGGCAAAATTGCTGGTACCGCCGCCGATATCGACATTTAAAACCCTGATGCCTTCGTCTTTTGAAAGGAGCTGCGCGCCGGAACCCCGGGCACACAAAATACTTTCCAGTCCCGGTCCGGCCGATTCGACAACAAAATCACCGGCAAATCCGGCGATCTGCGAAACTACTTCGGCGGCGTTTCTTGTCCGTGCCGATTCTCCCGTTATGATCACGGCACCTGTGTCTACCGCTTTCATATCCAGACCGGTTTTTTCACAGGCCTGTCTGTAGGCCTCTTCAATCAATGCCGCTACGGCTCCGGCATTGATCAATCCCTCGGGTGTGAGGGGGGTTTTGTAGATGGCGCTTTCAAAAAGGACTTCCTTATCCGTCAGGCGCACATTGCTGATTTGTGTCGGTCTGGCCACATTGTCAAATTTCAAGCTGCTCACCACCAGGTGCGTGGTGGTTGTGCCGATATCGATGCCGACACTCAAAATGGATGAATCATCTCGCTTCATAAGTTGCCGTCAGCTCATGGCCTGCAATTTCACGCCCGAGACTTTCAATTCCAGAATGCGTTCGATTACTTTTACGATGAAGGCACCGGCTTCAACCGGCGGTGTGCCGCCTTCATGAATATTGGAGACGACGGTTCGATCCGAGCTTATCGTCGTCGCCGGGTTGGGATTGTAAGTGATGTAGGCAGAAAGCCCCGAAGCGCAACTCAGGCCTGGCCTTTCGCCGATCAAATTGAGGGCGATTTTGGCTCCGGCCAGGTATCCGATCTGATCGCCGACCGCCACTCGACCAAACCGTACGATCACCGGTCGACAACTGCTTACACCGGCCGAGGCAAATCCGTCCAGGAGCATCGGATAGAGATCCGGTACGTTTTCTTCCACCGCTCTCGCGGAGAGACCATCCGAAATAATCACGGCCACGTCCCGGTCCTGCTCGATGCCGGTGCGGACAAGTTCCTGGTCTTCGGTTTTGAGTTTTTTGCCGCGCGGGGGAAAGAGGACAAAGTCGTCTCGATTCGCTGCACTCGAATGAACCGACAGGGCTTGATATTCACGACAGAACGCATCGATAAATTGCGGGGAGAGATCGCTTTTGACGGCATCCTTGGCCTCGGCATGATCGGCCCAGAAGTCTATCAGGGTACTGGTTCGCGGGCGTGTGCCCGCGCGTCCGACACCGATGCGAGCCGGAGTAAGGGCCCGCAACTTTTTGATTGCCGCGCTGGATTTTTCATCTGACATAAAGGCATAGGGTACACTAAGCGGATATATTTCTGGGAGTGATTTTTCACTCTCAAAATTCTTTTGGTTGGAATTGATGCAACTGGCAACGACAATCAGCGGTCAAAAATTCGAATTTGCCTCCCTCAAGGAAGTACTGGCCAAAGCCGGGGAGGAGAAGTCCGGTGACCGCCTGGCCGGGATTGCGGCCAGTAGTGAGCGCGAACGCGTGGCTGCCAAGAGGGTTCTCGCCTCGGTCCGCCTGGGAGATTTGCAGGAGCAACCGGTCGTCTCTTATGAAGATGACGAAGTGACCCGCATCGTTCAGGACAATCTGGATCCGGTTGCCTTTCAGTCGATAAAAAACTGGACTGTCGATCAGCTACGCGAATTTGTCCTGGCCGGCGAAACATGCCTGGCCGACATTGAGAAGATTCAGTTTGGTTTGACCGGAGAGATGGCGGCCGCCTGCGCCAAACTGATGTCCAACATGGATCTGGTCCAGGGTGCGCTCAAGTGTCGGGTAGTGGCCCGAGCTAAGACCACACTTGGTCTTCCCGGTCGTCTTGCTGCTCGTCTGCAGCCCAATCACCCGGCCGATGCCATCGACGGCATCAAGGCTTCAATCTACGAAGGACTTTCCTTCGGCATCGGTGACGCTGTCATTGGTATCAATCCTGTTTACGATACGCCGGAGACAGTTGCTCGTTTACTTTCCGAAACAGACAAGCTGATTCGAGATCTGCGACTGCCCACGCAAAATTGCGTCCTTTCTCATATCACCACTCAGCTCAAGGCTATCGAGCGCGGCGCGCCGGCCGGGCTGATTTTCCAGAGCATCGCCGGCAGTGAAAAGGGAAATAAGGCCTTCGGCATCGACAACGATCTCTTAAGACAAGCTCATCAGGTTGGTGAAGGATTGCACGGAGCTGACGGTGAGCTCTTCATGTATTTTGAAACAGGGCAGGGATCCGAGCTTTCCTCCCTCTCTCACCACGGTGCCGATCAGCTAACGATGGAAGCTCGCTGTTACGCCCTCGCTCGTTGTTTCAAACCATTTCTTGTAAACGATGTTGTCGGATTCATCGGTCCGGAATATTTGGCTGACGGTCGGCAGATGATCCGTGCCGGTCTCGAGGATCATTTCATGGCTAAATTGCTTGGTTTGCCGATGGGCATAGATGCCTGTTACACAAATCACATGGCCGCCGATCAAAATGACCTGGAGAACCTGACTATCCTTTTGACCGCAGCCGGAGTCAATTATTTTATGGGCGTGCCGATGGGCGACGATGTGATGCTCTCTTATCAGAGCACGAGCTTTCATGACACGGCCTCGCTGCGTCAAATCTTTGGCCTGCGCCCGGCTCCTGAATTTGAAGCCTGGCTTGAGGATAGAGGCATAATGAAGGATGGTCGCTTGACCGAGATCGCCGGCGACGCCGCCGCCCTTATGGCTCTGATCTGAATGCTCTAGAATCCGCTCTGGCCCGACGTTCCAGAGGTCGGGGTATTGTTGTTCGAAGAATTGCCGGAGCCAGCGGCGGAATTCTCTTCGCCGCCGGAACCGTTACCCTGATCCGCTTGATTGACGATTTCGGCGTGAATGATGCGGTCTCCGATATTGATGCCGTAAATGGTGTTGAGGCCTTCAACCACGCCGCCGAAAATTGCGTACTGACCGTCCAGTTGTCTCATCGGTGATTTGAGGATGTAGAACTGACAGCTGGCCGAATTGGGATTGGTGGACCGGGCCATGGCGACGACCCCCGCTGCCGAATGACTCAAGTTGCGATTGATCTCCAGAGGGATAAATCTCGGTCTGCCTGTTTCAGGTTCGCAATAACTACCAGTGCCGTCACCGATGGGGCAGCCTCCCTGAATGCACCACCTCTCAACTCTATGGAAGGTTTTCCCATCGTAGTAACCACGCCGGACCAGGTCGAGAAAATTTCGGGCGGTTGTCGGAGCCATGCGACTGAAAACTCTGATGGCCATCGTACCCTTGGTCGTCTTCATCAGTACGACGGGATCCGGTGTTGTGTGGTTCTGCCCGCTTGCTGTCGTGACGCCGGCGGCACAGAGCACGGCTGTGATTACGGCTGCGGGGAAAAATTTCTGACCGGGGAAATTCATGGGTTTGATTTCTCTCTCGTCCGGGAATAGAAAAACGAACTATATATATAGTACAGAATATGAAATTAGGTCTTTTGTTTTTAAATACCCGCCAGGCGGGCAAATGCCTATTAGGTACAGAAACAGGAAAGGCGGCAGGACAATGGCATTATATGCGGACCTTCACAGGCACTTGGGTGGGGCGCTGCATCCTCGGATAATCTACAAGTTTTTGCAGAGACAGGATCATCCTGTTCTGAGTTACTTCCCGGATTACGATGGTTTTTATAGTTGGTTCACCAGACCGTGCAGAACCCTCGAAGAGTTTGTGAAGATTCACTCACTTGTAGAGGAACTGCAAAGTCTGGAACATCTTCCATACTTTTGCCTTCGTCTATGTCGTGGAGCTTACACTTTCGAAAATCTGCAATATCTGGAACTGCGCTACAACCCTTATTTTCGAACCGATCATAAGATGACTGTGGCGAAGCGACTCGGTCAGATGAATCTGATCGTTGAAGTAATCTCCGCCAATCTGAGACCCGCCGATTACCCGATTACTGTTAAGCAAATACTTTGCTTTGACCGCCGTTTGCCCAAGACGATCAACGACGCCATCCTCAAATGTGCGCAAGACAATCTTGGTCCAGTGGTCGGGGTGGATCTTGCCGGTCCCGAAATCAACACCGAGCGAACCGAGGACTGGGTCAAATTAATGGCCAAGGCCCGGGCTTCAGGTCTCAAGACCACGTGCCACCTTGGGGAGACGAGTATCGACAATGTCGACCCGCGGTTTTTTGCCACCCTGGATCGAATCGGTCACGGCATTCACATTCCCATCTCAAAACCGCAAATGCTCAAAGACTTAGCGAAGCGTCAGATTACTCTCGAAGTATGTCCAACCAGCTACCGGCAAACTGGAGTGCTCAAAGATTTTTCCGACCTGCGTACCGTCTTCACCCGCTGTCGTGAGGCTGGGGTGGCCATTGCGGTGTGTACGGACAATCCTGGAAGAAATCCTTCACCCTGTACCTTGCCCGGAGAATATGAACGGTTGATCGACCACGATGTGATTGATTTTCATGAACTGAAAGAAATCCAGAACGAAGCATTCAGATCGGCCTTCGGATTTGTCGGTACAACTCGTCTGACTTGAAAAAATGATCGTCTTGTTCTGATCGAAAAGAGTCTGCTGAAATGCTGATGAACAGCCGCATTCACGCAGATGCACTTGCGCTAAATTTCGGTCCGCCAGCTCGCTTGATAACTATTTCTGGACCGATTTATCTCTTCGATTTTGTTTTCATGGTCGCTCAGTTTTGTAAATTGGAAACGGAAAATTGCAAAATTCGAAAAAAAAATTTTTCGGCCTCTTCTGACCCAAAAGTGATACCACTTCCGAAAAATTACTCCTTCTAAAAGTGGCATGAATAGCTGATCTTATTCGACGCCTTTCTTTTTGATATGCACTTCGATCAGCACTTTCAGATCGATCGCAGGGTACTTTGGAGGAGATCTATATATTGCAATTTATTCAAACTGAATGTACTCTATGGTGCGTGTGGTGTGACAGGAAAAAAGAGCAACGCTATGTTGAGTGATTGCTCTTAAACGAAGAAGGTGGACCAAGAGGGTAGACACAGGTCGGTTAGATAACTCAACGAGTGACTGATTGTCCTTTCTCTACCTGCTCAAGATTCGACAGCTAAGTTTCAAGCCCGAAATTGAAACTGTCATTCAGCAATCCACCCGAACGAATACTAAGGGAGAAAAATTAAATGGCAATGAAGAAAAAGAAAAAGGCAACAACGCGCAGAGCTAATCCTGCCGCCGCTGTAGCCGAAGAAGCAGGCGCTGTGGCCGCAAAGCCTAAGAAAGCCGCTAAGAAAGCTGCTCCTAAAAAAGCTGCGAAGAAAGCTGCTCCTAAGAAAGCCGCTAAAAAGGTAACAAAGAAAGCTGCTCCTAAGAAAGCCGCTGCCAAAAAAGCAGCTCCTAAGAAAGCAGCCGCCAAAAAGACAACTGCTAAAAAAGCAGCTCCGAAGAAAGCAGTAGCCAAAAAAGCAGCTCCTAAGAAAGCAG
>JAFEAV010000044.1 GCA_018266215.1 Cyanobacteria bacterium SZAS LIN-3 | reverse complement strand
CGACAGCCGTGACGGCAGCAAACGGGGGGACGAATCCGGCGGGCATCAAGCGAAAGTTGACGGGACGGTCACCGCGGGGTGGGGTGCGTCTCTTGTCGGGTCTCTCACTGACAGCGGCAGGAGTTTTGACAGCTTCATCCATAGGATTGCCTTTCATAATCAGGTCGGAGGTTGGGGTTGAAGCAAATGGTTAGGCTTGGAATAACTTCGGCGACGTAAGGGAAATAAGTAAATGGAATTTGATGATGAATGTTGAACTCTCAAAGAACCTAGTAATGTAAAAAGCTGTGTTGCTTCTCAATAGAGCTTAATTTCGTATTTTTAAGAAAGCGCGTATTATTACTATGCTGTGCTTTTTGGACTTTTTCAGTGCCGATCAAACCCCTCCGGGTGCTGCCACACTCCGGCGCGCATCGCTTGCGCGAAGCATTGACGACGATAAAATCGACGTTATGATGGCCTCTGTAACAGGATGTGAAAGGCGCTAGCCGAGCGAAGTTTACCCTTCGCCACAAAGACCGGTTAAAAAAACACTCTGCTCCACCTTCAGACCTGACACCACCGGCAGTACCACCAATCAAAGGCGTTGCCGAAAAAACGTCAACTGTTCATCGACCAGGATCGCCTCGAGAATCCGGCCGCCAGGCGCACTTAGTGCCAGTTGCGCGATCCGTGAATGGGACACTTCTTCGGCCTCAATCGCCTGACAACCCCGTCGCCGGGGGCCCTTAAGCCATATTTGCCAAGAGTTTTACCCATGTCAAGCAAGCAATGATCACCGCCAAGTTCATAACGTCAGTTGTTACCTCTTTCCTTCCTTTCCAAAATATCTTTTCAAGGCACCAGCAGCTCTTAGCGCGTCATATCAATCTCAGATTCTGAGACGTATTTGACTGCTTCCGAGTATGAGTGGGTGCCGGAGTAACAACTATGAGCAACATAGAAACAACCCGCCTGAATACCGAAGAGAAGAGTTCGCAAGAACTCGGTTTTATCAAAGTTCTGGACAGCCGCATGATCGGCCAGGAAGGAGCCAAGCGGGCAGCAGCAAGAGCCAAACGCCGCGCCGGCAATCCCCTGCGCAACAAGCGCGGCCCCGTCTACAAAGCACTCCTGATCGGCAAATCGCGCACAGGCAAGACCCTCACCGCCGAGACCACAGCCCTCTCACTGCACGGAGACGTCGAAGCACTCGTGCGCGTCGACTGCGCCGAATACCAGCACGGTCATGAGGTCTCACGCCTGCTCGGCGCGCCTCCGTCCTACGTCGGCTTCGACAGCCCTCCCGGCAAAGGCGATGACGACAATTCTTCCGGCGGCAAGAAAGACGGCAAGGCGCCCACCGCTCTTCTTGCCCGACAAAATCTTGTCGCTTCACGCAAGGGTTCGAAAGTTCCAATCACCGTCATCCTCCTCGATGAGATCGAAAAGGCGCACACCTCGCTCAAGGACGTGCTGCTGGCGATCTTCGACAAGGGCAAGATTCGTCTGGCCAACAACGTCGAAACCGACTTCACCGATTGCATCTTCTTCCTCACCAGCAACCTGGGTATGGAACAACTGGAGCAATTCGGCCGTTCGATCGGCTTCGCCGTCAAGGAAGCAACCCAGCCGACTGAGGACGATGTCGCCCAGGTCGTGCACAAAGAGCTACGCAAGCACTTCCGCCCCGAATTTCTCAAGCGCCTGGATGAGACGGTCATCTTCGCACCGCTCACCCAGAACCAGCTGCAGGAGCTTGTCTCCATGGAGCTGGGCTTCGTCCAGGATCGCATCTGCTCCGGCCTGCCCGCTCCGGACTGGTTCGAAGTAAAATTCAAGGACGAGGTCACTCCTCACATTCTCGCCCTGACGCTGCGAAACGACGGCGGTGTAGCCGAAGTCAAACAGATCATCGAGCGCGAAGTGATCGATGCCCTCGGCGGCGAGCTGGAGAAGAAAACCATCGCCGGACAGGATCTCGTGCTGATCGGGGTGGACGAGGGCGGACGTCTGACTTTCGAGCTGGGCAAGGGTCAGGGACAACCACCCAAACCCTCTCAGGTGCGCGAAAACAAGCCCGAACCTGTGGAAGTCAAATACAAGCAGCCTTCACCGCTGCAGCAACTGCGGGACTTGATCGAGACCAAGCTCGTCGAAACGGCCGGTGATAAGCATCTGTCGCAGAAAACCATCTACTTCGGCAAAGAAATTGGCACGCTCTCCAAGAAACTTGGTGGCGCCGCCAACGACCTGGATGAGGTGCAGAAGACCTTCATGACGGCGGAGGCTCACAAGCTGCTCTGGTCGAAAGTCTCCAATGCCTACTGGTTCTGGAAAATCTACCAGGGCGCAGCCAAGTCGGCGACCGAACTGCCGATCAAGGTCTCGGACGTGCACAGCTCGCTGGCCGCTATTCGCGACCTGACCGGCATCAGCAAGGTGAACGAATCCTACAATCCCCACACCGACAAGCCGGTCAACACAATGCGCTACATGCAGGAGGGCGTACTTCTGCTCGAGCAGGTGGAGGGCAAGGACGGCAAGGAAAGCACCTGGGTGATTCGGGTCAACGCCATCTACCGCTAATCGCCTGATCATCTGGCAATCGCCTGCAAGCGCTAGCTAGCACAGTGTTTACGGGCGGTTGCCAAGCACTTAAAGCTCCCTCACATAAAGAGAGATATGTCGGGGAACTATTTACTGTCCTTCTTCCAATGCTTTAGGAAGAAGATCTATACCCCATTTCTAACCAAACAACACTTCAGTTCAATCGCATCAAAAGACACATCCCGCGCGCCCGAATTTTGAGCAACTCTTGCATTTGAGTTGCGCGACTCTTCAGGTCCAGGATGACTGCCCGTCTTCTCGATCGGTTATTTTTACCCACCCACGCAGGAAGCTCCTATGACTCCCGCGTGCCCAACAAGAAGGGAAATATTTATGACCACACCCTGTCACAGCGCAGACCGCAACATGTGTTGCCCCGGCGGCAAGATCGCCGCTCTCTTTGTCGACATCGACGGTACCGCGATGCTCTGCCAGCCTTACTTCGACGGAGCATTCGAGGAATTCGCCACGGTAATGGAACTGCTCGGCGTCCCCAAGGAGACCTCCAAGAAGGCCCTGGGCGACATCTACTACGGCAGCATGCCGCACCGTGGCTTCGAACGCGAACGCTTCCCCGAAGGCATCGTCGAGACCTATCATCACCTCTGCGCCGAGCACAAGCTCGAACCGCGTGCTGATATCCTGCCGGTCCTGGAACGTATCGGCAACGCGCCGTTCTTCCGCAAGCCGGAACTCTTCCCGCATGCGCTGCAGGTTCTGACCCGCGCGCAGCACAACTTCAAGCTGATCGCAGTCACCGTCGGTGACCGCGAAGTGCAGAAGTACAAGATTCGCCAGGGCGGACTGGATGCCGTTTTCGACGAAACGATCATCACCCTGCGCGAAGGCAAGGCCGAACTCGTCGCCGAAGCGATCGAAGACTACAACATCGATCCGCACTACTCGGCCTTCATCGGCAACAGCATTCGCTCGGACGGCGTTTGCCTGTCGAAGACCAACTTCATCTTCCTGCCGCTCGAGTCCTCGCTCAGCAAGAACGGTGACAAGCTTCCCGAAAACACCGGTTTCACGACCTTCCAGGTCACCGACTGGCGGGATGCCGAAGAGCGCGCCATCAAGCGCCTCCTCCGTCGTCGCAAGATGGCTACCGGCAGCGAAGACGGCAAGCCCGCCGAACTGCACGCCAGCTGCGAAGCCTGCAAGAAGCGCCGCAAGCGCGCCTGATGCCGGCGAGCAAATCCAATCGGTGGGTCGACTGAAAAGCCGACCCACTTTTTTCGACTTAGACCGGGAAATTCCCGGATAGGAAAAAAACATGTCACACCTGATCAAGGTCATCCTCTACTTCTTCGCCTCGTCACTCATCGCTCTGGGCCTGGGCCTCGGCGCGCACATCGCCGCCGGCTCGCTTCTGCCCGGTGTCCTGATTGCCGCTCTGGTCTCGACCGCTGCCGTCGCCGGCGGCGTCTTCGTGACCGTGCAGGCCCGCTCCATCTTCAACCTGGTGCAGACCGGGCGCTTCATCCAGTACGCCTCGTTCTGGGCTTCCGGCGCGATCGCACTCAAGATCGCCGGCCTGCTCTTCAGCTCGGTCCTGGTGGTCTCCAGCGCTTCCACCGCCGCTTTCGTGGCCATGGCCATCTGCTTCACCGCAGCCACGCTCACCGGTCAGATCCCCTGGAAGGGTCGCACCTGGCTGCCCGTGCGCATGAAGAACAAGAAGTAAACAGCCCCTTAAAAGACCTCCCGGTCTTTTAGCGGAGTCCCGGGCCCGGTTTGAACGACACCATAAGTGGTGGCGTCTTACCGGGTCCGGGCTCTGATTTTTTTGACCAATTACACTATGTTATATCGTATAACATCAGCCCCGACCGAGAGCGCTCACGCGAGCTTAGCTAGACGCGGGGAGAGAAGAAATTTGCCCACCGGAGAGGATAAAGCAGCACTAAGGAAGGGGTAGACAAGTGCTCCGGTCTGCCTTTAAAACTCTCTTGCTCTGTTTCTAATCAGCTGAGATTGAAGCATTTAAATCTCTCTGACGTTACTAAAAAGAAACCTGTCTTGAGATCTAAATCTCCGCGCGCCTAGTCTCAGGTCCTCAACAACTAACCTCGTCTCTGTTCCCAAAGAAAACTTCTAGATAACACCACCACACCCTCCGGCCGCCTCTCTGCTTTCTCACCGATTGCAGCCATGGGCGCTCGACTCCGTTCTAGTTCTAGAAAACAGTTCCAACAACTGGAGCAATCTATGTCAGACAAAAAGACACCTGGCGACTCTGGACCAGCCACCACCGTGCCCGGCGCGCGTGCGGCTCTCATCCTTCTGGTCGTCATCAATCTCTTCAACTACATCGACCGACAGGTTCTGTCGGCCGTGGTTCCTCAGATCAAAGAGACTCTGCTTGCCAATCCGCAGCACTCCGGTGTGATCGGATTTTTGCTCGACATCCTCACCCGCATCCTGGGCTCCAACCCCGAGAACGCGCTTGTGGGCTTGCTGGGTATGGCCTTCATGGTCAGCTACATGCTCTTTTCTCCCGTCCTCAGCGCTCTGCCAATCAAGCGCTGGTGGCTGATAGCAGCAGGCATCACAGTCTGGAGCCTGGCCAGCGGCGCCTCGGGACTAGCCACCACATTCGGTGCACTGCTTCTGACTCGCTGCTTCGTCGGCTTCGGTGAAGCGGCTTACGGTCCGCTGGCTCCCAGCATCCTGTCCGATTACTACCCGGTGGAGAAACGTGGCTCCGTGCTCAGTTGGTTCTATCTGGCTATTCCGGTCGGATCGGCCCTGGGCTTCGTCATGGGCGGACTGGTCCTCAGCGCCGGCCTCTCCTGGAACTGGGCCTTCTACCTGGTCCTGCCGCCCGGCATCTTGCTCGCCGCCATCTGCCTCTTCATGCGCGACCCGCGCGCTGTCGCCGCCGATGCCGCTGCCAGAGCCAGGTCCCTGACCAACAGGCCCGCCCCCAAAGGCGAGTCCACCTGGCAGTTGTACAGGAAGTTCTGGGCCAACAAGTCCTTCCGCGCCAACACCATCGCCATGACGGCGATGACATTCGCCATCGGCGGCATCGGATTCTGGATGCCGACCTACTTCCACGAGTATCGCCACGCCGGCGACCTGGCCCAGGTCAACTTGATCTTCGGTGCCATCCTCGTGGTTTCCGGGCTTTCGGCCACCCTCATCGGCGGCTACATGGCCGACAAGCTGCGCACCAAGCTCAAGGGCTCCTACTTCACGGTCTCGGGCTGGGCGATGATCATCGCCTTCCCGCTCACCCTGGGCATGCTCTATGCGCCTTTCCCCCTGGCCTGGGTCTTCGTCTTCCTCACCTGCTTCGGTCTCTTCCTCAACACCGGACCGAGCAACACAGCCCTGGCCAACGTCGTAGCACCGCACCACCGTGCCAGCGCTTTTGCGCTCAACATCCTGGTCATCCACTTGCTCGGTGACGTGCTCTCTCCGCTGGCTATCGGTGCCATCACCGACGCGGCCGGCAACAACATGACGATCGCGTTCCTGGTTGTCTCACTGCTTGTACTGGTCGGCGGCATCGTCTGGCTGGCCGGCGCCAAGCATCTCGACGAAGACACCCGGCGCATCTCGGAAGAGCACGACTGAAACCTCCCGGAGGAAACATTGATATGGCAACCAATACAGTAACGTCCAACCGCACCGAAAACCAGGGCTACGCCGCCCATTTCGAACGCCGTCCGGAATTTCTCTTTGGCAACGCGAACGTGCCGAACGTGGTCGACGCCTCGACGGTGCGTGAACGCACCGTGGCGGACCTCAAGGTCTTCCACATCCCCTCGGTCTTCAGCGGCCGCGACGAAGTCTTCATCGGCTTCGGCATCCCCAACGCCTATCTGGTCGTGCCCGACGGCAATGGCGGCTATCAGAAGTTTGCCGGCAAATCCCTGCGCCGTGCTCCTTCGGTCATCGAAGACACGCGCGAATGGGCTCAATCCGGCATTCTCCTGCGCTTCAAGAACCTTCCCGCCGGGGCCGTCGAACGACTGCGCGCGGCCATGAAGGTGCACCACGGCAACAAGTACTGGACCTGCGTCAACGCCAATCTGCGCGTCATGGAAGACGCCGGATTCAGCGCGGGCAAGCGCAAGCTCAGCTCCATCTACATGCCCAAGGCGATGCTGGCCTACTTGCTGCAAAACGAGCTCAAGTACGAAGGGCAGACCATCGACCTGGAGTGGATTCGCACCACCCCGTCATCGGTCGAGCGTCACGCCTGGCAGATCATGAAAGCCGAGGCCTGGACCTTCTGCCGCCACGCCGAGCGCAAGCTGCAACCGGCCGCCAAGAAAAACAAGTTCATGGCCCGGCTTCTTGCCTTCACCTCCGGCAAGATCAGCAACCGCGATCAGAAAATCGCGCAACGCAAGCGGGAAGTGGCACCGGCTCTGCCCGAAGATGTGGTGTACGAGAAAGACATCCGCATCCAGGTGGCGCGGACTTCCATGCTGGGCACCTGGATCCGACAGCTTGGCGGCGGCACTCATGCCTTCTTCGAAGGCACGCAGGACCGCGTCAAGTCGGAGAGCTTCCTGAGCGAAACGCTCAAGCCCTTCCCCCAGGCCAAGCCCAGCTGGAGCACACGCCTGAAGAAGGCAGTGCTCTTCAGTCGGCCGGTCGTCGCCGCCATCCGGCATGTCCTGGCCAGGGACTTCAGCGAGATCCGGGCGGACGACATTGCTTTCTCCGAACGCGATGTCTACGACATGTTGCGCACCCACAGCGCTTCTTCCGCCAACAAGTACAACATCGTCCTGACCAGACGCAGCATCATCCTCGCTCGCATCTCGGTCGGCGCCAAGCTGCTCGACTGGATCTTGAGCAAGCACGTCCTGATGAGCGGCTACGCTCCGGACGTCATCTTCGCCGGTGAAATGTGGAAGGACGCCGAGGGCACCATCTGGCTCTCGGCCAACTCCGGCACCTACCGCCCGACGATCGAACAGCTGGAAGCGGCGGCAGCGTTCCTGCGCGCGGTCTTCCCGCATCTGCGTGTGGAGATTCTGCGCGAAATCGCCCCCTGATAAGCAGCAGTAAATCTGCATTCGCCGATTTGAGCATCTGCCGGACCTTGGGCCTGGGCTGTGGCTTTGCTGCAGCTCAGCCCCCGGTTGCCGGCAGCAAATCGGCAAAAAGAAAGGAGTAGAAGAATACCAACGTGTCCAAAAACGCCCCCTCCGTTGGGGCTGTCGTCACCGTTTGCCTGGGCTCAGGCATAGCCGCTGACGGCACCGCCAGCGAAACCACTCATTTAAGGGCGGTCGCGGCCATCGAACTGTACCAGGCTCTGGCGCAGTCGCTGGCTCAGACCGGCCAACACATGACCATCATTGTCTCCGGCGACGGACGCAAGGAGGAAACACCGGCCAAAAGGGCCAAGCTCAAAACGGAAGCGGCCCTCATGGCCGAGATTCTCAAAAAGAGCGGCATTCCCTCCCGACACATCCTGCAGGAAGGCCAATCCCGTGACACCATCGGTAATGCCATCCTCACCTCGGTCCGCTACCTGCACGGACTGACGCCTCGCCGTCTCTATCTGGTCACGTCACCGTTTCACACAACGCGCGCCCTGGCATCTTTCCACGGCGCGCTGGGGGACAAATGGGAAATCATTCCCTACCCCTGCGCAGTAGCCTCCGACGATCAGATTCGCGGAGCCAACGAAAAAGGAGGTATCGACTGGACGAACGCCTTTTTCCAGGGCATCAATCCGGGCGACCTGCCGGCTGTAGTCAAACGCCTGCTCGAAAAAGGCAAGCCTCCGTACCGCCGCCTGCGCCGCCTCAACTCCTTCAAAGGTTGAGTATCTATGGCTTCCATGCCGGCAAAAACTCGAGATGGGGAGCTAATCCCTCCCCATCTCATTTTTACATTTTTATACTAGCTGCGGTAGTATTACCTCGACGACAGCAGTTCTGTGAGGGTAAGCCGTAAACCGGATTAGCGTTCCTGCACAAAAGTACCGGAGAGCAGATCAGGAATTGTCTGACGTTTCTTTTCGGCACCCAGAATAATGTGCAGGGACAGAAAAGTGACAAAGAAAGCAACGCCTGAAATAGCAAGAACAGCAGTGGAGATAGCGTCCAACTGCATGCCGAAACGCCACCTGGACATGAAGAAATAAAGATAGACGGCGGCAAAACCAAGAGCCGGAAGAGCGGAGAGAAAAGCCTTGAAAATAAGCGCTTCCGAACCCATCTGCTTGCCGTCGGCGTTAACCACATAAAGACTCATCGCCAGCTTACCGGGCGTGGCCTGAATCGGAGAAGCTTCAAAAGCGGCCTGGTAACCCAATACGGTCACCAGCACAAGCACGGGCATCACCCAGAACAAAATGTTCAGCATCAGGGGCGCGTATTGAGGCATGCTGTTGAAGCCCCGGGCCAGGCCAAAATAACCGACAAGCTCCATAAATATCAAAGAGCCGACAATTACACTATCAATCGCCTTGGCCACTATACGCTTAACGAGATAACTTTTTAGAGCAGCAAGCTGCTGTTCTTCCTCGGTCTGGCCACCAACTTTAAAAATTGCCGCCGGATTATCCCAGATTGTCTCCTCGGCGCCTCGTTCAAAGTAATTACCACAACTCTCGCAGGTGAGGCGCTGGCTGGTAGACGATGCGCCACAAGACGGGCAGCGCTTATGCAAGGCCTGCTGTTTTTCCAGGGCCTCGATTTTAGCCGCCAGCTCAGGATCAAATCCGGAGCCACCTTTAGACGAAGAGTTCATAGTCGGTCGGGCTGAGACATTGTGGGCTGAGCTTGCAACAGGTACAAATTTAGACATGGCACTTATCTGCTTCCGAAAATTTTACTGGATCCTCGGTATAAGGACGCCAAGATATTAGCGCCAGATAATAATTATGCCACAAATTTTTAACATCCTTTAACCGTTCAGGAAAATCCGGGCTGTCATCAGGCTTTTCGACCCATGTATAATGCTTCAACTTTGCAAAAATTTTTCGGGAGCAGCTATCAAGATGGCCGATGTTCTTTGTCTTGGAGAAATCCTAGTTGACTGGGTTTGCACTACTGTCGGAGCGGAATTGGACCAGGCGCAGAGCTTCACCAAAGCCGCCGGTGGAGCGCCGGCCAACACCGCCGTAGGCCTTGCCAGGCAGGGTGTGCCCACGGCCTTTATCGGTCGCATTTCAGATGATGCCTTCGGCCGCTGGTTACGCTCTATCCTCGAAACCGAGGGCATAAATGTCGACGGAGCCATCCTCGACCCCACCGCCCAGACGCGCATGGCCTATGTCGTCACAACCGCCACCGGTGACCGCAAGCTGGCCGAATTTTCGCGCATCAGCTGTGCCGACACCAAATTACAACCCAACGATCTGAAGCAGCACCTATTTGCCCTGGGCTCGGTCCTGCACTTCGGCTCAATATCATTGATAGAAAGTCCGGCCGCCGAATCCACCAAGAAAGCGGTGGAACTGGCCAGGGCGCACAAGATGCTCGTTTCCTACGATCCCAATGTGCGCATCAGCCTCTGGCCCTCGCGCGAAACGTGCAAGCAGACCATTCTCAACACCCTGAGCTGGGCCGACGTTGTCAAAATCAATGAAGACGAGCTGGAGTTTCTGACCGGTTCGAGAGAGCGGAAAGCCGCCGATGAACTGCGAGAAGAACACAACCTGCCGCTTTTGATTATTACCCTGGATAGCCGCGGCGCATACTTTGCCACCAAGCATGGCGGCCGTACGGTCCAGGGTTTCCAGGTCGAACTCGTAGAGGCCACCGGAGCCGGCGACGGATTCAACTCCGGCGTTCTGGGCGGCCTCCTGCCCCTGATCAAATCAGCTCCCGACAAGCGCGAAGCCCTGATTGCCATGGACCAGGACGTACTTGCCGAAATCATTCGCAGAGCTAACGCTATCGGCGCCATCACCTGTACGAAAGCCGGAGCCATACCCGCTCTGCCGACCCGCGAAGAAGTGGAAACCTTCTTTGAAAAAGTCGATGCCGGCGCTCCCGCTCTCAACTGATTCAGGGCCCCGGTGCGTTAACTGCGCCAGACGGTTTTTGAACGCGCGAGGCGCATCAGAGGCATTATGAAGGGTGTTTAAAGATACCCTCTTGTAAACCCACGCGGTCCGGGCCTAGGTTGAATGCGTCCACCATTTGTCCCACAAACTTCAACCTTCAAAAAAAATCCTTCGCAATCTCCATTCCCCCCGATTTACTTCCCATTGACCATCTCGAGCTGGTCTTGCGGAACTTATCGCTTTGTGGGAATTGATGTCGACCAGATCTTATCCGGCTGTGCTGAAAAATCTTCATTTCAGTAACTTACAGTGAGCAACACGTCTTCAGGGATTTTCGCCTCACATTTTGTGAGCCGACTTTCCTGTCAGTGACGGCTTTGCACAAGCCAGATACGCAGCTAACCGGTGATGGGCCCCAGGGCAATCACTCGGTCTCCGACTCATGGGCTCGGGAGACAGCTGCGTCAACGCCCAAATCGACTCCAAGGAGAAAAAACATGCGCTGCGATCAATACGTTGGTTTGAACAAGTGGGCAAGTGACAAGGTTTCGCGCAAGCAGACCGTGCGTGAAGTTGGTGCTCGGATCCTCCCCAACGGGAAGGCCGTGCCCTTCGACCGCCAGGTTGTTGTGCCGGTTGCCAAAATCGAGGTGATCGGCAAGATCACGGGAGCCTGGAAGGACGTCGTCGCCAACCTGCACCGGTATACCCTACCGGACGGGCGAGTGTACGAAGAGTTCATCCAGGCCGAGCCGTGGTCGAGCGGACCTTGTTATTTCATTGCCCTGAAGAACCTGAAGGGCAATGTCATCAGCCAGTCGTTGTGGACCACCGACGAGCTGAACAACGCTTGAGGAACTGAGCCGGGCTGAATAGCCTGGTCTCAGGGCGTTGCCACCGATCCGGGAAAGTGAGCGTTCAGCTCGCCAACCGGGTCGGTGGTTTCCTTTTTTCCGCCTATATATTATATGAAATAGTATACTGATTACAGGCCAGGTAAAAGTACGAGCTATCAAGAGGCTACAATATGATCGAGTAAGTTGGGATAATCAACCTTGGGTAGGGTCCCATAACAAACACCATCGAATGTGGAGCTAAAGACAGTGAATTCAAAAGTGAAGACTCTCAACTTGCGTGCCGCCGGATCAACCTTGAGTTTGCTCGCGGCATTGAGCTTAAGCCTCACCGGCCCTGCCTCACTGGCCCAGTCCAAGACCGCTTCCGCCGCCGCTCCCGCTTACCAGACCAGAACCACCCCCACGACAACGACCACGACTACCGAGACCAAGACTGCTACAGGAGCCGCTCCCGCCGGCGGTCAGGCCACCGTTGTACCCAAGACCTCCGATCTCGTGGCCTTGCAAGGCCCGACTCTGATTACCCAGAAAGCTGCCGGCTGGAAAACCGCATCCACATTTATCGAGCTCAAGGACGGCCAGCAGACGCTGCCCCTGACCTTCACCGTCACTAACGGCGCCAACGGCCAGGCCAAGATGCAGGGCATTCGCATCAATCTCAACGGCCGCGAAATTCTCAACGAAAAAGCCTTCAAAGGCAAAGATTCAGTCTCTCTCAATCTTTCCAACCTGGTTAACGCCGGCCAGTCGCAACTGATCATCAACAGCTTCGGCCCAACCGGCGCCACTTTGAGCTGGGTCTTGACCACGCTTAAAATCAAAGTTTCTGACATCAAGCCCGTTAACTGCGCCATCGGCGACAAGGTAACAATCAGCGGCAAAAATTTCCCCACCGACAAGAGCGCCTACAGACTGACCGTAGACACAACCTCCGCCACCATCACCAAAGCCACAGCCACCAGTCTTGAGTTTCAAGTGCCCACTGGCCTGGCCGGAGGCAAGCGCACGGTAACGTTGTGGATAGCCGGAGTCAAATGCGATCCCCTCTACATCAAAATCTCGGCCGCCCCGGAAGTCACCGGAGTCAACCTTTACGGCGCCGCCCCCGGCGGACCGATCATCATTTCGGGCAAAGGCTTCTCAGCCACAGCCAGCGACAACCAGGTACTTTTCAAAACACCTGATGGCCAGCTGGTTCAGACGGCATCACCCACGGCAGCCACCGAAACCGAGCTGACTGTGATCATCCCGATGGATTATCCATGCCCTTCCGACATTCTTGCCACGGTCAAGACCAAAGGTCAGGAATCGGCTAAAGGTGTTACTTTCGCCTGCTCCCAGCGTGTAATCGACAAAAACGTCTTCACGCCGTAAGGTCTGAAGTCACCGCAAAGTCTCTGTCTCAGGGCCCTTCTTCGCTGCTTGATGAAGTGGCGGCCAGTTCTTTGCCTGCCGCACCGAGACTGAAGGGGAAGGGCTTGCGCCGCACATCGAAGACGCCGGCCGGCTCATCTCCCTGACTGAATGCCACGGTCAGGCGCCCGAGGTTGAGGCCATAACCCAGGCCGTGCCCGTTACAGCCGACGGCGAAGAAAACACCGGGCAAGTGAGGCAGCTCGCCCAGAAGCGGCAGACCGTCCGCGGTGAAGGCCATGACCCCCGACCAGCGATGCTCGATATGTACGCCGGCCAGCTCGGGGAAGTGATCTTTCATATAGTGCTCAAGCTCGCCCTGAATATTGCGGGTGACAAGGTCGCCATAACCCACTTCCTGATCCAGAAAAAACTGGCGACATCCGCCCATAACCAGCCTGCGGTCTGGCAATTGTCTGAAATACTCCCAGCCGTAATTGGCGTAGCAGATCTTGTCCAGAAACTTTTTCTTGAGGGGGGCGGTGGCAAACATCTGACCGCGACAGGGGCTGACTCGCTCCAGGAAGGTCGGCTCCAGTAAAGGCATGTAAGCGTTGGTGGCCAGCACCACTTGTTTGGCCATGACGACATAGTCGGTGGCGGTAATTTTCGTGCCCCCTTCCGAATGCACTTCCAGACGGCGCACGGGCTGCTCATCGAGCACCCGGGCCTGGCTGCAATCAAGAAGAGCGCGCACCAGCTTGACCGGATTGATGCCGAAGTCGCACTCGTTATAAAGGGCCCCATAATAACCACGGTCTATCGGATCATCACGCAGAAGCTCAACCGGGAAACCATCACGCTGCATCAGCTTAGCCGAACGCGAGAGTTCATCGAATTCTTCCAGGGACGAAGCAAGAAGATAGGAACCGCACGGGTCAAAATCTATGTCAACATTGTGCTCGGCAATAAACTCTTTGATCAGCTTCTGATTATCGACACCAAACTGATAGACGAAGGAAGCAACCGCCTGGCCGTACTGACTGACGCAGGAATCATAGTAAGTATGTATGCCGCGCAGGACAAAACCACCATTACGACCGGAGGCGCCGCCGGCGATTTGCCCGGCCTCCAGAACAACGATATTTTTCACACCGCGACGAGCGGCATAGTAAGCGGTGGAAGCACCGATTAAGCCACCACCTATGATGGCAAGGTCGGCGCTCACCGTCTGCACCCTGGCGCCATCCGCCTGGGAGCGCTTATCAAGCCAAATGGAAATTGTCATGGCGCTTTACACACAGCCGACTCTCGGGGCTACTATAATTACTATCTACAATTTCACTTCTACCCAAAATCAGGGCCGCGGTATTCCAACAAGATGATGATGTTATCCGAACTAAAAAGAGACGTGGAAGAAATAGAGGAGCGCTTGACGAAAGTCGGCGAATATCTTTGACCTGGATGCCCAGAAAGAGGAATTAGCCGGTCTCGAGCACGAGACCCTCGAACCGAACTTCTGGAATGACTCCACCCGGGCCCAGAACGCCACCCAGAAAATAAGCCGACTCAAGGCATCGATTGAACAACAGGAAAACTGGCAGCGCGAGATTTCCGATTTGCGCGTCCTTCTGGAAGTGGGCCTTGAGGAAAACGACGAATCAATAACGGCCGAGATTGAAAAGGGCCTGAAAAAACTTTCGGAGCAACTGAGCAGTTTCGAGCTGACCAAACTGCTCAGCGGCGAATATGACGATGCTTCCGCCATAGTGACAATCAACGCCGGAGCCGGTGGCACCGACGCCCAGGACTGGACCGAAATGCTTTTGCGCATGTATTTACGCTGGTGCCAGAACCGCGGCTTTAAAACCGACATCCTGGACCAGTCCCCCGGGGAAGAGGCCGGCCTCAAGAGTGTGACCTTCCGCGCTGATGGCCCCTTTGCTTTTGGCTACCTCAGTTGTGAAAAGGGGGTACACCGCCTGGTGCGCAAGTCCCCATTCAAACAGGGCAACGATTCCCGCCAGACAAGCTTCGCCGCCGTCGACGTCAGCCCGATGATGAAAGACATCGATCACATAGTCGAAATCAAAGATGACGACATCGAAATCGATACCATGCGCTCGGGCGGAGCCGGCGGCCAGAACGTCAATAAAGTTGAGTCAGCCGTGCGAATCGTTCACAAACCGACCGGCATAGCCGTCAAATGCCAGCAGGAAAGAAGTCAGCTGCAAAACAAGGCCCTGGCCATGGAACTCCTGCGCTCCAAACTTCTGGCAATCAAACACGCCGAACGCGAGGAAGAGCTGGCCAGGCTAAAAGGTGAAACCCTGCAGGCGACTTTTGGTAATGCCATCCGCTCGTATGTGCTCGACGATCGCATGGTCAAAGACAATCGCACCAAGTTTGAGACCCCCCACGTGGAATCGATCCTGAACGGCGACCTCGACCAGTTGATCGAGGGCTATTTGCGCTTCCGCGCCGGCGATTCCAAGTAGTGCAAACAGGACCTGTGGAAAACCCCTAGCGCAACCCGCAATAGCTCATGACAACTCCAATTTCAGCCTTCAAGGTTGGTTATCAAGCTCGTTTTTGCGGCCACGGGCGGCACATGACAACCAGCGCCGCCAGGCGCCTCGCGCAGCCACAGATGCGGCCTTACGCCAACTGCGCTAATGTTACCTGAACGCATTAACGAAACAAAATCCTGGAAACGCCCACGATTAGCGCGTTTTCACGGTTTGCAGGTGGCTCTTAATATACCCCAAAAATAATCACGTTAAGAGGCTCGATCAAGACCCCTTGATAACGAACTGTAACGCCCATATGTGGCATTTTTATGGCCGCTTGACAAAGTCTTTTCCGAAGGCGGTTTTCAGTAGCGATTAGCCTTTTCTTTAGCATCGCCAAGAGCCCTCTATATGAGGTTGGCCACATGTTTTGAGCTTCCGGCTGCGTCTGATACGTTGAGCATATTCATCGGTATATCACCTTTTTTTCCCGGAACCTTCCCCAAACAGCAGCCATCGCCCCAAACCCATCCCAGATCCACCAACCCGACCTTCGGGAGATTTTCACGGACTTGGATTCATCTATTGATGATGCGGCTGGCAGTTGGAATTTCGAAGCGTATCGGGCCGATTACAGATGTAGTACCAATGGCTTTCATTTCGTAGCGCCGTCCCTTCCCTTCTCTCTTCTTCGCAACCCGCGTTGATATGAGAGTTCTGAAGGATTTCGTCTAACGCTACTCGGCGGACTTCGCAGATTGACCCACCCCCGTGAGTCGACCTGCCTGTTGCTGCTGCCTAGTTCTAATCCCCAGATTCAGCGCCGGTACCGATTTAGTTTCGGTTGGCCTGGAGCTGGACGCAACTTCTATATGAAGGAGGCACACATGGCTTTTAACGAGCAAGATCTTCAGAATTTGCTCGGACTTGAGTCGGTGGTCGTCGAAACGATTCCTTATGGTGAGTTCCTCAAGCGATTGAAGAACAACCCTGAGATCGCCGACACTGCCGCCGCAACGCTCGTCCGAGCTATCGAGTCCAAGGGTGAGGTCGACATCAAGACCGCGCCCGAGGCTCTTCGCCCCTACTTGAGCATGCTCAAGAAGATGGGCGTACCTTCGTGGAAGGCTTTCAAACGGGTCAAGGGTTCGCAGCGCACTGTCGCGCGAATCATGAACAACCTCCGCGCCGCCGCCGCAAACGGTTACCAGCTGCGGTTGGCCTATCTGCTCAAGGGCGGTCCTGGTTCCGGCAAGAGTCTTCTTGCTGACGCCTTCAAGGATTGCCTGGAAGGCGAGATCGTCTACGCGGTTCAGGACTGCCCGGTCCACGAAAATCCGGTCAACCTTCTCAATCTGCTCGACCCCGAGCGGATTGACGCGATCGCCGAGATGCTGGAACTGACCGACAAGCACCGCGAGGCGGAAGCTGCCGCAGTCGGCAAGGGCGTCAAGCCCAAGCCCTCCCTGCGCGACCTTCTGGCCACCTCCGGCCAGCCTTGCCAGGTCTGCTGGTCGCAGATCATGGAAGGGCTGAAGGAAGGCGAGACGCCGAACCTTATGAATGTCCAGATCCAGGCTCTGCGTCTGTCCAGCCGCAAGTTCGGCATCGCCACCTGGTCCAAGGACTGCACGCTGGCGACGGCTCTGCGCAAGGGCAGCCGCGGTGTGGTCGACATGCCCGAGATCTTCGGATCCGCGGCCTCTGGCGGCAACCAGACCGGCTCCGCCGACGAGCTGGATTTGCTCCTCGAAGCGACCAACGACCGCCGCATCCCGGCTGGTTGCAGCTCCGACGATCACGACTGTGATCACGAGCACGGCCACAAGAAGGCCAAGGTCGCGCGCAGTGGCTTCGAACCGTTGGACTCGGTCATGATTGGCCAGACCAACGACGGCGCCTACGACCGCTTCATCAAGGAGCAGGCCGACCCCAACAAGTTCACCCGCCGCTTGCAGATCATCAACGTTCCTTATGTGACGTCGGTGTCGTCTGAAGAGAGCGAGTACGCTGAGTTCATCGACGCCATGCGGGACAAGCCGCACTTCGACCCGATGACGCTCAAGATCGCTGCTCTGCTTGCGGTCATCAGCCGCATGAAGAAGGAGCAGGAGGTCGACATCGTCAGTCGTGCGCGCATGTACGACGGCGAGCAGCTGGTCGTGGAGATGAAGAATCCCCCGTCGCAGCAGCAGAGCACGGACGGCTTCGGCCGCACCCTCAGCACCGGCAGCGGTCCCTACGGGACTTCCAACCAGCCGGAGAAGAAGGAAGTACGGTACTGGTCGGTTGGCCAGTTCTGGGCGGAAGCCGGCGAGGACGAAGGCATGTACGGGCTCAACATGCCCGCGATGCTGAAGCTCATGTCGGAAGCCGTCGAGTTGGCCCTGCGTGCCACGGGTGGCGACGACAAGTGCATCAGCACTCTGGAAATGTTGCAGTTCCTGCGCGCCCGCATCGCCCAGCTCCAGAAGACCCCCGGTCTGACGGACAAGGAAAAGGAAGTTCTGAAGAACTGCCAGGAATACCTCAAGGCTCCCACTTCGATCGAGTCCAAGGCTGGTCTCATCGAGGAGGAGTACCGTCGTGTTCTCCGCCGTCAGTTTCTCGAAGTGATGGCTCCTGACTTCGACCGTCGGGCCAACGAGATCTTCGAGCGGTACCGCATTCACGCCCGCGCCTACTCCTCTGGTGAGAAGAAGTGCGTGGAGATCGTGGAGCAGGCCGGTAAGAAAGTGGAACGTCTCGTTGACGTGTCCACCGATTTCTTGAGCGACATCGAGACCTGGATGAAACTGACGAGCGCCAGCGAGCGCGACGTCTTCCGGCGCTCTGTCGAAACGCAGATCACCCCCTTCCTTATTGCCGCGGTCGAGCGCAAAGAGGAGCAGGACGGTGAGGATGCTGGCGAGGACAAGGTCGAACTGACCTGGCGCAGTCTGCCCAAGCTGGCTGGTGGCATCGCAGCGAAGCTGAACGATGAAACCGCCAAGAAGCTCGGGCGCCTGCTCAAATCCGAGATCGATCTGAACGACGAAGACAAGAAACTTCGCCGGGAAGCTCTCGATCGCTTCTCCAAGCTTGGCTATTGTGAGCACTGCCGTCAAGTCGCGCTCACGTACTTCAACGACTACCAGTTGTGGAAGCTCTCCTGAGCTCCGCTCTGAAACCAAAGTGAGGTTTTAAATCATGGAAACTACGCACAACACCACTTCTTTCAAGGGTTCTTTCAAGGACTGGCTGCATGCTAAGGGCAAGGACCCCAAGCAGACCGAGTCCAGCAAGAGCCGTTTGCTCCGTCTGATCAAGTCGGCCGGCGAGAACGCCGCCAACACCATCCGCACCCGCCGCATCTGGGGCGACGACTCGCTGACCGCGTTCAACGCCTTCAGCATGTTCTACGGTGTGGAACGCTCGATCTACCAGGTCACCAACTCCTTCCTCGTTCCCGCCACCATGGGTGGTGAGACCGACAAGCAGGCTGTCGTTCTGATTGGCCCTCCGGGCGCCGGCAAGTCCGACTACGTGACCCGCATCAAGAACCTGTACCGTACCGCTGACCCGATTCCGTTCGTCAAGGGCAGCCGCGTGCACGACAACCCGCTGAACCTGTTCTTCATGGTGCAGCTGGTGGCCGAGAAGCAGGCCGACGCCGAGCTCGAGTCCGGCAAGGACTTCGACTTCGCGGCCCGCGTCGACGAAATCAAGCTGGAGATCCTCGAGTCGCTGGAGCTGTCCAAGCTCCTGGACTTCGATGACGCTTCGGTCAAGTCCATCTGCAGCAACGCTGGCCAGCCGAACACGCTCGCCGGCATCGCCAAGCTGGACGCCAACGACCTGGTTTCGGCCGTGGTCGCTGGTCTGGGTCTGCCCCGCAGCACCCGCAACGCCATCGGCACTCCGGAGCCGCTGGTGCAGGACCTGGCCCTCGGTGTCTATCAGCGTCCCGGCAAGCCGGTCGCGCTGAAGGACATGCAGATCGACTCCATGCGCTTCACCGACGACTTCTCCGGTTCGTCCGGCATCGTCGACGTGGCCGAGGTTCAGCCGCTGAACTTCGACATCGCGGAGTGGATCGGCTCCGAGAACCTGGCCAACATGGGCCGCTTCCAGGAGGGTGACCCCCGCCTGATCAACCTGAACGGCGCCTTCAACAAGGGCAACCGCGGTCTCGTGATCCTCACCGAGGGTCTGAAGAACCCGCCGGAAGCCCAGCGCGTTCTGCTCGAGGCGCTCCAGGGTCGCCGCGTGAAGCTGCCGGCTCCGCTGGCAGGTTCGTGCTTCTTCGACGGCCTGATCATCATTCACTCCAACGAGGGTGAGTATGACAAGTTCATGAAGGTGCGTGAGAACGAGCCGTACGCGGACCGTTTCTTCCGTATCTGGTTCCCCTACCCGCTCGAGATGAGCCAGGCGGAGAAGGTCATCCGCAAGTTCTGGAACGGCTCCGAGTTCGGCAAGCCGGTCGCCCAGGGCGGTGTGCACGTCGACCCCGACGTGTTCCCGTATCTGGCCCGCATGGAGGTGCTGACCCGCATCGACAAGAACTCGACCGTGCCCCTGAACGTCAAGGCCGACGCCTACGACGGTCGTGGCACCCGCGAGCGCGGCATGGGCATGAAGGTGTCCGTGCAGGATCTGCGCGAGCGCGCCAGCACCCGCGAGGGTCTGGAGGGTCAGTCTCCCCGTGAGACCAACAAGGTGATGCAGCTCGTGGCCGCCAAGGTCCAGGGTCGCGGTGACACCGTCACCACGGCGCTGCTGCGTGACGCCTTCCGTGACTGGTTCAAGCAGACCATCACCGACGAGAAGAAGCTCGAGTTCATGATGCGCATCATCGGCAACGAGCTCGACGAAGTCCGCCGGAAGAACCTGAGCCAGCTCGTTCTGGCTTCGCTGGTCGACGGCTTCAAGGACGAGTGCCAGCAGACCTGGGACAAGTACCTGGACAACGTCCGTGCCTGGGCGTCCAACTCCTCCGTCAAGAGCTCGGCTGGTTACAGCAAGAGCCAGGTCGGTGGTGACGAGGCGTTCATGCGCGAGATCGAAAGCGATCCGGATTGGGGCGTGACCTCGGCGGAAGCGCCGAAGTTCCGCGCTGAGATCCAGGCCGCGGTGAACCAGTACATCACCGAGCACGGCGCCAAGAACATCCCCTACACCTGCCACCAGGCGGTGCAGAAGTGCTTGGAGCGGTTCGTCCTGAAGAAGGTGCGCACCGGTGCTCGCCTGTTCTCGTCCTCGTCGGCTCGTTCGGACGAGGATCGTCGCAAGCTGTCCGCCGCCAAGTTCCGTCTCGTCGAGGCGGGCTTCAGCGAGTGGTCGGCCGAGGAGCTGCTCCGCGAAGCGGAAGAGAACTCGGACTTCCTGGTCGAGCGCTAAGTCTGACTGAGGCTGGCTAAGTGGTGTGGCGGGGGCCCAAGTTTGCTGATGCGAATCAGTGAGCGAAGGCCCCTGCCCATGCCATTCACGCAAGTGCTCGCTCTGTCCAGGTCAGACAATTTGTCGGAACAAGCGGCCCATATAAGGAACGAAAGTTACTTGTGTGGGCCGTCCTTGTTTCTTCTTTTTTTTAAAACCTTGACAAGCCCCGTGCTTGCAAGTCGATCTCAAATTCGGAGTTAACCTCCAGGAGGTATGTCATGACTAAACGAAAGCCTAACAAGGGTGAAGAGGTTCAGACGAACACCTTCACTATCGTCCACAAGGACGACAACTCTCTGATACCTATTCTGGCTGCCGGTTCCGGCAAGAGTTCCATTACGCCTCCGAGCCGCGGCGGTGACAAGACCGAACGCGACCGTCAGCGCTACAAGGAACGCCAGAAGGGCAAGCTCAAGGGCAAGATGGGTGACATCATCGGGGACAACCCGATCATCACTCGCCCGGGCAAAATCAACGTTCCCGTTCCACCGGAAAGCGAGCCGATCTGGCGTCCGGGCAGAGATTCCTCGGGCCAGGGCAAGGGCGGCAAGAAGGCCGGTGAGGGTGCGGGCGACTACGTGGAAATGGACTTCGAGGAATTCCTCGAGATGTTTTTCGAGTCCATCGGCCTGCCGAACATGCTCAAGAAGATGTTCGCCCAGACCCTGGTCAAGACGCACAAGCGTCGCGGCCTGACCAACAACGGTCCCAAGGCGCGCATGAACAAGCGTGCCAGCGCCGTCGCTCGCTTCAAGCGTGCTTCGGCTCTGAAGAATGCCCGTCCGGAAGACTTCGTTCCGGAGTTCGCCGAGAAGTGCCAGTCGGTCTTCGAGGCATACGCCTTCTGGGCCTACAGCAAGTCCGGCGCCGAGGTGATGTTCCCCGAGCCGGTCATGGTGCTGATCGATAACGAGGTGAAGGACTTCCTCCGCGCCGTCGAAAACGGCAACGAGGCGGACCCGCTTCTGGACGAGGATGTCGAAACCTTCCGCAAGGAAGTGCTCGAGTCCATCGTCACGTATCTGAAGGGCGTCGAGGAAGGCAGCGTCGCACCGTATACGGTGCATGCCGGCCTGCAGTCTCGCATCGAAAGCTACGTCTTCATCAAGGAGCGTGACGGCGAGATCATCCCGAGCACGCTGGAAGTCCCCTTCCACAAGAACGACCTGCGTTTCAACCGCATCGAGGAGAAGGATGACCCCGACTCCAAGGCGATGGTTGAGCTCATCCTGGACCGCTCCGGTTCGATGGGTGGTGACCCGATCATCATCGCCAAGGCCTACTTCTTCATCTGCGTCCTGTTCCTCAAGACGAAGTACAAGGAAGTGGCCATCGTGATGATCTCCCACGACGGTCAGGAGTACCTCTGGAAGACGGAGGAAGAGTTCTTCAAGATCGGTGCCAGCGGCGGTACGGTGGCGGTTCCCGCATGGGAGCTCGCTTACAACATCGCCGAATTCGGTGCCAAGTCCAAGACCACCGGTAACTCTGCGGGTCCTTTCCCTGCCGCGGCCTGGAACCGGTACATGTTCCACGCCACCGACGGCGACCTGTTCGATGGCGAGCAAGCCATTCGCGACTGGTTCACGAAGATCGTCAAGGCCCCCTTCAACTACGTCGGCTACCTGGAGTGCGGAACTTCGTGGGGCGGTGGTCGTCGCGGCTGGTCCATGGGCGGCGAAGCTTTGATGGGCCTCCCGGCCGACGTCAAGGCGCACGTGGGGATGGCTCGGGCCAGTAGCCTGCAGGATGTTCCTGAGGCCTTTAAACAGATCCTGGATAAGGATCGTCAAAAAGGAGCCTAATGTATGTCTAACGATCACTTCAATTATCAGCGTGAGATGGAGCTGATCATGATGTGGGATCGGCGCATGACCATTGCCGGCCGCCGGCTGGGTCTGTCGCCCTTCCCCATCGATTACCGTCTCACCACCGACGACGGCGTCACCCAGACGCTGCCCTACGTCGGTATGCCCAACGACTACGTTCACTGGTCCAAGGGTAAGGAAGCGGAGAAGAATCGTCGGCAGGGTTACGGTGGGCACATCTATGAGATGGTGCTGAACACCAATCCGTCGATCGAGTACCTCTCCACGACCAACTCCCTGGCGATGCAGCTCCATGTGATGGCGCATGCCACCTGGGGTCACGTCGACTTCTTCGCCAACAACAAGACCTTCGCCGGCACCGGCCCGGAGTCGATCGTCGCCCGCATGACCATGTGGCGCAACAAGATCGACCAGCTGGTGAACAATCCGGAGTGGGGCTGGGAGGCGGTGGAGTACTTCCTCGACGCCTGCCATGCCGTGTCCAACCATGTCGGCTGGGGCGCGACGGACAACCCGGACCGTCTCACCGACAAGCAGTTGCGTGAGCAGCTGCGCACCGAGCTGGCTACTCTCAAGCGCCGCATCATCACCGAGGGCGAAGTCTCTCAGTCGATGAAGGTGCAGCTGGAGCGTCAGGCTGCCGTCATCGACGCGCAGCTTCGTCGCTATCCGATTCAGCCGGCGGACAACCTGCTGCAGTTCCTGATGCAGCCGGAGAACACTCCGAACCTGCCGGATGAGGCGCGCATGATGATGGCCATCGTGCACGACCGTTCGCGCTACTTCCAGCCGCAGGGCCGGACCAAGTTCATGAACGAAGGCTGGGCGTCGTACTGGCAGCGGGAGCTTCTCCTGGAGCCGGATATCGACATCCCGCTGGAGTTCCGCTTCGACCTGGCGCGTTCCTGGAACATGCACTACAAGACGCCGGTCAACCAGTACTTCGACCCGTACGCGATGGGCCTCAACATCTGGCGCTTCATCGACCAGGAGTACGGTTCGGACGCCGGCACCACCCGCGTCAAGTACAAGAAGATCGTCAAGAACGACGCCGGCGAGTACGTCGAGTCGAACAAGACGGTGACGAAGGACATCCCGGTTCGCAACCGTGACAAGATGATGGAAGTGCGCCGTCACTACGACGACAACCGCTTCGTCAGCGAGTTCATGGGCGAGAAGCTGTTCGAGCAGATCAACGAGGACAACCTCACCTGGGTCCGCCGCGTCATCAAGTTGATCAACAACGCCCTCAAGAAGAACGGCTGGAATCGGAAATTCGTTTTCGAGAATCCGGAGCCGCTGACGCTCGAGGAGATGATGGAAGTTGTCCAGACCTGGTCACAGCTGCAGGAGACTTCCGAGGCTTACCACGAGCAAGGCGGGTTCCCCGTCTTCCCGGCTCCTGCTGAAACCCTTCAGCAGATGGGCACGGTCATCCAGATCGTGGCGGCGTTTGACGCCAACAAGCACAAGGCGCGTCGCATGCTCGTCATGCGCACCGCGTATCACTCGCTGCCCAACATCACCATCCAGGACACTGGTAAGTACGGTGACGGCAGCTGGACGTTGAAGCACGAGTTCGATGAGAGCTTCGGCCCGCTTCTCCAGTCCGAGTGCCGCGACACGCTGAAGTTCTTCCGTCGCCTCTGCGGCATGCCGGTGCGTCTCCTGACCATGGAGCAGCGCACCGACGCTCGCGGAAACCCTGTCGGCAAGCCGGCACCGTTCGAGTATTTCACCGAGGACGGAGAGACCGTGAAAGAGACCTGGATGTAAGTCCGGGTTTCAGCGGTTGCTCTAGAGGGAGGGGCTGGTTGATGCAAATCGACCAGCTTCTCTCTCGTGCTCTCGCTCTCTATGTGAATCAAGGCCTAAAGGCCAGTTTTCAGTAACCGGCCCCAAAGCCAAAAACCTTCTGATAAGGAGTCTACACATGAAGATTACCGATAATCTCGGACGGTCTGTGGACGTCGCCCTCGTCGCTAAGCCGCCTCTGTCGGCCAAGTTCAGCGCCGGGTTGGAGTGGACTCGTCCACACTTCTACGAGATCGCCAACAACAACAAGCTTTTCGTGCGCATGCCGGTGGGTCAGTTTGCCCTCCGTGTCATGTCCCAGCACAAGACCGAAGTTCTTATGCACGTCGACGGCAAGCTGCGCGCGCGCACCGTGGTGCCCAGCGGCCTGCAGTACGTCGACAAGGATGACGCCGGCAACTTCTACATCTTCGCCGCCCCCGGCGAGGAGAAGCCGTTCATCCCCGCTTCCGACCAGGTGCTCATGGAGCAGCCGGAAGCGCCCACCAGCGAAGCCACGCAGCCTGCTCTCTTCGAGGCCGGCGATGCCGATGTCCAGATGCCGATGCTTCCCGTGTCGGACCCTGGCGCGGTGCATGTCGTGCTTCGTTTCGTCGACGAGCCGGGCCCTGGCCTCAAGCCGCCGGCGCAGGAGTTCGAGGTTGTGTTCCAGATGAACACTCCTTCCGACCACGACAACCTCGTGGCCGAGAAGCACCTCCTGACGATGGTCAAACCCAAGCCCCTGATCAACCACGAGGACGAGACCAGTTTCGAGCCTCCGCAGGGACACCTCCCGACCTTCACGTGCACCTGCACGGGCTGTGTGCGGGACGGCCGTTAAGGAGGAAAACAGCTATGGCACTTTGCACAACCTGCACCAGCAAGGTCACCCTCAGCGTCCCTGGCCAATGCCAGAAGTGCTCGGGGCTGACCTCACACTTCGCGCATGCTCTCTGTGATGCATGCAGCACCCAGCTCGATGAATGCCAGTGGTGCCGCGTTCCGCTCTCGGCGGGAAGCTCGTCACCGATTGTCGGCAAGTCCGGCATCGCGTTCATCACCTGCCGTCACAACGACGCCGGCAAGACCTTCAAGAACCTGCGCATCGGCGAGGAGATTCACGTCGTCCTCAACGAAGACCAGTACAAGTGGCGGGAGTGGAACGTCAAGCGTCCGCTTTCCAGCAACTACAAGCTGAAGAGCCGCGGCACCTTCATGCCGGACCCGGGCAATCCCCAGTTCGGCACCCGCGAGTTCGTCTTCGAAATCGTCGGCTCCGGTTCGGCGCCGATCGAGTTCGAGGAAGTTCAGCGCACCTGGTCCTGGTACGGTGGACAGACCTCGTCCATCGGTCAGGCGGTTCAGGGCGGCCAGTCGTGGTCGGCTAACTTCGACGTCAAGTAAAAAGTAGGCTCCCCACAAGGCAGCCCGCTTTTCGGAAACCAGGAGGACTCACCTCCTTCTGGTTTCTTTTTTTCGGCGTTTTACTATATTCATTAGTATTTACGAAAAAAAAATGATACGAGGAAGAGCGGCTACTAAACCGCTCCTCGCTCGTATCACAACAATCAGATTATTCGGGCTTGTCGTCCTTCTTCACCTTTTCACCCGGCATCTTGTTACCAAGCCGCAGCATGGGAACAAGCAACAAAGCAAAGAGAGTGAAGCCGGCGGATGTGAAAATCAGCGGATTGATGTGCTGATGAAAGACGTGCTCGTACATCTTGGCGCCGACGTTCATGCTCAGCTGTCCGGCGAAGTTGCTGATGGACATGAGAAGGGCGTAGGAGAAGCCTTCAGAGCCGTCCGGGCAATAGTCCGCCGCCAGAGTGAGCGACGAGACAAGAGCCAGGGTGCTGGTAACGCCGCCAACCAGATTGAGGATGACCGCACTGACCTGGCTATCGAGGAAGTAAAAGGAAAGCTGCGACAAGGCGCCGATAACGATGCTCAGATTGAGCAGCGAGCGCAATGTCATGCGCTTCTGCAACCACATGTACAGGAACGAACCGAGCACCGAACCAACGGCCCCGATGGCACCCAGACTGCCGATGAACTCCTGCGAAAAATGCAGGTCATCGGTCATGTGATAGAAGAGCGGCGTACCGAAACTGGGGTTGAAGTTGAAGAAAAAGAGGAAGGCGCCGACAACCCAGATCACTCTGGTATTGAACGTCTTCAACAGAGCAACGCTGCTCTTCTTCAATTCAGGAACATTGATCCTGGCCTTTTCCTCAACCACAAAGAAGCAGCAAGTGGCCATCACACCGACCGGGGCGACAGCAACGAGCAGGCCGGCGGTGTGGAATGCCGAAGTCGGATCCAGATGCCCGCAGAGCCATCCGCCGCCAATCGAAGCCACGATGTTGGCAATGAAATACCACATCCACTGGTGATTGACGAAGGTGCCGCTGGCCTCAAAGCGCTTGCCGTTTTCCACCATCAGGGCACCACATATGGTGCTAGAAGCGGCCATACCGATGGACGTCAGCATCATGGCGACAATGATTTCATCAGGGCCGGTAAGTCCGGTGATCCAGAGATACGCGCCTGCGGCCAGGGCATTGGTCAGAAACAGGTAGGTCTTGCGGCGATAACCGAAGAGCGGCAGGAAGTCCGAGATCAGGCCGAAGACAGGCTTAATCACCCAGGGAATGGCAAGAACAGTCAGGTACTCCGTCGCACGGTCGGCGCTCATGCCCAGAACGGACTTGAGGTAAAAGCTCAGGGGCTGGTGAATGAGACCAACACCGGCCTGGCAGAGCCCTTCGGCGATGTAGACGAGAGCGAGGAAGAAAACAAACTTTTTGATGTGGGCGTCAGAAGATGGTCCGCCGGGCGGCGGATTGGGATTTTTCATGATGGTCTCCACGAAAATAAAATCGCCGGAGCGATTTAATAAGTCAGGAGCTCAAATCAGCAGTCGTTCAGCCGCGTGCTCAAACCGGACCACAACAAACATCCAGAAGATGCTGTCGAGCAGAGGTTTTTCTCACGGGGAATGGAATTGAGCTTGGTTAAATTCGAACCAACTAAAAAAAGAAAGAGATATGGCTAAAGCTATTAGAGGACTACTAACTGATTCAAGGATCTCGGGCGCGCGCGAGAGACTTTTGGCCAATTCAGCCGGCTTGCCGGCTCGGTGACATGTATCACAGCTAGCAATTCTTGATAACAACACGGGGAGCAAAATTCAACAATACCAACGGTCTCCGGTCAAAAGCAGGCATTCAAGAGGTTTCTCGCATATACGGCGAACGGAATTGATCAACGAGCAAAATGGACCAGCTCGTCGACTAATCAAATACAGGCAAATCACTGACAAATTGCCCCGGGCACACATGAAAGGTGCTCTTCCCATCACGGCTTGTATGTGGGCAAGATTTTTGCGCAAAAATCTTCCGTAGCCGAAACCATTACGGGCAAGGGCTTAGCGAATTTCGTTCTCTTTTCTTTGAACTAATCAGATGCCTTGAGCGTTGTCTGAAATAAGGGCAAAAATCTTTCCTATAGAAACGAGGTACGAAAAGATGTCTTGCATGTCGAGCATTCTCAGACACATAAGTCTCACCCCCATTGGAATTCCGTTTTGCACCAGAGACTGCCTCAAATACGGTAGCCGGGGCGCAGTCGACAAGGCACTTTACCGTTGTGTCAAAGACAAGGTGATTACCAGGCTCACAAACGGCGTATTCATGCGCATGGACAGCAAGACGCCACTGCCCTCGCCGCTAAAATTAGCCAGGCTAAAATGCCATGCTTTTGGCAAAGAAATCGTTGAACACGGGGCCGACATCGGCGTTGAACTGCAGATTAGCGACCGCGGCAGCGCTGAGCCCACATTCTACGTAAACGGGAGCAGCAGCTCGTTTCAATACGGATCAGTACGAATACATTTAAAGTCTGCGTCTAAGAAAAAGATGCATCTAAAGGAAAGCAGCGAGGGAAGGATAGTGCGGGCGCTGTGGCATTTGGGCAAGGGTTCATTTAACGCTGGCTTCGTTGATTATCTGGTCACCACAGCCAATACCAAAGACCTCCGGCGCACTCTGGTGCTGGCGAAGGCCTGGATGCCGGCCTGGCTGGCGGACTTCTTTCCCACCACCGGCTACCCCTGCCCCCTGAATGCGCCTGCTCAAAATGCGCATTTTATCGATTATTTCAACCCCAACCCCAGCCCCGTAGTTATGGAAAAACCCCTCCAGTGGCTCAATTTTGACACTGAATATGGTGGCATAGTCGGCATAAAATCCACCCTGCAAAAGGGCTCTCAACACTCATCAATTTCAGGAAATTCCGGGCATTTTTATTAACGGCATTTCAGCTAAAGCGCCCATTTTACGAGCATCACAGGCATCCCTGACAACAAAATCTTGCCCGGTTATTTTCGCCTTGCGATAGCCGCGCAAAATGTTCCGAACCTCTTGCCAACCCGCCGATTTTGCCATGATTGTTGGACTTTTCGGAGCTATCGCCGAGCGAACCTGTTGTCAAGAGGAAGATGCAAAGCAGCAGAGTCTCCCCGAGACGGTCATGCGGTGGCATTCTTGCATATATAGGTCGGCCTATTTTCCGACACACTTACTGACAGCCGGTTGCAAACAGTCAAGCCCAGTCAGCATTTGAACCTGCTTTGTAAGAGATTTCTTGTTTTTATATGGCCCAGCGACTTGGCTATCGTTAAGTCCTATCTCTTTTCTCTTAAGAAAAAACAAAGCACCCCTCAACGAACCAGCACTCCATATCAGACGCACTTCGAAACGTGACCCTTCCGGGCCGCGCTCAGTACCATCCGGACGATCTTCCCGGAACCGACCGAGCATCCGTCTTCCGATATGTAGTGACTACGTCACGTTGAGCCCTTTGCTTGAAGATTTCACCTTTTCTCCAACCTGAACCCCAAAGCCACAAAATGGCAGGAGGCTATATATGAACTTTATCGCCCCACTTCTGTTGGCGCTGGTGCCGGTTGCCCTGGTGTTGCTTTTCCTCCATGTGAGGCGGAGCAGAGCGTTCGGACATTCGCAGGTTTCCACTCAAAAGGACTTGCGCACGTTTTCGCTCATTGGCAGACTTCCTATCTTTGCTTTTGGAGCCGTTCTGATGCTTCTCCTCATTGCATTGGCCCGTCCGGTCGTGCCTGAGTTGAAGCAGTTTCAGACTCTCGAGACCCGCGATATCTACATTGCGGTCGACATCTCAGGCTCCATGACCTCCGAAGTCACCGATCCCAATCAGGCAGCCCTCGCCGGTTCCTCCAACACTGCAGTCAACCAGCCCCCGAGCTCGGTGACTTCTTCGACCCCGGTTGACCCGGCGAAGAAGCTGAACCGACTCGATGTTGCCCAAAAGGCCATCGAAATGTTCGTCCCTTTGCGTAAGGGCGACCGCGTGGGCCTGCTTTACTTCGATGACGAAGCTTATGTGTCCTGGCCGCTCACCACGGATCTGGACATTCTGCTCAAGTACAACAAACGCACAAACGGGTATCGCGGCGGCGGCACGAACTTCCAGGGCCCCTGGAAGAACGAAAGCAACTACGGACCTATTCAGACGGCCATCGATAACTTCGATGACCTCGGTCAGGCCAAGTCCAAGGTGATCATCATGGTCACCGACGGCGAAGCCAACATCGACCCCGACCGTATGGCCGACTTCCTCGAACAGGCGAAGGCGCGCAACCTGCGCATCTATGTCGTCGGTATCGGTGAAGGCTGGGTCAACGCATCCTCGTCCACCGGCGATCTTCGCAAACTGGCCGAATCGACCGGCGGCAAGATCATCGGTGCCGGCAGTGCCGCGGAAATTCTCGCTGGCATGGCCGAAATCAACAACCTCGAGAAGTCTCGCGTCGAGGTTGCTCAGTCGACTTCTTTCAAAGACATCTTCGGCATCGTGCTCCTACTCGCGATTGTCTTCGGTGTCGTCTACCACCTCTCCGAAATCTTCGTTCGGAAGGGTGTGTAAGTCTAACAACCAACTCACAGAGGTGTATCATGAAGAACAAGACCTCGACGCGAAAGCGAGTGATGACGGTTGTTGCGACGGTCCTCGTCGGAGCAATCATCTTCGCTTTCGGCATCACCCAGCGCCACTGGTTCGATGCCCAGTACGTCTATCTCGACAACGGCAATGCTGCCTATCAGACCGATGATCTGCAGCAAGCAATCAAGTTTTACGACCAGAGCCTGAGCGTGTACAAGTCACGTCTGCGCCAGGAAACCTGGACGGATCGATTCCTTTATCCCAAGCCCGATCGGCGCGCAGCTGCCAAGGCGGCCTTCCACAAGGCCATGGCGCTGCTCAAGGCCAAGCAAGCGGAAGCCGCCGTGCAGGCCTTTCAGGAGTCGCTCGAACTCAACCCCGGCAACATGTACGAAGGCACGCTGAACGCCAAGGAGCAGGAAGCTGCTCGCGAGGAAGCCGGCGTGGTCAAGTACAACCTGATGCTGCTCTTCAAGAGCCAGCCTCAGCTCGCCCAGGGCCAGGGTAAGGGCAAGGGCAAACCCGGTGACAAGCCCGGCGACGGCAAACCAGTTCCTGGAGACGACCCCGGCAAGATGCCTGGCAAGGGCTCGAGGGACGCCATCTAAAGGAGACTTTCACTATGACGTCACTTCAATTCCTCAGCCCCGATAGGCTGTGGCTGGCTCTCTTCATCGTCCCGATGATCGCCGCCGCAATCTATTTCTCATACCGGCAACGGTTGAAGGCGAGGAGTGATTGGGGCGAGGAAAAGCTCATCGAGCGCTTCTCCAAACCGATCAATCCCGTCTTCGAACTGATTCGCGGGACGGCGATTGTCCTGGCCTGGGCACTGATCTTCTTTGCCTGGGCGGACCCCATCGCTCAAAACGCGCCGCAGACCGTGCGCCAGGGTTCGATGAACCTTGTCTCGGTCGTCGACGTGTCCAAGAGCATGGCGGCGGAAGACTACCGTCCCGTCATGCCTCCGCAGGTGATCACCAACGGCAAGGGCCAGGTGATCAAGACGACTCCAGCCGACCAGGTGGTGGGGCCTTACGGCACACGCCTGGACATGGCCAAGTGGGTGATCTCCAACCAGATCATGCCATCGCTGGAGCGCAACAAGGTTGGCATCGTCAACTACTCGGGGGAAGCCTTCGTACAGGCCTATCCCACCGACGACTATGACGCTCTGCGTTACGTCATGACCCACTTCATGAAAATCGGCAAGGCTCCCGGCGGTGGTTCCGACTACGCCGCGGGTTTGCGCGCCGCGCTCGAGCTGATCAAGGCCGAGCCGCAGGCGGGCAGGCAGAACGTAATTCTGCTCTTCACCGACGGTGGGTTTGACGGCAAGCCCGAGGCCCTTCAGAAGGTGATCGAAGATATCCGGGCAGCCGGCATCAAGATCATCGTCATGGGTCTGGGCTCGCCCGCTCCTGGTGTGCCGATTCCGGTGTACAGCGCCGGCGGCCAGATGACCGGTTACTTCCAGAAGGACGGTAAGGTCGTCAACACCGCAATCGATGAAGCTGCCATCCAGAGCCTCATCACCCTCACCGGTGGTGAACTCGTCCGCATCGATCCGGCAAATCCCAAGGTGGAAATGCATTGGGAGAGGACTGTGGGCGGCACCAAGATGGAGAAGCACGAAGCGCACATCTTCCAGTATCCGCTGGCAGGCGCTATCGCCATCTTCGCATTGCTTCTTATCTCCGGTTTGATTCGTAGGGACAAGAAAGTCATCTGATCTAGTCCACTGAGGACTGGGTCAGGTGGCTGCCCTTGCCCCGGCGAAACAATAGCCGGACGTTTTTGGAGCAAATCGCTCCCTTCTTTCTTAATCCTGTCGCAGCCTGACCTCCCATTGATGAGGCGGCGCGACTTTCCCATACAAATCCCCAACCGGGGAAAATACTGGAGAACTACAATGAACCCGATTCACGAGATCAAGCATCCCCGCTACAAGGCGATGTACGACCAGACCAACAGCGTGGTTTACGGATATGAGGACATCGTCGCCATCCTGATGCGGGCGCTCCTCACCAACAACCACGTCCTGCTCGAGTCCGTCCCTGGCCTGGCCAAGACGACTCTGGCGAACGCCATCGTCCTGAACATCCACGACGCCAAGTTCGGCCGCATCCAGATGCTGCCGGACACCCAGCCTTCCGACATCGTCGGCGGCCTGGTCTTCAACATGAAGTCCGGTGCCTACGAGCCCGCGCTCGGCCCGATCATCGGCAGCAACATCTTCCTCGCGGACGAAGTGAACCGCACCGGTCCCAAGACCAACGCCGGTATGCTTCAGGCCATGCAGGAAAAGAAGGTCACCATCGGTGACACCACCTACGTCCTGCCCAAGGTCTTCATGGTGATCGCCACCATGAACCCGATCGAGCAGGAAGGCACCTTCGAACTGCCGGAAGCGATGATGGACCGCTTCCAGGCCAAGTCGATCATGGGCTACGTCTCGGAAGAGGCGGAAATCCGCATGGCGCAGAATCTCTCTGTGCACAGCGGCCAGCTCGAGATCAAGCCCGTCATGACCGTCGACGAGATCCTGGCCGATCGCGCCAAGATCCAGGAAATGGTCAAGTCCATGTCGCCCGAGCTGGTCAAGTACATTGTCCGCCTCGTGCGCGCCACCCGTCCGGAGGAGCCCTCCTTCAAGCGCGTGAAGGGCAAGGTCAAGGGCGTGGAGCAGACGTTCGAGAGCAAGATCCTCTTGGGCGCTTCTCCGCGTGCCATCATCAACATCACGCACGCCGCCGCTGCCGCCGCCTTCCTGAACGGCCGCGACAAGGTCGAGACGGATGACGTGAAGTATGTCGCCCGCGACATCCTCCGTCACCGTATCACCAAGAAGGACATCGTTCGCGACACGTTCTCCACGGACGAGTTCGTGAACGCCCTTCTGAACAGCGTCGAGATCATCTCCAAGTAAGAGCGGTTCGCCCCACAGCAGTATCCCAACAGTCCACGGTGACGTCTCGCGATGTCATCGTGCTCGGCTGTTGGGTACTGCCAAGGCGCGCCTTGCTCAACTTCTTTTTCGCTAGCTCGAAAGCAAACCCAGAGAGGTATTTTTTATGAGCAATAAAATCACGATTGAAGAGTTGATCGAGGCCGTTGAGGCGAGGGCCATCCAGAGCCCAATTCCGATTCGCTTCCGCTCCAGCCAGAATCTTGGCGGAGCCGGTGAGCGGAATAGCCGCAGTCGAGGATTCAACGGTTTCGACCTGGTGACCCAGCGCGAGTATCAACACGGCGATGACGTGAAGAAAATCGACTGGGCTGCCACTGCACGCTCCGGCGGGCAGAAAATCTTTGTCAGCCAGTTCTATGAGCCCCGGGAGGTGAAGTTCTACATTCTCGTCGACAGCAAGTTGACGATGGACTTCGGCTCCGTGCGCACCACCAAGCGCATGCTCGCAGCTGAACTTGCCGCTTCCATTCTCAAGTCCGCACGCAAGACCAACGACAAGGTGGGTTACATCACCTATTCGGAGGACCGGATTGAGTCGATGAGCAAGCGGGCCAAGTTTGTCGGCGCCATGAAGAACGAGGCGCTGCGCAACATCATCGAGCCGGGCATGACGCCGGTCTCGCACGAAATGCCTGTCAAGGCAACCAACACTCAGGCGGAAGTCATCGACGTGGAAGGTCTCACCGACCAGCCCGGCGAGAAGCTGACCGGCCTGCAGCAAGCCCTGCGGTTCGTGCGCAGGCAGAGTAAGTCCCTGGTCTTCGTTATCTCGGATTTCATCGATCTGAACGAAGCCGAACTCACCGACCTTGCCAGCGCATCCGCGCGCCACGACGTCGTCTGCATGCACGTGCAGGACCGTCGTGAGCGTGAGCTGCCCGACACCTGGGGCGTCTTCGTCCTGGAGGACATCCGCAAGGGTGCCCGCAAGGCCATCTGGCTGTGGCCCAAGTGGTGGCCCTTCCAGCGGCGCGGCAGCGGCGTAAGGGAGCAGTTCACTGCTAACTTCAACAGCCGTCGCAGCACCTTGATCGAGTTCTTCAAGGACAACAACATCAAGTGGGAGGAGTTTTCCACCGAGGAAGGCACCGCCGCCACACCGAAGCTCACCAAGCTGTTCGCCGATCACTAAGGCACAGTCAAACCCTAAGGAGACCACCTAAAATGCGTACGTTCAAGTATGTCTGGGTTGCCCTTGTGGCGTCGCTGACCTTCGCGTCGGCGAGCGCCTTTGCGCAATCCGCAACCACTCCCGGCAGCGGCGTCCCCGCCGCTGCCCCCAGCCTCTGCGCTGTCATCGACGGCAAGATTGCCGGCGAACAGGCGAGCGCCAATCAGTCGACCCAGTCCTACCAGGGCTACGGCGACGAAGGCGACGACAGCGGTCCCACCGCACAGCCCGCGCAGGAGCCGAAGCCACAGAACCCTGTGTCTAAGGTCTGCGCCGACGGCAAGGTGCACATCATCGTCGGCATCACGCCGAACGACCAGAACGGCTACAGTGACTCGCACCGTCACTACGGCCACTTCATCATGGACAGGGTCCCCCTGACCGTGGTGCTGGACCTGGACCAGTCGGTGCAGATCGATTTCACCTCCCTGGTCACCCAGAAGGTCATCGGTTTCAATGGCTCGGACTTCCTCCTGGCCAAGCAGGGCCCGGGCGAACCGCCCGCGATTTCGATCACCGGCCCGGTGGTCAAAGGTAATCGCAAGATTTACCGCATCGAGCTCATCGTGCAGACGATGGTGCCGAAGCCCTCGGCATTCAATCTCGATCTGCGCTTCGCCGTGGACAAGACCCCGGACGGCAAGCTGCCCAACTGGCAGACCATGACGACCCCGGACTTCCTTGTCACCACCAGCGACATCTCGGACAACGGAGACCAGCTGCTCGAGGGCGACCTCGACATGGCGGCCCCCCGTCTTCCCTGGATGACGGTGACGGCACTGGCGCTGGGCACTTTCCTCGTGCTGTTCTTCCCGGGCCTGGCCCTGGTGAAGCGGTTCAATCGCGTGCGTCCACGCAAGGTGATCCCAGCCGATCGTCTGGCCTGGAACGTCTTCGAAGCGCAGCAAGCTGACGCCATCGCCAATGGTGGCTACAAGCGCAAGCACATCCGAGCGATCGCCCATGCTCTCCGTCGTTATCTCGGCACCCTGCCCCAGTACCCGAGCATCGAAGCTCTGACGGTGCTGGAAATCGAAAACCGCTTTGCCGACGACGGCAAGTTCGCCTCGATCAAGCGGGCCCTGCAGATGTGCGAGAAGGATCTCTACTCGGACGCTGCACTGACGGTCGAGAACCCCTACGAGTCCGCCACCGCTCTCAGCGCTGGCGACATCGAGAAGCTCTACGAGGAGCTCGATGTGCTGGTACCGCGACCCTGGGACATGAAGTAAGCACTGGGCCAGTCCCGGTGTTGCCTTCTGCATGACCTGAGCATCATGAGGATGTTCACAAAGAAACCGCCGGACGGACCTGAAAGATCCCAGGTGGGATCCCCTGACCTACGCTGGTCAGCAGGCACCCGTCCGGCAGTGGTCATAGCAAAATTTCTTAATTCACCCTCCCCGCCTCCAAGAACCTGGGGAGACTTCAACTTCACATCCAGGAAAAAGCCAACCGGCTCTTCTCTCTAGCAATGTCGCACAAGCGCGGGTACCACCGCGTGACTAGCTAGGGAGAAGGGCCCTCGGCCGCGTTCCTGTACTCCTTGAAGACTAGGAAACTGCAATGAATATCATGACTAAGCTCCGGAAGGGGCTGGCCGGCGCGCGCAATGTCGTGCTCTCGGCCCTCTTCGCCACCGCTCTCGTTGCGCCGCTGGCTCTGCCGGCGTACGCCCAGACCAACGCTGCCCCCGCGGCAGCCACCGCCACCACCGCTCCCGTCGCCGTGCCGTTCGACGGCAAGGCCGTCTACAAGACCGCCTTCGAGTACCTGCGCGACAACCACTACACGCTGGTAACCCCGGCGGCCCGCGCGGCCTTCACGGCCAAGTGGGAGCACAAGCACGACAACGACACCGCTCTGACCACCGAGAAGGGCACCGACATCGCCGTTTACGAGATGATGTGGAGCCTCGGTCAGCGCTTCGACTACTACTTCCCGCCGGCCCAGACCAAGGCCGAACGCCAGGAAGTCGACGCCACCATGGGTGGTATCGGCCTCTCGCTCAAGGAAGAGGGTCTGGCCAAGGCCATCAAGGCCCTCGGTCCCAAGCCGACCAACGAGCAGGTCGAGCCGCTGCTCAAGATGAGCGATGAGCGTCCGCTCGTCGCCGCCGAAACGCCGGACGGCGACACGCCCGCCGGCAAGGCCAACATCGTCAAGGGCGATCGCATCATCGCCGTGGACGGTGTCAGCGTCAACGGCAAGACCACCGACGAAGTGGTCTCCAAGATCCGCGGCACCGCCGGCTCCAAGGTCACCCTGACCATCGCTCACACGGGCGCTGACGGCAAGGTGACCACGCGTCCCGTGGTTCTCACCCGCGCGGTCATCACCCTGCACGTGGTCAAGACCGACTACCAGGGCCGCATCGCTCACATCCGCCTGAGCAACTTCATGTCGCAGTTCGGTCTGCGCGAAATGGGCATGGCGCTTCAGACCGCCGCTCAGAAGAACGCTTCGGGCATCGTCCTGGACCTGCGCGGCAACCCGGGCGGCGACCTGGGTCAGGTGCTGCAGATGGCTTCGATGTTCATCGACACCGGTGTCATCCTGCAGCAGGTCGAGCGTGACGGCGACCACATGGTCACCATCACCTTCTCGGTCACCCACGACAAGTTCGTGGTCAGCCAGCAGTCCGATGACGGCAGCCCGGCGGTGACCAAGGAATACGACCGCATCCCCGTGCTCATTCCGGCCACCACGCCGGTGATCGTCCTCATCGACGAGGGCTCGGCTTCGGCTTCGGAGATTCTCTCCGGCACGCTGCAGGCCAACCATCGCGCCGTGGTCATGGGACAGCCGTCCCATGGTAAGGGCGTGGGCCAGGTCGTGAAGCAGCTCCCCGCGGAGCGCTCCATGCACATCACCACCTTCGAGTTCCTCCCCGGTGGTGTGAAGATGGACTGGGTGGGTGTTGTCCCCGACATCGAAGTGACGATGCCGGCCGACGCCGACCCGATGGACGACCCCACGACCGACGCCCAGCTCAACGCTGCCAAGCTCGAGCTGATCAACATCGCCATCGGCAACCCGACGCCCGCAAGGACGCAGGCCCAGGTGGACGCGCGTCGCGCTGAGCTGGAAAAGGCTCACAGGGGCGACTTCGCCAAGGAAGTGCAGTATCGCGAGGAGGCTCTGAAGAAGGCTGCGGAAGCGGCCGCCAAGGGCGCCGACGCGACCAACGCCACGATCAACCCGCCGACGAAGCCTACCGCTCCTGCTCCGCAGAAGTAATCGCCGCCGGTCGAACAGCCCGGGAGGAGTAGCTGACGCAATAGTCGGCGCTCCTCCCGGAGCCTGTTTTTTCTGTTAATGCTTCAGGCAATTTCCTGAAAAATCTACCAACGTAGAAGGGAACTACAAATGCACACACGCAAGAACGCTTTTCTCGCGGTGGTGTTTTCGTTGGCCTTTTCGCTGACAGCTTTCGCCCAGGCGGCTCCCTCCCACGCGGAGGTCGCAGCACAGGCGAAGGACACGGGTCTGCAGAAGCTCGACTTGACCGGCGCTCCCAAGCTCCAGTTTTACAAGTCGTTGCCCGGCAGCAAGCCCGCCGATGTCGCGCCGACGAACACCCCCTCGAAGACGGATCCCACGGCTCCGTCCACCACTCAGTCTGCGCCGGGCACCAATGCTCCGGCCGATACCACCGCACCGACGATCCTGACTCCGGGCACCAGCCCTGATATCACGCCGGACCAGGTGGAAAAGTTCCTCGAGTCGCACGGCATGGATGCTGCCACAGCTCAGAAGGCTTCCAATCCGACGCCCGAGATGCTGGACGCTGAGTTCATGAACATCTGGGGCTTCATCGCCCAGAAGTACTACAACGGCGACAAGCTCAAGGGCTGGGAAGTCTGGCCGGCACGCTACAAGGGCAAGCTCAAGACCCGCGACGACCTGGACAAGGCTGTCACGGCGATGTTTGCCAGCCTGGGCGATCGCTGGACGACCTTCACTTCCATCGAGTCGATGCTGCGAGCCATGAACTCGGCCAAGGCCAACCTGGAATATCTGGGTGTGGGTCTGGCCCGCAACGCCAACGGCACTTTCCGTGTCGAGGCCATGGAGTACGCTTCACCGGCCTGGAACTCCAACATGTTCCGCCCGGGTGACATCGTCAAGTCGGTGCAAACCGTCGATGCCACCACCGGCAAGGTCACCAACCACGACCTGACCGGCATGAGCAAGGAAGACGCTTCCGCTCTGCTCATGGGCAAGAAGGGCGACAAGGTCATCGTCGTCGTCAACCATGACGGCAAGGACGAGAGCGTCGCGCTCGCCTTCGACGAGACACCCGCCGAGCAGATCGAAGTGGGCATGCTGCCCAACAACATCGGCTACGTGCGTCTGCCCAGCTTCGGCACCAGTGCCGATGAAGCCAACGCTCTGGGCAACAACTTCCTGCGCGCTCTGGCCATGCTGGACGCCCAGGCCCACGGCAATCTCAAGGGTCTGGTCCTCGACCTGCGCGCCAACCATGGCGGTGCAGTCGACCTGGCCAAGAAGATTGCCCGCATCTTCCTGGACCACGGCACCTTCCTCAAGACGCAGGAACGCGAAGGCGGCACGGACAAGTTCGAAGAGGACGTTTTCCGTTCGCCCATGGCCTACGAGTATGTCGGCGCTCCCAAGGAGCTCGTCGACCTCTTCACCCGGCTGCGCACCGTGCCCATGACCGTCCTGGTCGACGGCAGCTCGGCCTCTTCGGCTGAGATTCTCACCGGCACCCTGAAGGACAATCACCGCGCTGTCGTGATCGGCACGCAGACCTTCGGCAAGGCAGTCGCTTTCGTGCGCATTCCGATGGGCACGGGCATGCTGCAGGTGACGACCATGCACTACCTGACGCCCAACGGCTATGACCTGGCCAACAAGGGCATCACCCCCGATATCGTGCAGGAACGCACGCGGGGCGATGTGAGCACGCACACGGACGAACAGCTGGTAACGGCTGTCCAGGTGCTGATCACGGCCAGCAACTCGCTGACCCAGCCCGATCCCACCGCCCAGACCCAGGGCGAGGATGACCTCTTCGGCGGCGAATCTCTGCTCCTGGTCGGTCTCGGCCTGGGCGTGATCCTGCTCGCCGTCGTGCTCACGCACCTGCACTTCAAGTACCGCAAGGAACGCGATGAGCAGGAGAAGGCCGACCGCAACAAGTAAAGCGGCCGGACAACCAAACCTCAACAAAGGAGAACAACCATGACAGCCATTCATCGAATGTAGGTCCTGGTGGGCACTTCGCCAATAAGGGCGGAGTAGAGAGAGGCGCAACTGCAAATCGCAGGGGTACTTCACGGGCCCCGTTGCGCTTCTCGCCTTTGCTTGCACCAGGACCTCCATTCCGGAGGTTCACATGGGCAAGTCTTTCCGTGACCGTCGCAAGGCGGATTTCGACGACCACTACGGCCGCAACGGTCGTGACGTGGATAACATTCTGGTGGCGCTCGCTGATGTCTACATCACCGACGCTACCATCGCCAAGCTCCTGGCCCGCGACGGCGCTCAGATCGAGCGTTATCGGCAGGCCTACGAGTGCGGCGAGGACATGGTGCGCGTTGTTCTGCGCCCGCGCTTCGGTGGCGGTTACAACATCGAGGACGGTCGCCATCGCGTCATCGCAGCCAAGCAGGCCGGTATCGCTTTCATCGAAGCGAAGCTGGTCGGCTGAAACCTGTTAGTCAGTCGAAAAGAGAATTCTCTTTTGCAAAGCAGGTCAGGGCGCCCCAAAAGGCTCTCTGGCTTGCTTTGTTTTTTCAGGCATATACCATAGGTTATAGTATGTCCTTGTACGCGTCTGCGTAAAACCGCTCGTGTCCACAATCTCTCCACAATCACTCCCCAATTTCTCTACATCCCTCTGTCACTATGGAAACAGGTATTGGAAAGCGCGAGGTCAGCCCATGAAAATTTCCATCATCAAAATCGGTCTTCTCGCCGCCTGCAGCGCACTGACTGTGGTGGCAACCGGCGGAGCGGCAAAGGCCCAATCGCCGATCAAATCCCAGGCGACAACGACCGAGCAGAGCAGCGCCGCCATCGGCTGGATACCTACCTGGGATCAGGCCATTGCAGAGGCCAGACAAACCCGCAAACCAATTTTGCTGATCGCCGCGGCACCGAGCTGCGGCGGTGTCCCCGGAGTGTGGTGACCGGACAAACAATCCACAGACAGGAGTTACCTGTCTCAGCCTGAAGTAATCGCCGCCTCTCGAAACTTTATTTGCCTGCGCATGATGACCTACGAAAGCGCTAAGGAAGCGCAGGTACTGCAATCATTCTGGCGCCCGGGGGCAGCGCTGGAAAACACCCTCTTTGTCATCCTCGATCCCTCCGGTAGACCCTTAACCAGGGGCATGAGAAGCCCCGGCTGGCTCTACTATGACGCACAGGCCATGGCAGCCGGTCTCAATCAGGTAGCGGCTCAGTACAAAAGCAATCTCAGCCCCCAGAGCTTACCGACGGTAGCAACCGTTCGGCTCGCCGTCAATGTCGCCGCCTGCGATAAAAAACCGCTGCTGGTCGTCGTTTCAGACTACCAACAGGAGCGACGAGCCATGGAAGCGAAACTGGCACCACTTTCCTGGCGCTCGGATCTTATAGGGGAGATGACCTATTCATCGGGAGGCTCGAGGGATCTCAGCACGCTGCAAGGCCAGACAATCAATCGCGGCTATCTTTTCGTCCTGCCCAATGAATTCGGATCGCAGGGCACTGTTGTGGCTCAACTCTACCCAACGGCCTCCGCAGCCGATCTGGAACGCACTATGCTCTGGACGATGAGCAAATACAATCCCCAGCATCTGGACCACCGCGAACACATCAGACAGGGTCGAGCCCAGGGCATAACCTGGCAGTCAGCTCTGCCCGTCAGCGATCCCCATAACCCGCCGGCGGGAGGAGGCCCACCAGTAAGATTTAACGGACGATAGCGCAGGTGGTGCACAAACCCTGGTCGTTGAGATTCTCGCCGCACTGCTTGCAGATTTCACCTTGCAAAGTCAGCCTGTCATCAGTGTCTATCGTGACGGCTTTCCAGCTGCCGGACATAAATCCAGTGGCCAGGGCCTGCAGATGATTGGCCTCCTCATCGCGCTTCAGGTCACGCAGGAGATTGGCATAATTTTGCAAAAGCTTGAGGGTGTCAGGATGATTGGCACCCTGACGCTTGGTGCGGATATCGACTCCCCGTTTATACGCCTGTTCCGCATCGGAGAAACGGCCCTGCATGTGATAGAGCATGCCGATATTAGCGAGACTGGTGGCCACCGACAGATGCTCGGCCCCATAGAGTTTTTCATAAATCTGATGGCATTCAAAAGCAGCACTCTCGGCCGCGTCATAGCTGCCGGCGTAATAATGACAGCGGGCAAGATTATTGTTGGCCTCGGCCACAATCGGACTGAGTCGGCCGAAATTGACGATTTTTATCTGGCGAATGCGCTCCAGGACAGGTTGAGCCTGGTGATGCTTATCCTGCTTGTCGAGCATGTCGGCCAGACCCTCAAGGGTGACAAGCAAACGTTCGTCATTTTCACCAAAGTGTTCAGCCAACTTAACACCCTGAGCCAGTTTGCTCTCGGCCAACTGCCAGTCACCGGAATTACTCGCCTGTTTGGCCTCTTCAAAAACCGGCAGCCAGAGCCGCAAAGCATCCTCGGCGGTGAGATAGGCCGGGGTCGACTGGCCGGCGACAATTTCATCCACCGGCTCGAAACGACCGGTCTTGGACCACTGCCTGGCGCTGACGATACCGGCGGGCGATTCATCACTCTTCAGTCTGCCCACTACGTCCCGATAGGTATCTTCCAGACGACGCAAGGCCGGATGATTAGCACCAAGCACCCGGCGTTTCACATCCAGAGCATCGCAGAGCAGCGGTTCGGCCGTGGCCAGATTGCGCAAAACCACATGCAGCAAACCGAGATTGGCCTGCATCGAAGCCGTTTCAATATTGCCCAGACCAAAGACCTCGGTATAAATGGATACCAGTTCCTCGGCCAGCGGCAGCGCCTCAAAAAATTTCTCCTGATACCACAAGCACTCACCCAGACGCTCCAGAGCAAGAGCTCGCCGGCGGTCGGTGGGAGCCATGCCCACACTCTCGTGCAGCACTTCGTACCACAAACGCTCCGCCAGGCTATATTCGCCTTCGGATTGGGCTTTCTCCGCAGCGTTCTTGAGTTCCTGCCACCGGTTATTCATTCACTTCAACTTTCAATTTCTTGGATACCGTTAAAACGACTGCAGCGCTCAATGTCCCCCACGTAACGCCTGCCAACCAGCCTGCCAATATGTCACTGGGATAATGCACACCAAGATAAACCCGACTGAGGCCAATTACCAGCGACAGCAACGAAAAAATAGCAATCAAATAGATTTTCACCGTTTTGCGCCGCTCGATGCGGGCTAAAATGGCGCCGATTGTCAGGTAAACGATGGCCGACATCATGGCATGCCCACTGGGGAAACTGGTGTAGGCCGCTGAAACCAGATGGGGCACACAATCCGGGCGCTGCCGCTGGAACCAATCTTTGAGCAGAACCATCATCAGATCGCCGCTGTTGACGGCCACCAACACCATAAAAAATGCCGTGTAGTAGCGGGTCAAAAGACAGTAGCCAAGCGTCACGATTGTAACGAGGGTAAGCACGGTGGCGTCTCCCAGGCAGGTTATATCCCGGGCCGCGTCAAGCAGCAGCGATGGTCCGAGCGGCACGTTCAAGTCTCGGGCGCTGCGCAGACCGATCAGTATGCTGGTATCCATAGCCTGGGTCTGACCGGATTTTACGCAGAGGGCAAAGATGATAAAGAGCATCAATCCGCAGGCGCTGGCAATCAGCAAAAGCGCCACTGTTCGGTCGACGCTCAGGCGATCCATGAGCTTCAGAATATGGGCTCTTCTGCCTTGGCCTGTTGAATCCGTCATGGGGCACCGCTGAAACCTATCGCGATTATAGCGAACCTGGCCGCTGACAGGCCTTAATTTGTGCTATATGCTATCGTAAAAAACCGGTTTTTAGAGAGCCGAAAGAAGCGAGGGTTGGCGCAGGAGCGCACCAACCCTCGCAGTCGAATCAAAGTTGTCTTAAGCCTTTACTTACGTCGGCCGCCAAGCTTGTCCGCACCGCGCTTGAGCGAGGGATGGGCCAGCAAAACGGCATTGATCAGAAGCAGCAAAACGTTGCCGGCCACCAGCGCAACCAGAGCGCTGGGACGATGCACGAGCAGCTCGAGCAGGAAGACCGGCACCACCGTCAAGAGCATGGCCTTGAGGAGGTCAAACTCGTTGGCGGTGCCGCTGCGCCGCAAAAGTGGAATGCGGTCGAGCCGGTCGTAGAACCCGGAGAAGGCGCCGAAGAAGCGGTTCCTGCTCCGCACCGGTTCAAGCTTGCGGTCGGTTTTGAAGAGATCCCTGTTACCCAGGTAACGCAGATAGAGGGTGGCAAAAAGCAGCCCCACCTGCAGGAAAAGCAGGATCAGAGCAAGGGTTGTGATAGTCATTTTCTTCCTTATTTCAGTTGGCAGTCGATGACCGCCGGCAGTGAAGCGACAACGACGGTACGTCGCTCGTCGTCGTCGGGCCGGAGCGAAACTGGCAGCACAAGCTCCACCGGCACGGCGATATCACCTTCAACGCGATAGCTGAGGCTGTCGCCGTTGCGCCGCACCGAAAGAGAGAGTGTGCCATGCTCGGTAGCCAGATTGCGGATGGTCAAACCGGCATTGAGCCAGGCCAGCGGCAGACCGGAGCCGACCACCAGTGCCTGTGGTTTTTCGTAAACGAAGAGGGTACGCACGGCGCGCAGAAAGTCCGACCCCACCCAGCCATGCGGTGCGTCGCCGATGAAGCGCGGAGTGAGCGGGTCCTTAAAGACGACCTCGGCCCAGTGATTCCAGCCCGCCGGTCGTCTGTCAGCCATAAAGTAGGCCAGAGCTTGATGAGCGCGCTCGATCTTACCCAGGCGGGCAAGAGTGCTCACCACTCGCCATTCATAGGGCGTATAGGCCTCCCACTCCACCTCACCCTTGCGCCGGCGCTCGAAATAGCGCCAGTAGGCTTCAAAGGTGGAAGCCAGCTCGGCGGGCAGATCAGCACTGAGATCACAGGGATCCAGAGCGATAGTGGTGGAAGTGGCGTCGAAATCACCACGGTCGGCCGCCCCGGGGATAAAGTCAATTTGCCACCTGGCCATCGAGGCTCGCATCGAGGCCAACAGGTCCCGACGGAAGTCATCATGGATGGTGGCAAGGTCGCCCTCCGCCTCACCCAGCTCGCGCGCGGCAAAAAGGGCGTCCTCCAGGCCTTTGAGAGCGAAGAGGTCATCCCAGTACGAGTGCGCCGGCTTGGCCGAGTAACCCTCGTGACTGATGCTCTCGGGCATCAATCCGCGCAGATGTCCCCGATCACCGGCAGCGGCATACTCGGCGGTGAGCCGCTGGCGGCGCAGTTTGTCGATATATTCGACCGCCTTGAGCAAGCGCGGAAAAAGTCGCCGCAAAAACTCTCTGTCCTTGCTGTAGCGGTAGTACTCCACCACCAGATAGATAAATTCGCCGTGGCTGTCATGCTCCGGTGTGGGGTCAGCCCCGCGTTTGTCCACGCAACAAGGCACCTTACCGTCCTCATACTGGAAGGGCGCGAACCATTCAATAAAGTCCCGCACCTCGCTCTTCAGGCCGAGTTGCAGCAGGGCTTCACTGGTGAGCGATCCGTCACGGATCCAGGTACGACGATAGCAGCGCGACCCCGGTTGCAAGGCAACCCCATCGCGGTTTACCAGGATGTAGGCCAGCTGACTCTTGATCGTATCGACCAGCTGAGGATAAGCCGGCAGGTCGAAGTCCACCGATTGCAAGGTCCTGTTCCACTCACGAATAGCTTCGGCCCGGGCCCAGGTGAAAGGCTTAACCTTGCTCTTCTTATTATACGGAAGCGCCAGCACAAAGCTGGTTTCACGACCGGGCGCCAGATTGAATCCATACTCCAGCGCCCCAGAGCAATAACCGTCAAGGTCCTCGATGGACAGTTCTCGCTCGGCGCAGAGCCTGTCGCGAGCGAGGTCTTCAAGACTATGGCGATGAGGCAGCCGACCCCGGGCCAGATGCTCAACGATGTCTCCCTGGCTGAAACGAGTCGCGCCAAAGGCCCGCGGCGGCGTCAGGGGAAAAATCTCCTGGGCGTCGTTAACAGTCACAGCCAGACAACCGGCGTGGGCGCGCAGTGATTTCACCGGGGTGAAACCACCCGGGGTGTTGAGAAACTGCCAGGTAGGATTAACCTGATAGTGCCGCAGAGCGACATAGAAAGAACCGCGGCGCGGGACCTGGCCGCAGTTCCTGACGGTGTAACGGGCATAGAGCGTCGAAGCATCCGATTCACCCTGGGCCAGGGCTTCCACTTTGAGCTCAAGACCATATTGCCGGTGCTGCCTGAGGACGATGGGCATGGGCAAATAACCGTCCACCAGGCTATGACTGTGAGCACCGTCGGCCCAGGTGAGCAATTTCCCCTCAGCGCCCGGCTCTCCATTCGCCCCTTCCACATAGAGAAACGGCTCAAGCGAAGGCGCTTCCAGAGCCGGTTCAATCATGCCCTCCTCGTTAATGATCGCCTTTTCCCGGCCGCCGCTGACGCCCACCACAGTCCAGAATGATTGCTCATTGTGGAAATAGCGAGGCATAAATCCGCGGCGCAGATCGAGATCGGCGGCCACGGCCATGAAAAACTTGCTTGTCGTTGCGGCAAAACCGGTGGCCTGCACCCTCACCGAGCGCACATGATAGCCGCGACCATTGACCGAACGTTTGAAAGCCAGTCGCAAAGCCGCCGCCTCGCTCTCGGGCAGAGCGTGGTATTGACGCCGCCGAGCGCCACCACGAACAGTGGCAATCGTACGCCAGGTCTTCTTGCCTGCGCCCGATTTATTGCTCGCCTGCACGTCGCAATCGACGGCAAAATCATCACCGAAGTCGACTACCAGACCATCGAATTCACGCAGCCGGGCAAAGTCCAGATAAAGGTATTGCCGCTCGCCGGAGCTGCTGCGCCATCCATCATGTGCCTGAGCCGGAGTCCGAGCGAGAGAGGCGGCCCGCGCTTTTGCCGATGAGGCCCGGAAGCTGACGCTCTCGGACTGCACACTCTCATCGGCCAGGGGCTCGTAAGACAGATCCGAAAAATACACCGTCCCCTTGCCGCCGGCAGTAGCAGAAACGGTCAACTCAACAAAGGAGACCTTACCCAGGGGCGCGTTGACCGGCCCCCAGGCATAGGTAAAATGCCGCTTCTTGTTGGGCATCGTCTGCCAGCGCGACGTAACCTTGAAATTCGGCCGATTGACCCACCAGACGTTTTCACCATCGGCGGTGGCATCGACACATTTGAATTCCAGGGTATTGGCCGGAGCCGAGCCCTTGATGCGGAAGCGGAAGACGTAGTTTGGTGCAAGGGTGAGAGACACCGGCACACGGATGAGCGCATGACCGGCGCCCTTAAACTCATAGTCGAGTCTGAGGACGCCGGCCTGAGACCTGGCCCCGGCAAAGGACGGCGAAACCCTGGTCAGTTGGGCACGTACGCCGTCACTGGCGAAGAGTGTTATGTCAGTTGCATGCAGATCGTATTGCATTGATTTTTCCTGCGTTTAGCCGACCTTCTTCTTGCTGTTTCGCTTGATCAACTGCGAGTACCAGAGCCCGCTGTCCTTGACCGTACGCTTGAGCGTCCGGCGGTCAACTTGCACGATGCCGAAGGTCTTGCCATAACCAAGCGACCATTCCAGGTTGTCCATCAGACTCCAGGCGAAATAGCCGCGGATATCCATGCCACGCTTGCTGGCCTTTTCCAGAGCACAGAGGTGCTCATAGATGTAGCTGGTGCGCACCGGGTCGTGCACCTGTCCGTCGGCACTGACGACGTCGTCGATAGCGGCACCGTTTTCAGTGATGTAAATGGGCGGCAGGTCCCTGTACTCGGACTGCATGCCCTTGAGCATGCGGCTCAGAGCCCGGGGATTGATCTCCCAGCCCATCTGCGTCGTCCTGGCACCGGGCACAGGCACTACTTCGCCTTTTTCGTTGACGACCAGCCGCAGGTACCAGTTGATGCCGAGCATGTCCAGCTTCTGACTGATCAGAGCCATGTCGCCCGGCTCGAAGGAAAATTCATTCTCCTTCGCTTCCTGCAGGACGACATCCGGATAACGAGCCTTGAACAGGCCGTCGAGATACCAGGCGTAGTTGCGCTGCCAGAGGGTGCGCGCAGCCTTGACGGCCTCCGCGTTCTCACCGTCCGACGCTTCGCAGGGGACCAGGTTGAGCACGATGCCCACCTTGATCTCGCTGTTGATTTCGCGCATGGCGCGCAGAGCCAGACCATGGGCCACCATCAGATGATGACCGACGGCCACTCGCAACTTCGGATTGCTGAGACCGGGAGCCAGACCGTCGCCGATGTATCCGGCCACGATCACCTCCGGCTCATTGAAGGTAGCCCAGTTTTTCACGCGGTCGCCGAAACGCTTGACGCAAAGCGCCGCATAGTCGGCGAAGCGGTAGCAGACCTCGCGATTGGTCCAGCCGCCGATCTCACCCAGGGCCAGGGGCAGGTCCCAGTGATAGAGCGTGACATAGGGCTCGATGCCGGCCGCCAGGAGCTCGTCGATCAGGCTGTCATAGAAGGCCAGTCCCTGCTCGTTGACCCGGCCATACCCCTCGGGCATGACACGCGGCCAGGCGATGGAGAAGCGATAGGCCTTGAGACCCATGCGCTTCATCATCTGCACGTCCTCTTTCATGCGCTCATAGTGACCACAGGCCACTTCGCCATGATCGAGATGGGGACGCTGCGCGAAGTATTTCTCCCAGATCGAGGGACCGCGTCCGTATTCCGGACCGGTGGCCCCTTCGATCTGGTAGGCCGAGGTGGACGCACCCCAGGTGAATCCTTTGCGCAAAGCCATTTTGCGAACAGGTGCAGAGAACTTTGGAAGTTTGTGTTTCTTGGGTTTCATTTACTTGACCCTCGATTTGGTCTTGCTGGTTTTAGCCCTGCGGCCAGTCAACCAGCCGCCCTTGAAGCCGGCCAGCCGCAAACCGCGCCTGAGATAGTCGCTGTTCTTCATGTGGTTCCACATGAAGCCCGAGCGATAGTTTTCAATCATGAGCACCACCGGCCCCTGATCGATGGCCACACGATCACTGTCCACCCAGCCCGAGGGCCTTGTGACATCAAAAGTGGGATTGAAAGCATCGGTGAAACCCTGGCTGTTAAACAGCTCCGGCCGGTTCTGCAACCAGTGGCGGATGGTGGGCAGCACCAGATGCGGTGCATAAGGCAGGGAACTGATGGCCGCAGTCGGGGCAATCGTGCCGTCGTCTGCGCCAAAGGGAGCACCGCGCTCCATGTACCAGTGAAACTTACGCTCCACACCGTTGACTACAATCACCTTGTCGCCGGGACCGTCGCAGGCCGTCAGCCCCCAATCGAAGCCGCCGTAGCCGACAAAGCCGCGGGGGTTTTCCTGGGCGTAATTGAACTGCGCCACGGTCGCGCGCCTGCTGTTCTCGAAATAATCGAGTCCATCGCGGCGGCCGAGATCGTCGCGGATGCCCATGAAGTCAATGAAGCAGTGCGGATACTGGTAGCAAAACAGGGGCGTACCGGGCATGGCGATGTAGGACTCATCACGATAAGTCGTGAGTTTGTCCCTGCCCATGAAGACCTGCCAGGAAGCAGCCGGCACAGGGTGCGTCGGCGAACCGATGGCCAGGACATAGAGCAAAAGGGCTTCGCTGTAGCCCGAATAGACATTGGGGATGAAGCCGTTCTCGGGCGTCCAGCCATGTCCGATCAGACCACTGTCCTTGAGCAGCCAGTCCCACTCCACGCGTTCGTAAAGGGCCCGGGCCAGCTTGACGATTTGCTTGCCCGAGGCTGAAGGGTCGCCCTTCCAGTAGTTGGCGGCGAAGGTGACGCCGGCCATCAGCAGGGCGGTGTCTATGGAAGAGAGTTCACTGTTCCAGAACCTGGGGGCGGTCGCCCGCAGCCCTGTGTCCGGATCCAGGAAGTGATAGAAATAGCCGTGCTGGCCGCTCGTCCCCGAGGGTGCATCACCCTGGGGCGCCTCGAAAAGCACCTTGAGCACTTTCAGAGTATAGGCGGCGGCTTCGTCGCGACTGATCCACTGCCGCTCGGCGGCGAGGGCATAGGACGGCAGGGCGAAACCAACACCAGCAATGGTGGCAGGAGAATTGGGGCGGGAACGGTCGAGGATGAGCCCGGTGTTCTTGCCCTGATTGTCAACGAAGAATTGGAAGTGAGCCCTTTGCACCCGCTCCAGCATGAGCACATCGTCCATGCTGAGAAAGGCATCCCGGGCGGATTTGAGTGGCGATCGCATAGCAATCTCATTTATGTTTTACGCCTGAGCACCCAGCGGCAAGGGCTCATTCCCCTGCCGTCGGCTCGGCTGCTAAAAGTAAAATTTGGCCGGCGACTACTCCCTGGTCTCGGAAAGAGTCCAGGAGCCGTCTCCAGCGATAGAAAGCAGACGCTCGTGGTGGGCGAGCAGACTCTTGCGGTGTCCAACACTGACAAGAGTCGTACCGGTGGCCTTGAGCACCTGATACAAGTTGCGCTCGCTGTCATCGTCGAGCGCTGAAGTAGCTTCGTCCAGGATGGCGTACTTGGGGCGGTGCAGGAGCAAACGAGCGAAGCTCAACTTTTGCTGCTGACCGAGGGAGAGCACATCACGCCAGTTTTGCTCGCTGTCGAGCCCGTAGCGCTCATGCAATTCCTCCAGCTTGACCAGTTGCAGAAGCGCCAGCAGGTGACTGTCGGTAGCACAGGTCATGGTACGCGGATAGCAGAGAGCTGTGCGCAGGGTGCTGGACGGCACATGCGGCCTCTGGGGCAGGAACATCGTCTCACCGGGATCCGGTCGATAGACTCTGCCGCTACCGACAGTCCAGATCCCCGCCAGCGCCCTCAATATCGAAGACTTGCCGGCCCCGCTTGGTCCCATGATCATGAGACTGGAGCCCGGGTCTACGCGAAAATTGAGATCATTGACGAGGCTGCGCGAGCCATCCGGGGTAGAGACACTGACCATTTCGGCGGCCAGATATTCCGCCGGGACCAGCTCGATCACATTGGCACCTTCGACCGGTGGGGCGGTGTACTTCTGCAGAGCTTCGATGAAAGATCCGAGGCGCGTTATATTCGCCGCAAAAGCACTGAGCGCGCCAAACTGCGACACCAGCAAACTCATGCCGGCAAAGATATTGCCGAAGGCAATGCTGGCCCGGGTCAGGTCACCAAACTCCATGTGATAAGCGAAGTAGAGCGGCGCAACAATGGCCAGGGGAATGATCGGCACAAGACTGTAGTAGCCGTGCGTAAAGAATCCCATGTTGCGGTTGACGTTCATGATGCCGTTGAGATTTCTCATCGCCACCGAAAGATTGCGCAGAATCTGCAACTTCACCCGCTTTTCACCGCGATAGAAAGCAATCGATTCGAAATCACGTCGCACATCGGCCACGGAATAACGCAGATCGGCTTCCGCTTTCACGTGCTGGAAGTTAAGCGGAATAAGCTTCTTGCCGATCCAGAAAGAAACCACACTGCCGAGGATGGCATACAAGACCACGCCGAAAGTGAGGGGAATCGACATGGACCAGAGCACACCAGCAAAAGAAAATATGGTGAACAGCGCATCGCAAACCGAAATCGACAGACCCACGGTCATATTGCAAAACGTGTCCACGTCCTGCGTTATGCGTTCGTCTGGGTTATCGATCTCCGGGTCGGCGGCCAGTTTGTAATAAGCCAGTTTGCTCAAGTACCTGCTGGTCAAATCGGCTGTCAGCCACGATCGCCAGACGAGCGCCAGCTTGGTGCGCAGGTAGCCGTAGAAAACCACCACAGGAGTGCCGGCGATAATCACTCCGGCATAAAGCGCCAGGTACCTGTAAAACAAAGGGATGTCGCGCGCTTGCATGGCAGTCATAAACTTGCCCATAACAAAAGCGTTAACGACATTGAGAAAAATAGAGCCAATCAGCAAGGCCACCACTCCGGCAAGGAGTGCCCGGGCTTTCCATCGAAGATGGGAAACCCAAAAGGGCTTTGCTATGGCGCAGAATCTTTTGAAGAGAGAGGGGTGTCGTCCGGGTATGTTTTGCATATACCCTCCTGAAACTCTACACAGAGAGCGCGTTTAGCAAAAAATTGACCGCCAACATCTACAAGAAATAGTTCCTGTAGAAAAAACTCAAGACGAGGGATGACGGCTTTCTTGTTTAAGTTGAACGATGAGTAAGGGTAGAAAGTGTTTACTACTAACTGATCTCTTATTGAGGGAGCTGAATTCTAGTTTTTGATCCGTCCCAAGCAGTTGCAAATAGTTATAAAAGCCCTCACCTCAGTAGTCTCTCGACAACCGGACAACCGCGACAAATCGCCGATACTGCCGGTGGTGCACGTGAGCAAAGGGGCCCGGCTTCACATAATTGAGCCATGACAAGAAAAGCGGCGTCAGATCTTGACAGGCGGCCGGCCAGGTTGTCATCCGGGACATTCGCAGATGTGCAAGCCGCGCCACCCCTCTCCGTGGCCCTCTTAAAAACCGATTTCTAAAGACAACTGCAACAGATTTAGATTGCAAAAAATCGTGACCGCCCCGAAATTTTTGGGAATAGCTTCTTATCACTTGTTTGAGACTGACTATGGATTTTTCGCAGGACGATTTTGACGTGCGCTTCGACTGGGGTCTGGACGGTCTCAAGAATGTGGCCGGCGGCTGCAACGCCGTAATCATCATTGATGTGCTTTCCTTTTGCACCAGCGTGGACATTGCCCTGACCCGCGGCGCAACCATCTACCCGGCCCGCCCCCACGACGGCACCTGCGAGGATTTCGCCCGTTCAAGACAGGCCCTGATAGCCAACAGCGATCCCTTTGCCATCGGCGGCTACACCCTCTCACCCAGCTCGCTGCTAACAATAGAAACCGGTACCAGACTGGTTTTACCTTCGGAAGACGGGGCCACACTCTGCCTGGAAGCGGAAAAATTCTTCTGCGCCGCACCACAAAAACCAACCCTACTCTGCGGCAGCCTGCGCAACGCCCGCGCCGTCGCCCGAGCGGCCCAGAGTCTGGGCCCCAAAATAGCTGTAATCGCCGCCGGCGACTCCTGGGGCAACGGCAATTTGCGCCCGGCGCTGGAGGACCAGTGGGGCGGCGGCGCCATCATCCATTACCTCAAAGGCCTGCTCTCCCCCGAAGCGCAAGCGGCCGCCTGCGCCTTCGAAAGTTTCAGTCGTGCCGCTCTGCATCTGCTGCGGCACTGCGCCTCCGGGCGGCAACTGCTGGAAGCCGGTTGCAACCAGGACATCGAACTGGCAGCCGGTCTCAACGATAGCGATAGCGTTCCGGTGCTGGTGGAAGGGGCTTTTTTTCAGCTCCACGCCAGTCTTGAACTGGCATCGTAAATCGTTTTTTGCTTTCTATTATTTGACATAGTATAAATAAACAAAACTTACCTCCCCTGATTACGCAGTTTGGCTGCAGGATGCGGAGGGGCGCAA
>JAFEAV010000043.1 GCA_018266215.1 Cyanobacteria bacterium SZAS LIN-3 | reverse complement strand
CTTATCATTGCTGCAATAAAAGTTACTACAGACTCACATGAGCACTCAATTTTAGCCCGGGGTAAAATTTTGAAGTTTCAGTTTTTGTCAATTTGTCATGGATCGCGCGGCAAGCAATCATCGCCCATCCGCTGCAGTGTCATTCTCTGCGCTCTGGGACTGGCACTGACAGGCCTGAACGAATGCGCGGCGCAGGACAAGCAGATCAATGTCGAACCCACTCTTACCGTGGCGCCGACTCCCAATACGCTGTCTACGGCCAATTTTGGCGGTACGGTCGATAAACTACAACCGCAGATAGTGCTGGAAAAACCGACAACCGGTACCGAAGACAATCAGCAAGTGAAACTATGCATGGTTAAAGTGACAAATATAGATGCACTTCCCGATTCATTATTTACTCCGGCACCATATTTGAAACCACTGGCCGAGAACACCGTTGCATCACGCAGCTGGGTTTATGTACTGGATCAAGACGGCAACCCGCTTTCAACCTTTGCCACCATAGTAGACAAAAGCGCCCTCAACAAACTCTGGTTTGCGGTGCAAAAAGATGTACCGCCGCCAAAAAAATTATATATAGATATCTGGGACCGGCAAAACGACCGGCACTACCGTTCAAAAACGGTGGATGTACCCTAGACCAATCGAAAAAAAATTCTATTCGGCTGTCCAGTTTTCACCCGATACGCATAGTTACAGACACAACAACCACAATCGAACAGGTCTGACCGAGGTACGCGCCCACCAAGGACAGGCGAGTCGGAGACTTTGTTTCCATCAAAATATCATTATGAGGTGATTAGTAATGAGCGCAATTGGACCAGCCTACAGCATGAGTTTCGTACCACAGGGATGCATCGGACAGGAGAGCAATCTGATAGAGCAACTCTCGGCAATCTCACTCAATCAGGAAGCTGAGAGTTGCTCGGCTAAATCACTGGAGCTAATTGCCGCCAATCCTAATACGCCGCTGGCCATCCTGCGCCAGCTCGCCGGCAACGAAAATGAAGACGTTCGCATCGCAGTGGCCGAAAACGTCAGCACACCGCGGGATTTACTGCTGCTCCTGGCCAGGGACAGACAGGCCGATGTCCGCTACGCCATTGCCGAAAACGCCAATCTGGCTCCTGAAATACTGCAACTTCTCTGTGAAGACGACAATCCATATGTTAGCTCCAGAGCCATGCGTTCCATCATGCGCCAGAAAAGCGGTCGCTTCACCGAGTGCACCAGCAGGCTGAAAGTCGTTGCAGCAAAAGGTTCTGCGAGCGATCGCGGCATCAAACGCTTCATCAATACGCTGACCAACCTGGCCAAAATCAGCTCCGAACGAGCATCTTAAACACACTTTCCGACCAACCAAAGAACATAGGAAAGTACAGGCCCGCCGATTCGCATCGGTGGGCTTGTACTATAGTCCGAAAAGAGCCTGAAAACACCGTAACGGCGGTGCTTTGTAGGACTAGCCTATACGGATATATAGCCAATCCTAGAAAACAGCGAAGCATTAAACAGGAATAATAAAAGAAGGCACGTATGGTGGCTGGTTACTCCGTTATTTCAGACTTCCTGTCCGGTGAGTCGGAAACTAGCGAACTAATGCAAGTGGCGGTGCGTGTCCTAATGCAGGATTTGCCAAATGAGAAAAAAAAACTCTCAAGGTAAAAGTGCACCTGTTAGTGATTGCCCAAGCCGAGAGGCGGAACAAGCACTGGCAGATTTGTTCAAAGGCGTTGCCCTGGTAGAAAACCGTCCGATTGTCGAATATGACCTGTCCTTCGCCTATTCATTCAATTGGGACGAACCAGAAAAACAAATTAAGGAGGCACTTAAAGTGTTATTGTGCAACCGTGAAGGTGATTCCCAGCCCGACGGGAACGCCACCCAAGCCGTAAAAAAACGGCCCCAAGAAAAGCAGACAAATACACAAGCTGCGCTTGAGGCGGCTAAGATTCGCTGGCTATTGGCCATCAATCCAAACACTCCTCCGCCCGTTCTGGAACACCTGACGCGAAACGCTCCCAATTCATTGCTCGAGCGTATTGCCGAAAACCCCAGAACTCACAGCACTACCCTAGCCAGGCTTGCCACCCATGAGGATGCGCAAGTACGGGCCGCTGTGGCTGAAAATATGAACACATCAATTAAAACCATTTGGAAACTGGCGAGAGACGAACATCCTGATGTAAGAATGAGGGTCGCAGAGAGCTACACGGTTCCGATTGCCGTGCTCAAAGTGCTGGCCGAGGATGAAAATCCGTACGTCGCGCACCGCTCGCAAAAGACGGTCCTGAGAATACTCAAGGAAGTCAGTGAATTGAGGACAGCTTAAACCAAGTTGCCCTTCTCACTACCCCTGGTGGCGCCACTGCTGCCGCAAGAGTCGATTAAGTTCGGCTTGTATCTCGCCTTCAGCAAACTGAGCCTGTTTCATTACCGTTTCTTCTATTTTGTCGCGCTCTACCGCGACATCGTAGGTCAGCGGTTTGAGCAGGCTCATTTGCCATTTTGTAGGCAGAGAGGCCAGGTTGAAAGGAAAAGGCAACCAGGGGAAAAATGGCGTAATCGGAAATGCCGGCAGACCAACAAGCTTTGCCAGGGATTCAAGATTAGTCAAAATCGGTGTCGCTTCATCGCAACCGAGAGTGGCCAGCGGGAAAATCGTCACGCCTTCCTCGACCGCGGGCAATAGCTTGACCCAGTCAAACTCGATCAAGCGGCCGCGATTGGCAAAGTTGCGGGTGAGACCGCTGATGCCTTCGGGGAAAATCGCCACCAATTCACCTTTAGCGAAAAGACGTTTCATATTGGCTGAGGAGAAAGGTACGAAGCCCAGCTCGACAAGGAAGGCGTAGAGACGCTCGTCCTTGATCCAGTCAAGGTCGGCCACGAAGTGAATGCGCCGGGGATTGGTGCGCGATGACATCAGCGCATAGAGCAACATCAAGGCCGGCCAGGGCAGGAAGCTGCCGGAATTGCCGACAATCAAGCCCGCGCCTTCGCTGGGCAATTTTTCCAGGCCATTAAATTCGACCCGCCACCAGTCGTGATAGATGAAGCTCAAAAATGGCTCAACCCGGGCAAGCACCCTCAGGTCAAAGCCGTGATATTTGTCACTTTTGCCTGACTGCCTGAGGAAGTCGCGGTAATTGGAAAGAAACTGGCTCACTGTTTTGTCCTCGTTTTAGATTTCTTCGCCGTCTGGCGAAGTGAACAGGCGGCGACGCTCTTTGAACATTCGGTTGAGGTCGCGTTGAATTTCGTACTGAATCTCACGAGCAAGCTTTAAAACCAGCCTGCGATCGGAAGCTTTTTCGGGTGGATACCCGAGGTCGATGGGCTTGTGCACATGTATCATCCAGCGCACAGGCAGGGGGAAAAGCATGAGGGGGAAGGGCAACCAGGGGAAACCTGGTGTAATCGGGAAAAAGGGCATCCCCAGAGCCCTGGCGATAGACTTCACATTGACGATTTCAGGATAAATCTCATCACCGCCAATAGTGGCAACAGGGATGAGCGGGGTCTGGGTGGCAATAGCCAGCTGGACAAAACCGGGGTGAAAATCAAGGACACGGTAACGTTCGCGGAAGGGCTTGCCCACACCGCGGACGCCTTCGGGATAAATGCCAATCAGCTCTTCGCGGTCGAGAAGCACCCGGGCATTGTCCAGACTGGCGCGCACCTGACCCATGGCCAGAGTCCATTCGCCGAGCATGGGTGTGGAAAAGAACCAATCGGTGACCAGATACCTGATGCGCCGGGGGCTCTTGTGGACATGACACATGGCCACGGCCATCATCGCCGCATCCACCGGCAAGAGGCCGGAATGGTTGCCGATGAGAATGCCCCGACCGTCCGAGGGGATATTTTCGATACCGCGCACGGTAACGCGGAAATATTCCTCGTAGAGGAAGCGGAAAAATGGCTCCCAGACGGCAAAAGACTCCATGTCAAAACCAAACTCGTCCTCTTCACCGCTGTAACGGTTTACGAAGGTCGGGTTGCGCTGGGCAAAGACCTTGAAAGCTTCCTTCGGAGGAACAGACTTCCAGGACGGCATGGTAGTCACAGGCCCCACTAGCGTTTAACTATGCGACCCAGCAGCCAGAGGAAGCCGAGTACTCCAGGTCCGAAGCTGACAATCAGAATGAAGCGCTTGAGCAAATACTTGAGCATGCCTTTGGAACGCTCAACGACGTCCTGCTCGCTTTCCTTTGCTTCCGCGTCTTCCGCGTGGGTTTCAAAGTCTTGCATTTATAATCTCTCCAAATAGTCATTAAGTATAATTACTATTGGCTTCATGAATGGGTTTAGAAGCCATCCCCTTAAGAAAGATTTACCGCCCGCCTTTATGAGATAATGGGCCTTTGACCGCGTTTTGGCACAAAGAAGAAGGACTAAACTAGATGCAACCCGACATGAATCAGCTGATGCAGGCCGTAGCCAAGGCCCAACAGGACATGGCCAAAGCCCAGCAAGAGCTCACCACCGCAACCGTTGAAGGCCAGGCCGGCGGCGGCGCCGTCAGAGTCACCTGCACCGGCGATTTCCAGTTCAAATCAATCAAAATCAAGCCCGAAGCAATCGACGCCGGCGACCCCGGCATGCTCGAAGACCTCCTCCTGACGGCCGTCAACGATGCCGCCAACAAGGCCAAAGAAGTAGGCGCCCGCAAGATGCAGGCGATCATGCCCCCGGGCATGGGATTCTAATAACTCGATGTACTTCACCCCGCCTCTAGCCAGACTGATCGAGGAATTTCAAAGATTCCCCGGGGTCGGTCCCAAGTCTGCCCAGCGCATGGCATTTTATGTCCTCAATATGCCGGCGGAGGAAGTGAAGCGCTTCTCCGAGAGCCTTCTGGAAGCCAAAGACAAAGTCAAGCACTGCAGTCGCTGCTTCCATCTCTCGGCCAATGATCCCTGCGAAATCTGCTCCAGTGAAAGACGCGACGTCACGACTATTTGCGTCGTAGCCGATAGTCGTGATGTTGTCGCCCTGGAAAAGACCCGCGAGTACAAGGGCTTTTACCACGTCCTCAACGGCTTGATTTCGCCACTGGAAGGTCGCGGTCCTGAGCAGTTGAAAGTACGCGAGTTGCTCAACCGCTCGCATCAAGAAGGCGTCAAGGAAGTAATCCTGGCCATCAACCCGACCATAGAGGGCGACGCCACGGTTCTGTACATCTCCAGCCTGCTAAAACCACTTGCCATTAAGGTGACCCGCATAGCCTTCGGCCTGCCGATGGGCTCCGACCTGGAATACGCGGACGAAGTAACTCTGACCCGAGCGCTCGAAGGCAGAAGAGAACTTTAAAGAGGCTGCGAAGGCACTACCGGCAGTACCACCATAAAATCAGTACCGACTCCGACTTCGCTGACGAAACTAATTCTGCCATGATGGGCCCGCACTATTTCGCGGCAAATATACAGACCAAGACCACAACCCGGTGTAAATCTATTGGTCTTTTTGCCGCTGCGCTTGCCCTTTCTAAACACCATATCCCAGTCATCGGCACTGATACCACTTCCGGTATCAATCACATGCAGGACAATCTCTTCTTTTACGACTTCCGCGGTGACTGAGATCTGCCCATTCGAGGGCGTAAATTTGAAACTATTATCGAGCAGGTTGCTCAACAATCTGACGGTCGCCAGACGATCCAGATAGCAGGGCGAGAAATGTTTTCCCACAGTCAGCTGAATTTGCACACTTTTTTCTTCCTGTGCTGATTGCACAGTCTCAACGACGTCATGCAGCAATTCCGGAAAATTCAAAAACTCCGGATGCATCAATTGAACAGTGTCACGCAGTCGGTAAGCTTCAAGCAGATTCATAACCAGATCCAGCGCCTTCTTATTGCTTCTGCTCAATAGCTTGAGGGTATTGTCGAGTTCAGGAGGGACAAATCCACAAGCCCCCTCATTGATCAGAGCAAACATGCGATCTGTGCCAATTAAAGGTGTGCGCAAATCGTGAGCAAGAGAGGCCATAAATACCTCACGGTCTTTTTCGGTCTCTTCGGCCTCGACCAAAAGAGTGACATCGCGCATGCAGCCGAAGAAGTGCGTGAGCTCATGCGAACTGTTGAAGACCGGCTCCAGACAAACCTGGTACCAGACCTGGGTCTGGTCTTTACGATGATCCCGCAGCACCGCTGAGCATGGGCGCCCCGCTTTGATGGCAGACTCCAGGGCAATTACGCCTTCCTGCTTACGATTGACGGATGATAAAAAATGCGGCCGAATTCCGATAACCTCAGCCAGCTTATAACCCGTCAGCTCCTCAAAAGCGCGGTTGACGTAGGCGACCGGCTCTCCGGGCTTTGAATGGTCGGTGACGATGACCGCATATTTGCCGGTGGCCGTTCCGTCAAAGACCGCTTGTTGTATCGTTTCAGAAGGCTGGGGATGCGGATTACGTGCACTGTCGTCTCGAACACCCTGGGGCTTGTTCATCTAATTTGTAATGCTCATTTTCTGCACTGCCTACCGGGCACCTACTCCCGGACGACAGGGCTAAAACTGTAAAGTTCCTTCCTTATTGATAATGGTCAGGTCGCCGCACCCGGCCTAAATCCCTGAGCGCTGTAGTAGTGTGACTCGATGGACCAGATAAAGATTGGGGAAGCATGACAAGCAGCAAGACCACATCGATGTTTTTGGCAGTGGCGGTCACTATTTTGTCCGCCGGACAAGTGAGCGCCAGGGAGATCCGGCCGCAGACATCGTGGCCCAAATTGATTACCGGGTCCAAGTCCCCTGAATGTATGCAGGTTTTCAAAGCAGCCAAACTGGCCTTCAACGCCGGCGGCTCACAGATTGATGAAAACACGGAGGCGGTAAAGAATGCTGATATGGGCCTGGTACTGGCCCCGGAAGGATCGGCCGTGGAGGTCGCCGGAGCAAAGGCATTCTGGTTTGATGCCCAATACATAGATACCAACGCCAGAGAGCACGACAATGTGCCCAGTCTCTACTGGCAAAAAGTACCGATCAAAGGCGGCAAATTTCTTGTGGGGCAGAAGAAAATGAACTGGCAGGGAGACTGGTACGACCTGTACTTCGTCAATGCCGACCTGCCCCTGGACCGGATGGAAAGTATAGTAAACGATGCTCAAAAAGAATCACAAGCTGAGTCGACAAGCATTCCCGAAGGCTCTGTCATTTACCGGAACCTCTGGCACCGCCCCTGGTTTTTCTACAATAAGCAAAGCAAAAATTTTATTGCCGTAAACGTCCAGTCAAACTGGCTATCCAGAGACAATAACTTCTTCCCCGACTGGAAAATTTACGCCCCCGACGGCGGCTCCAAAGTCAAACTGATAGGCACAATCAAATTTGCGCCAAATATGGATGCATTCAAGCTTCTGCCGCGCGGGCCCCTGAGAGAGCTGGCGCTCCTTCTGGACAAGATTATTGGCATTCCCAAAGGCGATGAGGGCACCTTCCAGGCCACACCCAGATTGAAGGCAGACGCAGCCTTTGCCTGGGCCAATCTCATCATTCGCCCCTGGGCTATGGCTGAGCCGTCCAATTCACTAAATGAAGTGGAAGCCGGTCTGAAGAGATGGTCAAAGGGCAGCCCGGTCTACAAGAAACAATACGCTCAGCTGAAGGCGCTCTACCCGATGGCGCTGCAGTCCCTCACCGAGTATTACCAGACCTCGGGCAAATTGCCGCCGGCAGCCGCCAGGAAACTGGCTACAAAAGCGCTCGACAGAGCTTATAGAAGCAATTTCAAATTCTAGAAATCGGCGCCGGACAAATTTAATCCGGCCGTCAGAACTCTGACACTCTTGCCGTTTTAAATGAGCAAGTCAGCCAACGCCTTACTAATCCCCCTTGACGCAGCAATCTCTCCGCCGGAGAGGTGCAGGGCTGACGCGTTCTTATCCTCGCCCCAGGAGTATCAAGTATGCCGAACCCCTGCCACGATCAGGCCAACAGACCAGCCGACAATGTAAGCGCCAACGCCACCAGTGAAAATGCAGGCATCGTCAGCGCCGCCCAGGAAGCCTACCAACCACGACACACTGACTGCCACTTGCCGCCGGCACCGGGCCAACCCCGCGACGCACAGGAATTACTCTTCGACGACATTTTCAAAGCCATTGACCGCAACCGTGACGGCAATATCAACCTCCAGGAGTTCACCGCCTTCAGCCAGCTGATCGCTCCCTTCAATCCAGGCGGCAATCGGCCTGGAGTAAATCCCCCGGATCACGGCCATGATGTACTGCCGTCTCCCGTGCCACCGCCGGATGTGACTATTGATCCCATAGAAACAAGACACCCACCGGATGTGACAATCGATCCAATCGAAACCGGACGCCCTCCCATCTCCAGTGATCCACTGCCCCGTCCGCACCCCCCGACCGACACAACACCGGTCACAGGTAATTTCTCCAGCCGCAACGGTCGCATCTATGATCCCTCGGGCAAAGAGTTTCAACCCCGAGGATTCGATGTCGACAATCCCCAGGTGGCCTTGCAAGACATCGACAAGATCACAAAAGACTGGAGCGTCAACATGATCCGCATCAACGCCCCGCAAAAGACCGCCTACGGACAGGTAAATAATTACGATCGCGAGATGATGCAGAAGGTTGTGGACGCCTACACCAAACGCGGCGTGGTCGTAGAAATAGTGGACGGCATCGGCAAATATGCCAACTGGGGCTCAATATCGAGCGGCAATGAATTGAAAGAACGCGAAAAGTTTGCCAGAGAGGTAGGCGAACAATTCAAGAACAATCCCTATGTCTGGTTTGCCACACCCAATGAAACTGGCGGCGCCATCAAGGCCAACAGTAAGGAAGATCAAGCCTGGCTGCAGGAAGAGCTAACCTATGACCGGGCCATTCGCAGCACCGGCAATAAAAACATCATCGTCCAGGGCGATGACTTCTGGGGCCAGGGTGCAACCGCAGGCGGACAGAGCGCGATAGTCAGACACGCTGATGACTTCAAACAAATCGGCAATATCGTCGCCGGGCAACACGTCTACAACGGATCGGCCAATGCCGATAGACAGCTCACTGATGCCGTCAACCAGATGCGCAACAATGGCTTCGCCGTCATTGTCGACGAATTTGGCTACGTCAACGCAGGCGACGGCACGCATCCGGTCAATACACAAAGCGGCTCAGACGCGGTGTTCCGGGCAGTAGAAAGACTGGGCATCGGTGCTCTTCCTTTCCGCTGGGCAACCAGCGGCGGTGACCGGGTTTATAACTTCACCCGCGACATTCGCGGCAATGGACCGAGAACTGCCTGGGGCCAACAGATCTGGAACATGACCCACGGCGACTAGGAGGTAAATTTCAAAAAAAGTTTTTTTACCGGGAGCTGAACAAAAGTGTGGTTGACGGATACTCAACTGTCGACCACACTTTTGTCGGTAAGAAGAGGTATTCCGCCCCCATGCCCGACCCACACTACGAAGACCCAAAACTGGCCGAACTCTACGATCTCGACAGCGGTTGGTCGGAGGACCGGGACTTCTACCTGGCCCTGGCCGGTGAGCCGCCGCAAAATATACTTGACCTGGGCTGCGGTACAGGACTCCTGTGCCAGGCCTATGCAGCTCGGGGTCACAGGGTAACAGGCGCGGATCCAGCCGCTGCCATGCTGGATGTAGCGAGAAATAAAAAGCACGGCCGTGAGATCAACTGGGTCCATTGCACAGCCGAAGAGTTCAAGGCGGACCAGCGCTTTGACCTGATAATAATGACCGGTCACGCTTTTCAGGTGCTCGTGGACGACCGGGCGATAAGCTCATGTTTTTCAACCATGCGCCGCCATCTAGCACCAGGCGGTCTGATTGTTTTTGAATCGCGCAATCCTGCTATCGATTGGGTCGAGCAATGGGATTATGAGATGTCCTTGCAGACCCCGCAGGGCACGGTCAAAGAATGCAGACGCTTTCTCAGTTTAGATGAGGATCTCATGACCTTTGAATTGAGATACGAATTTCCGGAACAAAGTCTAGTTTCACCCAGTCAGTTGCGATTCCTATCCCGCAGTTCCATAGAAGAACGGCTGCAACAGGAAGGACTGCTTGCCGAAAGTGTACTGGGAGATTGGCAAGGCCAGCCCTTCGACGAAACAAGTTCGAAGGAGATGATTTTCAAAGTAAGAAGGACAGACTAAGCCTTCAAATACGAGAGCAAAAATTGAGTCACTCTAGCCGGTGACAGACCAACTTCATCGAGCAATATCGGTCTGGCGCCGTGCTCGACAAATCTGTCGGGAATGCCCAGATTGACTATGTCGGCGTACTTGCCGGCAGGATTGGCGACCTTGAGACTGCTCAGATATTCAAGCACAGCAGCACCAAAGCCACCGGAAAGCTGGCCTTCCTCAAGAGTAACAATCTTATTGCCGCCGTCCAGCAGAAGTCCGCGCAGAAGCGCTTCATCAAGAGGCTTGGCACTGCGAGCTGCCACCACCATTGGTTCCAGCCCCTGATCACTGAGCGCCGGCAGGACCTGAATAACAGTCTCCACCATACCGCCGTAAGCGAGCAAAACACCGTGTCCTGGCAGGCCGGGCGTTAGTACTTGCCACTTTGTCAGATCAATCAGTTCAAAATCTTCGGGACCTTTGAGGGCCTGCGAATTCACTGCTTTTTCTCTGGGGAAGCGAATAGCGACAGGGCCTTTGCTTTCCTTGATGGCGGTGTAGAGCATATTGCGCAGCTCTCTGGCGTCCTTCGGAGCCAGGACCGTGAAGTTAGGCACGGCGCGCAGGAAGGAAATATCAAACACACCTTGATGGGTCTCACCGTCTTCAACAAGACCACCACGGTCAATGCCAAAGACGACAGGCAGATTCATAATCGCCACATCATGGATAATCTGGTCCATCGCCCGCTGCAGGAATGTCGAATAAATCGACACCACAGGCTTCACGCCGAGCTTAGCCATACCGGCGGCCATTGTCACGGCATGCTGCTCGCAAATAGCCACGTCGAAAAATCTATCCGGATAAACCTTGCCGAATTTAACCAGACCGCTGCCCTCAGCGGTAGCCGGTGTAATTGCCACCATATTTGGTTCAATTTTGGCGATATCAATCAGGGCTTCGGTAAATACATCCGAGTATGTCTTGGGCTTGGGCGCAACCGAAACCACCGAAGGCTCGGCCTTTTCGGTCAGGGCCGGCTCGAGGGCGAAGGCCGGTACGCCGTGATACTTGATTGAATCAGCTTCGGCGGGTGCGTAGCCTTTACCCTTGCGGGTGATAATGTGAATAATCTGAGGCGTAGACTTGTTTTTGACTGCGTTGAGCGCTTTTATTACCGCACTCAGGTCATGGCCATCAATGGGGCCGGAGTAATTAACGCCCAGCTTTTCAAAGACAATACCGGGAGTGTCGAAGCGATCCTTCGCTTCTTTCTTCACGATCTGGATCAGGTCTTTGACGGCCGGGTTGAGATTGGCCTGGTCAAGCTTGTCTTCAATAAAATCGATCTTGCGTTTGATGTCCTTATAAAAGAACGTCTCACGGATACGCTTCATGTACTGCGAGAATCCACCGACATTTTCTGAGATGGACATCTCATTGTCATTGAGGATGATGATCACATCCTTCTGGATATGACCGAGATGATTTATGGCTTCAAGAGCCATTCCACCGGTCAATCCACCGTCGCCGATGACGGCTATGACTTTGCGATCCTGCTTTAGGTGATCGCGGGCCAGGACCATACCGACCGCCAGAGAAATGGAGGTGGAGCTGTGGCCGGCAATAAACGAATCGTGCTCACTCTCAAAAGGACTGATGAAGCCTGAGAGTCCCTTAAACTGACGCAGAGTATTGAACTTGTCGCGACGCCCGGTGAGCATCTTGTGGACATAGGCCTGGTGCCCGACATCCCAGAGGATTTGATCGTTGGGCGAATTGAAAACTTTGTGCAGGGCGATCGTGATTTCAACGACGCCAAGATTTGAAGCGAGATGACCACCAGTTTTCGCCAGACTGCAGACAATTTCCTGTCTGATCTCCTGGCCGAGGCTATTAAGCTCCTCAATCGACAGCTTTTTGAGTTCTGTCGGAGTTATAACTGCTTCTAAGAATGTGGTGGTGGGCTTTGCTAGCGTATGCATGGATTCCTGTAATTCCCCGTGCATTGGGCTCTTACGGATAAATCATAGCAATGTATATAAAGGAAAGAGCATAATATTTTTGACTGGTTTAGAATGCACCCGCTCAAACCGTCGCCAATTCGGCAATAGTCTTTACCTTGGGGTCATCCCGCGGGCTTTTCCGCCTGAAATAACGGTTCATAAATGCGACAAAAGCCCACAAATATCCAAACCAGACCGGCCGATAATGGCTGCCAGTTGACTTTCAGGTCCAGTTTGACCCTGAAGATGCGGCACCTGGCGATGATTTCCCTGGTATGCCTGTCCCTTTTGACCGCCATGTTGTCCCAGCCGAGTGGGCAGTTTTGGCCACCGGCGGCCGCCGCCGAAGGCAAGCATGCAATTCTGGTCAGGGTAAAAAACCCCAATTGTCCGGCTTGCCTTAAAACTCTCAAATCTTATCTTCTTGCCATGCCGGGAGTTAAGTCCGTATGGCTTCCGCCAATCAGACCCAAAACGCCGACCGTGGATATCATCGTTATCGTCACAAGCCCGGCATTGAGACCCAGAATAATTGAACGGATCAAGGCCCATGACCTGCAGATAATTCCTACAAAGTGAGGAAATCATCCAGTCAGATCATGGGCCAGATCATCGGCCTGAATTGCTATTTCAACGTCACCTTATAGGCGTGATTGTCGACAATGAAGATCACCTGTCGGCCAACCGCCAAATAAGAAGCCATTTTCGGCGAACTCTTGGCCAGTTCAAAATAGCGGGTCGAGGCAAAGGCGATGTCTTCGGTCTTTTCGCCCTTGTACTGACTGTCCACCCAGGTCTGACCATCGGCCGACAGATAGAATGTCTTGCCTTCGGCCTGCTTCATTTCACCCTTCAAGCTGCGGCTTTCCTCATCTTTAGCTGAGTCGAAGCCTTCTTTGAGCAGGGCCAGACTCTTAGCTTTTTCCACAGCTTTTTTGCCTACCACCGGCCCATCATCAGCAATCCGCACTTCTCTTCTGGCGCCGAATCGGTTCGGCTCATGATTGAAACGGGCTCCGCCAGTCGATGCCAGCATCATGGATGACTTGTCCGCGAAGGCGGCATTCGCCGAAACAGGCATGGCAAAGCCCAGGGCCGCAGCAGGGGCTCCGCCGCCACCGGCGCGACTGCGCAGCTGATGCATATTCATCTGCATCGGCATCGGCATCGGTCTGCCCATCGGCATCGGGCGGACACCGCCATTGGCCAGGCGATGATCTTCGCTGGGGTCAGTGACAAGGAATGAAGTATAGGCCGATATGATGCCGTACTTCTGAGACAGGGCGACGATTTCGTCTACGACTTCGCGGTTGTCGCCGTTTTCCTGCGCCACTTCGGAGAGATGACCGATGCGACGCATGGCCCAGAGACGCGGCAGATAACCATGCGAGGCCTCGGCCTGGGCAAAGTCCACAGGGAAAACATAGCTCTTTGGTTGTCCGTTGACATTGCCTGTGACTGTGACATTGGACTTACCACCGGCCTTATAGCGGCCGAGCAAAAGCACCTGCGTACCGGCAAAAATATCTTTGACGGCGCGGGGATAAACATCTTTGACAGTGATGCCGTCGTACTTGATCTGACAATCGGAGAGCACCGGAGATTTGATTTTGTTGTAGAAGGCAGCCAGTGCATTTTCCAGATTTTCGCCGAGCTCAAGGAATTGACTGGTGCCGTGGTGTTCCTCCGCCAGGCGGCTGAGGAAGCGGGTATTGACGTCATAGCCCACACCAAAATCGAAAAGCCTGAGATCGCGTTTGCTCTTCACCGACTTGAGCAGATTGGCCACCGAGGTCTCACCCACTGTGGGCTCGCCGTCGGTCATCAGGACAAGATAAGCAGGGCGCGTATCGCTGCTGTTCAAGAGCGATACACCACTGTTTAGAGCGTCCGATATATTGGTGCCACCACGCGGCTCGAGATCATCGATGTAATCTTCGGCTGCCTTTTTATTTTCGGGTGAAGCCACCACCAGTCCGCTCTTGAATGAGTCGGCATCGGTGTTGAACTGCACTATGCCAAATCTGTCATTGGCACCCAGGGCGTTAACCACATACTTGAGGGCCTTCTTAGTCTGCGCAATTTTGTCGCCCTGCATCGAGCCGCTGGTGTCGGCCACCAGGACAATATCCTTCGATTGCACGGTGGCGTTTTTCAGAGGCGGAGCCAGGGTCAGCATAAAATAACCGTCTTCACTGGCAATCTTGTGGGTGAGCAAATTGGCCTGCATTTCCTTATCAGAAACACTGTAATAGAGCATAAAATCCTTATCGGTGCCGATGCCACCACTGCCGGTGAACGCCACTTTGGCGCGATTGTTTTCCTCGCGCTTGATGTCGACCGTGTGGCTTGGCGACCAGATCGTACGCAGACCCTGCTTGCCGGAGAGCTTGACCGCCACTTTGGTGTCTTCCACATCTCCCTGGGCGTCGGCATCGCCCTTGAGGGGGAAGCGGTATTTAATCAGTCCATTGTCGGCCTTCAATAACTGAGTGTATTCCAGCTCCACCTTCTTGGTGCCGTGGGCCGGTATCGGGAATATACGCGCCCGAACCGTCTTGTAGTCCGCGTATTCAAGCAAACCGGGATCGATCATCTTGCGCACGATCTCTTCATACGTAGCGCGCGCTTCTTTTGCTTCCAATATTTTGCCTTCGATAGGCTTACCGTCTATGTGCAGAGAGAAGCTGGAAAAAGTCGTGTCCTCCGGCAGAGGAAAGAGATAGGTCCCGGCCACATTCTGGTCGCCGTCATTGACAAAGGTCTGCACTATATAGGTGCGGGCGACCTGATCGCTGATTTCAACCTTTATATCCTGCGATTGCAGCCGCAGGCCAAAACTGACGCCCCCGCGCAGCACCGGCGTAGTGGAGTGCGGCGGCCTGGGCGTGGGATTTGGTCCGGGTCGGACAATATTGATGCCGGGCCTGACCACCCCGATGGGCCGGGGCACCGGAGCAAAACCGGGATCGACCATGATCAGACCGGCTGCCCGGGCCTGGGATGCAAGAGTCAAGCCAAGGCCGGCAGCCAGAGCCAGACTGCGACTTATAAAGGATAAACTGGTAGATTTCATAGACTTGACCAACTCCAAATTTGTGCGGTTAAAACGTGCGCCACCTCGGATACCTCCAATGTAGACCCCATGGCACGGCGTTTCTGCCCCATTAGTCCCCAGCCGTCCCTGGGGTATAGCTCATGCAATATCCAGTAATTTCACTAGACATATGCGTGAGTGCCCCGGCCCGGGCATTTTCCAGGCTTTTTCCTAGACATTTGCCTTTGGTCGCAAGCTAGACTAATCTTGGAGCAGTCAAGCCTGCTTCGAGGAAAGCCATGCGGCTCACCCTGGCGCCATTTAAACGCCAATCCCCAATCATCAAACCGCCCGGTCAAAGCGCTCTTAAAAGAGACGGATTGCTGTTTCAGCGACTGTTCTGGGGAGCGGCGGCCGGTGGTCTGGCGACTATTCTCCTGGCGGAATCTCCAGTGCTGGACACTATGGAAATGAATCTACTAGAGTGGCGCTACAAGGTCGCCCATGAGATTGACAGGGCATTTCCCATGCTGGCGCCCGGCAATGGCCGCATGCGCGCCGACGATATCAGCATCGTCACTTATGACGACGAAGACCAGTTTGACCTGGAAGAAGACGCTCAGGAAGACGGTCCCCATCCCATTCAAGGCGTTCTGGCCAGGCTCATCCCCATCATAGAAAGCGGAGATCCGCTGCTTGTGGTGCTGGACATCGACCTCTCCGGTCGCGCCAATCCTGAGCTGGTCAAGACTTTGAAGCGCTACAAGGGCAATATCGTCCTGGCTCTTTCGGGCAATCTGGACAATCCCGAAGACTTCCCTGCGGCCGAGCTGCGCCAGAGCGTCCTCACCTGCGCCTACGACCATGTCATTAAGGAGCCCAGCGGACTTGTCTGCCGCATGCCGATATCGGCCAATATTTTCCTCGGCGGCGACGGCGCCACAAAAGCCGGACTGACAGCCGGAGCCGGCACAAACGGTGCCATAGCCGGCGCCGGCATGGGAGATGGGCTGGGGCCGGCGCGACTGTCCTTCCCGGGAGAGGCTTTTGAATCGCTGCCTGAGGTGGTGGCACCGCTCATGTCTTCCAGGGTGGGCGTGGGACCGTCGAAGTCGCAATTGTCCTCCTTTAACGATCAGGACCAGTTGCCTATCTATATAAAGTTTGGCGACGGCAAGTACCCGACTTTGAGGACCAGTCAAATATTGATTCCGCAACCGGGCTTTAACCCCGAGAGATTTCGCGGCAAAGTAGTGATGATCGGCACCAATTTTTCTCAAAAGGCCGACAACACGCCGCGGGTGCGCACTCCGCTGTCCTCAAAAGTGCCCAATGTTTTGATCCAGGCTGAAGCCATTTCCACCCTGCACAACAACGAAGCGATCAAATCTTTCCCCCACAGCATTTTGCACCACCTTTTGCTGCTCCTGGGCGGAGCACTGGGGGCGGTATCATCAGTGCTGCCTCTGGCCCGACGCACAACCGCTTTTTTGACGACGGCGATGGTTCTAGTTTTTGCCACACAGATAGCCTTTATGTGGCTCAATATGCACTTTCCCATTTTGCCGATTCTGGCGGTCTTAATGCTGACCTATGTGTTTGGCACTTTGATTTATCTCGATACCGACCTGCGCCTGCGCAACAAAGAGCTGGCCCTGGCGCGGGAGGCGATGCAGGTGCGCGCCGAAGAAGAGCGCCAGCGCATCGCCGAAGATTTGCATGACGAAACCCTGCCGGCACTGTCTTCGGTGGCACGCATGGCGGACCGTCTGGCCCATGATCTCTCGGACAATCCCGTGCCCCGCGAAATGCGAGAGAAGCTGGACGGCGCCATATCCGAAATGCGCCGCGTAATCAACGATTTGCATCCATCAGTGCTGGAGACGATGGGCTTCAAACCGGCCCTGGACAATCTGCTCTCCATTCTTTCCCGCGAGGGTAATGTGCGGGTGGAGCTGATCGATCTGGATCAAAAAGACGATAGCGAATACGGACTCAACAACCTGGTCAAATTGCAGCTCTATCGCATCGTGCAGGAATCGCTCAATAATGTGCAAAAACACGCCCAGGCCTCGGAAGTAAAGCTGGAGATTGGCCTCAAGGGCGAGGAATTGCACATCATTATCAAGGATAACGGCCGGGGCATTAACCCCAAATCAATTAAGCCCGAATCGCACGGTCTGGTTAACATCCGGCAGCGGGCCCAACTTATCGGCGCCTCCGTAGAGTGGCGCAAACCGGTAGAATTTGAGAGTGGCACCGAAGTGGCACTTTCAATATTTGTCCCGGGCGACACAAACCAGGCACCCCAAATCGCACACCAGGCTCACGCATAAAGATAGGAAAAAAATGAGCATACTTATTGTCGACGACGAAGAAAGAGACCGCACCTGGCTGAAAAACCTGCTCATCAATAACCTGGGCAAGGACCTTTCCATTGTGGAAGGCCAGGACGGTAACCAGGCCGTTGAACTCAGTCAGAAGCACAAGCCCAGCCTTGTCTTTCTGGATATCAAAATGCCCAACCTGTCCGGCATCAAAGCCGCCGAGCAGATACTGAAGCAATTGCCCGAAACCGGCGTGATCATGCTCTCCAATTTTGCCGACGAAGTTTATGTCCGTCAATTGTGGAAGGTGGTCCCACCCAACGGCGTCTTCGGCTATGTGCTAAAAAGCGCCTCGGACGAACAGGTTGTGGAAGCGGCCCGGGCCGTCATGTCCGGTGACTGCTGGATCCATCCCGGTATCGCCCGGGTCATTCAGCGGACACAAAACAGAGCCACATCTTTGACCTCGGCCGAGTACGAAGCCCTGGTCTGCATCGCCCTGGGTATGACCGACCACGCTATTGCCAAAAAGCTCTATCTCACAGAAAAAGCGATTCAATCCAGGCTCAAATCACTCTACGCCAAGCTCGGCATACCGGGCCGCTCCGAAGCGCACGAAAGCGAATTCAATCAGCGCTGCCGTGCCGTCTACCTCTCCAATCGCCGCGGACTTATCAACCAGTCCGAACTCGATGATTGGGAAACTAAACTCTCCGACGTCAAGGCATCCACGTAAATGAAGGCACCCTTTTTGCGATCCTCACTAAATAAAATGCTGGCCGGCTCATTGATGGTGGCCGCTCTCGCATACGGCTCTCTGTCGTATGTGGCGAGCCAGCCGGCCTTCTCACACAGTCCGGATATGGAGAAAATCGCCCCGCCGGTGCAAAAGGGTGCCAGAAATACCAGAGGGGCAAAGAGCTCAAAGGACTCCGCCGTCGGGGTTGTGGAAGTCGTCGCTAACGCCGCTGCAGCGCCGGGGGAACCGGAAAGCGGCGTCAAATTATTGATGTCCATCCTTTCACGGCTGGGCTCTTCGGGAACACAGGTGGCCTTCAATAACGGCGACGAGAAAAATATCATCGCCATGAATTCCATAGCCGGCTCAAAAGGCGGCTCTCTGCGCTTCCGCGACATGAATCAGAGTGCCGCAGATCAGGGCCCGACACAATCCAAGCCAGAGCCCCAGTCGCAGTTTGGCCAGAACGCCATGCAAAATTCGGCGGACCCGGCGCTTTCAATACGACCGCAGCTCAACAAGCGCGGCAGTCAGGACGATGCGGCGGCAAACTATGCCACGGCAGCCGGAGCCGGCGGGGCAGCAGCCGGCGCGCAGGGTCTGGGCAGTATCGCCCAGAATTACCCGGCCTCGGTTGCCGGCCAACCTGGTGCCACCAATGCCGGTATCGGCAGCCGGGTGCTGAGCGAAAACCCTTACATCAGAGAATTCACCCCGCAAAAACCGGCGGAGACGGATGCTCGCAGCAACCTCAAGATGTCTGCACGCAGACAACAAATCAATATCATCGACGAACCGCTGGGCAAGGCCCGCGCAGACAAAGCCGATCGCGGCCTGGACCGGGGTGAGACAACAGACAAACTGGCCGAAAAATCGAACCTGGTGGAACACGCCAGAGATTCTTCAAACTCTGATAGTGTCACAGGCATCATCAGACCTTCCGAACAGCCGGGGCTGTTCAAATATGTCAGAGAATATCTGAAAGAATCGCCCAAGGGCATGCCCGCTCCGGCTATGCAATCAGCTCCGGCAGCGGCTCCCATGAAGGCCAGCTTGCAACAGGCCGAGGGTTACACCGCCACACTCGCTTCCAACGCCAGAGCGCGGGAGGAAAGCGAACCGACAAGCAAGCAAAAAGCAGTGAGAGAAACGCGAGACCTGGCAGGCAAAGACAGCAATGAAGGAACGAACCGCTTCAGTTTTGAAGCCAATACCTGGGGCAATCGCGGTGCTCTGCGCAAGGCCCAGGCATCGAAGAAAGAAGAACTCCAGCGCATTGCCTTCCTGCCGCCCAACGCTGTGCACGGCATCAACGGCCTGCCCCTGGGCGCCACCACATCCGATACCGTTAATTTCCTCAAGGCACGGGGCAAAGTAAGCAAGGTAATAATCTCCGGCTTCCAGATCTTCACCCTGAGCAATGCCCGGGGAGAGGCTCTGCTCCAGGCTTTTGTACGCGACAATCACCTGGAAGCGCTGCGTCTCTTCAACCCCACGTTTGTGCCACCACAACTCGACGTCAACCTGGGCGAAGCGCTGCCATCAATGAAAGCCAAATTTGGCGAACCGGCCTTTATCCTCGAAGAGCCGCGCAGCAAAAACCGCAGCGCAGGCCCTATAGCGAAGAATTACGTCTATCCTATAAGTCAGGTCAGCTTCCAGCTTTCGCGACCCAATTCTTCCTCGGCTCCATGCGTTCTCAGCATGTTTTTGTTCCGTTTCTTATAACGGACGCCAATCAATTTCGATTCCGACTCTATAAATAGAGCGGCCCAAATTTGCCCTTCGTAAGAACACTAATAACACGTATTTTCACCCCATGACATCCCTGGGGCTAGCGTGTTAACTTGGGCTCATCAACCCACAGGAGAAAGGATACCGGGCACAAGTATATTCACCGTAAAGGCAATGGGTAAAAGCATGACGACTAGATTCGACGCAACGGATGTTCAGGCACAAGGCAATATGGCAGCTGATGCCGCCGTGCTCACAGGCGCGAAATTACACGCTGACTATCAAAATCTTTTAGCGACCGGCAACGACGTCAAATTTGTCAAAGTCGCAGACCAGGCGCCTGCTCCAGGAGGCGATGCACAGGGTGGGGACGATCAGCAGATAGGCGTGAAAGCGCTCCTGGCCGAAGATCCCAAAAACCTGACACCAAACTTGAAGACCTTGCAGGGCCTGGCAAGCCACTTTGACAAGGCCGACGATAAAGCAAAAGCTATGGGCGAAGTAAAACCGGAGGTAGAAAAGACAATCGCCGCATCGGACGCCGCACTGGTCACCGCGGAGAAAGCCGCGGAAGCCAAGGCCGCAACGCTCAAGCCGCAATACGAAGCGGCCATGGCCAAAGTCCAGGCGGCCCAGGGACCATTCAAGACAGCCATGAGTCAGGTACCGCAGGAGGCGCAAAAGCACGTCGGCGCAGAACTCGGTCTTCTCTTTGACGACAAGACCAGTGCCGGTGTGAGAAAAGCCATCGAAGCGGAGCTGAACGCCTCATATAAAGGTCTGGTACCCGCGACAAAAGCATTTATACAGGCGCAGAAGGACGCCATGCCCGTCGTCAAACAAGCACAGGAACTGGAAGGCTCGATGCAGGAAGCAGCAGCCGAACCGATTGTCACAAGAATGATCTATGCCGACATGCTTGAGCAAAGCGGCGACCACGCCGGAGCCAAACAAGTCCAGGCAGAAGCCGTAGCCCTGCAGATGGGCATGACCATCGAACAGTTCCGCCAGTTGCAAAAGAGCCAGAAGGGTGGAGGAGCACCCGCAAAAGCAGGCGACAACTAAATCAAGGAGAAAGTAAAATCACTACAAAATAGTTGGGGCTGTGCGCTAAGATCTCTTCTCACACTGCGTGAAAGGATGATCGATGACTGCGGCCCCAACTTTTGCTTGCCTGCCCAAAGCCGAACTGCACCTACATATAGAAGGCACCTTTGAGCCGGAGTTGATCTTCAAAATCGCCCAGCGCAACAATATCGCCATCCCATTCGAATCAGTGGAGGCCCTGCGCGGCGCCTACCAGTTTGAAGATCTGCAGTCCTTTTTATATCTCTATTACCAGGCCATGAATGTCCTGCAAAAAGAGGAAGACTTTTACGAGCTCTGCTCGGCCTATTTGCAAAGAGCTCAGGCCAACGGTGTCGTCCACGTTGAAATATTTTTTGATCCCCAGGCGCATACCAGCCGGGGCGTGCATTTTGACACGGTCGTCAACGGCCTCTATAAAGCCGTCAAAGAGTCCAAAGAAAAATACGGCATTACCAGCAAATTGATCATGTGCTTCCTGCGCGATCTTTCGGCGGAATCGGCCATGGACACCTTGAAGCTGGCCGAAAAACACGGCGAGAAAATCATTGCCGTGGGGCTGGACTCGGCCGAGGTGGGCAATCCGCCCTCGAAATTCAAGAAAGTATTTGAGGCGGCCCTGGCCCAGGGTCTGCTCACCGTCGCCCATGCCGGCGAAGAAGGTCCCCCGGACTATGTCTGGGAAGCACTCAATGACCTGAAAGTATCGCGCGTCGACCACGGCGTGCGGTCAATGGAAGACCCGGCCCTGGTTACGCATCTCGCCGAGCACCGCATACCGCTCACAGTCTGCCCGCTGTCCAACGTCAAACTGCGCGTTTTCCCGGATCTCAAAAGCCACAACCTCAAGCACATGCTCGACTGCGATCTCATGGCTACGGTCAACAGCGACGATCCCGCCTATTTTGGCGGCTATGTCGCCGACAATCTGGAACAGGTGGCCCAGGCCCTCAACCTGTCGAGGGATGAACAGGTCCGTTTGGCTAAGAATAGTATAGAAGCTTCATTTTTAAGCCATGCCGAAAAAGCGGCCTATCTGGCCCAGATTGACAATTTCTGCAAGGCGCTCAGTTAGCGGGCGAGGATGAAATCAGCTCGCGAAAGCGCTAAAATGGCTTGACTATGGAGCCATATCAACCTCTTTATCTGAAACACAGGCCGCAGACCCTGGGACAGCTCGTCGGTCAGCGCACGGTGGTCAAGACCCTGACCAATGCTATCGACAACGATCGCATCGCCCACGCCTATCTCTTTACCGGTCCGCGCGGCTGCGGCAAAACATCCAGCGCCCGCATTCTGGCCAAATCGCTCAACTGCGAGCAGGGTCCGACGGCAACGCCCTGTATGACATGTACGATGTGCGAGGAAATTAAAAGAGGCGTATCGCCGGCGGTCATGGAAATAGACGCCGCCTCCAACAATTCGGTTGATGACGCCCGCGTTTTGATTGAACGCGCTCCGCTTGTGGCTCAGGGCGGCCGCTTCAAGCTCTACATCATCGACGAATGCCACATGCTGACAAAAGAAGCCTTCAATGCGCTTCTCAAGACGATTGAAGAGCCGCCGCCCAAAGTAATTTTTATCCTGGCCACAACCGAAGAGCACAAGGTGCCGCCCACGATCATCAGTCGTTGCCAGCGCTTGATGTTCCGTCTGGCCAACCATCCGGAACTTTGCGAACATCTGCGCAATGTCGCCAACATAGAAAATATCGCCATTGAAGACGATGCCATCGAGCTCATTGCCAGACGCTCCGGAGGCGGTCTCAGAGACGCCCTTGGACTGCTGGACCAGGCAAGCTTGCTGGCCTCCCCGGAAAAACCGGTCGGTATTAAGGACCTGCTGACTCTGCTTGGCGCCATCGACGAAGACGTTCTCATTTCCATCAGCCAGGGCATCGCGGACCGCGATGCCGAGCGCGTTTTAAGCTCAGTGCATCAGCTCCTGGCCCAGGGCCGCGAACCGTCACTGGTGGCACTTGAACTGGCCAAACATTTCCTCAATATCGCTAAAGGCATGCATCTGTCCAAAACAAAGGGCAGCTCCGCCCAGGGCGAGAAGGTGGAGACAAGCCTGGCGCAGCAATTAATTACTGGTTCGCAGGATTACATCCAGAAAGTTATTGAACTCTCCTCGTCTTTTGACAGCGCCGAGTTGACGCAGATAGTGATGGAGCTGGACAGACTGGAACAAACTCTGCGTCGCTCGACACAACCGTCTCTGGCTCTTGAAGTTGGTCTTTTGTCGGTCTGCCATCGCCACGACATTTTGCTGGTGCGCGAGCTGGCACAGAAAGTCGAGTACCTGGAAAATGCCATCACCGATGGTGCCATGCCGGCTATTACCCATGCGCCCAGTCATGCGCCTGCGCATTCATCGCATCCACCCGCGCATCCCCAGAGTCATGCACCGGCCCCGGCAGCCTATCAAGCCCCCGCGCAAGCAGCGCCGCCCCCGGCGCCAAGACCAGCTCCAGCCCCAACTCCAGCTCCAGCCCCAACTCCAGCTCCAGCGCCCGCTCCGGCACCCAGCCCAGCACCTGCTCCAGCACCGGTTCCCGCACCAGCTCCAGCACCGGCCCCCGCTGCCGCCGCAGTTGACGACGGCCTGGCGCAACCGCCTGCCCGCGTGGCCCCGGCCGATGATTTCGAAGTGAACGAAGACGGCGACGTGGAGCCCAGCATCACTATCCTGGAAAATGAAGCGGAAGAGGAAGCGGAATCGCAACCGGCAGCGGCAAGCGCACCTTCAGCCCCGCCCGCGGCTCCTGCGGCCCAGGCTGCGGATACGGCCAGCAGTACCGACCTCGATGAATTCTGGTCCAATCTGCTCAGCGAGCTGCAAGGCCGACACCTGCCATCTTTCAGCGTCATTTCGCAGTTCGGCTTCCCGCTTTCTTTGAGAGAAGACGAGCTGGTCATCGGTGTCATGAAAGACAACCTGCAAAAGCTCATAGAAAACAAGGCCGAGCAGATCAAAATTTCAGCCAAAGTCGTCAGCGGCCGAGACCTCTTTATCAAAGTGAGGGTGGCAGCACAGGAAAACGCACCGCCCCCAAAGCCTCCGGGCCCGGCTAGCAACCGGGGACAAAATGGCGGCGGCGGACACAGCCCGGCACCCGAGCGCGCCCACGAGCCGGCAATGGCAGCCCAGGGCGTCGGTAGCGGCTCCGGTGCGCAATCCAGCGCTCTCAGAGCCACAGCCCCCGAGCAAGAACGCCGCCCAGCCCAAAATTTCACAGAAGTAAAAGGTGAAGCCGCGGCCAGCCCCCCGGCTGCCCCATCCGGTTCAAAGCCAAGCGCCGCCGACCTTTCGCGCTCCGACCAGCAAAGTTTTGAAGGCACGGGCGACAACGCCCTGATGCTGAAAGAGGCCTATAAACTTTTTGAAGGTCCCGGCTCCAGGCGAGTCGGATAATTAAGCCGGTCACCGGACTGTAAACGGACCAGTGAAATCTCGTTCATATTGCTCTTCGCTAAGCTCAAGCCAGTCCAGGTGGATCTTGTCGACAGTAGCCCTGGATGGGCCTTTGCGACAATAATCGATCAGCTTTTCGACCGCTTGCCGCTCCCCACCTATGCAGGCTTCAACCGAGCCGTCGTCCAGATTGCGCACATAGCCGCAAACGCCCAATCCCAGCGCTTCGCTCCGGGTGCTCTGGCGAAAAAACACCCCTTGCACCCGACCCTGAATTTGTAGTCTTGCTACCAACGGCATAATGTTTGATTACAGCGCCCAGCCAAACAAGCTAAAATGAATTGATTACCAGTGTAACAGAGCTTACCTCTCGAACACGGTTCAGTGGTTTGCCCGGCAAACCGCGGCATTATCAGCGACACAGCGAATGGGTTAATGGCAACGGAAGCGGATGACAACTTGACGGCGGAGCCCACCGCAACCCGGGAGCTGATCAGTGCCGCCATTGAGGCGGTCAAGAGCCAGGGCCAGGATATAAACCCCTACAGCGTTGCCCACCAGGCGCAGGTCGCGGCCGAGGCGATATTTTTCAACCGCGAGCTGATGTCGGCTGTAATCGAAGCCCGTGGGGATAAAGCTACATTTTCCATTGACAGCCAGCTGGCCGAGCGCTGCCAAGAGCTTGAGTCCGAAATGGCCAAGCTGATGCAGATAAATTCTGAAATTTACGACCGCGCTCTGGAGATGGAAGAGCGGGTGATTCAGCTGGAAGCAAAAATTACCGACCTGGAAGAAGAATCCGAAACCCTGACCATGCAATTGCAAAACTCCTGGCACCTTGGCTACAAAAAAGGCCAGGCTGATGCGCAGGTGGCCTCGGCCGAAGCAAAAGAACAGTGGACCAGGGCGCAGGAAGCTATGGCCGACGGCGGCAAGGCGCAGCAGTCCAAACCCAAAGAAGAAGCTCCGGCAAAGAAATCGATAATCGACATCGAGCTTTCGCAGGAAGAAAAAGAAGCAATACAGAGAGAAGCGGCCGAAAAGGCGCACAGCGAAAAGAAAGAGTCCGGCAAACAGTCGATCATGTCTATGATCGACATTGAACTGCCCGGAGAAGATCAGCAGCAGGACCAGCAGCAAGACCAGGCCCCGGCTGCGGCCACGCAGACTGACTTCAGCGCAGAACAAGAACAGGAGCAGGAAGGCAGAGACACCTCCGAGCATCCGCCGGTCTCAGGCGAACACGCCCCGGTCAACGAAGCTCCGGCACCACAGCCAGTGGCAGCCGTTGAGGCCCCCGGCGCCTACAACGATAGAGTCTACAACGCTGTGGCAGACAGCTATTCGCCCTCCAATATGGTCGAATCATACGGTGGTCTTTCCTGGCGCGAAGTGGAAACCATCTACCAGTTCAGCGCCAACAGCAGCAATGCCGGACCGAATATGGTTTACGAACCAATGAGTCAGACCCAGGCTGAGGCCCAGGCTACGGCGCAGGCGACAGTGCCGGCAGCTGCGGCCGCGCCCACCCAGGCTCCAGCGCAGACTCAACCTGTCCCCTCCTCCAGGACAGAGACCCAGCCAATCAATACCCGCCCAGAAGGCCAGCCTTCGCGCTCCGACACCCAGCCGATTTTCCCGCAGGCCGAAGATCAGGGTGCAGCGCCGCCGATTTTGAAAGCCGATGCTCCAGCGCCAAAGCCTGAGCACAAGCCAAACCCATCTTCAACTTTCACAAGATTGACGGCTAAAAAGCCGGAGCAGGAACCGGATCCCCCCATGGAAATCACAATGAGTCAGTTCCTCGGCGACACCCAGTCGTACATCAATCTGGACCGGGTAACCCTCGAGCCGGAAGAGTCCAAGCTCGCCCCGCCGCCGGTCGCACCGGCACAACCGGAGCCGCAGGTTCAGGTTCAAGCGCAGGCTCAAGCACAATCTCAGGCCCCCGCAGCGAGCGAAGAACCGCCGCCGGCGCCCCAATCTCAACTTGAAACACAGACCCTGCAGGGCGCAGCCCAGGCCATGGCCGCCGCCGCCGCCGCCCGGGCATCGGGAGCGATACCACCGGGTGATTCGGCAGCCTTCATGGCCGCCGCTTCCGCTGCGGCCAACGCCCAGGCAGCTCAGGCCGCCCAAGCGGCTGAAGCGGCTCACCCCCAGACGCCGCAGCAAGCTGCACCGGCCCCAGCCCCGGCCCATAACAGCGCCAACATAGAACAGATATGGGGTCGCCGCGATGCCGGTGCAACATATGACGGCCTGACGGCCCTCGATAGTGACTCCACAAACGACATTCTCGATCTCGAAAAACTCGATATATTTGAAGGTCTCGAAGACATCGATGAACTGAGCCAGATCGAAGTAATCGAAGATGTGATTATTCCGCCGGCTCCGGGTGCCGCCGCTGCCGCCGAGGCCCCGGCGAAAAAAGGCCGCTATAAGAGTTCCGAACACATTCCGGTTGTCTCCTCCGACGACCTGCACGATCTGATCAAGTCCCGCATCAAGAAAGCGGAAGAACCGCCCCGCGCTGATGCCTTCATCAGCCATCCCGGCGACAAGGACAAACCAGCCGCCACCGGCCCGGCACCGGGCAGCAATGCAGCGGCCGGGGCAGAAAACACAACCAGCACCAGCAGTGCGCCTTCGGTCCAGGCCGGAGCCGCCGCCGCAGCCGAGAGCGCACCACCGCCGGTGCCAACCGCTAAAGAGCTGGAAGCGCTGAGACAGGGCGCACGCAATAAATTTGTCGGCGGGAAAGCGGCAGCCGGAGCACCGGCAGGCGCTTCATCCAGCAGCAGCGACAGTCTCTCGGGAGCGCCCAGCGCCCCCACTCCGGGTACCGGCATCAGCCCCAGAGCAGTGCCGCCGGAAATCCGCAAGGCTTGCATGATCCTGGGCGTACGCCCCGAGGAGCTGACAGTCAAGGAAGTCCATGAAAAATGGAAAGCACAAATAGCCGCACCGGGAGCGCATCCCGACCAGGGCGGTGACACAGAATCTGCCATCTATTTAAATACGGCCAAAGACACGCTGGTCAAATGGATTAATGATCAAGCACCCAAATTAGGCAAAAAGTTTGGGAAAGGCGAAAAATAATGGCCAAACCAGTAGTGGTAATAGTAGGTCGCCCCAATGTGGGCAAGTCCACTTTCTTCAATCGGTGCATCGGCGAAAAACATTCAATCGTTGACGACCAGCCCGGTGTAACAAGGGACAGGATTTATCGCGACTGCGATTGGTCCGGACATGATTTTCTCCTGGTAGACACAGGCGGCATCCTTTCACACGAATACAAAAACGGCGACCCTCTTGCCAAAGAAGTGCTGGAACAGGTGAAAGAGGCGCTGGCGCAGGCCGACGTCATCATCTTCATGGTGGACGGCAAGGAAGGCATCAATGGCGCCGATGAAGAAGTGGCCGGTATCATCCGTCGGGTGAAAAAGCCCGTGATTTTGACCGTCAATAAAATTGACTCGGTCAGAGAAAACAACAACATGATGGACTTCTACAGCCTCGGCCTGGGCGATCCCATGCCGCTTTCAGCCCTGACAGGCTCAGGCGCCGTCGGCGACTTGCTCGACAAGATAGTTTCTTACTTCCCCGCTAAAAACGGCAAAAAACTCACCCGCGATGAAGAGCTCAATACCATCGACGAGGAAGAGCTTACCCCGGAGGATCTGGCGACCAAGCCACTGTCCATAGCCATCATCGGCCGACCGAATGTGGGCAAATCATCGATCACCAATATGCTCTGCGGTCAGAAGCGAGCTATCGTCTCGGACATTCCCGGCACCACCCGTGATGCTGTGGACACGACATTCAATCACAAAGGTCGCGAGATAACCCTGATTGACACCGCCGGGATCCGCCGCAAATCGCGCGTTGACTACGGCATCGAGGCCTTCTCCGTAGTGCGCTCCCTGCGCGCCATCGACCGCGCCGATGTTGTGGCGCTCGTACTCGACGCCAGCCTTGAGATAAGCGATCAGGACCAGAAGCTGGCCTCAAAAATAGAAGAAGCCGGCAAAGCCTGCGTCATCGTATTGAACAAATGGGATCTTATAGAAGACAAATCGTCCGGCGCCATGAAGCGCATCGCCGACGATGTGAAAGCACAACTGCGCAGTATCGATTATGCCGAAGTAGTTTTCACCAGTGTGCTCACTAAAGTGCGCGTGCAGAAGATTCTGGAAGCCTGCGAACGTACTTTCCTGGAAACGCACCGTCGCGTCACCACCGGACTGGTCAATCAGATCGTGGCCGAAAGCGTCGCGCTTGTCCCGCCCCCGTCGGGCAAGCGCGGCAAGCGCCTGAAGATCTATTACGCCACCCAGGTATCGGTGGCACCGCCGACCTTTGTCCTCAAAGTCTCGGATGCCAAACTGATGGTACGCAATTATCAAACTTACCTGGAGCGCAAATTGCGAGAAGCTTTTGGATTCACCGGCTCTCCGGTGAGAATTATTTTGCGCTCCAAAGAAAAACGTGATTAGGCGGGAAAAATCGAAATTCTAAAGTGTCAGGTTTACTTCTAGCCCTCATCCTTATTGTTGTCGGATACATCAGCGGCGCGCTGCCCTTCGGCGTCTGGGTAGCCGCGGCCAGGGGCATCGACATCCGCAAAATGGGCTCCGGCTCTACCGGCGCCACCAATGTCTACCGCTGCGTCGGCAAAAAAGAAGGCATCCTGGTCATGATCCTGGACATGCTCAAGGGTTATCTGCCGGTAACCGCGGCTATATTCCTGGACCACGGTAACATGACGGCCAGCCTGCCGATGGGCGCGGCCACGGTGCAGATAGGCGACCTGGTGCCGTGCTTTGTCGGCGCCATGTGCATGATCGGGCACAGCAAATCATGCTTCCTGGGATTCACGGGCGGCAAAAGTGCTGCCACCGGGCTTGGTACCATCACCGCCCTCAATCCGGCGGTAGGCGGTCTCGTATTTATTGTCTTTCTTTCCACCATCTATCTGACGAAAATTGTCTCTGTGGCCTCCATGACCGCCGGCATAGTTGATGTGATTTTTATGGCACTTTTCAAAGCACCTCCGGCCTTTATCGGTTATGCTGCATTTGGCGGTCTGCTTGTAATCATCAGGCACAAGGCCAATATCCAGCGCCTTATGAACGGCACGGAGCCGCGCATCGGGGAAAAAGCCAAAGCGCCCAAACCCGAAGAAGAATCACAACCAAAGCCTATTGACATTCCCTCAGATCAGGTAAAAACGGATGAAAGCAATTCCTAAAAACGTCTTATCCTTTCTCGCCTTGAACAGTCTTGCGGGTCTTTTTCTGGCGATGACACTGCCGGTGATACCACCGGCCGAAGCCGTTTCCCATGTCACCAGGGTCAGCCAACCGGGCAAAGCGCCGATCAAGCTGGCCCAAAAAACGGACAAGCCTGCTCCGGCGGTCAAACCCGACACCCGACTGAGCGAAGATGAGCAGATCAACATCCGGGTCTACAAAGCGGCCAACAAAGCCGTCGTCAACGTATCTACAATCAGCTCACCGGAGCAAACACTGATTAGCGGCGGCCGCGAATCCTTCGGTTCGGGCTCAATCATTTCTGCCGACGGCTTTATCCTGACCAACAACCACGTTGTGGCGGGCTCACAGAATGTGCGCATCACCCTCTGGGACGGGACAAATCTGCAGGGGGTCGTCTACGGCGTCGACCCGCAAACCGACCTGGCCATCGTCAAAATAGAGCCCCCCAAGGGCATGAAGCTGACCGTGCTCCCCCTGGGAGATTCGGAACAGATGGAAGTCGGTCGCAAAGTACTGGCCATTGGCAACCCTTTTGGTTTTGACCGCACCCTGACCGACGGCATAGTTTCATCGGTGGGCCGTACCATCGAAGAAAACAACCGGGTAATCAAAGGCATCATCCAGACCGACGCCGCCATCAATCCCGGCAACTCCGGCGGCCCGCTGCTCGATTCGGCCGGCAAAATCATCGGCATCAATACGGCCATCAAATCGGTCTCCGGTCAATCGGCCGGCATTGGTCTGGCCATACCAATAAATATGGCAAAAAATATCATTCCCCAGCTCATTGCCCACCACCGGGTGATCCGGCCGGAGATGGGCGTCGATGTGGCCCTGCTCTCCGACAGGGGGCTGCGGGTCCTGAAAGTGGCCAAGGGCAGCACCGCCGAAGCGGCCGGGCTGACCGGACCGCGCCTGGTCCAGTACAATCTTGGCAACGGCTTTGTTCTCAACCAGACCGATTGGGGCGCCGCAGACACTATTTTGGAAGTCGACGGCCAGCCCGTAAACACCATTGACGGCTTCTTTTCATACATTGAAAGTAAGAAACCGAACCAAACGGTTACACTGACAATTCTAAGGGCCGGACGCAAGGTAAAAATTCCAGTAAAATTAACGGTCAATACAACGTCCGCATAGCAGGTCAGTCGGTGGCATCGCCAGAACGGAGAAAACATTGTCTAGAATCCTAGTAATAGAAGACGAACAAGCAATCGCCGAACTGGTAAAAATCAATCTGGAATTGCTCGGCCATCAAGTCACGACCGCACCGGACGGCATCAAAGGACTGGCCATGTCCCAGCAGAATACGCCGGACTTGATTGTTCTGGACGTAATGATGCCGGATCTCGACGGCTTTACCGTCTGCCAGCGCCTGCGCCAGAATCCGCGCACAAACCATATCCCGGTGCTGATGCTCACCGCCCTGTCCACAACCAAGGACAAAGTGGCCGGCTTTGATGCCGGCGCCGACGACTATTTGCCCAAGCCTTTCGACATTCCGGAGTTGCAGGTGCGCGTGCGCGCGCTTTTGCGCCGGGCCGGCTCGGTGCCCAATTCTTCGTCGCTGCCCGAGATTTTGACCGCAGGTGAGATCACCTTAATCCCCGAAAATCTCCAGGCCAAAGTCGGCGAGCGTATCGAAAAGCTCACTCCTACAGAATTTGAAATCTTGCATTGCTTGATGCAACATCACGGTCAAACAGTCTCCACAGGCAAGCTCCTGGAAGAAGTCTGGGGTTATTCGCCCGACGACGATGTTGATACCATCCGCGTACATATTCGCCATCTCAGAACAAGATTGGAGCGCGGCGAGCGCAAGTATATAAAGACTGTATACGGTGGTGGGTATCAGCTTGTAGCCGAAGGCTTCACCAAAGAAAAAGGCGCCGAATAATTCATAAGCGAATTCTCACAAAGAGAGATTTTTCGCTTTCCGGCAAAATCATTATCTGCAATTGTCAAGCGCTCACATTATTGAACCTGCGGCCATTCGGGCGATTGCCAACGAAGCTCACTATAAAGGTTTTAGGTTAAGGAAAGCTGTCGCAGGTGGACATATTGGAAACCCACCTAGTATCCTTAATTGTGCCATTGGAAACTATTCCAATTGGGTCTGCGCGAGGCTTTTCCAATCATCAAAGTGAAAAGTAAGTTCCGCCAAGAAAAGTTGATCTCCTTCCCCACTGGCGGGGTCGGTTTTCTAAATAGGAGTACTTAGCTTGTTATTCAACAGTCTGCAGTATCTGGTCTTTCTGCCTGTAGTCTTCTTCCTGTACTGGGCCACGCCACATCGTTTGAGGGTGCCACTGCTTCTGGTGGCAAGTTATACCTTCTATATGTCCTGGCGCCCGATCTACGGCATCTTGATCTTCGGTCTGACCCTGGCCAACTTCCTGCTTGTACCGTACATTGCAAAAGCAGCCAACGCCGAGGGCGGCAAGTTTATCTTCGGACCCAAGACCTGGGTCGGCATCACCGTTGCCGTCAACCTGATCTGCCTGGCCATCTTCAAGTATGCCTACTTCACAATGGATACCATCAAAGCCGGACTCGGCCTCGCCGGTATCGACTGGAAAGAACCGCATCTCCACATCATTCTCCCGCTCGGTATCTCCTTCTTCGTTTTTGAATTCATTCACTACGCAGTCGAGGTTTATCGCGGCAAGCCGGTGGTCAAATCCTTCCCGGCCCTGGCTCTATTCGCCGGCTTTTTCCCCACACAGATTGCCGGTCCGATCAAACGCTATCAAGATTTCTGCCCGCAGCTGACCGAGAAAATCAAATTCAAATGGGACTACCTGGACCAGGGTATGCAGATGATACTCATGGGTCTGGCCAAAAAAGTCATGATTGCCGACAACCTGGCACTGGTTGCCCAGGCCGGTTTCACCCATCCGGAAAACTTCAGCGGTCTGGACCTCTGGCTCATCACCTATGCCTTTGCCTTCCAGATCTTCTTCGACTTCGCCGGCTACACTGATATCGCCCGTGGTTCAGCTCTATTGTTCGGCTTCAAAGTGCCGATCAACTTCAACCTGCCTTACCTGGCCGAAAACGTCGCCGACTTCTGGCGCCGCTGGCACATCAGTCTCTCCACCTGGTTGAGAGATTATCTCTTCATTCCTCTTGGCGGTTCGCGCGGCAGCGACCTGCTCACCTACCGCAACCTCTTCATCACCATGGCCCTGGGCGGCCTCTGGCACGGTGCGGCCGGTCACTTCTTTGTCTGGGGAGCCTATCAGGGCATCGTCCTCATTTTGCACAAAGAATATTTGAAGCTGCGCTCGGCCGTCGGCCTCAGTGCCCAACTGGAAAAATCACCGGCCCTGGCCAAAGCCTATAACTGGCTTTCCATCGTCGTTACCTTCCACATCGTTTGCATCGGCTGGGTTTTCTTCCGCGCCGACGACATGAAGAGCGCCACAGCGATCATCAGCAAATTGCTTGTTGCTCCTGTTGAGCTCGTCAATTTCAGCGCCGCCAAACTGGCGATTCTGCAAATTCGCGATCCCATCATCTTCCCTGCCCTTGTGCTGCTCCTGCCCGCCCTGATGATTTCTCATCTGGTTGTGGCCTGGCTCAACGACAAGAAGTTCTATCTCAGCCCGCCCTGGGCTGTGCAGGTGACCGTGATGGTAGCGTTGATGTGCTTGCTCACAATCTTCAGCCCCGACAGTTCGCCACGCTTCATTTACTTCCAGTTCTAAATCTAGAACTTAGGAAAAATTGCTGATGCAAGTGGAATCCACCCTTATGGAAAAGACCGAGGTGACGCACGTTGTTGCGCCACCCGGTTTGGCCACTGGCGGAAGCGCTAAATTCGATTTCGGCGGACTTTTGCAGAGTCGTTTCTTCGCCGCTTTCATGGCATTTTTTGCCCTGTGCGCGGTGATGGCGGCGAGCAATTTCGACCGCCTGAAGCCGGCGGACTTCGCCTTCAATACCTGGACCACCTGGGCAATCAAAGATTTCCTCGGCCGGCCGCAGACCCCCGATGTCGTCTTCCTGGGCTCATCTTTGATGCTTGTGCCCCTGGACGGCGTGGACGCCGATTACACAAACAAGACCATCGACGGCTCGGCCCACCACCGCAGTCTCTTCTTTGAAGACCACTTCAAAAAATATAGCGGCAAGGCCGTCAACTCCTTCAACTTCGCCCTTCCCGGCGAAATGCCCTCCGACGCCTATCTGATCACCCGCTTCCTGCTGGAAGGCAAGCACGCCCCCAAAGTACTTGTATATGGAGTCGGACCGCGCGACTTCATGGACAATCTCCTGCCCTCCCCCAGCGCCACTGATCCCTTCGTCTACCTCTCGCGTTTCGGCGACTGGAGCGACCACGCCGCGCTGATCACCCCCGACTGGCAGGAACGCCTCAATTTTGAACTGACCCGCCTCTTTTACACCTATGGCCAGCGCAGTCAAATGGCGCTCGACATCAATCGCGCGGCGCTTGCACTGCTCGATAAGATCGCCCCCAAGCCACCTTCAAAAATGACCGACCTGGAAATCTACTCCATGCGCCGGTCGATCATGCCCGACTACAGACCCTTTGAAGTGGCGCCCAATACCTGCCTCTTCACTCCCACAACCGACGCCAACCGTCCCAAATTTCTGGACAATATAGACGAATACAGAAAGCGCTATAAGAAACTGAAAGTTGAAACATTCAACGGTCAGATGAGCTTCCTGCAGGACATACTGGCCATAGCTAAAGCGCGCGGCATACACGTCATGCTTTATGCCATGCCGATAACCGACATCAACCGCGGACTGCTCTCGGATCAATCCTGGGAGCTTTATCGCAGCAGACTGCGCGCTATCGCCTCCCAATCCGGCGCCAGCTTCCTCGATATGCACGAAAGCGGTGCCTTCAAAATCTCCGACTTCCAGGATACTGTGCATCTGCACTCGGGTGGCGGCGCCAAGCTGCTCGACATGATGGCCCAGACCATAGCAAAAGATACGGTTGCAGCCAGACAGCTCAAGATTGGCAAGGAGGCGCCGCTATGAAACGCAGAATGAGCGCCTTCGCCACCGCCGTTACGGTCTTTTTTGCAATCAATGTCACCCTGTCGTTTTTTGCCCCCTTCAACTTCGACCCTTTCAAATTCCCCTACCGGGGCTGGGCCTGGTGGACTTTTGACGGCCTGAGAAAGGCCACGGCCGAACGCCAGGAACACAATGTCGCCCTGCTGGGCTCGTCTCTGATGGTCAGCGCCGTTACCTGCTGCGATGCCAACTTTTTAAACCGGGACCTGGATCTGACCCAGCACCACGGGGCCGAATACTTTGATCATGTGCTGCAGGATAGATTCGGCGGCAGCTTCAAGACCTACAATCTCTCCGCTCCCGGCCAGATGCCGTCGGACGCTTTCCTCACCCTCAAGGGCATGCTCGCTACCGCCAACAGACCGGACGTCGTTATCTACGGTGTGGCCCCGCGCGACTTTATTGATTCGTCTCTGAGCAATCCCACCGACACCGAACCGTTTCGCTTCTTAAATAGATTGGTCAATACCGATGATTGTGCCGGTGGACTGTTCCGCGATCCGCTGGGCAAGCTGCAATGGTTTGTCGATCGCAATCTGTATTTTGCGCATCATGCCATGGACATACAGCTCAAGAACGAAGAATTCGAGAAAAAGTTTCTGGCCGCCGCCGCGCCCCTGCCCTACGGTTCGCATGAATACAGCTACTGGCAGCGCACCCAGCTTTTGCCGCGCTATAAAACCGGCGAAATCTACCCCAACGCCATCAGCACTCACCCGGCCACCATGGCCGAGGCCACCGAGCAATTTCGCGATAATACCGCCGAATACATGGAGCGCTACAAAAATCCCGATAGCCGCACCTATAAAACCCAGTTTTATTTCCTCAGCAAACTGGCCGAGCTCTGCCGCAAAGAGCGCATCGAGCTGGTCATAGTCAACATGCCTATCAGCAAGGAAAACATTACCGTTCTCAAGCCTGCCAACTACCTCTATTACATCGCTTCTCTGCAACGCTTCGCCCGGGAACACAACATGCGCGCGTGCTGGGATTTGAATGACTTCACCGTCTACAACCGCACCGACTATCATGATTTTGTGCACCTCAACGCCTTTGGCGGCACCAAATTTTTCAATTTCCTCACCGAGCGACTCTATGCCGAGACCGAAACCAACCAGGCTCTCAAGCTCTCCGGCATGACTCTGCATCAGAGACAGGGCTTTGCCGCCAATCCGGCTATCGATCCAAACAAAGTACAGCAGGACCTGCAAAATATCCTTGGCCCCCTGGAAGGCAAGGGCAACCCCGTGCTGGACCTCCACAAACCGGGTGCTAATCCCGGTCCACTGATGTGAGGAGGCAGAGGAAATGAACAAGATACATTTAAGAGCTTTCCCCGCCGCCGTGGTACTTTTTGCCCTGGTCAACGTGGCTCTGGCCTATGGTCTGAATGCCACCGGCGCGAACAAACCAAAGCAGCTCACCCTGGCGGCGGTCAAATCCTCCAATTACGAAACCAGGGGCGAAGGGCCCTGGGTCTGGTGGGTGGCACGCACCTATCTCAGTCAGCCGGCACCGGATGTGGTGATACTGGGCAGCTCGCAAATGGGCTCGGCGGTGTTTTCCGCTGAGGCCGAACACCGCGGCGTCAACGTAGACACCTGCGATCAGCGCGAAGTAACCAGGCTGAGCGAGATACTCTCTCACACAGCCGGACTCAATCCGCGCGTCTTCAACTTCGCCATGGGCGGAGCGATGGCATCGGATCATTTGCTTGTAGCCGAGAGTCTCTTCAAAGGCGATCACAAACCCAAAGTTGCCATCATCGGCGTCAATCCCCGCGACTTCATCGACAATTCGCTGCCCTCGGCCAGCGCCACCGACTGCTTCCATTTCCTGGAGCCCTACGCCGATTTGCACAATCTGGCCCGGGTTTCCTATAACGACAATTTTGGCTACTTTGATTATTTGATCAAGCAGAAGCTGCCGCTCAAACAAATCACTGCCATCATCCGTGGTGACACACCACCAAGCCTCGCCAATCAACCAACCTTTACAAACCCCGAGGCCAAGGGCGTTCTCAACGTCGACAAGAAAGAGAAGAAGCCCGTCGACACCCAGGTGTTGCAGGCCATCTCCGGCTCGGCCCAGGACGTAAAAAAAGGCCAGTGGTTGATTCCGCACAGCCCACCCTACCTCTTTATGGACAATACGGCCGAGTACGTCAAACGCTACAAAAAAGCCAATCCACCCTGCCTCAAGGGTCAGGAAGCCTACTTCGCCGAATTGCTCAGCTATCTCAAATCGCAAAACATCAAAACCATCGTTGTCGGTATGCCCAGCATGCAGAAAAATCGCGCGCTTCTACCGCAGACCTTCTGGGATGAGTTTCGCGATTATCTGGCCACAAATTGCGAGCGCAACGGCGCCTACTTCGTCGATCTCTTTGACGACAAGCGTTTTGTCGAAACCACCCACTATCTTGACACCGTCCACCTCAACCGCTGGGGCGGCGCACAGCTGCTTAGCATCATCGCCGACGAACTGAGCAAACAAAAAGAATTTGTTGCGGGGCTGCCAAAAACCGACAATACTCGTACAATCAACAACGAAAGTATTGCAGGAAAAGACGCCCCCATATGGCATTAGCCAGCGCCAGATCAGTCTTATCAGCCACCGCCCTGCTCTGGGCCTCGCTTGTGCCGTGGACTGCGCCCGCCCTGGCGGTCGAAGACATTCTGATACCAAGACCCGGTGACCGCCGCCCCACCAATCCGACGCGCGAAGAGGAAAATCTCTGGCGCGGCGAAACCGAAGCCGACAGACTCTTTAGAGAAGCCAACAAAGCCCGCTTTGATCTGGACGCTGAAAAAGCCCGCTCACTCTTTGAGCAGGCCATCAATGCCAAGGGCTCGATGCGGGCAAAAGTCAAATCACGCCTGTATTTGAAGTGCTATCTGCCCAAATACAAAGTCACCCCCGAATGCGAAAAGCTCTACAAGGCAGCGGACAAACTTGTCCAGGAAGACAAGCTGGGCGAGGGCCTGGCCGCATTCCAGGCGATGCGCGAAAAATATCCCAACCTGGAATGGGTGGAGATTGGTCTGGCGTCCATCCATCTAAAACGCGAAGATCCCGAACGGGCTGCCACCTGCGCCCGCAGGGCACTGGCCATCAACCCCGACTATGTCGACGCCTGGCTGCTGCTCACCCACGAATGTCTCATGCACCACGATATGGAAGGCGCACAGATGACAGCCCAGCGCGCCCATGAGCTGGATCCCTACAGCGACATCATCAATAAAATCATCAATCAAATAACCAATGAGATGAGCAAGCGCAAGCCTGACTGACAGCTGTGTCAGTGCAATTCCACATAAACAGGCAAATGATCCGAACCAAGATCCGGCTCGACTCGCCGCACTCGCACACGCATGTCTTTTGAAATCAGTACATTATCAATAGGTATACGCAGAGCAGCGCAATTGACCGGCCATGACTCGCCCAGCCCAAAGCCCGGGCGCGAATCTTTGAGACCGGAATTACTCAAAAGACTCATAAAATGCGCCGACCAGGGCACACAGTTGAAGTCACCGGCGATAATGAAACCGGCACTGGTATCTTTTTTCGCCAGGTCGGCCAGGGCCTTAAACTGATCATTGCGCAGGTCATAACTTTCGCCGGTAATGGGCGGCAGCGGGTGAGTAGCTACGACCGAATAGGCCTTTCCGCGCAGCTCCACCCGGGCAAAAGCGCTGGGTAAGCCGGCCTTGCCCAGAGACAAAATTGCCGCATCCTTCAAAGGATAACGACTGAAAATAGCAATACCAAAATTGTCGTCTCGCGGTCGGGTAATTGCGTAAGGGTAGTCCTTGCGCAGGGGCGCCAGACCGGCCACCCAGGCGGGAGTGACCTCCTCCAGACAGAGAATGTCCGGTTTCACACGACCTGCATACTCGATCAGTTGATCGTATTTTTGATTGGAGCTGTGCACGTTATATTGCAGGAGCGAGAGGCCCGGAGCGGATTTTTCAACAGCCCCGGGAGGCAGGGGACCGGCACCGGAAAAGGACATCGTCGTAGCCGCCACCGATACTACATTTAGTATCAACGCCACTACAACAGCGGCCAGAAGTCTGGGCGACGGTTTAACTTTATAGGTGGCGGCCAGAAAAACAACCATAAGACCCAGAGCGGCGGCCATCTGCACCCGGAACTGGACAAAGAGGTCCGCCACATGCGCCACGCCGCTGAAGCAAGCCAGTAAGCTGCAAAAAATGGCAGCAAAGATGCAGAGGTTGATATCGGCGAGGAAACCGCCCGGTCCAAATAATGAATCGCGCGACGGGTCCGTCAGCTTGGGCTCACGCTTGGACTGATGTTGCTGCTCATCGGGGTTAGAGGCTTCGTCCACGCTGCACCGTTGCAATCGACACGCCGGAATGAGCGGCGGTACGGGCAAGATCACGCATAAAGGCCTGGCTCACCTGAGGTATCAAATGCACAGAGTCGACAAAGTTTTTATCCTCGCACCAGGGCTCGACATTGAAGTCGCTGTAATCAGCACCGTACTTTTTGCACAGATCTCTTGTCGTGGCCAGATAGCGATCGTAAAAGCCGGGCGGTATCACCCCTTTATTGGACTTAGAAATAGGCATGTTGACCACAAGCACACTGATATGACGATCAGCGGCCAGCTTGAGAAAGCGCTCAAAATAAGCGAACTGCGTCTGAGATTTGCTTTCATCAATGGGGTTATAGCGGCGAATATACTCAAAGTTGGTCTTCGTCCAGTCATTGTGGTCGATGGCCAGATTGGGATAAACCAGGGGCGTTCCCTGAGCCTCCTCGGGGAAGAGACCTTCCTTCTGGCGCTTGAGTACGAGGGTATCGCTGTATTTTTCGAACATCACCCCGGGCACGAGCTTTTCTATGACGCGCTTGGAGCGCACGGCCAGTACGCGCAGGAGATCTTCGCGGTAACGCATGAGCGAAGACAATCTGGACATAAATATCGAGCCCCGGTCCTCAAAGCTTATCTTGGGCTCGCTTTTAAAAACCGTGGGCAGATCGTCTATTCGTCCCAGGACCTGAAAAATATTGCTGGAGTCCACCCGGGGAAAAAGATTGTCTTGAAAATCGCGGGGGCCGATACCATATATGATGGCAAGGTGACGGCCGTTGTCGGGGGCATCGAGCACGACATTTTTTTCGACAAAGTAAGCGTCGGAGGCCATGGCCCCACCGGAGGCCAGCAGATAACTGCGGATCTCGGGGCTCGCACCGGGGGCGCTGCCGGCACCGCCGGTATTGAGCGCTTCCTTCAAATACTCTTCGAAGCTCGTCAATCTGCGATTGTTAAAGCGCTCCAGGGGCCTGGCCTGATAAGTCGACTCGCTCTGCAAAGACGGGGCGACAACCAGAGACGAGCCCAGCAAAACAACTTCGCTCAGCTGCTTGCCGCTCTTCAAAAGACGGGCATCACTGGCAAAACCTTTACGAACGGCACTGCTGGCGTTAAAAGGCTCACCCCGGTCCAGACCGACCGTTTTGACGCCCTTGAGCGGATGCAGATAGCCGAAGGTGACATCAAGCACGGCCAGAAGCAGCACGGCGACAAAGACCGAGGAAACGACAAGGCGCGCGCCGCGGCCCTTACCGGCTGCGAGAGGTCCTGGGGTTGAACTGTTTGCTTCTTCGGACGGCAAGCCTGAGTGTTTCCTTGTATAGCAAGCCTGCTAATCATACCGGACCTTTGTCAAGGTATACCTGAAACTAAGCTAAAAGTCGGGGCAGCCGCAGCCATCCGCTCATTTTTGCCGCGCAGGCGCCGCCTGTGGGTCCTGGCGCACAAAATATCGCTTAAGAAACTCGAGATCATCGCGCCGCCACATTTCCATAAGCGGCTTTTCACTGCCGGGGGGCCAGCCAGGTTCGTCACCAAAGACTTCTTCGTCCAGCTCGCCCAGGTAACGCTTGTACAGCGCCTCACCGGCGGCCGTATCCCCCTGGACCAGGGCCTGGTTGTAAAGGCGGGGCAGAAGCGCGTCCTTATGCTTCTCCAGAACAGTATCCAGTACAGCCTGTGCCTCTTTCAGGCGTCCGGCCTCGGCCAGCCAGCGAGCCAGATGCATCTGGACCTTGTACCCGGTGGGCTTGAGGGCCACCGCTTCTTCTAATACCTGGATTGCCTGATCGCGCTTATCCAGCCAGTAGAGAGTCTCCGCCCGAATGGCCAGGAGCTGGGCGGCACTGTTGCCGTTGGCAAAAAGCGCACGGTAGGCCCAGGACAGCGGGGCCGGATGGGTGCGCAGGTCCTCAGCGCGGTCGTAGAGCTCGAGGGCTCTGGGTTTTATCGCCTTATCGCCACCGACAAGGAAGGCGTCGGCCTTATCCGAATGTCGCATACAGAGCTGACTTCCGTAGTAGTCGCGCAACATTTCCAGCCAGGTAAATGTGGCATAACTGACGTCAAACAGGGCATAGAGCAGGATTGCCGCCCCCATGGCCTGAATTGCCGCCTGGCCTTTGACTATAGGAGATTTGAGCCGATCATCCAGTCGCTTATTGACCGTGAGTCCCGGCCTGTGACTGCGAAAGATCTCCACCAGTCGCTTCTGATTAACGAGACTGAGCGCACCCAGGGGAAAGCGCACGAGCAGGTCGGGCTTATTGATGGGGCCTGACTGCGACTGGTCAGCGGAGGTAAAAACGCGCCCGGAAGCGGCATAAGATTTGATCTCTAGCGAGCCAAGAAAGGTCAAATGAAGCTCGTCAACGGCCGAGAGGAGCACGCGCCTGGCACCAAATACGATGGCGGCCTCGCCCCGTCCGACCGGCTCGCTGGCCGTGGAAGATGTCAGCTTATCGCCCTGTACCTGAGCCTCTTCATCGTTTTTGCGCAGCTCGGGCGGCTCCTGCAAAACAGCAAATCGCCGGTAAAAAATCAGGGGCATGCCGCGGCGGAAATAATCGAGGGCGCGGGTCGTAACCGAGCTCTCGAGCCCCATGGCGATAAGGTGTCCCATGGCCAGGGCCAGCAAGCAGACTGCGGGAAACAGCCACTGGATCGGAAAAGGCAGGGCAAACCAGTCACTGTCGCAGAGAAGGATGAGGAATAAGAAGCCGAAAGAGGGCCAGGCAAAGCCAATCAACGTATAGATGCGGTGCGAAATGGACGGCAGAATAATCTGCGCCTGCAGCAGCGCCTGTGAAGACTGGTCTGGTTGGTGCTCGTAATCAGCGGCGGACATTATTATCAGCAGTACCCTGGCCGGCAAAGCGCTTTTCTCATGTCTGTATACCCATATGCCGGCTGTAGTGCACACGGCGTGGAGCGAGCGGGCAAGGCGCCGGCCTGGCACCACAGGCAGTATCAGGGGCGCCGATCCAGCCAAAACCAACCGGTGGTGGGGCGTCGCGGCCAATTAGAAAGATTTAACCGAGCCCGGCGCCCCCGGGCCCTCGGGAATAGCCCGATGGCGACATCATGCGCCTTGACAGCCGGTTTTCCCCAATTAGTAACTAGCTTTTATCTAATTAGTTTGGTAATCTGCCTTAAGAGTGCTAAATGAACCTCAAAATTCACAGGCACGGAAACCTACACTCAGACTACAATATAAAATCTGTGAACTCAGCAAAATCGGTTAATCCAACACACATCGTGAGCAAGGAATTGCAAGCTAATCAGGAAGCTTCTACAGGCTCTGACAGTCCCAAGGGCGAGCAAAAAGGACCGGACCAAATTCACAATTGGTTGTCCCTTTACGCTGACTCCCGGGATCCGGCCCTGAGAGATTCAATCATTCAGGCGGCGCTGCCGCTGGTGAAGCGTATTGCCTACGGCCTCGCCCGTCGCTCTACCGACCCTGTCGAAGATTTGATTCAGGTTGGCTCGATTGGCCTCATCAAGGCAGTTGACCAGTTCAAGCCTGATGCCGGCGCTAAGTTTCAAACTTATGCCACCCACCTAATCACCGGCGAAATTCGCCACTACCTGAGAGACAAGACGGCCATGATCCGCGCTCCCCGTGAGCTGCAGGAATTGTCCTTCCGCATCAATCGTCTGGTACAGAATCTCACCGCCAAGCTCGGCCGCGAACCTTCAGATATCGAAATCGCCACCGACTTGCAAATACCGGTCAGCCGCGTCAACGAAGCATACGAAGTAGACCGTCGCCGCACCCTTATTTCACTCGACCAGGCACTTTCAAATGATGCCGGTTCTGAGCAGTCACTGATAGACACTCTGGTGGACGCTAAATATCAGCACAACCAGATGGCTAAAGAAGACCGCTTCATGCTGGCCGAAGCCATCAAGCAATTGCGTGACGGCCTGCGGGAAGTTGTGCAGTTGACCTTCTACGAAGATCTGAGTCAAACAGAAGTGGCCCGCCGTCTCGGCATCTCACAGATGCAGGTCTCGCGCAGACTGAGAGCAGCTACGACCGAACTCAATAAAATCATCACCCAGAGCAAAAAGAGCCCTGGCGGTAAAAGCTAAATCAGTCCGGTACTGAGGCAGCCCAAATAAGAGAAAGCAAAAACACTCCCGGCGAGCGCCTGCTTCCGCTCGGGAAGTATTCTTGCCACATAAGCCACCGGCTGTGTCATCATCTTATTAGGCCAAAACTTTAGCGAGAGAAACTCCCCGCAATGGGCTTCATCACACCAGGTTTTGATTTCTTCGAAATTCAATCGCCCTATCTGGAGATGTGGGCGGCGCTGGCAGGACTTATAGTCGGCAGTTTCCTCAATGTCCTGGCACTGCGCTCGCTGAGCGGCGAGTCGTTGTGGACCCCATTTTCCAATTGCCCCAGGTGCAAACATCGCCTGGGTATTCTTGAGCTTGTGCCAATCATTTCATACCTGGCACTGAAAGGTCGCTGCGCTCACTGCAAGGAAAAAATTGGCTGGCATTATCCGGTGGTGGAAGCCTCAACGGCCGTCCTTTTTGCAGCGGTCGTGCATCACTTCGCTCAACCCGTTTTTGCCGACGCCCCCGACCATGTCTTAATCACCATGGCCATGCTCTATTTCACCTCCATCATGGTGGCGGTCACTGTCACCGATTTCAAAGAAAAACTCATTCCGCATGAAATCACCTATCCATCGATAATTCTCGGTCTGATCTTCAGCTTCAGCGTCAGGCACGACCTGCTGGGAGCGCTTGCCGGTGTCGGTGTCTCCTACATTCTCTTCGACTTCATCGCCTTTTACGGACTGAAGTTTTACATGTGGATGCACAGAGACGATCTTCTGGAAGAAGAAGGTGCGGGAAAAGTCGAGGCCGAAATCTTTGACGACGAAATCGACGCCAACTTCGACATAGTCAGGGAGCCGGTTGCAGCAAAAGCAGCGGGACCTGGCGCAGAGGAAGAAGAAGAACCATTTGAGGTCATGGGCGGAGGTGACGCGGTACTATCGGCGGTGATGGCCGCCTGGCTCGGCTGGGAAAAACTGGCTATCTCTCTGGTGATTGGATTTATGGTCGGTGCCATCATGGGCGCCTTCTATTTGATCTACGAATTGAAACAACAAAATCGTCTGGGTCAGGTGGCAAAGCCGGCTATCATCGGCTTTTTACTTACCAGTGGACCGTTCAGCCTGATAGCTGTAGCCCTCGGTTTCTACTTTCACATGCCTGAAATTTACACCAACATCAATGTCTGGATACTTGATCTGATCGTCGGATTTGGCGGCACGACAGCGGCGGTAATATGGAGCGGCAACTCCATAGCAAAACCATTTCCCTTTGGTCCGGCTCTGGCTTTCGGCGCCATGTACGCAGTATTTATGACCAATCTCACCGACGGTACTTTTATCAAGGGACTGCGATAATGAGCTCCATCCAGGAATCAATGGCCAACTCAGCCCAATTGATTGAGTCAGCGCAAAAGGGCACCATCTCTCCGGAAAAATTCACCGAAGAAATCACGGCCTTATTAACCTCGACCTTGAACGCCCGGGGCTTTATGGCGACGCTGGCTACAGGAGCCATTCCCGATAAACCGGAGATGCGGCTGGCGCTGATTGAAGGCATAAAAAACGGCAAAGAATTTGCTTACGACCTGGCGGTAAAAAACATAATCATGTCGGGCTGCACAGCTATTGAACACGAAAAGAACAATCGCACTGCAGAAGCGGCCGGCTCCAGAGCCACCTGTGCCGGCAGTATCGAACTGGTCAAAATGCTTGCCGACAGCCAGATGACGGCACTGGTAAAAGACGCCTGCCGCGCTATTGATGAGTATTGCTCGACTAATGAGCCGGCTCAGTCTGATGCCGCCTCCGCCGACTGGATCGCATTTTTCCAACGCTGGGGTTATAGTAAAAGCGCACTACAAGCAGTGGCGCCATCGCTACGGTCAGCGGCGGAGATGCAATAGTTGGCCATACCACAAATCGATCCGACAAAATTGAGCCAGACAAAGGCCCGGGGCGCAACGCTTTTCTCCCTGCTGGCCCTCTGCGCTCTGGGGCTCAGTGCGCCGCCCGCCAGCGCCGAACGCGACCACAAAGCCCTGCTTCTGGCCGGGAAATATTACCTGATCAATCATCCCGATGACGCGCGCACCCTGGCCAGCGTGGGCAGTCTGGAAATAGAATTCGGCAGTTACGAGGACGCCATCAAGCACCTCAGTCATGCCATCGAAATCGATCCCAGCCAGAAGGCCTACTACATAGATAGGGCCGACGCTTATCTGCACCAGGGCGCTTATGACAAAGCCATCGCCGACGCCAATGTATTGATGAAATCAACCAACGGCACCGAACTGGGTCTGGCCCTCGCTAATCGCGGGGAAGCCTACTATCGCCTGAAAAATTACAAGCAGGCCCTGGCCGACCTGACCGCCGCCATACACTACCTGCCCGACCTGGGCAGCACCTATTTTTATCGCGCCAAAATCTATGAACAGATGAAGCAAACAGACCTGGCCGCCGCCGACTATAACCGCGCCAGATTGCGCGGTTTTACCACCGACGGCCAGCAAGAAATGAGCACTAAGTAGCGCCTTACGGAAACTGCCTCCGCTGCTTAGCGGTGACGGCCACCACGAGCACCGGCAAAGCGTCCTTCGGCTCCGGCGGCACGAGCGCCCCCGGCAGCGCCAAATCTGCCTGCTGCTTCCCCGGCCTCACCACCGCGGCGATCGGCAGAAGCCCCGGCAGCAGCGCCGAATCTGGCATCCTGCTGTCCCTGTTCATGGCCTCTGTAATCGGCTGTGGCTCCGGCGGCAGCTCCGGCTCTGGCGTCCTGCTGTCCCTGCTCATGGCCTCTGTAATCGGCTGTGGCTCCGGCGGCGGCGCCATACTGAGCGGCTTGCTGGCCTTCCTGATGGCCTCTGTAATCGGCTGTAGCTCCGGCGGCAGCGCCGTATCTGGCTGCTTGCTGGCCCTGCTCAGCGCCGTAGGCAGCGGCTGCGCCGCCTTCGGCCACAAAAGGATTGGCCACCGGCTGTTGCCAGCTCTTCCAGGCAGCACCCTGGGCGACCTGCTGCTGCTTGTACCAATTTTGCTGCTCGGCCACGGCGGCCGTGTGATATTCGGTCGAATTATTGATATAGACCGGCTTGCCGCCCTGGTTGTAATAGGGAGCGGCAGCGCCGTAGCGCACCGGCACTCCGTAGGGGACATTGTTCCAACTGGAATTGGCATAGGCGGCACTGGTCATGGCGGCACCGGCCATGGCACCCAGTCCACCGGCGACGGCGGCAGTCATAGCACCGTTGCCCTGGCTGGAGCCGGAGTTGGAATTAGAATACTGCTGAGGCGGCGGAGCATACTGCGGAGGCTGCACCGGCGTCTGATTCTGACCCATGGTTGCCTGCATCTGCCGAACAGCGGCGGTGAGGTCTACCTGTTGATTATTGCGGTCCACATACCAGATGCCACCACCGGCCATATAAATCTGTACGGATGGGCCATTGACGCCACTTCCCGGCAGCGGCACAACATAGCCCTTGGGCGTAATTACCATTTGTTGCCCTGAAGGTCCCATTTGTGTCTGCAAGGTAACCGTCGAAATATCCGGAGCCCCTTGTTGCCCACCCATTTGCTGAGGCGGCATTTGCTGCTGCTGGCCCTGCTGCGGCTGACCTTGCTGCGGCTGACCTTGCTGCGAATTATCTTGTTGTCTCTCTTCCCGTCGTTCCTGAATCCGCTGCAGCAAACCACCCTGCGCGCCGGCCGGTTTTAGAAGAGAAACCGAACCGCCAAGCGCCACGAAACCAGCAAGCAACACCAGACTGGGCTTTCTGTAATGCATCTTTGACCTTCCTTTGCCAACTAAAAACCGCCACCAGGACACTGAACGTGCCATCTGAGAGATATGATTGCTGACACTTTAGCATCATTGTGGTCTACTAACCGAGACTACAGCATCCAAATTTTTCATCATTTACAAGGGGTTCGGGTATGGCTTTTTCGCCGCTGCTCTACTGGGGCATCAGTTTTATTGTCATCGCTCTCATTGGACTGCAAATTACAAGCCGCTTTATAAAAATCGATATGGAAAAAAGCGGCGACCTGGTCGTAGCGATGCTGACGATTTTAGGCACGCTGGTTTCAGTCCTGCTCGGTCTGCTGGTATCGAGCGCCGATGAGAAATACAGAGCCCTGGAAGAATGCGTCAGCACCGAAGCAACTTCCGTGGGTCAAGTGTTTCGCCTCTCCAGGAGCCTGCCGCAGCCACAATCGAAAATCATGCGCGACCTGTGCCTCCAGTACTGTGATCAGGTAATTTCATCGGAATGGCCGGCCCTGAAGAAGGGCGAGAACAGCCCCGCTGTAACCGACACCTACAGTCGTTTGAGTGATGAAATTACAGCCTTCCGTCCGGCAAACTCAGGCGAGGAATCCTTACAGCACGCCATCATCGACGTTACGACCCAGATTGGTCAAAACCGTGCCACACGTATAGTGGCCAGTCGCAGCAACTGGGCGGGTCGACTGCTGCCCTTAATTTTCACCTGCGCCGTCGTCGTGCTGGCCTGTTCTTATCTCTATGTGGGGCAGGGCAGCAAAATACTTCACAGCGTGCTTGTGGCCTTCGTGGCAGTTACGCTGGGCATCAATATTGGGGTCATATTCCTTATGACCAGGCCTTTCACCAGTGAGTGGGCAATTGAACCGGAAGCCTTTCAGTTGCACAGCCAGGTCATGAAACAGTACCTGCGCTGAAAGCAGTTCTCAGCAAAGGAACCATATCGCTCTAGAGTAATGTATTTCAGACATCATCAACCGGTGACGACCGCACCTTGCGTGCTCGCCAGACGGCGCTGCTCTCACGGACAACAGAAGTTGTCTGCAAATCCTGCAAACACTGCCGGTATACCACCTGCTTGATGTATGTCTGATACGGTACACCCATGTTTGCGGCAGCCTGTTTAACCAGATCAAGCTGCTCCTTTCCCCAACGAAAATTCACACGAGCTTCGGAAAGCTCCTCATCCGCCGCGTGGATCATGGATTCGACCTTCGTCGACGTTTCCGCATCCATAACATACTTGCCGGCGCTTTTTACTTTTTTGCGATCAAACCGACCTCTGGGCATATTCAATCCTACCTGTCAAAGCAACTGATGATCATAATCACCCTGTTTTCTTCCAACCAAAACCAATAGATACCGGTGGTTTCGGTTTTAGTTTCGAACCGCTCACGTTCAGCGTTCCAGGTTTCACTGCCTTCAAACCAAACTTCTATTGCATCCTCGACCGTCTTTGTATGCCGCACCCAAATATGCAGCAAGTCGGGGAATTCGTCATCAAATTTGAAAACGAATCTGTATTCTTCGTAGTCGTGCACTTCAAAATTTGCCACGAATACTCCCCTCTACCAATATATAGAGCGAGAGGCAAATGTCAATACTACGTATTGATATTTGCCTCCCAAAATTCACTTCGGGCGGAATTTTTGTCACACAGTTGTTAGACTTCTGAGCTAATAATGTATGCACTTACCAAACGGCCACTCCTTTGTAGCCAGGCATCCCCTTCAGTATCCGTTTTCACATTTACCAGCCCACCAATTTTCTTTTGGAGTCAACACCATGCACAAGTCGCACCCCGGTTTACCGGACGGCGTTCGCTTTGGCTCATCCGCAGCAGAAGACCCATCCTCGCAAGCCGTAAAACCAGCTCTCCCTCCACTCTCGCTCCCCCTCCTCAATCTAGTTGCAGCGCACGACCTGGCCAGACAGATAACCCACGGTCTGGTCAAAGCCGCCGAATTTCCACCGCCCCTCGGCGACGGAAATTTCGCCTGCCAGGTTTGACAACCGGCTTACTTTGACCTATGTTACCGGTCTGGGTGAAATCCGTATGACCGACAGCAGTGGTAACCTACAACACCAGAGCACCTACCCTCCGGGAGACACAACCTTTGTCTCTTCGGTGAACGGCGCCCAGAGAGAGTTTATCCCGGGTGAAATAATCGACGGCTCCTATAAGCTCAGCACGCCTCTCGGTCGCGGCGGCATGGGCAGTGTCTTTGCCTGCGAGCACCTGGCGCTGGGCAAGCAATACGCCATCAAAATGGTGCACGGCGACAAGCTCACGGCGGAACAATGGGAAAGATTCCAGGCCGAGGCCAAGGCCCTGGCCCAGCTCAATCATCCGGCCATCGTCGGCATCCACAATATGGGCGTGCACGCGGGGCAGTTCCCCTACTACGTCATGGATCTGCTCAGCGGTGAATCGCTGGAACAGCTGATCATCAAAAACGGCGGTCTGCCTGTCGGCGAAGCGCTCGACTACGTCATTCAGATAGCCGATGCCTTGAGCAGCGCGCATTCGAAGGGCATCATCCACCGCGATGTGAAACCTTCCAACATTATGCTGATCCGAGATTACAGCGGCAAAATCATCTCCGTCAAACTTGTCGATTTTGGCATCGCCCGCCTCTCGCGCGAGGGCTTCGGTGCTCAGAGTCAAACCGCCACAGGACTGGTTTTCGGTACGCCGTATTACATGAGTCCGGAGCAATGCCAGGGACAAAAAGTTGATGCCCGTTCGGACATTTATTCACTGGGCTGCACACTATTTGAGTGCCTCACAGGCCGGGTGCCGTTTCGCGGAGACAATTCGTTCCAGACCTTTATGCTGCACCAGTCAGAGCCGCCACCCAGGCTGAAAGACGCTAAGGAAACAGAAATATTCTCAGATGCGCTGGAAGCAGCTGTGGCAAAAATGATGGCCAAAGCCCCGGAGAATCGCTACCAGACAATGGAGCAACTGAAACATGACCTTGAGCGCATCAAAGCCGGAAAGCCAATCGGCAGCGATTACAGCAAAAGAGGGGCGACAAGTCAGTTCTGGCCGGCAGTAGAGAGCATTGAAACTGAAGATGAAGATGAGGCTGCCACAGATCCTCCGACGCAGCGCACCGCCATGGCCACCATCGGAGCCTCCGTCATTGCCCTGGGCATACTGGCTATCATCGCCGCAACCGGCTACGGCGCCTACATATTTATCAAACCGTCGAGCTCTGCAGGCACCGCCAGTGATGCCTCAAAGGCTCTCAATCTGGGCTTCTACACCGAACTCACCGAGCTCGATACATTCAACAAAATCAGAGAAGAAGCGCCAGTGTTACAGAAACGCCTAAATGCATATCGCGAAGCGACTGCTGCCAATCCGCCCAAGCTCAAGCAATACGCTCCTCCGGGCTTGCACTTCCCAGACAATTTCATAATCGGCCAGGTACGTTTCAGCGGCGGTGAAATCGAGCCTGCAGTGGGTCTGGTGCCCATACCCCCGGGGCAAAAAGTCTGCCTGATTCTGACCAAATATATAGACCTCTGGCCCGAATTCTGGGCGGAGATTGGTCCTTACGACATCAACGGTCTCGAAATCAAAACCAGACATTCTACCGAGCTTATTCAGTACCTCCACTCCTGGCGAGCTCTTGACGAACTCTGCTTTTTCAACACACTGCTCAAGGCCGTACCGGACCAGAATCCCAGCAAGCCGAAAGACGATGACAATGAATCAGGCTCAGACGAAAGCGCGCTCAGCGATGCGGATCTGCCCGAAATAGACAAGCTCTCTACCTTAAAATCGCTGGGGCTCTGCGGCATTCACGTCACGGGCAACAACATAGTAAAAATGAAACTGTTCCGTACAGTCGACACACTCAAACTCAAGCGCGTGAGCAATGCGCAAAAAGTCATCGACTCCCTGCCCGAGCGCGACAATATAAAAGAACTATGGCTGGTGGCGATGGACACCACCGACGAGCAAATTGCCACCCTGGCAAAAATGAAAAACCTCGAGACTCTGCGCATTCGCCGCAGCAAAGTCACCCCGGCCTCATTCAATACATTCAAGAAGATGAAAACACTGAAAGCTATTTATCTGGACCGGGTGTTTCCAAATGAAGAAGCCGAGCGCTTTCAGAAAGAACTTCCATACAGGTACGAAACGCTCACCGACCCGACCTACTGGAGGCTGCTGCCGGAAAAAGCAGAGCCCTGATTAGAATGACGTTCGGCGGTGGCTCTCAAAAAGCCGAAAATCCCCAGGGCTCCACAGGCCACTGCCGCGATATACATCCAGGCCGGCGGGTCACCGGGCATATATGTGGCCAGTACAACGGAGAGACTGTTGTGCAGACAGTGCAGCACGATACAGGGCCAGAGCGAGCCCGAACGCAGGCGTATAAAAGCCAGCAGGCAGCCGAGCAGACCGGTAGGCAGGAAGCGAGCCAGACTGAGATGGAAAGCACCAAATAAGGTGCCGACGATTACTATCAATTTTGTCTGACTGAAACGTCGGGGCAAAAGTGAGAGTATCACCCCGCGGAAAAGTATCTCCTCGCACAGTCCGGGGAGCACGCCAATAATAAGAACCAAGGCCCAGAGAGGGGCATTGCCCAGCTCCAGTGCTTTGGCCATCATCTTACCTATGGTTTCCGCTCCGGGCATAATTTTTGATTGCAGAAATACAAAAAAGGTGGCCGCGGCAATTGTCAGAGGAGCAAGCATGGCCGCTGAAAGAATGGCTGCAAGCCCCCCTCTGGGACGGCCAAAAGGCAGGACAGCGCCAAGCGGCAGCCGGATCCAGTAATGGACAAAGACCAGCGCCGGCATCAACACAACAAGTATCTGCGTCAGGGCCAGCCCAAACATGCGGTAATTGAGGACCAGCATCTGTGAGCCGTAAAACATGAGGAGGAAGACAACGACACAGAGGAAGAATAGTTCGCGGCGATAATCGTTGGCGGCAAATCGGCGCTCGGGAGACTCCTGCACATCAAACAAAAGATCCTCGCGTCCCATGAGTGGGGAAGCCAGTTTCACCAGCATGGCACAAAAGACGACGGAACTCAAAAATGTCAGCGCCAGCCAGGCAAAATTGATGTAGCCGCCCAGGATATCATTGAAGGCCACGACCGAATTGAGAAAAGGCACCATAGAAATGGCCGCGTTCAGGTGCACATCCCCAAGAATGACTACCGGCAAGGGCATCAAACCAAGCAGCATCAGGGGCAGGAAATAGCCCTGGCCCTGCTGAATCGTCTTGGAAAAAGAAGCCAGCATCAGTGCCATGGCCGCCATCGAGATACAGAGGGGCAGCATACAAATTGTGGCCAGCAAAAAGCAGGGCAGGGGGAAGACAACGCTCATGAAAAGCGAGGGGCCATGCGTCGCCCCACCACCAAAAAATTGCGCGGCAAAAAAGCCCAGCAAGGTCAGAACCACCGAGACATAAGATGTGGTCGAAACCACAAGTAATTTAGCTGTAAACAGCTCGGTGCGCTCGGCCCTGGTCATGAGCAGGGGCTCAAGAGTCTGGCGCTCACGCTCGCCGGTTATGGCGTCCAGAGCCGGGTAAATGATGCCCATCAGGGCCATCATCATCAGCACCCCCGAGAGGCTGAATTGCAAAAAAGTACTGGCCACGCCAAAAGGCGAGTCGGGGGCAATCTCCTTAGGGGCAACATCCGGGGGCCTGCTGATTGTTATGCCCAGGTCCTTCATCCGCTTCTTGAGCAGTCGGGAATTAAAAGTCTCGATACAGGATGAGAGCCGGAATTTAGCGATGTTACTCTTCAGCTTTGTACCGTCAAAAAGCACGTCAATTTTCTGAGCGTGTTGCAAATCATGAGTCAGAGTATCGTCAAAGGTGGGCGGCAATACGATGGCGGCATCAATCCGCCCGAGATCGACCTGTTGCTGCGGCGGATCGTTTTCGATATCAATCAGTTTCAATTCTCGCTGAGACATAATCAGGTCGCGCAATTGAGGCGAGGTGCCAACCAGAGCCACACGATAGGTATCCTGAATTATTTTTTGCGCCTGCGAGGTGGCCAGGCTGGGCCAGGAGACGGTAAGAAGCGGTCCCAGGGCCAGGGACATAAAGACCATGGGGATAGCCGTGCGATAGTCTC
>JAFEAV010000042.1 GCA_018266215.1 Cyanobacteria bacterium SZAS LIN-3 | reverse complement strand
CGCCGTCAAAATACGCCCCCAGGGCGCGGTGGGCCGCCAGGTAGGCCAGGGAAGGCGGCGTGAAATAGGCCGCACCACGTCGCTTTGGCCTGGGACGACGACCGCCGGGAGCTAATAAGGGAGACTCCCGCTCGTTAAACAGTGTGCTTTCAAAGCGCAACTCTTCATAAAGAGCCGAGAAAAAAAAGGCACTCAGCGCCTGATCGCTGACGGAAGTAAATCCCTGCCCTGCCAGCACAGTCCTCTGCGCCTCAACGAATTGCGTCCGTGCGGCAACAATATTTTGACCCAGGCCCTGCGACAACCGGACATTACAATTCAAAGCCAGCCCCGGGGCGACGACACCGGCCAGGGCAGTCAATAAGTCATCAAGTCGAAGGTTATCGGAAGCCCCGCTCGTAAAGGCGGCAATTTCCCCTGCAAGGGCGGGGACACTGTTTGGGTTTATACTGACCTTCGGCATCGTTATAGTGTAAGTCCCGATGGTGGATTTTCCGTTTCCGAAGGTCAAACATGTTCAGATTTCATACTACGATCCACCCGCTGCTTGGCGCGCTCTTGCTGGCCATTTCCTGCAATCTGCTGCCCTTTGCGCCGTCGGCCCTGGCCGAGAGCGCTCAGGAAATACCAGCCGACGCCAAAGAAATAGCCGACGACCTCTATCTGCAAAAGCACTATACCGAGGCCCTGCCTCACTATCAAGCCATAGTGGATAACCTGAAAAAGAACGCCGGCGGCCACGATGAAACACTCTGCAAGGCAGAAAGCGATCTGGCCGATTGCCTCTGTCAGTCGGGCCATATGCACCGGGCCAGGATCATTTATGAAGCCAGGCTCAAAGCCCTGACTGCAGGCGAGTCCCGGGGGCAGAAGAGCACTGACGCAGACAAGACCGTGGCGGAGAGCCGCAAGAAACTTTTTTACAACACTGAAATTGCCGGTACATATTTCCGCCAGGACAATTACGGTGAAGCTGAACGATACTTAAACACTGCTATGGCCCTTCTTGATGCCTGCCACCTGGACGCCGACGCGCGCATCAACCAGAGCACGCTTCTGTCCATTTATCTGGGCGAGAGTCTTTATCGTCAGAACCGCTATCTCGACGCCATCAAAGTTTTTCAGACCGCCCTGGACGGCGTGCAAAAATCACCCAACGTTTCCTACGAATATTCCAAAACGCTTCTGAGCAGCCTGGCCGGCTCCTACGATCAGCTAAAGCAATTCGACAAATCAACGCCGCTCTATAGAGCTATGGCCATTCTCGATCGCAGCTATTTTGGCGACACCGACATCAACTACGGCTGGTCCCTTCTGCAATTGTCGGACTCGCTCAAGGCCCAGGGCAAACAAGCGGAGTCCAGGCCGCTTTACGAAAAAGCTGTCTGGATCTTCCGCGACCACAACTGCCAGCGACTGGCCGAAAAATATGGCATCAGTGAAAGTCAAATAAAGGAAAAAGCCGCCGACGGCGCTTCTCCGGAACAGCTGGCCGAGGACAAGAAGCTGGCAGCCACCCTGCGCAGCAATGTTTTTGGTCAGGGCGATGTACCAACGTATAAGGACGGAGACAAAGATCTGGCCCCGGAAGGCACCGAGCTGGCCTCGGCCTTCGACCATTGCCAGGCGCCGCGACGGGGCAAACTCGGGGCCTGGAACATCAAACCCCTTCTGCACGGCGAAGCCCCCGGCTGGGTCTGGACCGATCCGCATGTGCCGCAGAAAGCCCTGATGCTCTGTGTGCCGGGTCTGGGCCTTCATCACCGCGCCTTTCAATCCTTCGCCGAGCGCATTGTCGGTCAGGGCTTCACCGTCGTATCCTTCGACGTGAGAGGCTTTGGCGCCTACATGCAGGCCAAGGGCCACGATCATCTGGATATGAACGGCTGCGTCAAGGACCTGATCAGCGTAATCGGTCTGATACGGCGGGATTACAAAGGCAAACCGATATTTCTCCTGGGCGAGTCAATGGGAGGCGCTCTGGCACTGCGCGTCGCCGCAGAGCAACCGGACATCATCGACGGCCTGGTCTGCTCCGTGCCGGCGGCGGAACGCCACCGCGAGACCGGAACCAAACTCAAAGTGGGCTTAAAACTGATTACCGGCCGCAACAAGCCAGTGGATCTGGCCAAGACGGTCGTAAATAAATCAATAGCCTCCAACGACTTCCGTGAACGCCAGGACTGGCTCGCCGATCCCATGGCCCGACTCAAACTATCACCCCGAGAACTGGTGCAGTTTGACCTCTTCATGCGCCAGAACAAAAATTTTGCCGCCAAGGTCTGCCATACGCCGGTCCTGCTCTTTCAGGGCACGAGTGACCGCCTGGTCAAGGAAGAGGGCACTCAGAACTTATTCCGGGTCATGCCGACAAAGGACAAGGCCCTGATCCTGCTGGGCAATCAGGAACATTTGATTTTTGAAGCCAATCCCTACAAAGACGATGTCACTCTTGGCATCATCGGCTGGATGAACGCCCACGCCGACACCCAGGCCGCCTGCCCGGTCAAAGTCGAGTAAACGCCGCTCCGGACCGGGTTCGATTACGACGTTCTTGCCGGACTCAAAGTTCACAAAACGGACACAATAGACAAGTAGTCTGATTGAACTACCTCCCTATCGAGCAGAAGTCTCCCCGAAAGAGACCTTCGATTGGAGGATGGGGGTGATCAAAATGGCTCATTCCACCTTGGCGACTGGACTGGTAGCAGGAGCGCAGACTATGCCCGACAAATCTGACATCTCTTATCGGCTCGGCCGGCTTTTTGCAGCACTGGCACACCCAGCCAGGGCGCGCATCGTCATGGAATTGGGAAAAGGCGAGATGTGCGTCAATACAATGGCCGAAATTCTCAAAATCAGCCACTCCTCAGTTTCCCAACATCTGGCGATTCTCCGGGCCCAGCGTGTCATCAAAGAGCAAAAGGCCGGACGCTTCGTATTTTATCGACTGGTTGACCCGGCTATGGCGTCATGGATAGCGACGGCGACAAACTTCGGGACCGCAACATTGGAAACCGACCCTGCTGCCTGCGACGCAAGCCAGACCAATTACGGTACCGACGAGCAGACCGCACCGCAGGTGGTGTCGAGAGCCGAATGCAGCGAGCTCAATTCCAGCCACAGTTGAGAATCAGGAAGGTTTTTTAGATTTGCCTTTTGAGAACCGCGCGAACAGGCGCGATATTGCATAGGCCACAAATATCACCACCGCCGAGCCAACAATAGCCGGCAGAAGGAAGATGCCCTCGAGCGAAGGGCCAATCTTGCCCAGCCACATCTGACCGAGCCAGGCACCGATCATGCCCAGCACAGCCGAGCCGAGAAAGCCATTTTTCCCAACGCTGGGCACGATGCGCGAGGCAATGCCCGCACAAACAGCGGCCACGATCAGATAGAGCAAGAAATTCAGCAGTTCCAAAATCTTCTATCCATTGCAAAACTCCAACCAAAGTGTACCACTTTGAGCGTTGGCAACTCAGGCGGGAACTACATTGCGAGCAGGACAGTCTACTCATTATGCCTATTTATAGTGTGGTTACTTACCCAACGTGGTAAGAGTTTTTTAGACGCCAAATTAGGAAGGTTTCGATGTCGAAAAATATCAGTCTCTGTCTTGCAACACTGGCAGTGCTCAGTTTATCCGCCGAACAGGCCATGGCCGTCAGCGGCCCAGCCATCGCCATCGCAGCAAAACCGGCCAGTGCCACCAGCAAAAATTTCAGCGGCAATGTCTCCTGGTACGGTGTGCCTTTTCACGGCAAAAAGACTGCCTCCGGCAAAATTTTTGATATGAATAAATGCACCAGCGCTCATTTGAAGCTGCCTTTCTTTACGAAAGTACTGGTCGAAGATCCAAAATCAGGCAAGTCTGTAGTGGTGACTGTGCTCGACCGCGGCCCCTACGTCAAAACACGTGTTATGGACCTGGCGCGCGAAGCGGCCAAACAGCTCGGCATCCTGGGCAAGGGTATAGCCTACGTCGATTGCACGGTACTGGACGACGACGACTCAGATTCCGACAAGAAATAGCGCGGTAGGACAGCTAGCCTAGCCGGCCTTATCCTCGATAGCCCGCGCTTGCTTATCCAGAGCCTTAGCCCTGTCTGTCTGCCCCATGCTGCGCAGAAGCACAGCATAATTGCGCAGAACCGCAGCCACACTGGGGTCCTGCTCACCAAAGAGCCGGGTTCTAATATCCAGGGCCCGCTTGTAGAGCGGCTCCGCCAGGTCATACTGACCGTTGTCGCGGTATAGACGTGCCAGATTATTCAGCGCCGTAGCTAGCTCCGGGCTGACCTCTCCCTTCTCGCGAATAGCAACGGCATTCTTGAAATAAGTCTCGGCGTCGGCGGATTTTCCTTCTTCTTTATAGAGCAGGGCAATGTCAGAAGCGGTGGAAGCGACTTCCGGGCTGTCGGGGCCAAGCGCCTTTTTGCGAATTTCCAGAGCCTTCAAGAGTAAAGGCTCAGCCTGATCAAACTTGCCCTGTTCCCGATAAAGTTCTTCCAGATTAGTGAGACAGGTAGCGACATCAACGCCGCCATCGCCTTCAGCCCTGGTGTAGATATCCAGCGCGTCCTTGAGATTCTTTTCAGCATCTTCATACTTGCCCTGCAATTGCTGACTGGTGGCAAGGTTGGTTATGCGCACACCGAGATCGGCGGGCTTACCATCGGTGATCGTCTTCTGCACGGCGATCGCCTTTTGATATTGAGCTTCAGCATCGGTGTATTGACCGAGTTCGCGATAAAGCATGGCCAGATTGTCGATGGCCACGATCAGATCGGCCGGCCGCGTCGACTTATCCGCAGCCAGCGCGTCAACAGCCTGCTGCAACAAAGGCTGCGCCTTTTCAAACTCACTCTTTTCGCGGTAAACCCGGGCCAGGTTGGTCAGCGCCGCAGCCTTGTTGCGACCGCTATCAACGCCCCGACCACTGGTATCGGTCTGAGTCGTAAGCTCTACCGACTCTTTGTAGAGAGCCTCGGCCTGCTCGGTCTTGCCCTGCTTTTTGAGCAGTGCGGCGAGATTATTGACCGCAACTATCTTGGCCGCCTGATTCCCGGAGTCACCGAGGATCTGCACGACGCGACGCAGAGTCTTTTCTTCTTCAGCATAATTGGTAGCATCATCATAAATAGCAGCCAGCCCGGTGAGGAATGGTGCCAGCTGCGGATCAGACGGTCCCTTTTTCTTCTCAATAATAGCCAGGGCTCGATTGTAGGCCGCGGTTGCGTCCTCGACCTTGCCGCCGCGCCGATAGAGCAGGGCTAGATTGCCCAGATTGGAGGCAATTGAAGGATCATCAGCGCCAAGGCTCTTTTCTTTAATCGCCATAGCCTGCTTCAGAGTGTCAATTGCCAGATCGGTCTTGCCCTCGGCACTGTAGGTCAGAGCCAGATCGTTCATTGTCTTGGCTAAAAATTTGTCATCAAGATTGGAGCCTTTGCACTCGCTGATGGCACTCTGATAAGACTTTTCGGCCTGATCGTAGTTCTTTTCCTTAACGGCCGCTTCGGCATCCTTCAGTAATTGCTCCCAGGTTTTGGCATCAGCCAGAACGGGGTTCATAGAACACCAGGAGCTCCCCACAAGACCAGAAACCAGCAGGGACAGGGCAAGCCGGACAGAAAACTTAGAACGATTCACAGATAACTCCATGAGATGAAAAGCACCGCTACTATACCAACCGAAACCAAATGACAACTATACATTTGAGGCCTGTTAAGGTTCTGCTTACCTAACACTTAACTTACTTGTGCGGCAGTTTAGTCGGGGAAAATTCGATGGCATGATGAGCAGGGCAGGGAAGAGGAGCACAGGTAAGAATGTCCGGCACAAATAAGGACCATCCAATACTGCCCGCAGCACAGCAAGTAATGGCCCGAGCAGCCTGCGTCAATGTTTCAAAAGAGGCAGCCAGCGCTCTTGCCGAAGAAATAGCAGGAGCTATGGGAGGCAAAAATCAATCCGACAGCGGCTCCTGGATTGATTCAGTGCCGCCTTCCGTGCGCCGCCATCTGCAATCTCTATCATTTTCACAGCGCTGCCTTTTTCTCTGCATTTTTCACGCCGCCGGGTTTTCCTACTGGCAAAATCCCCCCTGGACTGTCGCGGACAAAAACGACAATGACACCATATACAATGGCGCCAGCGCCTGGCTCATCTGCCTCAGCCGCAATCAATCACTGCTGCAACCTGAGACTCTGAAGGCCCTGACTGAGGCCCAATGGCAAACAATAACGGCCGGCGAAAATTCGGTGGCGATGCCGATGGCCCATGAGCGCCTGCAGATATTGCAGCAACTGGGGACAATGCTCAACAGCAAAAACAGCCCAGAGCTGGAACAGCTCCGGATGCTTCTAATCGAGCGGGAAAGCGCTGCTGATGCCCTCGACACAGCTATCTGGCTGGGCGAACATCTGCCTGGTTTCAACGATACAAGCACCTACGACGAGCTTACCGTGCCATTTCTAAAACGCGCCCAGCTCCTGGTCAATGACCTAAATTTTCTGCGCTTGCAAGAAGGCCTGCGCCCCTTCGCCAGCATCGACAGATTGACGGCCTTCGCCGATTACAAAATCCCCCAGATTCTCCGCCACAAAAATGTCCTGCGTTATTCGACAGAGCTGGAGCAGATCGTCGACAAACAAATAGAGCTGCAACCGGGCAGCAAGCCTGAAATTGAAATCCGTGCGGCAACGATCGTTGCGGTGGAAGCCATTAAAACCAGCCTCCAGGCAGGCGGCATAAATCTGAGCGCTGCAGAACTGGATAATAAGCTCTGGCTCGCCGCGCAGAACTCAGACGGGCAAAGCGGGAAGATGGGGCCCTACCACCGCTGCCGCACCACGAATTATTGAAAGATGGAAGACAGATCGAACCGGCGGCTCAGGCAGGTTTGCCCCAGTACCAGCCCTGACCGAAGGGCACGCCCATTTCCACCAGCAACTCAAGCTCTTCGCGACACTCAATACCCTCGGCCACCAGCTCGGCACCGAGTGAATTGACGACTTTCACCAGGCGGCGCAGCAGTCTTGTTTTGGAAGGCTCGGCAGAAATACCGGAAACATACTTACGGTCAATTTTAACGATGTCCGGCTCAAGGATAATCAAACTTTCCAGTGAGCTGCGGCCGAATCCGACGTCATCGATGGAGACAAGCAGTCCGCGCTCCTTCAGAGCATTGACGTGATCACGCAAATAGGCAGGATCGCCGATAAACTGCTGTTCGCTTATTTCCACGCAGAACTGGCCGTCCTTGCGATTAGCGGGGAAAAGCGTCATCAACCTGTCGATGGGCGTATCCATAATAGTGGATGGGAACAAATTGACGTGGAAACGCGCGGCCTGATCAAACTTGGGATCAACAGAGGCATTGAGGCAGGTCTTGAGACAACGCAAATCGACGATAGTGAGGAGATTGTGTTCAACTGACACGCGGAACAAATCATCAGGCATTTCAAAAGCGCCAGCCGGACCGCGGCTGAGTATTTCGTAGCCGACAACGCGCTCGTCAGCCAGATGGAAAATTGGCATCGAAACGGCGCGGAAGCAATCGCCACGACGAAGCTTTTCGGTCAGCTCCTCAAGCGCTTCCTTATCAGGCGAACCGGTCGGACTCTTATGCTTTTCACCGGAAGAAACGCGATTTTTACCGAGCAATTTGCTCTCGCGAACAGCCAGGCGAGCCAGGGACAGGACTTCTTCAATCGAACAAAACTCATAAGGCAGGGCAAGAACACCAAGACTGGCCGTTACTCGCACTGTCTCGGAAGCGAGACGCAACGGGCTTTCACCAACTGAGAGACGAATCTTCTCCGCTACCATCATGCCTTCAGCAAAGCGTGTATCAGGCAAAAGCAGCAAAAATTCGTCGCCGCCTATACGGGCCAGATGGTCCGTAGGCCGCACAGTATCTTTGACCCGCTCGGTAATCTGTCGCAGCACAACATCGCCGACGGCATGCCCAAACTGAACATTGATACGATCAAAATCATCACAGTCGAGCAGCACAGCTACAAGATTCCAACCACCGCGCTGGGCCCGCACATACTCAGCTTGCAGCGCTCGCTCCAGACCGGCACGGCTGAGAGCCAGGGTGGCAGCATCGATGTTGGCCATTGTGTCGAGCTGTGCGTTGGCTACGTCCAGCTTGGCAGTGGCCTCATTCAGTTCATCCTCGAGCTTTTTCACCTTGAGGGCATAGCGAATCGACTGCAAAAGCACTCGTCCATCGAGCTCTTCGTTGACGAGGAAATCGCGGGCACCTTGCTTAACGGCCTCGGTAGCGACCTGCTTCTGGGCGCTGTCACCAACCATCACTACTGGGATGCTGGCATCCTGTTCCTTGAGCTGCAAAAAGCTGGCAATACCGGTATCACCGTTGCCGCTCCGCCGGGAAACATCCAGTAAAACAACGTCGACACCGCCCTCACCTAATCGGGCAAGACCGGCGGCGATATGCTCGGCAAATTCCATTGAAACCTGCGAAGACTCAGCTCCAGCCATCTTGCTGAGGACGTCTTTTAGGGCATACTGACCGCCCTGACCGCTGCCCTCAATAAGTAATACTTTGGTCTTCCTGGCTTCCATCACTTCACCGAACTAGGGATTCCTTAACGACATACACAAACTAAAGCCTACTATTAAACCGCAAATCCGGCCGAAGTGTCCCTAACTATTGTGCCCGCCTATCACTAAGATTAGCCGTTGTTTGAGGTCAAGAGGAAAATAAACTGACCTTGTCCTCCGGACTTTAGTACCATTAGCCGGGGGAGGGGAGCCCAAACCAGAGCTCTAGTAAGACTTTAGCCCGGCCACCACAGAATCTGTTCCCGCCGGCCAGAGACATAAACCCCCCAATTTAAAGTTAGCCTCTTACCAAAATAGTTGGTAATTTCCGTTAAGTAACCGACCGCCCGGTCAAAACATCGGCCCCCCCGACCAAGAAAGCAGAAAATGCCAGAAGAACAGGAAAATCCACCAACCAGCCAGAAGAACAATCTCGGCAAACAACTGATAGCCTTCGCTATCGCCGCCGGTCTGCTGTGGTGGACATTCAAGGACTGTAACTGGGCGGAAATGTACCGCTACCTACAAAGCGTTCAAATAGTGCCGGTGCTGGGACTTTTTGGCTCGGGACTGGCCAGCCACTTCCTGAGGGCCTACCGCTGGGTCTACCTGCTCCAGCCCCTGAGCGAGAAGAAAATTGGCCTCTTCAACTCATTCTTCGCCGTAATTATCGGCTACGCCGTCAATGCGGCCATTCCCCGGGGCGGGGAAGTGGCCAGACTGGTCTCTATCTGTCGTACGGAAAATCTGCCCTGGGCCGGCGTTTTGTCGACGATGCTGATCGACCGCGTACTGGACCTCGCTATGCTGGTATTCCTCCTGGGCTCCTGTCTGCTCGTCCTCCCGCCGGACCTGCTCAACGCGATGCCCTGGCTCATACCGGGCGGCCGAGCCCTGCTTGGTGGCACGGTGGCAGGCCTGCTGGTTCTGCCCTTCGTCGGAACCATTCTCAACCGCATCCTGACCCTGCCGGCAATCAAGGACCGTCTCCCGGAAAAATTACTAACCAAGCTCACATTGCTGGCAGAACAGTTCGACACCGGCACCAAGGCCCTCAAGAGTCCCGTCAAATACCCGGTAATCGCACTGCTCAGTTTCCTCATCTGGTTTTGCTACTGGCTCAATTTCTACCTGATGGTCTTTGCTTTCGGCCTGCAAAATAAAATCGATCCCCTCAAGTGCCTGATAATATTCACCATCGGCTCGATCGGGGTACTTGTACCGACCCCAGGCAATGTCGGCGGCTTCCACTACCTTGTCAGCACAGGCATGACGATGATCACCGACGTCCCCAAGGATCAGGCGCTGGCGTTCGCCACATTCCTGCATTTCCTGGCCTTCTACCTTGTCCCTTGCATCCCCGCCTTGCTCTTAGTTCTTCTGGTGCCTAAGACTAAAAAAACAGAGGCACAGTGAAAGCAGGGTCAGCCGATCCGCTGCAATTTGCAGCCTCAGTGACCGCCGATTTCGTCCAGGAAGCGGCAAAGCGAAATGCCGGAAATAGCGGCAAGCGATTACTCGATGTCGGCTGCGGCGACGGTTTGGTCGCCCAGGTTTTGCAGGAAAGAGGATATAAAGTCACTGCCATTGATGGCAATCCGGACAGCGTCGCCAGGGCCAGGAGTCTAGGTGTAGAAGCTATTCACGCCAGATTGGAAGATTTTGCCGGCACACCGGCGGACCTGATACTCGTCAGCAGGGCGCTGCACCATATGCCGCCGCTGAAGACGGCAATGGCAAACTTAAAATCACTGCTGGCAGTAGATGGATTTTTGATAGTCGAAGACTTCGGCTACGAAATTGCAGATGAACGAGCGTGCCAGTGGCTGGTCGATCAGGTTAGCGAAATAGGCCGACGATGGGGCCTAAATAGTGATCGACACAAATGGCTGACAGGCTCAAAAACGTGTGCGGAGCTGCAGCAAGCCTGGCGCTTTCACGCCGAGGAAAAGCACCAGATATCAACTGGAGCTGAGCAACAAGAAGCGCTATTCAACAGCTTTAAGCCGGTAGAAACGCTTAAATATCCGTACCTGTTTCGCTACCTTTGCGACCTGCTGCCCGCCACTGCCGGCGGTGCAGAGACAGCAGCTGAACTCTTGCACACAGAATCAGAGCTGGTCCAGCAGAATCAGCTTCCTGCAATCGGATTAAGGTTTGTCCTGGCTCACAAATAAGTATCGACTAAAACAATCTGTCATTTATCCAGGCAGGCATCCACTGGCTGTGAGCAGGCCACAATGACTTGTCGAACGTCTTGAACGCTTCATGCAGGGCAAGCCCGGCCTTGCGGTCAAACTTCTCGCGACCATTGTGCCATACAGCGCGAACGAGCTCGCCGAACTCAGTGTCCTTAAGCTGGAGCTTGCGATTGGCGGTGGACTTGATTGTAATCGGCACACCCTGATAGAAGAAGAGCGAACCACCACCAGCAGTATCAAACGTGGGGAAACCAGGCACCCTGGCAGTCAACTCAAGTCGAACAGCAGTGTCCCCTGCGTGCGGCGAAATAAGCTTGCCGAAAGCCCTGGCCTTGGCTCTGGAAACTTCCTCAACCGACGGTGTCTTCGAACCAGCCTTGACGAAAAGCCCTGGGACAAGACGAATAATTTGACCAAGCTTGACCAGACGATGCATGGCCATATCGACCGCCCCTCTCTTACCACAGGACAGAAAATGCCGAGTGCTGAAAATCGCATCCTTCGAGATTCCAGCCAGCAGCCTCAAAATATTCGCAGTACACATGGCGCTACCTCCGTGGAGAAACGTTCTGCAAACTAAAACGGAGTAGTTGAGCAAAGAGTTCAATGAAAGGAGGATTAAATGTGGGATGGATGTGGCTGTTAGAAAATCCATCAATGATCTAACTAAGGGTCTCAGTTAATTCAGACTCAGCCTGTAATAGCAGCAGAACAAGAACTGTTCACGGATTCGTCTCGTTGGTTAGATAAACCCTGAAAAATACAACCATCATATGTTGTTAGATTTTTTGAGCAAAGACTAACCAAGTTAGACTTTGCAAGCAACATCTAACACCGCTGCGGATTCAATCAATACGTTAGAAAAACCAGTAAAGATCTAACTAAAAGTTCGACCAACCTACTTCGAGGCTCGCACTCTGGATTTAGCCTTCCTTGGCTTGGGCTGGCAAAAGGGACAGTAGTGGGATGACCGCCCACCCAGCTTCGTTCGCTCAATCAACGCACCGCACTCACGACAGGGTTTGTCTTCGCGGCCGTAGACAAAGGCCTCATGCTGGTAGTTACCGTTAACCCCATTGCTGTCGCTGTAATCGCGCAAAGTACTGCCACCAGATTCGATAGCACGTTCCAGCACTTTCTTGACGTTATCCACCAAAACTTCCAACTGCGCAAGCTTAATATCCCGGGCCGGTGTGGCCGGATGAATACGAGACAAGAACAACGATTCATCGGCGTATATATTGCCCACGCCGGCGATTATTCGTTGATCAAGAAGCGCCGTCTTTACGGCCTGTATTTTCTTACTAAATGCCGATTTCAAATAAGCTGCAGACAGATTTTCCAGAGGCTCAACACCCAACTCCGCGAGCGTCGGAATCACCTTTTCAAAAGATGCACCCTTCGGCTTATACCAGAGCCGTCCAAAAACACGCATATCTTCAAAATGCAGCTCTCGTCCACTTTCCAGAAAGATTATCACTCGCAAAAATTGCGGTTGGCGTGCACTTCCCGCTTTCTTTTTCGCCGGCTTTCTCTCATCGCGCACTATCAAGCGCCCGGACATCCGCAGGTGACAGGCCAAGCCTGCACCACGGTCGAGCTCCAGCAGCAAATACTTTCCACGCCGCAATACAGGACCAAATTTATGGCCCACGAGCTTCGAGGCAAATGTTTCAACATCGGGATACTGCACCGATGCCTCGCGCAAAACCTCTACGGACGTGATCGTGTCACCTTTCAGGGACACCTCCAGGCCACGTCTTACTGTTTCAACCTCGGGCAACTCAGGCATCAGAGACCAGCCTAAGAGAAGAAAAAGGCAGCGCCTAAAATACCGTAAACAGCCAGAAGTTGCGCCCCTTCAAGCCAGTTGCACTCTCCGTCCGTAGCCACAAATGCCAGAATAATTACTGACACAATGATGGAAAGGAGCTCAACTTCAGAGAAGCACAGGTCCATCTTATGCCCGATGGCGTAACCTACAAAAACCATGATAGGTGCCACCAGCAGAGCGATTTGACTACCGGAGCCAAGCGCGATATTAATCGCCAGATCCATTTTGTTCTTGCGTGCCATAAGAAGCGCGGTCGAGTGTTCTGCGGCGTTACCGACGATAGCGACGAGAATCACACCGATAAAAATGTGACTGACACCAAGTTTAAGAGCAGTTTCTTCAACGGCGTGGACGAGATATTCACTCAAAATCGCAACGCCTATGGTTGAGGCCAGCAAAACGATAATGGAAGTGCGAATACTCCAATCGGCAACTCCAAGGTCCTCTTCTCGATCTGAGTCCGGCTGAGTGTAGAGCTGTTTATGGGTCTTGAGGGTGAAGATCAAACTCAATATATAGGTGAGAAATTGAATTACAGCGATTACAAGTGCCAGGTTGTACGCGTTGACATTTGCCTTTTGCCCCAGTGAGAAATGGAAGACAGCAGGCACGGTCAAACTGATGGCCGCCAGGGCCAGCAAAGTGGCAGAAGTGGACGCCGCAGTCCGATTGAAATACTGCGTCTGATAGCGACTTCCGCCAACAACCATGGCTCCGCCCAGGACAAGCAAAATGTTGCCGATAATCGATCCGGTGATTGAAGCTTCCACAACATCAATCAGGTTGGCCCGGAGCGCGGCCAGGGCGATTATCAATTCGCAAGCGTTACCGAACGTGGCATTGAGCAGGGCCCCCGCACCGGCGCCCACACGGTCGCCAAGTATCTCGGTCGCCTTGCCCATGAGGCCAGCCAGCGGCACAATGCCCAGGCAGGACGTGAAAAAGATGGCCTCCGGAGACCAATGCAGCATCGAACCGATGATAGGCATAGGCACGAAGATCAGGAATATATTGAGGATATTCTCGAAGGACAGTTTCATTGATGGAATTGTTGCCCGGCGCTGAAAGCATCACGGTACCACAAGTAATACCATGAGCGTCTTCTCAGCTTGGCGCGCAATTTACTCATCCTCCACTAAATCCCCAATGCAGTAAAAAAGTGATTCCCTGTAGAAACCTTAAGCAAACTATCAGATTTAAAGAGGACTGAGAAAAATTTAAATCCCGGCAGCCCAGGAATAGCCACCATATCGTCCGGATATCGGAGGTAACATATTGCAACGACGAAATTCGTCGAAGGCCGAACTGTTTCCCAAAAATCTGTTAAAGGCAAAATCGGCCTAGCCTGGGCAAGTAGGAGGATCTGTGATGGTAGCAGTCAAGTCGGTTGCAAGGCCGACCATGGAATGCGAAACCGAACACTTTTTGGGAGCCCAAAGACAACTCGACGAAATCGCCGAAGAAATGGGCCTCGATCGGGAACTGCATGAACGTCTTCGTTATCCCAAAAGAGCTCTCATCGTCACCGTACCAGTGCGTATGGACGATGGATCAGTAAAAACTTTCACCGGTTACCGTGTGCATCATGATGTGACACTGGGACCTGCGAAGGGCGGCATTCGCTTCCACCCAGAAGTAAACCTGGGCGAAGTCTCCTGTTTGGCCATGCTCATGACCTGGAAATGCGCCTTGATGGGACTTCCCTACGGCGGTGCCAAAGGCGGCATCCGCTGCGAACCATGGAACCTCTCTCTGGGCGAAAACGAGCGCCTGACCCGTCGCTACACCTCCGAAATCATCAACCTCCTCGGCCCAGATAAAGACATCCCCGCCCCCGACATGTATACGAACGAACAGACCATGGCCTGGATCATGGACACGTACAGTATCAACGTCGGTCACACAGTGCCTTCGGTAGTAACCGGCAAGCCGGTCTCCATCGGCGGCTCTTTCGGCAGAACCGAAGCCACCGGACGCGGAGTCGCCTACTGCGCACGCAGAGCGGTCGCCCATCTGGATATGAAGACAGCATCGCCTAAGGTAGTAGTACAGGGCTTCGGCAACGTCGGCTCCATCACTGCCAAACTGTTGCATCAGGCCGGTTACACCATCGTAGCTGTGTCGGATGTACATGGCGGCATCCACAATCCCAAGGGACTGGACATTCCAAGACTCCTCGCCTATGTCTCAGAGATGGGCAAAGTTGAAGGTTTCACCGGCTCCACACCCGTAAGCAACAAAGACCTCCTCGAAATCCCCTGCGATGTGCTCATCCCCGCCGCTCTGGGCGGCCAGATCACTGAACAGAACGCCAGCAAACTGAATTGCAAAATCGTCGTCGAAGGCGCCAATGGTCCTACAACACCGGAAGCGGACATGATTTTGCACGACAGAGGCATCATGGTTGTTCCGGACATCCTGGCCAATGCCGGCGGTGTAACCGTCAGCTATTTCGAATGGGTACAGGGCATGATGCACCTCTTCTGGAGTGAAGACGAAGTCAATCAGCGCCTTGAGCAGATCATGGGCCGTGCTTGCGACCAGGTGTTCGAACTCTCAACCAAGAGCAAATTGCGCACCAGACTGGCAGCTTTGCGCATCGGAGTATCGCGCATCGCAGAAGCCAAACGCTTGAGAGGCCTTTACCCATAAGGCTTATACTCGTAGCGCAGGTACAATAAACGACCGATAAACAAGCACCGATGCAAATAGTCGGTGCTTGTTTTTATCAAATCTGATTCACAATAGTACTTTTGTGGCACAGATATATACAGCCCCCGTGCATTACGGTAGGCGCAGGAGTCATAGGGTTACCATCTGGAACTGGCATGTTTTCACAAAGCAGATCTCAAGGAAATAAAACTGGGCAGCAGAATGTGCCGCGCAGTGTGCGGCTGCCCAAGCAGTCGGTTATGCCCAATTATCAAGACATCCAGTTCTTGCACCAGGAGGCCAGCAAGGGCAGCGGCCGCCAGGTGGAAATGCCGTTCTCGGTGACAGAGGGTTCCCAAGAGTACCTGCTTTCAGTCAAGGTAGACCGCACCATCTCGATGGACCCCATCTGGACCTTTTCCATCGTTTCGCCAAAGGGCAACCAGGTACTTTTCAGCAGCGCTGAAGGAGACTTGAGTCTGGTCGCTAACCTGGTTTTAAGTGGAGCCGGCTGCGACCCGCTGGGCGATGCCTTCGCTGCCGACACCATGATGGGCATGGACACGATGGGCAATCTGGCGACAGTGACAGCCCAGGGCTCGGCCGAGGTCCCGGCCATCACAACAACCGGCTCCTCCGAGCCGATAGTTCTTTTTGAAGCACCGAAGCCGGGTATGAAGGCCACCCTTGAAGGTGACCTTACAAAAATGCAAGCGCCCAATTTGCTCCAGTCGATCACCATGGCAAAGATGACCGGACGCCTGGACTGCAAAGATAAAGGCGAAACAGCCAAACTCTACTTCGTAGACGGCGCGCTCACCCATGCGGAAATCAAGGACAACGTCGGCGACGACGCAGTCATCGATTTCATCACATGGACGGCCGGTGAGTTTCGCTTCTGGCCGGACGAGACCAGCACAGAAAAAACCGTCAATAGACGCCTCGAAGGCATGCTCATGGAAGGCGTCACCATGCTGGACCAGGTCAAATACCTGGAGTCCGCCAATCTCAAAATGGAATCGGTTCTGGTCAAACGCAACGCCATCATTTCGGAGCAAGAATTTGCCGCCCGCCTGTCAAAAGGCGCGCCTATCGATTTGCAGCCACAGCTCGACCTCTACGAATTAATCGACAATCGCACCACGGTCTACGACATCTTGCGCAAATGCCCGATGAAAAAGACAACCTGGGTGCCGATTTTATTCAACCTGCTCACCTGCGGTCTGGTGCAGGTCACCGACCAGCAGGCCAGTCGCTCCGGCAACATGCGCAGTGCGGTCATCGACGAAGCCACACTGCAATCGGTGACAAAACACCTGATCCGCCAGGAAAGCGGCATCATGACCTTCCCTGCATTTCTCTACTTTCTGGACCAGGAGTACCTGCGCTATGAGTACTTCAACTTCCCCCTGTCACTGATTGTCTTCAGCCTGGGCAACCGCCAGGGTGGTCCCACCGGACCGGTGGAAGCGCTGCAAATGCTTGCAGTCAAGCGGGCAATGCAACGCATCAGCCTGGTCAAAAGGCCAATAGACATCATCGGCCATTACGAAACATTTGACTATGCGGTCCTGCTGCCCAATTCCAATGCCAAAGCGGCAGCGGCCCTGGCGCACAGAATCGTAGATGTATTGAGGGAAGCGCCGCTGACGGCCGACCTCGATCCTCGCTCACTAGTCTTTGCCTTTGGCGTGGCCGGGGTACCGGAAGACTGCCAGGAGCTGGACAAATTGCTCACAGCCGCCAAGGTAGCTAGAGACGCTTCCAAACAAAGCCAGAGAATAGTCCTCGCCAGGGAAGTGATGGGTCCGTAGGAAGTAAACCTGGACCTTAAATCTGCTTGACATCACCTTTCATTCTACTAATATAGAGATTGCGCTACGTGCGCCTTTTCTATGGCATGGTTTTTTCATAAGCACTTAAGGGTTCATCACCGATGACCTTCGGCAATTTTGCGCATTCAAATTTTGGCTCCTCTGATGTAAGCGATAAGAGCGGCTCAATGCCCGCTGATATCGGCCTGGGCAACAAAGGCCTGCACAGCCTCCTGGTAGAACAGGCCTGGTCCATCAGTCCCGCCAATTTCCAGAAGCAAGCCGCCACAAGCGACCTGCCCGCCGCCGGCTATGGAAGCGGAGCCAGAGCCCGTATAGACAGCGATGCTGTAACCGGGCCATTACCGTCATTCGAGACCATCGTCAGCCGCTCGACTGCAAACGGCACCGCCGCGAGAAACGTTGAAGGTATGACGCTGCGCTCAGTACTCTCACCGGTTTTACCCGCCGGTCGCATAAACCGCCCCAGCGATTCAGCAGGCCAGAGTTTCACCGATGTGGCGACTGCTCCCACACCGAAGCCGGAGCCGGCCAAGACCGAGCTGACAGGCTGGACTGCCACTGGTAATTTAGACAAACCATTTGTTCCAGCTATGGCCGCGCCAAAACCGGAGCTACTCAACCCGATTGCCAGAGCCGAAGTGGCAGAGCCACTGAAAAAGCCCGTCGAGTTTGATGTGAAAGCGCATCCACTGTTTGCCAACATCAAGGAAGGTGCGCGGTCCAATCAGAAGGTCGAAAGCACAAAAGCGCCTGACCCGTTTATGGCTGACAATTGCTATCAATCAATGGAAATCAGCCCCGACGGCAAAGTTACTACGACCACGACCCTGCCTGACCTCTCTGCTTCCAAAATTGAATCGCGCTTCCCTGACAAATCCACCTCGATCGCCCTGACCGATCATCTGGGACGTCCAACGCTGGAACATCGCTTCGACGCCAGCGGCAAGCTTGTATCTGAGACCACAAGCCGCTTCGACCATGCCGACTCACCCATGGTGCCAAGCCACAGAGTGACCAAAACAGCATCACAAACAATCGAGACGACAATGGATAAAACCGGCGCCTCAATTGCCACAAAAGTAATGCCTTACTCCGACCTTGACGTAAACAAAGTCAGCGCCTGATGGCTGCCAATTGCGAAAGACAAATTTGCGGCACGCTGCTCAGCCTCAGCCGCGGTGACATTACGCGACAAGATGTCGACGTCATAGTCAACGCCGCCAATTCCTCGCTCATGGGAGGTGGTGGCGTAGATGGTGCCATACACCGCGCCGGTGGTCCGACCATTCTGGAGGAATGCTTACAGATTCGCAAGATGCAGGGCGGTTGCGCGCCAGGCAGCGCCGTCATTACCAGCGGCGGCAACCTCAAAGCACAGTATGTCATTCATACCGTCGGTCCCATTTATCGAGGCGGCGGCAACGAAGCAACAGTACTCGCCTCCGCCTACAGAAGCAGTCTAATTTTAGCGGTCGATTACGAGCTGAAATCAATAGCCTTCCCATCCATCAGCACGGGCGCCTATGGCTATCCGCTGCAGGAAGCTGCGACAGTCGCGCTGAGCACTGTCGCTCAATTCGTCAAGGAGAAACAAGCTGAGGGACGCGAGGGCGTGCTGACGCTTGTCCGCTTCGTCCTTTTCGACCCGGCAACACTTGACGCTTATCAACGGGCACTGGACGACATCGATTGATTCTCAGTGACAACGCCCTGCATTAGGGGTCGTAGTCATCATCACCGGCCTGCCAGCGCCGCGAATTAGCCCCGCCTCGATCACGCTTGTGACCTTTGTCCTTGGGCTTAGCACTGCGGCGACGGTCCTTGCCGCCACTTTCACTATCATCTTCTTCAAAAGACCTTCTATAGGTATTTCCGCGACGGCCGGAGTCCTGCTCGGGCTCGGGCTCAACCACCGGCCTGACTACAGTCGGCTCATGATGAATAACCGGCTCAACGGGAGTCAAGTCCACTTCCGATACCTGAGTCCGGGCCAATTGTTCCTTTGCTGCAGCACTCAAGCCACCGGCCACTTCATGCGCCGCACCATCGACGGTATTACCGGTACCCTCAAGTATAGTCTCAAGTTTGACGTCACCGACACCAGCAGCGGTGCGGAGCAAATCGGCTCCACCCGCCGTCGTCTCAAGCAAACTGGGCTGGACCGCTTCAGTGGAAGCATTATTTGCAGGCGGAGTTACATCGGCCGGCACAGTCTTTGCTGGCCCTTCTTCGACACGACGATCATCGCGAGGAGGGTTAGGCCGTTGACGGAATTCTCTGCCTCCACCCTTACCGCCGGCTCCAGGTCCACCGGGTCCGCCTGGGCCTCCCGGACCATCCATCATGGGACGGGGATCGCGGATTTTGCCGCTGACTACACCGCTGACAATTTGCTGCAATCTCTTGCCGTCGGCTTCGGAACTTGGAGCAATTTTTTGAGCGACGGTCAGAGCCAGTGCCAGATTAGCGTCGCGGTCCTTTTCGGCATAGTCGGCATTTTTGCCGTCTTTGCGCGCCTTGAAGACTGTAGAGTCGGACTTCTTACCAAAGTACATCGCATCCAGCAAAGTCTTCACTTCTTGAATATTTTCGGCCCTGGGCACGACTATTTTTAGAAGCTCGGTATACTCGGGAGCGTTTGTAGTCAAATCAAGTTTATCAAGGATACCGCGCACAGCGGGTTGGTCGGCGGCACCGAGCTTGAGAAGCTGAGGCACCAATTCCGGTGCGGTCGTAGTCTTCTGCACGTCCAGCGCCTTTTCCAGGGTAGCGATGCGGTCGGCAAAGCTATTGGAAGGAGGTGTCGACTCTCTATATTTCGGATTCTGCCTTTCCAGATAGCGCTGATTTTCCAGCATCTGAGCCAGGTTGTCGTCAAACTCCATCGGATATGTGGCGGTGCCGGCATTACGATCATATGTACTGTAGCGCTCTCTCAATCCTTTGAGGAACCAGCTGGGAACCGCTTCTTTCACAATCTTATTGGGATCGATTGGCTGAGGAGCTTCCCCTTCGACCTGCGGAGGGGCAGTCATAGCCAGTCGCTGGGTAGCCAGTTCGACGCGGTCGGCGATAAAGTCGGTCTGCCAGGCCGGTGGCATGTCAGCTGACTTTACGGGAGCGGATAGAAACTCTTTGAGAGTTTTGAGATCAACAATAGAGTGTGAAGGATCGGTCACCGCAGCCAATACTTCCGGCCGCTCGAGCACATCCAGACCAGGCATACGCATCAGCTGAAAATTAGTTGTACCGTCAGCACGCCCCGAGGGCTGCATGCCATGGGCGTACCAATCGGCAAATTGCTGGTCGTTCATTTCTCTGATGAAATCTGTGAGCAGATAAGCCCGGGCCTGCTTGCCTCGGCCTTCGCTGCTATAAAACTCTTCAATCAGTCGCTCAGGATTAACAACTTTCTCTCCCGGCAGATGGGTTATGGCCGGTTCATAAGGATTGGGTTTGGCCGGTGGTTGCTCTACCTGTTCAACCTGCTGCGGCGGCTGCACTTGTTCTAAATCGGCAGGATCGCCGGATGCCCGGTGCTCCACGCCTCTCAATTTGTCGAGCAAATTGCCATTGGTCAGGCTGCGCTCAGGAAATTGCGAAAGATAGTCAGTGCCCAGCTTGGCATCGACGACCGCAGCTATGACACCATACCTTGTTTGCTGAGCGTATTGTTTGACCACGTCGGCATGCTGCGGTACGAGGTCCAGCCAGCTGTGCAGATTTTGCCGGAAAAGTTGGTGACTGAGACCGTCTTCGGGCAGATGTCCGAGAATAGTTTTGAGCACATCAGCAGCCTGAGGGGGCATCTCATTCAATGAGATGCGCACCATACCGGTGGGATTGCGCTGCAAATTATTAGCACCGGCGTATGCTTCCTGCAACATGGCGTCCATGGCGTTATCGCCGGTAAGCTCCGCCGCGATACGAAGCGGCACCTCAGCGCCCTTACCCTGACCATAGGCATAATCGAGAAAGGCTCGGTGGTCTTCGGCACTGGCACCATGACGGGAAGCGGCCTGAGCAAGATTGAGTCCGGTATCGAGAGTGGCTGCCACTTCCGGAGTACCTTCATAGGCACGCTTGATCAAAGCTTCCATGGCGGTATTGCCGTACTGAGCAGCTTGCCTGGCCACATCTTCCATATTGGCGCGCACATGCTGACCATCGCCGGCAGTGTACTTGAAGAAGCTGACTACGTCCTCCGCCGCTGCACCCGGCTGTACAGCCCTGGTGGCAAGCGAAGCAGACTGTTCAAAAATGGGCTGTAGAGCCGCATCCATCCTGTGGTCTTGCACACCGGGCTCCGGTTTTACCACTTCCGGATGTTCAGCGACAACAGGGGGCTGAGCGACCTCAACCTTTTCACCCGGGACCTTGCCTTCGGGCACAATTGGAGCATCTTCACCGGCGAATGCAGTACCCATCTGCCTGCCTTTAGCGGCCTGGGCGATAGCAGCGTTGACACCGTGAATCTCGGTCATGCGTGTGGCACCGGCTCCGGTGGCACCGGCGGCCGCATCGGTCAGAGCCTGATAAGCACCGCGCTTTAGAATCTTGCCCAGGTCAAAACTTTCGCCCGCTTGATGCTCACGGGTGACCTCGCCCACCGCGCCGGAACTGAAACCAAAAGTCGCACCCATCGTGGCGCTGGGAATTAATTTGGCGTCTTTGACGAAATTGCCGGCGGCGGAGGATTCCAGCCTTTGCAGTGCCGGACTGGCTTCAATAGCCCGAGTGCCGACTTTGGACAATCCGCTGAAAACACCGTGAGCGCCCATAAACAATGTCGCATCGAGGGCCATAGAACGACCGTCCAGGGCAGCCCGCGTGGCCATCGAAACAGCATTGAGCGGATCGACTTCACCGCTGGCGTTGACCCAGTTTTGACGATTGAGGCCGGTGTCATACAAACGAGACAAACCGCCTATGCCAATACCCTTGACGCCGATACCGGCCACCGATGAAACGGATTTGAGTGTAGAGCCCTCGGCCCCCAGGCTCAGTTGTTTACTGCCCAGGACATCAAAGGTCTTCTTCAGGGCAAAACCTTTCAAGCCGCCCAGAGCCAGGTCAGCGGCAACCTGCCCGCCGTTGTCCTTCATCTTCACAGCATCCATGGCATTAAAACCGATGGAAGCCGCCATCAAAACTCTTGAGCGCCCGGCAAAAAGAGGCACGGCCTTGAGGAAACTGGTGGAGTAAAACTCCACTGAGTTTTGCCCTTCCATAGCCGCCTGGTCAGCCTGAGTCTTGGCTATGATTTCAGCAGAGGCGCCGGAAACGGCACTCTTATTACCGCGCTGTAAATCAGCGTCTACCTTGGCCTGCAAAGCCTTGAGGTCGGCCAGAGTCTGGTCATCCTTGTGCCAGACGACTTCTACGACTTTATCAAGGGCCGACTTTTCCTGGTTGGTCTGCTCATGCACCCGGATCTGACGGCGCATGGCCTCCACGGCGTCGTCTTCGCCGGGCGGGGGTCGTAATAGCGCATTTAGGGATTCGGGATTTTCAGCCATGCCAGTTAAATTAGCTTCTCGCTTGCCGTCCTTTAGAGTACGTCCTTATATACGTGTCCACAATGGGAAAGCTCCCATGAGGACGCGCCACCCTCCTTCTATACCCCTTTATTTATGTGTTAAATCCGGCCAAAACCCGGGTATACCTTACGAGACAAGGCAGCCGGGAGTCAGGGTTACGCTTTTTGACTTGTGCCGAGAGTTTGACCGCAACACTGGGCTTTGATGGCCAAAATACTTCTAGTCGAAGACGAACCGGACTTTTCAGTCCTTATCTCCTCACTTTTGTCTGCGGACCACCATCAGGTCGAGACAGTGGGGAAAGGCGAGGATGCCGTTGAACTTTTGCGCATGTACCAGTTCGACTGTCTGATTCTCGACTGGAACCTGCCGGGCATAAGCGGACTGGAAGTCTGCAAAAGTTTCCGCGACGGCGGCGGTAAAACGCCCATTCTCATGCTCACGGCTCGCAACCATGTCGACGAAAAATCGGCCGGACTGGATGCCGGGGCCGATGACTACCTGACCAAGCCCTTCGAGTTGAAGGAGCTTTCTGCCCGGGTACGCGCCCTGCTGCGGCGGCCGACTAACTTTTCAGGCAGCAGTCTCAAGGTGCGCGGCCTGGAGATGGACGTGACAAACTTCCGCGTCACCCGGGGCACCGAGGTTATTCAGTTACTACCCAAAGAATTTGCCCTGCTGGAATTCTTCATGCGCCACACCAACCAGGTTTTCAGCCCCGATACCTTGATTGACCGGGTCTGGCTGGCGGGAGAGGAAGCATCCCCGGAAACAATCCGCACTTATATAAAGCGATTGCGCAAGAAGCTGGATCGCGAAGGCGAGCCTTCGCTACTTTCCACGGTGCATGGGGTCGGCTACAAGTTCGAAGATCCGAACTAAATCCGAACCAGATCAAAGCCCCGATCTCATACGTGATTTGACCACAGGCATTCCACGAAAATGCCACAATCGCTTCGTAAACTAAAATCACTAGGCAATTTGGCATGGCGGATTTTGGTAATGGCACACTGTGAAATGGACCCGGCAAATCTCAAATCTTTCCAGCGGATATCGCAGGAGGATTTGCGCTACTTGAGAGAATTGGGAGAAGCAACTGCTCAGGCGCACAACGAAAAAGCGCCGGTAAAACTGGAGCTGAAGCAACTTCCAGCAAAGATCTTGACCTTGATCGAAAACACGATCGAAAGACTATTTTTTGAAACCGTACCTGCGCACGAAGTTTACGCGTCCAGAGAATAGTCACTCACGCCTGACTGAAAAGTTTTCCTGAAAAAGGGGCGGACTCGAGCGGAAGCTTGGGTCCGTCGGGGCTTTAAGGGATATCCGCAGGAGGTAGGCAAGAGATAGATCAGGCACCATACCCGGTTGCAGTGGCACAAATTTTGAAGTCTAACTTGACAGAATACAGATTTAATTTCATCCTCTAATTATGGGTGTTGTGCCTCTGGCCTGTGGAGATAACGATCATCGAACCGTTTGACTTACTAGATTTTCAAAAAAGAGCCCGCGAGTGTTGCTGTCCAAAAAAGCTGTTTGAGCTGTGGGAAAACGTCTGCCGGCGCTATGACCGACACGAAATCGGTCAGTACGAGTATGAAGAAATGAAGGAAGCAATCTGGCCCAACCTTCACGCACTGGATACTCTGCGTCGAGCCATAAACGAAACGGAAGAACCCGCTCGTCCAAAGCCTCGCAAATCAGCATAATTGGCGCAAAATTCTTGCCAATCATTTATCATGGTAGCTTCAGCTATCCAAGTCTTGATGGGCAGGCCATTCAGTGAAACGAAAAGACTCTCTCCGTTGCAAAACTTTCCTCGCAGCAACTCTGATTATGGCAGCTCTGCCTCTGACGCAAGAGCCTGCCCCGGCTAAGTCCGACTGGATCGAAGGAGATCAAGACGAAATCAAACTGCCGGCGCCGCGAGTGCAGGAGCTGAGAGAACAGAACCGCGGCCAATGGCGCCAGGATAATCCGGACGGTGACGACAGCGACACAAACACCGCCCAGCCGATGAGTGTGCAGCGCGGCTACCAACCATCGAGTAGCCAGGCTCAAGACCAGGCCATGAGCCGATATAAAAAGCCTTCCTTCGACGAAGACGTGCTTGACGCCAGCGGTCATCCGCTTAATCTCGACGACCTGGATAAGCGCCCTGTATCCGCCCCGAAACTGACAATCACCCCCGGTGGAAGCAATGTCATAACCGGCGGAGTATCAGCGGCAAATTTCCGCACCGCCAATACTCTTAATCGCGGCACCGATGCCCTGGCCGCTTCCTTGATGAACACATCGCCTTATCTCGGGACACCGCGCACAGTCGCTGTGCAGCCGGGCACCTTCAAAGCCTTCCTCGATCGCAATCATAGCGGCGAAGTAGCGGGCTTCGGCAAGACTACCGTAGTCGAAATCAAAGGTCGCTGGGATGACTGCGGTCACATCATTCACAATTTCGGCATGCCCTTCACCCGCATAGCGCCAACCGCTTTGCCAAAAGCCGACCTTTCAAAAACCAAAATCATGGTAGTCAATTGCGGCGCAGAGTTCGATGGTCCCTCACTTTCAACCATTCACGATTTCGTCGCCCATGGCGGTTTTTTGATGACCACCGACTGGGCGCTGGACTCCTGCCTGCAAAAAGCCTTCCCCGGCTATGTGGCCTGGAACGGCGGTTACACCGACAATAGCGTCGTGGACGCTGTGGTAGTAGACCGCGATCCTGATTTGACCAGAGGCATACCAAAGGTTGGCTACTGGAAGCTGGAAGACAAAAGCCAGACAGTGCAGGTAATTCGAAAAATGGAAGTACAGGTGCTTGTGCGCAGTCGCTTACTGATGCAACGCGAGCCCAGTCAGTTGGGCATCCTGGCCCTGACCTTTCCGTACGGAGACGGGCAGATCCTGCACATCGTCGGCCATTTCGACAACAATGCCGACCGCGCCTCAAACAGTGCGCTGCCAGATCCGGCGCCAATCATCGGCATAGGTCTGCGCCAGGCGATAGCGGCAAACTTCATCATGGCCGCCGCGCGGGACGCCGGGCCCCAAAACCAGCCTGTGGCTGACGGCCCCCAGGATAACAACTGAGATTAAATCTAGCCAAGGGGCAACCGCACAATTATCAGCCGGGGTAAATATATAGAGGCGTCGGCGATATTCTGGTGGGGTGGCAAAATGGGCGAAGGCAGAGGGCATGAGGGCGAGCAAAACGCTCCCGCAAATGTGCCGGTAAGTCCTGAGGTCTTCAACGAGGAGCGGAGCCAACTTCACCACGCTCAAGCTTCGGACCACGGCGGCGACCGCCAGGTCGGGTCGGCCGGTGACGGCCAGATGCAATACGCACGGCAGGTTTCAGCCGAGACCGCAGCAGAATTTTTATATAGAACCGGCGATACGAATCCCAAAGAGTTCAAGGTCATGTGCGGTGTGCTGGACCTGGCAGTGCGGACCGGTGCCTACGACAGCGCCCAACTGGCCGACGTCCAGCAGAGGCTGATGGAACGCTCATCTCAGCAATCGAATCCTTTAGCGGCAGCCGGACTGGCGGCCATGGCCAATAAAATCGGCCAGTACGGTAACGCCTGAGCCTTTAAAAGCCTGCCTTTACAGTTTGGGCGAGCCCTCGTCCGCCACTGCATCGGCGTCGTTCAGGCTCCAGTCATAGACTAAATAATCAAACTTGAGCCCGCCCTGCTTCAGGATCCGACGCTTATCCTCAGGCACATAGAGCTCAATATAACTGAGAATGACTTCCTCGTCCGCTGGTGGCGGAAACAACGCCTTGCCAAAACCAGCCCGGGAGGCGAAGTCCAGAGTAAACCAGCTGAACAATTTGGAGACGCGAACAGTTTTTGCAACAGGGTCCAGGACCAGAGCATTGTCCTGGGCCAGGAATCTGCGTGCCGCACCGTCAAGACGCTGGTCAAGGCCCGCTCCGACATAGGGCTCCGGGCTGAGCTTGGCGCTGTCCACACTGGCGCTGGCCACGGCAAAATGCATGCGCGGATCGCGGAAGCCCCGCCGCAGGCGCTCGTGTTCAATGTCGTAGAGTGTGACAGTTTGTCCCATCACCTCAAATTTCAGACGCTCCCAGCCATCGTTAAACTGCCTGATACTGTTGGGCGGGAAGTAATCCACAGTAGCCTTAACCGGATAATGGTCGAGCACCGATTTGATGGCCAGTGCGTTATAGGCATTGAGCCAGAAAGCCAGACGCTCCTTCTCATCAAACTTTTCATAGGTCTCTTTATCGAGCAGAGCCAGAGATTTGACGAAGCTATCGAGCCCGGAGCGGTCTTTTTGCCAGCGTTTATAGTGCACAAAGCCACTCTCGGCAACGACGTATTTCTTTAGCTGCCGACCGTAGAGCTTGTACTTGGTATCAAAGGCCTGGGCCGGGGCACAGCTGCAACAGGCAAAACCAACCGAGAACAGGACCAGCAAAAGCGGCAGCAGTCGCACCCCTATCACCAATCGAGACCCCATCAGCATATTAGCGCACCGCTGCCTCACCACCGGCGGCCGCCTGCGTCAGCCGGTCGACCATTTTGACCAGATCCTCCGGGCTGTAAACAGGCCTGGAGCAGCGCCCATCCCCACAGCTAAAAGCCGCAGCCCGGGGCAACTCCGGCAGCTCAGTATCGGCATTGGGCAGGGCACCCTCGGCTCGGTCGTACCATTCGACCCGCTTGTATACGGGAGTCAGTCTGATGGCGCGGGCAAAGAGAGCGGCAGCTTCGGCATCGCCCTTGCCACCGGTGATGGTGACATGCAGGGGCAGGGAATGATTTTCGCCGTCGGCCAGCAAAATACCGGCCACAAAGATCTGACGCTGGTTTACGACCAGGGGCTGGCACAAAAAGCGCAGTGCTCTGAGACCATAATCTTTGTATGCCGCAGCACCGGTGTATTGATAGAGCAAATTAGCAAATCGACTGGCCATGACGTTTTCGTCAAGCAGCGGCTGCGGCGCCAGCACAACCAGATGTCCATGCCCGCGTGAGTCGGAGCCTGTCTCTGGCTGAGCGGTGACGAAACCCGGCTGATTATCAACCTGGAAGTGCCGCCCCATAAAGTCAGCGCAGAGCCTGGCCTTAGCCAGCCAGGAGCGATCGGCCGTGACTTCATAGAGACTCAGATAGGCTCGCCCCATGGCCAGCGTATCTGAGAGATAGGGCCCGGCCTTATCTTCGGCGTCGTGCCGGAAACCTCCCGGAGAGTCCTTGAGAGACCGGTTAGCCTCGATCCACTGGGCAGCTGCAATAGCCTTATCCAGATACTTCTTTTCGCCGGTGGCGCGATACAGATAGGTCAGAGCATTGATAGCCAGACCATTTTCCCGACTGTAGATATGCTTATCAATGCGCGGCAGACCTTCCTTGAGGCGCTCGGCGCGGCCCAGCTTGAAGTATTCGCCGCTGTGCTCGCCCTGCTTCAGGTCCGCGTCCTGCGAGGTGTAATAGGCCCCGTCCGGGCTGCGCAGGAAGTCGGATAGGAAGGCTTCGATAGAGCGGGCCGCCTGCAAATATTTCTCATCACCATAGGCCATGTAGCCCTGGCAATACAATCTCAAACCCTCACATTGAATAGCCATGACCTTTTCAAAATGAGGGTGCTGCCAGTCACCATCGGTCGAATACTGATACAGGCCACCGAATGCCGGATCCAGTAGATTGAGCTCGCCGTCCAGGGCGCCACGAGCCTGGGCCGCCTCGTCCTTATCACCGGCCAGGCCACGACTGATGGCATACTCGGCCGAGTCAAAATCGAGAAACTTCTGATAGCTGCTCCAGCCACCGTATTTAGTATCATATCCGGCTTTATGCTTGGCTATCAGCTTCTCTTTAACCGCAGGCAAAAGCCCGCTGTAGTCGTCAGTCTTCTGTCCTTTGTTGAGGACGTCGGCCCCCGCCGCCGGTTTTACAGCCGCCTGAGCGGCCAGCAGATCAGCGCCCTTCTTGTCGGCATTGGCCACAGTTTCCTTGAGAATCTTGCGCATCTCACCCGGATTGATGTAGCCGGCGTGCTTGAGCAGCTCTCGGCCATCGGCGTTAAAAATTATGGTCGCCGGCCAGCCGAATTGTTCGTACTTATTACTGAGGTCAGGGCGCGAGTCCTGGTCCACACGGACACAGATAAACTTGCGCTGCAGCGCCTTTATAACGTCAGGGTCCCTGTAAGTTTCCTCGGCCATAACATGGCACCAGTGGCACCAGACAGCCTCCAGATCAAGAAGAATAAGCTTATTTTCGCGCTTGGCCTGCGCAAACACTTCGCTGTCAAAATCTCGCCACTGCAAGCCCTCGGCCGAAGCCTTCGCAGACGAGACAGTTTGAGCGTCGGCCGAACCCTTTGCCAATACCTGGGCCGCACCGCCGCACAGAAACACCGACAGGGTCAACGCCGTAAGTAATTTTGATGGCTTCACCGATGAAGTCCTCCACAGATCAGGGACAGGGGGAAACTGACAAAGACTCAAACGCAAACCCATGGAGGAATATTCTAGCTGCTTGGTTACTGCAGCGACTTTTTCAGGAAATAGCGCTGGGCGCCGGTAGGGAAGTCGTCCAGCACACCGTAGATGTCGTAACCATGTTTTTCATAGAAGCCCAGCGCCTGAAAACTGAAGGTATCGAGAAAGCTATAGCGGCAGCCTCTCTGCCGGGCGATTTCCTCGGCGTCGGCCAGCAATTTACTGCCCACTCCGGCACCGCGAAGAGCGACAGATACGGCCAGCAGGTCAACATGCAGCCAGCCCCAGTTGGTCGAGCCACTGAGGCCACCCAGGACCTTGCCCTCGGCATCGCGCACAAGCACTGAAAGCGGCTGCGGTGCCCACTTCAGCCCCAGGTCCTGATGCTGTTCGTTGAGAATGGACTTGATGACCCCAAGCTCATCGTCGGAGGGCGCAGCCTGACTGACAATTTGAAAATCATCCTTGTTCATTTACTCAACTTTCACCTCGTCTAAATTGACAGGGTCCATTTTCCCACATTTCCACCACCAGTAGTGGCATGTCATATCAATTATACTATCGCTGTTAGTATATCAAGACAAAGAGAAAAGCTTCAAATTGCCCTGCGGTTTGCACCGCAGGACAAGAAGAAGCCTCTCTCGAAACAGACTCTTTCCAGAGCCCATTTACTTACTTGAGAGCGGCGAGCTCACAAGCGGTGGCCACAACAGCCTTGACCACTTCCACCATGTAGGGCAGATTGACGGCGGAGAGCCGGTCGCCCGTGGTGTGGTAGTTGGGGTTGAAGCCGTCGTCGGTGAATTCCTCCGACAGCAGAACAGCCTTCCAGCCGTGGTCGAGGAAGCCGGCATGGTCCGAGCGGTCATCGACGGCGTGGTTGTGGGTATCGACCGGGTTGAGGTTGATACCGTACGCCTTGATGTTGCGCGTGAACATGACGGTCAGAGCGTGCGAGCCGTTCTTGTCGGCGCCGTCATGGATGTCCAGACGATTGCCGGGCTTGGCGCAGTAACCGACCATGTCGAGCTCGACCATGGCCACGACATCGACACCTTCCTTGGCCAGCTTGTCCGAATAGGCATAGCTGCCCCACAGACCCTGCTCTTCGCCGGTGAAGTGGCAGAAGCGCACAGTGTGACCCAGCGGCAGAGCGGAAATGTTACGAGCCAGCTCGAGGAGAGCGGCCGTACCAGATCCGTCGTCGTCGGCACCGGGGCAGTTGCTCTCGGAGCCCCAGGGGCTACCGGCGGTGGAATCCAGATGGGCGCCGAAGACGACGACCTTGTCTGGAGTGGTGTTGCCGCGGCGCTCGGCGATGATGTTGTAGAACGTCTTGCCGCGCACCTTGTAGGCATGCCGAGTAACGGTGATGCCGTTGCCCATGGCCTTGTACTGCTCTTCGATGAAGCCGAGCGCCACATCGAGGCCCTTGGTGAAGCTGTTGCGAGTGACCAGGGTGGTCGTCTGACCGGCAGCCGTGATCGGCACCTCACCGGAGAGCTTCTGGATCACGTCCTTGAGCCGGTTGATGTCGATGCCGGCGAAAGCGCCGACGATGCGAGGGTCCGGCTTGGGCAGGTTGGTGGTGTCGATCTTGGGCGTGCGGAAGTTTCGGGTGCGACGCACCTCGGCTTCGTCGAACTTGCAACCACCGGCGCGGGCCTTGCCCTTGTGGATGGCGTCAAAGTCGCCCTCGGCAGGCAGGAGAGCACCGACGGGCGGGGTGGCCTGTTCGTGCTGATGGCTGCCGTGACCATGGTCATGGGAACTGTCCGGCGCGACGTCGGGCTTCGCGTTGGACGCGTTGCGACGAGCCGAGCGGAGGAGGAAGAAAACAAGAAAGAGTACGGCGAGCAGCAGCAAGCCGCCCACACTGAATGCGCTTGGCATAGTGGTCTCCTCAAGATTGAAGCCCGGGAGAGCTTCTGAATTTTTTGTTTGTGGAAGCTAGCGCGAACACTGGACAGGCCAATGAAGCACCGCTGAGAGAAAGATGGTCTTCCAGGTGTTCACCACGGGTGGTGGCAAACTCAGTTGAAGCAGAAATAGCAGAGGTGCTTTTGGCTGGTTATGAAATAAAAAAGGGTTCCTTATTTCAACGCGGAAGAATGAATAGACGTTCACCATAAAAAATAGGCGCGGGTCAAAGCAATTGCTTCGCGCGGCTTACGTCACCGGGCTCATTAGGCAATACTAATGCTGGCGCAGCCAAGCTCAGCCGATATCCGCCGGATATAAACGCTGAAGCCGTTCTCATCCACTCCGCCTGTCATGAGGAGCAAGAAAAGAACAGTAATCAAAGCCTCCTTTACACCTCACACAAGCTAGCTCAGCCTTTACAAATGGAGCCAATACTGAGACAAGTGCGCCATCTTGAAAGCCCCATGGGGTAGGATATGCTCCTTATTTCAGTCCCAGGCCCCAGGAGTGTTGCTGTGAACGTAGTGGAAAAAGAAGCAGGCGTGAAAACAGATATTTGCCCGACGAGCAAAGAGACCTTTGCCACGGTCAAACAATTCGTCAAACATAACTTCCGCCATTTCAACGCAGCCGTCGTAGTCGACGCCGCTGAAGCTTACGTAGCGCACCTGAACAAGGGCGGCAAAATGTTCCTCACCCTGGCCGGCGCCATGAGTACCGCCGAACTGGGTCTTTCCCTGGCCGAGATGATCCGCCAGGACAAAGTGCACGCCATTTGCTGCACCGGCGCCAACCTTGAAGAAGACATCTTCAATCTGGTCGCCCACAATCACTATGAACGCGTTCCCCATTACCGCCAGCTCAGCCCCAAAGAAGAGCAAGAGCTGCACAGCCGCGGTATGAACCGTGTCACCGACACCTGCATCCCCGAAGATGAAGCTATCCGCCGCATCGAGAACGAAGTGCTGGAACTCTGGCAGGATGCCGACAAAGCCGGCAAGAGCTATTTCCCCTACGAATACATGTATCAGCTGATTCGCTCGGGCAAGATCGAAAAGCACTATCAAGTCGATCCTAAAGACTCCTGGATGGTCGCTGCCTGCGAGAAGAACCTGCCTATAATCACACCCGGCTGGGAAGACTCTACCCTGGGCAATATTTTCGTCTCACACGTCATCCGCAAAGACATCAAGTCCTACCACACCGTCAAATCCGGTCTGGAGCAAATGGGCTTCCTGATCGACTGGTACCGCGCCAACAGCTCCAAAGAATCCATCGGCTTCTTCCAGATTGCCGGCGGCATTGCCGGTGATTTCCCCATCTGCGTTGTGCCTTTGATTCAGCAAGACCTCCAGGAAGACTGCAAACTCTGGGGTTATTTCTGCCAGATCTCGGACAGCACGACCAGCTTCGGCTCATACAGTGGCGCTGTGCCCAACGAAAAGATCACCTGGGGCAAGCTTTCGGAAGACACACCCCGCTTCGTTATCGAATCGGACGCTTCCATCGTTGCGCCTTTGATCTTCGCTTATGTCCTGGGTCAATAAGACCAAAATTCGGTGCTGCTGCTTGATCGCGGCAGCACCATTTTTTTGGCCTGGTGTGGGAATGGCCCAGGCCAGGCGCGAATCCTGCCCCAAGAAACCACCAGACTTTGGCTACTACCAGTCGATCAACGACATTGTGGTCGGTTCAATTCCCCTGGATCAAGGCGACCGCTACAGCGAAAAAGAACATTTTGAACGAACTGCCATTGTGTTCGATGTAGACAGGGCGGGCCATTTCTCTAACTTCAAAACAACTGAACTATCAGGGTCTCTGGCGCGCGATTTCTGGACCCTGTATGCCACGATGACCTGCCCACCGATGAAACCACCGGACTTCATCGCAGCTCCTGTAAGCGCCTCAGTTAGCAGCTACCGGATCATGCAGGTGAGCAACAAGGAAGCCGAAGATTGGCGCATCGAGCTGGGTTCGACGATTTCCAGACGCCTGGAGGCACGGAGTGTCTACTTCCCTTTGATTCCTGCGTCTTTCATAGCCTTGCTGCCCAACACTGTTAGTATCACCGACATTAGCGACCGGTCCAACATTGTCGGTATAGCAGTTAGCAGACTGTGCCCTGAGGGCAAGAAATACTGGTCCCAGGCCGATGTCGGTGAATTAATTACAGGCCAAGGCGAAATTTCCAAATTTCTGCAAGAGTGGCCGCAATTTCTCAAGAACAAGCTGCAGCCCAGTCGAGAAGAAATCATCGCCTTTGCCGGTCAATTGAAGAGGAAGTACAGCAAGCTACTCGAACAGGGCGAGCCTGTAGCGCCGTTTCCTTAGGTTTGGTGACGCAGTTCAGCCGCCCGTTAAGGTCCACTCAGACGTCTTGTCGAAGAGAGCGTGCCCAGCTCAACTAAAATCCGAACCACCTTGCCATGCTTGATCAGTCTGACCGCCAGACCATCTGAAATCACCGTGTCATTCGGATAACCATCGTATGGCGCAACTTTCTTGAGGAGTTCCAGCAGCAACCCGGCCGAAGAACCGTCAGCGTTTTTGCAAACGATGCGTTCGTTCTCAAGTTGGCCTGACTTTGGATTTATCGCAAAGAAGCACCAAACCTCAACATCGTTCTCTTTTTGGTTCTCCAACGACTGGGCCAGCTCTCCAAATGAAGGCTGTCGGCGAATTTTATCTCGGATCGGAGCCAGCCACGGCAACAATTCTTGCTTTTTCTTCAGCGCCAAGCCCGGACCGCATTCACTTCTAAAGCCTGTAATTGGATCATCGGCGCAAAAGGCCCGAGGAGCACACGACAGCGAGAGCAATGCCGGAACAAGCACGCAAGCATGTTTAATCATACTTGCCAACGAAGACACCTAAATCTCCAGTTCCTGAATGCCGTCGTTGTCGACCTGCAAATCGAGCACCCGGGGCGGCTTGGCTTCGGTCTCAGCCCAATTATTGATATGAGCGAGCACCTGCGCTTTACTGCGCTTATTGACGATAACCAGCACCGAAGACCCGGCGCCGGAGAGGACACAACCGATGATAGGCTCGGACGCCAGCTCACGCCGCAGGCGCGAAAGCTCGGGCACCAGCTGCGCGCGGTAGGGCTCGTGCAGCCTGTCTTCAAGCGCTTCTTTCATGGCCTGATCATCATTGCGCGTGACGGCAGCCACAAGCAAAGCCGTTTTCTGCACATTGCTCAGTGCGTCTTCAAATTTGACTTCCTTGGGCAGGACTTTCCTGGCCGCTGGAGTCGTCAAAGTATATTGGGGCGAAACTACGATGCAATGCCAGTCGGCGGGCCAGTTGAGACGCTGAGTGATAATGCGCTTACCGCCCAGCGCAGATGTGGACTGACCGCAGACGACCATACTGCCAAGCAGGCAGGCGGCCAGGGTCTCGGGGTGACCTTCCAGCTCACAGGCTTCCGCCAGCAGGTCCGGCGCCGTCGGCAGGACATCCTTGAAGACATTTGCCGCCCATAGAGCGCCAAGAATGGCTGTGGAACTGCTTCCCAGCCCAACGCCCAGAGGTATCTCCGAGTCGATAATTATGCGCACCCGCTGCAGCAGGTTCTGGTCCTGCTGCCAGAGGCGACTCAAAATCGTATAAGTGAGAGTGCCCTGATCCTGCGCCAGGCTACTCTTGGCAATCGAACCCTTGAAAGTTATCAGGGGAATACCCGGGTCATTTTCGGGCAAAAGAAAGAAGGACATCTTGCTGTAGATGTTCAGGGCCAGGCCAAGACAATCCAGACCAGGACCGAGATTGGACGTGGTGCCCGGCAGCTTGAGAGTGATCCGGCGCTCTTTAGTAATTGCGGTTTCCAGGTCAATCATGGCAATTTATTGTTGTCACAACCCAAATCTCATAAAAGCTGCCAGAATTATCAATTATCCAGGGAGCCATTACCATCGACACCAAAACTATGAGACATTTAGTAACCGGCGGCTCCGGCTTTCTCGGCAACCTCATTGTCCGCCGCCTTCTGGACGAGGGCGCCCAGGTGCGCATTCTGGACATCTGGGATGACCCGGAGCGGCCCAAAGGCGCCGAGTTTGTCCTTGGCAATCTGCTCGATGCCGAGGCCGTCAAAAAAGCCGTCCAGGGCGTAGATATCGTGCATCATACGGCGGCCCTTGTGCCCCTGACCAAGTCAGGTGATTTATTCCGCCGGGTCAATGTCGACGGCACCAGGCTGATTGCCCAGGCCTCGGTCGATGCCGGGGCACAGAGCTTTGTCTACCTGAGCTCCTCGGCCATTTTCGGCAAGACCCCCAGCCCGGTCACGGTGACGGCAAAGCCGGCGCCGATTGAGCTTTACGGACAGAGCAAATACGATGGTGAAATGGCGGCGGCAGAGGTTTGCGCCCGAGCCGGCGTGCCACTAATATCGGTGCGCCCGCGCACAATTATCGCCAACGGGCGTCTGGGCATTTTTCAACTGCTTTTCGACTGGATCAAAAACGACATCAACGTCTATGTCATCGGTGATGGCGAGAACAAAATTCAATTTCTCCACGCCCAGGACCTGATCGACTGCTATTTCATGCTCATGAACAATCAGCAGCCCGGCTTCTACAATGTGGGCAGCGCTGACTTCCGGGCCCTCAAGCCCACCCTGGAAACATTGATACAGCACGCCGGCTCTCGTTCCAAGGTCATTCGCCTGCCTGCGGCACTGACGGTGGGCACCTTGCAGACACTGGACAAACTCGGTCTCTGTCCGCTTGCACCCTGGCACTACTTGACCTATGGCGAGGATTTCTACTTCGACATACAGCCGCTCAAGGAGCTGGGCTTCAGTCCCAAATACTCCAACGACCGCATGCTGGCCGAGAGCTATGACGCTTTTGTGGCCAACTATGCCGAATTTATGAAAGGCAAAGAAGGCTCAGCCCACCGCAAACCGGTCAAGGAACAGATTTTGAAAGTGCTCAAGGTGGTTTCGCGTTTCACCTGATCGGCACCGGCGGCCGATTTAATATGCCCCTACCGGGGTAAAAATGAAAAGTGGAGACAAAGGCAGAGCTCGAAGAAGCAACCGCACCGGCGATGCACTCGTCCGACTTGGGGCGCAACGATACTGACTCCGAGCATCAACATCTCGGTCTGCAAGCGGCTTCCAGACTCTACGACGACTCAGCCCACCGGGTCAGCGACGGCCAGCTGGAAGCGCCGACCAGCGAAAAAGGCCGCAACGACTGGGCCCTGGAACACCAGGTACAGGTGCGAGTCGGGACCAACAATGACCTTGTCTATTCAATTGCAGTAAACAACAAGGATGTCACCCTCTTCAGCACAAAAGACAGTGCCGAAGGCCTGCACCTGGCCGACAAGAAAATCGAGCACCTGACCGATGAGTACCGGCGAGAGCTGACGCACAAATACAAAGTGCGTTTCAGCCACGAGGGCGAAGACGTAGAAGGACAGCTCAGTTTCGATGCCCAGGGCAAAGTGCGGCATGGAGAAATGGTCCATGCTCGGGCGCCGCGCTTGCTGGAGCTGGCGAATCTAAAAGGCGCGCTTGAGCGCGGCCGCCCATCCCAGCTTTTGCCCAACGACAATCACCAGGGCTTGAAATTCTATTTCCTGAAAACGCCTCTGCGCAAGGATGCCGACGATGCCGCCGCCACCCATGTGGCCCACGACAAAGACGGCAAAGCGGCAATTTATGTGGGTCCTGACGGTCTGGGCGAGAATCTCGTCGTCAAAGACGGGAAGCAGAGCTTCGCCGGCAGCATTGATGAACACGTCGTCCTGCATGAGCTGGCTCACAACAGTCAGGCCAGACTCGGCTGGCTGAGAGAGAAGCAATTCCTCACCTACTCACGGGCTCTGGGCTTTGATCCTTTCGTCAGCCCGGCGGGCGAGACTATCTTCGCCCTGCGGTCAAAATCCGGCGACCTCTACCGGGTCGAACCGGACAGCCTCGACTGGCTGTCCATCAACGATAAGGGTCAATATCTGGACAAAAACGGTCAGGTAAGCGACTTGCAAAACGCAGCCAGACTGGATCCGGGCAAGATGCGCGAAGCAGCCCTGGTACGCCCGGCCACCTTTTACTTCAGCAATCCTCTGGAAATGGCGGCCGAATCCCTGGCCCTGTTTAAGGAAGGCAAGGGCGAAAGGCGCAAACTTTTACAGGAAAGCCCTGAGCTTTACCGCTTTACAAAAGACCAGGATCAGAAAGACATAAATCAGTCTTACGGGAAAAACGCTGACGGCAAGCCGCTCTACCTGCGATTACCCGATGGGCGGCTGACACTTAACAACATCCAGGCCGAGAAGCTAATAGCCGATTTCGAAAAAGCGGCTATGATTCACTTATCAAAACAGTGACGGCTTATTGAAATGCAGAAAAAACAATCATTTTCCACCACGCCCCTGACCGGGCTTGCGGTCGGGCTTATTGCCCTGACTACCTGTGGCTGCTCGCAGAGCGGTCAGAGCGCCACCCAGAGCCCACCCGAGATGATCAAACCGGCGGCGGCACCGGCCGGCTTTGCCCATGCCGATGACAGCGATCCCGAGCTTGTGGCGGCCAAGGTCCAGGCCCAGGCCAAACTGGGCGAATTCAAATCGGCTTTCGCCACCCGGGCAGCTGATCAGAAATTCGCCATCAAGGCGCCGTTCCGCGAAGGTCCCAACGAAGAGCACAAGTGGGTGATTGTCGACGCCGTCAAAAAAGACGAAATGGACGGCCACATCGAGAAGCCCTCACAAACAATCAAGCACTTGAAAGTGGGTCAGACCATCACCGTCAACGATTACAATATCGAAGACTGGGCCTACACCGACAAGCAAGGCCAGCAACATGGCGGCTTCAGCGTTGCGGTCCTGCGCAAACGCGAAGGCGCTCAGGCACACTAGCTTTCAAAATTTCTCAAGCCGGCTACGGAGGTCCTGCCGGACCAACCGGGCCCAGGGGGCACGCCGGCGCGGGCTGAGCCGGAGCGGCATTGCCTTTCTTCAAGGCCAGGCCGACAACGTCGCGGTTATAAGCGGCCGCCGGCATAAACTTGGGCAAAAGGCTGTCGGCGCGGGCGAAGTCACTGTAGGCTTCATCCTTTTGACCGAGCTGATAGTGGACGATGCCACGATTAAAGTAGCCCTGACTGAGCCGGGGATCGGCCTTGAGAGCGAGATCATAACTGGCCAGTGCCTGATTTAGATTACTGCGCCACTGCGGTACTTTCTTGGCATTCCAGGCGGCAAGCGCCAGAAGTTGATGGGTGAGAGCGCGGTTGTAGAGCGCCTGGGCAAAAGCCGGATGATCGCTCAGCAGTTTGTTGTAGGCAGCCAGAGCTTCGTCATAGCGCCCTTGCACGCCGAGGATAACACCTTCATTGTAGAGGGCTTCACCGAGATGACCTTCGGCGTATGCCTGGCGGAAACCATTGACACTGTCAGCGAAGGCGCCTTTCATGCCTGCGTCCAGAGCGGTACGATAAGCTTTAGCACCGGGTTTGGTATCAGACGCCGGCAGTCCGGCCATGCCGGCATTACCGGCATTAGCGACAAGACCGGCAGCCACAGCCACACGGGCGTCAGGAGCAGGTCCGGCGGGGGCAGCGGCTCCGGTCAGTTCCGCTTGGTTTGCCTCGGCTGCACTGACTGCTGGAGCGGGACCGGGAGCGGTGTTTACCGGTGAAGTAGCGACCGGTGCGGCACCATCTGCGGGTACCGGAGTGACAGCTGGTTGCACGGGCACCGGTACAACAGGCGGAGTGATAGCCGTCGGCGAGCTGGGCGGGCCAAAAGTGCTGCGGTTAAAAACCGAGTTAGCAATACCGGGGACTGGAGCCGGTGCCATTTCTGTTGCACGGCCGGAAACATCCGCGGGGTTCTGAGCTGCCGGAGTTGGCACCGCCGGCGCAACATTGGGGGTAGGCGATGAGGTAGCTCCGTAGAAACAGACGCTGACAACAAGACCCATGATAATCAATGTCAGAGTGAGGGCCACAAAGCGAGGCATGGCCGGCGTCGGAGCACTCATAGCCGCGCGGTCTTCCAGGCGATCATATTCTTTATGGGCGATGATTTCGGACTGGTCGATTACCAGACTGTCGAGATCACTTTTAAAAGTCTCATCGAGTTCGATCTTGCCGTTATTAAGCGAAGCGATTTCCTCAGCACTGGTCTTGTTACCGGCGGTGACGGCGGCCTTATAAACCGCATCATAAAACTGGTCGGCATCGGGCAGTTTGCCCTGGGTAAGCTTCAGAGCCTCATCGTGACCGGCCTTTTGCACACTCTCCGTAACGAGAGTAACAATGCGTTCCATTTTTTCCTGCAGTTGCGCCTGGCGCTTCGCAAGCACTCTTGGCGCAACCGGCTTATGCTCAGAGTCCAGACTGGATAGCAGGCTGTCGAGGTCTGGCAGTTCCGCTTCTCCGGCGGCCAGCTTGGCCTGAAATTCACGAAATTTATCGGCGTTACTCAAACAGTCATAGGCGGTATTGGTTATTGCCAGGCGTTGCTCCGCCAGCTTCGCGGCCTCCTGACCTTCAGCCGTCTGTTCGCTGCCGGGAGCGGCCAGCATCGAGCGCCAGCGCTGCGCACGCTTGTCGCGACAGAGTTTGAGCTCCTTGCGCGAGGCACCGGGTGCGACGCCAATGGCCTTACGGAAGTAATTTCTAAGAGTTGATTCGTCCAAAATAAGCCTAATGGTTAAAGTTGTTTTTGTACGTAGAGTATCTATAGACTGGATAATTCGAGATAAACGATAGCTGACGTGGAAGATTTTAGCTGGCGGGACTCCACTTTGCCAGGTGGTTTACTGACCATAGCAATAGCAGGACTGATGGTAAAAGCTGACAAAACACCCGAAGGGCCTTCGTCCCTGGCCAGACTGATGAAATCGAAGGGTGCTGTTGTCACATGCGGATTTATTATCAGCATCTTCTTGCTTGTCATGACCGCGCGCAAAATTGCCTGGCATGAAGCAGGCGAAGCTTTTTCACATGCCACCTGGTTACCCTGGCTGCCGCTGGCCGTCGCCGTTTACCTACTGGGCATGCTTCTGCGCGGCCTGCGGCTGAAACAGCTGGTTTCGATGGAAGCGAAAATAACAGTACTGACGGCCAGCAATATCGTCTGCGTCGGCTACGCCACCAACAATATTTTGCCGGCCCGACTGGGCGAGTTTGCCAGAGCCGGCATGCTGGCCGAACGCACAGGCTTGCCCTACGCCCTGTCTCTGACCGTGACATTTCTTGAGCGCCTGCTCGACGGCCTGATCATTCTCTGCATTTTTGTCGTCGCCTCGCTCATTATTCCAACCCAGGAGTGGATGCACCACGCAGCCCAACTGGCGGGAGTTATCTTTGCCGTGGCAGTGGCTTTTATTTTGCTGCTTGCTTTTGCGCCGCAATTGTCTTTGATGCTGGTCTCGCAACTGACCTCGCCGCTCGGTCGTCAGTGGCACGACAGAGCGATCGCGCTAATCACACAAATTACCCGCGGACTGAGTTGCCTGCACGATCTCAATACGACACTGGCGGTGCTGCTCAGCTCGCTGTCGGTCTGGATTTTAGAAGGCATAATGTACGCGCTGATCATGCCCTGCTTTGCTATACCTTTTTCTCCGGTCAAAGCGCAGGCCATCATGGCTCTGACAAACCTCGGTATTCTGGTGCCCTCATCGCCCGGCTATGTCGGTCTCTATCACTTCATCTGCGCCAAAGCACTACAGGCGGTGACAGGTCAAAATGGTCTGCCGCAATTTCTTGCCATGGGCTTCCTCATGCCCAATCTCAGTTTCCTCAATCAGCACTTCCTGCAAGAGGCCTCCAAAGTCGTCAGCGAAACTACCGCCCTTTCGTACGCAGTTGTAGTCCATCTGGTGTTTTACGTCACGGTCACGCTCTGGGGTGTGATTGCCATGGCCCGCTACGGACTGGAGTTGGGCACAACCGCCGCCCTGGCCTGGCAGGCCAAACCGATGCAACCGCTGAGCGAAACGGACCGGGACCAGGGGGTTTCGGTCATTACCTCGGTGGCCGCCAGCAATGAGCAGGGCCGGCGCTACATACAAAAAACACCTTTCTGGACGGCTCTGGTGGAGGCCATCCTGCCCCTGCAATCCCTCGACCTGACGGCTGAATCAAGTGCGCGCTGCGTTGATTTTGCCGCAGATTTTACCTGCGATGAGCTGTCCCACCTGCCCCAGGGACTGAAGCCCCTGGTCAAAATAGGCATCAGCGGTTTCCGAGTCCTGACTCTTCTCACCAGTCTCTCCTTCTTCGAGGCACTGCCCGTCGCCAAACGCCGCGCCATAGTCAATGCCTGGTCCTACGGCCGCATTCCATTGACCCGCAAGTTTTTCAAGCCTATTCGCAGCGTCACGCTGCTGGCATTTTACGAGTGTCCGGAGGTACAGGCCGCACTCAACTCCGGCCAAGCCGCAGCCGGCACAAACGAGGAAAATCTATTACCGGTGAGCGAACGAGACAATTCCATGACTGAGGCAATCGAATGACCGAGACGAATAAAGCTCTGCGAGTGCAGGTCCTGGTCATTGGTAGTGGCGCCGGCGGTGCCACCACAGCCAATGTGCTTGCCGACCGCGGCTTCGAAGTGGTCGTCCTGGAAGAAGGTGACCGCCACGGTTTAAGTGAATATGGCCAGAGTCCGACCAGAGCCATGCGCAAACTCTATCGCAATTTCGGCATGACGCCGGTCATGGGCAGCATCCCCATAGGCTATGTGGAAGGCCGCTGCCTGGGCGGCAGTACAGAGATCAATTCCGGCTTCTGGCACCGCCTGCCCCCGGAATTTCTGCTGCGCTGGAAAGCGCGTTTTGGTTTGATTGATTTCAGCCATGAAGTGCTCGAGCCACATTTTGCCTGGGCCGAAGAAGTGCTGAACGTAGGCGAACGAGGCCAGGCCGGCTGGCCAAAATCAACGCAAGTATTCAACCGCGGCATAGAAGCCATGGACTGGTCCGCCCAGGAAGTGAAGCGCGCCGCCACCGGCTGCGTCAACACCAACAGCTGCTCGACCGGCTGTCCAAAAGGCGCAAAACAGGGCATGAGCGTCGCCCTTATCCCCCGGGCGGAGGCTCTGGGAGTGCGCTTCTTGACCGGTTGCAAGGTCAAGCTGCTGCTCAAACACTCCAAGCGTATCACCGGGGTACTGGCCGAGATCAAGCGCGAAGGCGGCTCATCGGATCTCGTTCGCATCGATGCCGACTATGTTTTTGTCTGCGCCGGCCCGACCCAGACCCCGACTCTTCTGCGTCGCAGCGGCATCAAAGAACACGTCGGTGATTCCTTCCAGATTCACCCTATGCTGAAGGTGACGGCTCTCTTTGACGAAGTCATCGACGCGCAGGATAGCGTAATGCCACTCTTGCAGGTAAAAGAATTCTGGCCGGACATTTCCTTCGGCGGCTCATTCTTCTCAATCGGCCACCTGGCGCTCAACCTTGCCGACAACTGGCACGAAAACTTCGACGCCATGAAGCAATACCGCAATATGGCCAGCTACTACGTAGGTGTGCGCGGCACCGGCAGTGGTACCGTGCGAGCAAAAATCCTGGGCGACGGAGACCCTGTCCTGAAGTACGAACTCTCCGACGTCGACGTGCGCCATCTCAGTCAGGGCCTGGCAAGGTTATCAACCATGCTCCTGGCCGCCGGCGCGAAGGAAGTTTATCCCTGCGTCTTCGGCCTGGGCAAAATCACCTCCGAACTGGAGGCGGTGCGCTGGCTGGATGAATCAGTGCCGCGCTCAAGTCTGAGTCTGACCACGGTCCATGCCTTTTCCACCTGCCCCATGGGCGAGCGCGCCGATCGCTGCGCCGCCGATTCTTTCGGCAAAGTGCACGGCGTGCAAAATCTTTTTGTCAACGACGCCAGTATGCTTCCCGACTCACCAGGCATCAATCCCCAGGGCACAATCATGGCTCTGGCCCATCGCAACGCCCACCATTTTGCCGATATGCACGGTCACTAAAGAAAGGAAAAAACAATGTCCCGCAGTCCGCACGAAACGGCAATCGTCACTGGAGCCCCAGGTTGGCTGGGCACAAGGCTCATAGAAGCACTTGTGAATGGCCTGGACGACCCCAATTTGCCCGACCTTTCCGGCAAATCCAACCGTCCGGTACGCGCACTCTGCCTGGCCGACGAAGACACAAGCAAGCTCAAAGCGCTGGGCTCGCAAGTGACTGTGGTGCCCGGCGATCTGACCACCGGCGACGGGCTCTTCAAGCTCTTTGAAAATGCTCAGGGCGCAACGGTTTTCCACGCCGCCGGGGTGATTCACCCGACCCGGGGACGCAAGCAATTTTATGAGGTAAACGTAGACGGCACCGCCAACCTCCTGCAAGCGGCCGCCAAAGCGGGAGTGCGCCGGTTTATCTATGTATCCTCCAACTCGCCCATCGGCTGCAATCCCAAGGGCGGACAGTTCAAATTGTTCGACGAAAAATCGCCCTACAACCCTTACATGCACTACGGCAAAAGCAAAAAGGCGGCCGAGGATCTGGTCAATCAGGCCGGGGCCCAGGGTGAAATGGAAATCGTGATCATCAGGCCGCCCTGGTTTTACGGCCCGGGACAGCCGCCGCGGCAAACATTGTTTTTCACCATGATCAAAAACGGCAAGGCGCCAATCGTAGGCTCCGGCAAGAATCTGCGTTCCATGGCCTATGTGGACAATATCTGCCAGGGACTGATGCTCTGTGAAACCACGCCCAGGGCCAGCGGTAAGACTTACTGGATTGCCGACAGCGAGCCCTACACAATGAATCAAGTGGTGGACACGATTGAAAAACTTTTAGAAACTGAGTTTAATATACCGGTCGCCCACAAACGCATGCGCCTGCCAGACATTGCCAGCGAAGTGGCCATGGCTGTGGATGCCGGGCTGCAGGCAGCGGGGCTCTATCATCAGAAATTTCATGTACTCTCCGAAATGAATAAAAACATCGCCTGCTCGATTGATACAGCCAGGCGCGAGCTGGGCTACAATCCACAAATCGCACTCGAAGAAGGAATGCGCAGAAGTATTGCTTACATAATCGCCAGCGGTCAAAAAATATGAAAGCGAAAGACACCAAAGCAGCGAAAGCGGACAAGACAACCAGAGAAGGCAAGAAGCCGGAGAGCACCAGGGTAGAGGCGGCCAAAGCCGCAGCCGTGGCCACGCTCGATCCGATTCAGGAGCTCTCCGACAATTACCGCTGGCGCGAAATATTGCCGCCGCTGGTGGACGAAGCGCGGTCAATGTCGGCATTAAGAGCCGATCTTGCCGATGTGCCCGTCCTCACCGATGAGGGCAAGGTGACCAATGTCTATCATAAGATGGAGTCCGAAAGCCTTGTGCAGAGGCAGGACCGCATGTCGGTCTGGCGCTGCCTGGCCCTGGTGCGGGAAGCGTATTTGCAGTTGGAATCAAGTGCCGACGAAGGCGTCAAAGGCTACCAGTGGAACATGAACTGGAAGCACACCCGCGCCGAAGTCGATCAGGTCTACGAAGCTTGCAAAATACTCCAGTTGTCCTCGGACGAAACCAGGGATGCCATAATCGCATCCATATTTTCAGACTCAATCAAAAATCGCGGCAATTTCATCGTCCACAATGTGCACGGCTCACAGGCCGCGGCCCTGGCCCTGTCATATTTCTGGGACATGGAAAAGCCGGAAAATTTGCGCTCGGTGCAGCGCATTGTCCTGGCCATCAAACAACATCAGATCGCTCCCCCCGAGTTTATGGCGCGCACCGTGGCAGTGCTGCTCGCGCGTAAGCTGAAGCTCGGCACCTTTGATCAGGTGATACGCTCCGCGGCGGCGGAGGAACGAGATACGACGACAAATCGCTATATAGTCCGAGCAATTTACAACAAAATCGGTCACCCATTTGATGAGCGCAATCTGACTGCCGATCTGGCCCGAATCAACTTCACCGAAGAAGAACGAGGCCTGCTGCGACATATCGGTATCGCCGACTGGTGGGTGCCGCATCCAAAGGTGAGCAGTTCCAAAATTGCCCACGCTCTCATCACCGGCGATCATTCAATCAACTACAACAATCCGGACGGCTTCGCCAAAATTGCCCTGATCCGGGGGCCGGCCACCGAAGCGATTTTTGAAGACGCTACTATATATGATTCACTGGAATCGGCTATGGCCAGTTTTTCAGACTCCTTCAATATACTGCTGCCCGAGGTGCGCCCCCTGGCGCTCAAGGGCATCCGGCGCACGCACAAAGCCGTGACCCGGGTGATGCGCATGATGACCGAACTATTCTCCGGGGTGGTCGAGGGTCCACGCGAAGGCGCCAAAAACATCAAGGGACGGGCCCTGGTCGCCCAGGCCCTGGAACGGGCAAGGCACAAAAATCCCGAAATCTTCGACGCCGACATGGTGTACACATCCGATGCCGGACACAAATATCTGGACCGCTCCCTGGAACGGGTGGGTAGCCTGCTGGAAGAATGGCAGTCAAGTTTTGGTGAGATTCCATTTTCCATTCGCGACCGCGATCAGTCCGAGCCCGGCCCGGGCCGACTGCCCTTCTGGAACTGCCCGCTCAAATACCCGAAGCGCGACGAAGATGGGCAAATGATAATAGACTCGCTTACACCCTATGAACAAAAACAATTCGCCTTCGCCCAGCGCATACGCGAAATAGCAGTCGAGCTGCTGCGCGCCGAGCAATGGTTCTTTTCACAGAGCAGCACGGCAAAAAAATAAAGCTTCGAAAAAGCGGCAAAAAATTTCCCCGGGTGTTCATACCCTGGTCATTCCTCATCGCTAAAGTAATTCTCACGTTCCAGCGCAGAGGCCGATTCCCCTGATGAAGCAGGGCCCAGGCTGATCGCTTCAAGCACCCGGACGTCACTTTCTCAGAGGAGCTGAATGACAATGCCTGATATTCACTATTTCAACGGCGGTTACGAAGAAGAGAGACACGACAAGGTCCTGTTTGGCCTGCTCGGCGGCAGCCACAAGACACACATTCACTTCAACGCCACAGCCGACGCCTCGGCCCGCGACGTCTGGGAAAAAGACACGCAGGTGCTCGGCGGCCTGGTCGGACGCAGTCATGACCTGCGCGTGCATCAAGAAGCCTTCCGCGGCAACGGTGCCACCGATATCCATAATCATTCATCCTCAGTGCTTGGCGGCCTGGTCATTGAGTCCAACGACTCAGACTTCAAAACCCAGCGACTGACGGCCCGCGGCATGGAAACACGCGAAACCCACGAACACCTGAGTACGTCGGTGGGCGGCATGCTCGGTCAGAATCACAAACTGGACGACGTCACCACTGTGGACGACGGAAACGGCGGCAAGATGACCCACGAAAAGCACGAGTCTTCAGGCTCGATACTGGGCGGCATCATCGCTGATAGCAAGGACAGCAGCGAATACGTAGACTTTGGCCAGGGCAAAATAGGCGTGCACAAATCAGAAGGAACAGTGCTCGGTGGTGTCATATATAGTGGCGGAGGCGCGGAAGTCTCAGGGGCCGATCTGCCCAACGCCGATCGCTACCTGCAACTGGACAGCCCCTATGATGACCTGCCGGCAGCCGCTCCGCAGATCGGCCGGAGCCGGGCGGAGGCCCCCGCTCCCGAGTCCCGCGCCGAGGAAAAATCCAGCGCACCGGCGGAATCAGCCGGCGAAACAGCGGCCGGCAATCTCAGCGGCGACGGGCCCATGGGACAAGCACATCTGGAGACTCTCAAAAATTTCGTCGATCCCGATACACAGCAAGCCATTCCCCAGGCCAATGTCCTCCGTTTTGACAATGACGACTACTTCCTGGCCGACGGCAAAAATGTGCGTCTTTTCGACAGCGCCAATCATCGCGTCAATTTTGCCCAGGAAGGCGATGTAGCGGTGGCCCAGGCCAACGGTCAGGATGACATCGTCGTCGATCCCGTCAGCCACAAGGAAGTACCCAGAGTGCAGGCCAAAGTGTCTTCCGACGGACAGGCCGTCGACTTCGACTTCGCCAATGGCATGCATGTTTCAGCCACCAAAAACGGTGACTTCCAGACTCGCGTGCCCAAAGCAGCAGCGGGCATCAAATAGACGAAAGGAACACAGCTTTCCCCGGATGCGGATGGAACAAACAAAAGAGGCTCGGGGGTGCTCAGCACCAACGGGTCTTTTTTGTTGCCTTCTAAAATAGCGAGGGGGCCGGGCCGGAGCCAAGTTGGCCGTCTTCTTCGGGAAAGAGCTGGCGCTCAATGTCTTCACCACAGAGATATTGCGTCAAGCGCCGCGAAAAATGATAGAGCGGCGCGTTTGCGGTTGCCAGGCTGATCTCGCGAGTATTGAGCGCGAGATTCAACTGCCGCTGAATCAAGTCGCGACGCTTCTCTAAACGCTTAGCGTAATAGATTTCCTTGAGCAGTTTATCTTGCTCCGGTCCCCCATTGGCCATCATGGTGCCAAGAAATGACGTCTCAGCTATAGGCGCAATCAAATTAGGGACGAAGGCGGCAACACCGAGCGTTGAGTAGGCAATTTTTGTGGCAGTACGCTTTCCTTTGGACTTATTGGCATAGGGTGAAAGCTCTTTCTTAACGTCACTGATGACGCTGTCCCTGTCGAGGGCGGCCGTAAGCATAACGTCCTGAGCCTCAAGAATGTGCGGCAAATCGAATTTGGAAGTCTGGGGAATTTTACTTCTGGCATGCTCGATATCGGGCCCGGACAGCCATGTCATGACGGCATCCGTTTCCACATCTCCGATCAGTCCCCGCAGTTGAGAGACACTTTTGATGGCCGACTGAGACTCACCGGCATGATCCCCGAGACCACTGGCGATCCGAGCTATCAAAGACACGACCTGCCAGTGCAGTTCATCGCGATGGACCTGGTCTCGGTAAAATGCGGTGGTATCGCTGGTGACGTCAGAAGTAGTGTCAATGGCTACGTCAGCGCCCTCCTTGGACCAATCGGTACCGCGGGTATCAAAGACAAAGTTCATAAGGCTGCGAGCCTTGCCATTTACGGGCTTCGCGGCATTGCCCAGCGAGGGCAATCCATAAGTCGGCGCCGTATCAATCCTTTGCAAAATTGAAAAATCGTTCTCCGCCGCGATTACTCCCGGAGTCGAGCAGGCCAGGGCAAGGAGCGTTGAAAGAACTGGTGTTTTTTTCATAGGGGATGCCTTAGAACAAGAAGCCAAGCATAACCCAAAAGCAGAAACAGTGGCGTAAAGCTTTTGTCAGGCTATAAGAAAATGGCCCTGGTACTCAAGCTCAATCCGGTCACCCGGCCTGAGTTTGCGACCTCTCCGGCACTCCGGCTCACCGTTTACCAGGGGTGAGATTTCCGCCAGATAGTCTTTTACATTGCCGCCGGAACCGACCTCGCCGACCAGCTTGAGCAACTGTCCCAGGGTGATGAATTCGCCCCGGATGACGACTTCCTGTTCTTCCTCGCCCGCCATTATTTGACCAGACCTTTGACGGTGGCAACGATATGGCCGGCGGAAATACCGGCATGCTCCATCAATTCCTGAGGCTCACCAGAGCCGGGCATACTGCGCACAGCAATCTTTATCACCTTAGGCAGGACATCGACCAGGGGCAACTTGCCACCACGGGGAGGAGGACCTTTGACGGCAAAAGCATCGAGGACGGCATCACCAAGTCCGCCCTCCACCCAGTGATCCTCGACCACTATCAGGGCTTCAGTTTCGCGGGCGGCGGTCTGCAAAGTTTTTACATCAATCGGTTTGACCGAATAAAGGTCGATAACACGCACGGTGATGCCCTGATCCTTCAACTCGTCATAGGCCTTGAGACATTCGTGAAGGGTAATGCCGGCACCAATAAGCGTCACCATGTCTTCCTTATCGGAGCGCAGGACTTTGCTGCCACCAATTTCAAACTCATCTTCCAGTTTATAGATCAGACGTGTTTTCTCGCGAGTGGTGCGCAGATAGGAAATGCCTTCCAGGTCATACATCTTTTCCACAAGCCGGGCACAACTGATGGCATCGCAGGGATAGAGCACGGTCGAACCATGCACGGCCCGCATCATGGCGATGTCTTCCAGGGCCATCTGCGAGGGACCATCGGCACCGATAGAACATCCGGCATGCGAGCCACAGAGCTTGAGGGTGCCGCGTGACACCGCCGCCATGCGGATAAAGTCATAAGCACGGGCAAAGAAAGCGGCAAAAGTGGAACAAAAAACCTTTTTACCGCGGGTGGCAAGACCGAGGCCAACGCCCACCATGAGCTGCTCGGCAATATACATTTCAAAGAAACGATCCAGGAATGCTTTGGAGAATTTTTCAGCGTAGGTGGAATTCGACACCTCGGCATCAAGCACGACAACATCGTTATATGCATTCCCAAGGGCTTTCAGGCCGTCGCCATAAGCTTCTCTGGTCGCCACCCCACCGGTGTAGGGAGGCATAGTGAATTTGCCCGTACCGGTCAGCTCAGCCGTTATCACGCCCTTCTTAACCGGCTCCTGGGGCTTCTGCACATCGATTTTCACATCCGAAACGCCGCCCAGTGTTTCAATTGCGTCCCTGGCCTGCTCCTTTGAAAGCGGCTTGCCGTGCCAGCCGTCCTGGTTGGCGGTCAGGACCAGACCATGACCCTTTTCTGTTTTAGCGATAATCAATGTAGGCTGTCCCAGCACACCACAGGCTTCTTGATAAGCAAAATCAATTTGATCGATATCGTGACCATTGATTTCAATTACATGAAAACCGAAGCCCCTCGCCCGCGCCGCATAGGTGGCGGAATCCCAGCCCAGGGCCGTTTCACCGCGCTGCCCCAGCCTGTTCATGTCCAGTATGGCAATCAAATTATTTAGCTGATAGTGCGAAGCCGCCGCCATCGCTTCCCAGACGGAGCCTTCAGCCATCTCACTATCACCGAGCAAGACCCAGACTCTAAAATCGATTTTGTCCAGATATTTTGAATCCATGGCCATGCCCACGCCCATAGCCAGACCCTGCCCAAGTGAGCCGGTGGCGACATCAACCCAGGGCAATACCCTTGGCACGGGATGGCCCTCCAGACGCGAGCCAAACTTGCGCAAACTGAGCAGCTCTTTCTCACCAATGCAGCCGGCGGCACGATACATAGAATAAAGCAGGGGAGCGGCGTGACCCTTGGAAAAAATCAGTCTGTCATTGCCGGGATGTTGCGGCTTATCGAAATCAAACTTGAGATACTTGGTCATCAAGACGGCCATGAGGTCCGCCGCCGACATAGACGAAGTCGGATGGCCGGAACCGGCTTCGGTGGTCGAGCGAATGCTGTCTACCCGCAATTGCCTGGCCAGATCCCGGATCGTTGCCACAGCAGCCGCCTGTAATTCAACCATTGCTTGAAACTCCCCATTTAACTAAGTCAAAATAAAATCCAGGGCTCCAATATGCTAACCTCTTCGCCTACTTATTGCCTTAACCGAGAAGTACCATGCCAAACGAACAAGCCACCCTGGAAAAAGAAAGCCCCTACCGCCTGCCCAATTTTGCCCTGCCAGTAAGCTATGACATAAGGCTGGCGCCGGATCTGGAGACCTTCAAGTGCCCGGGTTCCGAGGTAATTGAGCTTGACATACGCAGGCCTACTGACCACATCCTCTTGAATGCCCTGGAACTGGAAATTGATTCGGCTGAAATTTCCTTTGGCGCAAACAACGAAAAGATAAAGGCGGAAGTACATCTGGAGCCCGAAACAGACAGGGCCAAATTTACCTTCGGCAGAACGATCCCGGCGGGCAAGGCGCATCTGGAAATAAAATTCAGCGCCACAATCAATGACAAGCTGCGCGGCTTTTACCGCAGTTCGCAGACCCTGCCCTCGGGTGAAAAAAGCTGGATCGCCCTGACCCAATTTGAGGCCACCGACGCCCGCAGAGCTTTCCCTTGTTTTGATGAACCGGCCTTCAAAGCCACTTTTAAACTAACAATGGAAGTGGCCCCCGAACTCACAGCCATTTCCAACACAAAAGTAGAATCGCAAAGCGTTGACGCCAAGACCGGCAAAAAGGTCTTCAGCTTTGGCCGCACCATGAAAATGGCGACCTATATTGTGGCGTTTGTCGTCGGCCGGTTTGAGGAAACGAAAGCCGTTGACGTGGACGGCATCCCCTTTAAAATCTATGCCCCCATCGGAAAACTGGCCTTGACGCCGTTTTCCCTTGAAATTGGCGCCAGCGCTCTGGCCTTTTTCAACAAGTATTACGGCATCAAATATCCGGGTGACAAAATGGATATGATCGCCGTACCCGATTTTGCCTTCGGCGCCATGGAAAATCTGGGTTGCGTCATTTACCGCGAAAACGCGCTCCTGGTCGACCCTCTGAAAGCCTCACAGAGCGAAAAAGAACGGGTCGCCGATGTTGTCGCACACGAACTGGCGCACATGTGGTTCGGCAATTTGACCACGATGAAATGGTGGAACGGCATATGGTTGAACGAAGCCTTCGCCACATTTATGGCACTGGTAGCGGTGGAAGCATGGAAACCGGAGTGGAAGCGCTTCGAAACTTTCGGCGTCTCACGGGCGATGGCCTTTGCCACCGATGGCCTCAAGGCTACAAGGGCAATCGAATTCCCCGTCTCCAAGCCGGAAGAAGCAAACGGCATGTTCGACATTCTCACCTACGAGAAAGGCGCTTCGGTGCTGCGCATGCTCGAACAATACATTGGAGCCGATACATTCAAAGCCGGCGTCAACGCCTACCTCAACAAGCATAAATTTTCCAATACCGAAACCGACGATCTCTGGGAATCGCTTGCCGCAGCGTCCTCCGAGCCGGTGGAAGACATTATGAATTCCTGGATCTTCCAGGAGGGACATCCTCTTGTTGCAGTCGAACTTTCGGCCGACAAAAAGACGCTCATGCTCAAACAAGAGCGCTTCTATTACCTGCCGGAAAGCCCCAAAGAGCAACTATTCCAGATACCTTTGCTGCTGCGGGCTAAGACCGCCAAAACTGTTATCGAAAAGAAAGTCCTGCTCAAAACAAAAGAAATGAAAGTGCCCCTCGACAGTCATGATGAAATCGAGTGGGTAGTCGTAAACGCGGGCGGCCACGGCTTCTATAGAGTAGCTTACAGCCAAGCGTTGCTCAAAACACTGTCCGGTATCCTGCCTTCTTTGACTGTACTTGAACGCTTCAATCTTGTTAGCGATCTCTGGGCACTGACGGTCAATGGCACGGTCAAACTGACTCAGTTCCTTGATTTCGTCAAACTCTTCAAAAACGAGCAGGACAAAAACGTCTGGGCCGTTATACTGTCGGCGCTGCAGTATCTGGATCGGGTCTTTTATCTCGACACAAAAAAATTGGCAGCTTACACTCGCGACCTGCTTGCACCGTCCTTCCAGCGCCTTGGCTGGTCCGCATCGGACAGCTCCGAAGACGCTCTGACAAAGCAACTGCGCGGCTCGGTAATACTTACACTGGGTACGGTAGGCCAGGACCAGGCAGTTATCGATCAAGCAAAAGATCTCTACGGCAAACACCTGGCCGGCGAAGGTCAAGCTCTGGAGCCGGATGTACTGGGAGCAATTATTTCCATCCTCGCTTTTGTCGGCGATGAGAAGCGCTACAACGAGTTTGAGAAAGCATTCGCGACCGCGCCCTCACCGCAGGAGCAAGAGCGCTACATGTATGCCCTGGCGGCATTCAAGGAAGAGTCGCTGCTCAAGAGAACTCTGGCCAAAACCTTGAACGGCGAAATACGCAGCCAGAGCGCACCATTTGTGGTGCGGGGAGTAATGCTCAATCCATGGGGCAGAGCAGTGGGCTGGCAATTCGTTCAGGACAACTGGGAAAAAGCCAGAACCGTCTTCCCCAGCCAGATCATCACACGCATGATCGAGGGCATCACAGGACTGGTGGATGCAAAAATGGCGGCGGAAGTGTTCGCCTTCTTTGCCGAGCATCCTGTGAACGAGGGCCAGAAAACGACCGACCAGCATCTGGAAAAACTGAAAGTAGCACTGGCCTTTATGGAGAGAGAGCAGCGCTGCGAGCCCTCATAAGCCGCCTCCGCGCAACAGGATCGGCACAGGGCATAAGTGCAAAGAGCCTGTCTCTGTCGAACTTTGACCATTTGGACAGGTCCAGATCGACACATTCAATGTCCTTCAATTTGAGAAGGACAGGGAAATCTTCTTTCCTGAAATACTGACGGCTGAGCTTAAGTCGCCTGAGACTTTTGATGTTGCCCAGGGCGCCTACCGCAGCATTATCCATGTCCATATTGTCCATGCTCAGGACGAGAAGATTGGGGCACGAAGCAAGCGCATCCACGCCTCGAACCGAAAGTTCGGAATTAGCCAGGAAGATGTTCTTAATGGCCTGCGATCCTTTCAGTCCGATCAGAGCCGAGTCAAGATCGTTCACACTGTTGAGCTCGAGACTGACGAGACGCCGCATGAAGCGCTTCTGCGCAAGATACTTTGCGTCGACACTAGCTACATGACCAACAAAAACGCGCAGCGTATCGTGCTTATCGAGCAAATCGAGGGCGCGATGTGTTGCTACCAGATTGTAAAACTCGAAATAGCGAAGATTTGTCCATCCAACAAGCTGCTCGACCAGAGTGTTTATGCGATTACGCACCGGAATACGAATGGCATCTTCCTCCATTTCCTCCGGAGGAGCCGGCGCCGCAATCATCAACGCGCTGATGTCGTCCGGTCCGAACTTAGCCAAAATTTCAGGAGCATGGAAAACCGCCCGGTTTTGATTAACCTCAATTGACAGACAGAGCGGCCGATCGGCCGGCACCTGGCAATCACCACGGGCAACAACCTTCCCATCATCCCTGGGATCCACATCAATACCAGCGATACTTTTGAAACCGCGTTCCCAGATAAAATTGCCCAGCGCCACCGGCGGACAGTGGAAGGTTTTTGTATTGCTCGCCGCATCCACGTCCGACTTAATGGACTTGGTTTGCGCAAGGATCTTTTCATCGGCTACCACAGCAGCGCTTTCAACGAGTGGACGCTTTTCGTAGTCCTTATAGCTGGGGATTGCGCTATCCGGAGTAACAGCCACTGGAACGACTTTACGATTGGCCACTGAATAAACGTTAAACCCAGCTACAACCGCCAGAATAAGTGCAAGACAAGCAAAAGCTGCTACGACTTTCATGCGCCTGGATTTGCCTGCCTGGTCCTGCTCGTATTTGGCTCCAAGCTCTTCCCTCTGACTGTCCAG
>JAFEAV010000041.1 GCA_018266215.1 Cyanobacteria bacterium SZAS LIN-3 | reverse complement strand
GGGGCCATGCTCAGTAACTTCCTGGCCGGCCTTGTGGTCCAGGCCGGGGGCTATCGCAGCGGATTTTTTGCCCTGGCTGCCTGTGCGGCGGTCGGTCTGCTAATCTGTTACCTCGGTCTACCCGAAACTCTCGTCAAAACAAAAACCGTAGCTGGAGAAAATTGAAATATGGCATGCGTGCTCATACAACAAGATCCCTCCGCCAGCTGCGGCTATATCTGTGAAGTGCTGGAGAAATTAGGCCACCGATCAGTCGTAGTCGAATCTGCGACCGAGGTCCTGACGGCACTGCAAAAACATGAAGTGGACCTGGTCTTCATCGACTCCGACGACTGCGCTACAGCAGCTGTCAGCCTGGCGACAATCAAAACCGGCGGCGCCGATACAGTACCAGTGGTAGTGGCAAGCCGCACAGCCGGAAGTGATGACATCATCGAAGCTATGCGCCTGGGAGCTGTGGATCACCTGAACAAACCGCTGGCAGGCGCCGAGCTGGAAAACGTCCTGCACCGCGCCCTGAACAGACCAAAATCTTCTCGCAGTAGTGGAGAAACAACGCCCGGTCTCAGCCCGGTCATGCGAGAACTGAACAAGTTAATAGGCATCGCCGCCGCCTGCGACGCTACTGTTTTAATCCAGGGCGAAACCGGCAGCGGCAAAGACACCGCCGCGCGCAACATCCATAAACACAGCCGGCACAACGGGTCACCACTGACTGTCATAGACTGCACAGCCGTGCCCGAGGACTATCAAACATTCCGCTCACTTGGCCCGGGCGCCCGGGGCACAGTCATCCTCGATGAAATAGGCGATCTCAACAGTCAGATGCAGGCCATGCTCATGCGCGCGCTCAAAGAAGACGGTGATGAAAAGCCGCGCATCATCGCCACCACCCAGCATGATCTGATCAATCGGGTGAAGGAAAAAAGCTTTCGCGAAGATCTGTTTTACAGGCTCAATGTGCTGCCCATAAAATTGCCGCCACTGCGCGAACGGGGCTCCGACGTGCTGGTGCTGGCAGAGACATTTCTGGAGCAGGCAGGAGCCGGCAAAAATTTGCGTCTCAGCAGTGCCGCGGCCAAAGTATTGCTCGACTACGAATGGCCGGGTAATGTACGCGAGCTGGAAAATCTCGCTTACCACCTGAGCGCAATCGTGCGTTCACCGGTGGTTGAGGCAAGCGATCTGCCCGGGCGGATGCTGCCGGCGGAGACGAACAGTGCGGCGCAGTCGCAGCCGATAAACGGTGACGGCACACTCGATTATTACCAGGCGATGAATGCCCTGGAAAAAAGTCTGCTCGAACGAGCACTCAAGGAAGCGCACGGAAACAGGGCGGAAGCGGCAAGAATACTGGGCATCAACCGACAGTTGCTATACGCCAAGCTAAAAACACACGCCCTGATGAGCGACTAATGGAGGAATAAAAATGCCGAACCCAGACAAAGAGAAAGAGAAACCAACGCCCCCGCACCTGAAGCTGAGCCCCGAGGAGCGCAGCGCGCAGAGGGCATTCAATACTCCGGATAATGCCATTAAAGCGCTCACCAGTGCGCGTGAAAGCATCAGATTTTTAAAACCGGGCAAAGTCTGGATGAAAAAATCTCCACGCGGCGAATTTGAAATCAAAGGCTCACTGATGCTGGAAGAATTTGCCGCACTGGCCCTGCATTTCAGTCCGGAGGACGGCAGCGTGCTGCCCAAAGGACTGCACGGCCTGACCGAAGCCAGGCCGGAGATACCGGATCTGGTGCAGGCACAATTGCATGCAGTGGCCGCCGAGCTGGAAGTGCTGGATGGTGCGGAGTTTCGCGAGCCGGAGTCCTGCTGGGCAGTGCCGGTGGCCTACCGCAATCGCATCGTCGGCCATATCAAAATATCCGCAGACGGCAACGATGTGCTGGCCGACAAAAAAGCGATGGAAGAAGACGCTTAGGACCGCCCGTCAGTTGGTCCTAATTCTGCGGTTTTGCCGGATCCAGTGGGACACTAAACAGGTCTTCTTTTTTCCTCAGTCCTTTGACTATGTCGGCGGATACTCCCAGGTTTGTCTGCAAGAGATATGATGGATTGCTGGAGAGCCACTGAGAAAGGGAAACTTCCTGGTAATCGCCACTGTTGAAAACAGCGAGCATTTCGCAGTCTTCATTGCCGATAGACTCAATGTAATGTCCATAACCCATGGGCACGTATCCGACATCACCGGGTTCAAACTCGCGGGTGATTTTGCGACCCTGTGAACCAAATACAGTCATGCGGGCGCGACCCTTGATGTAATACTGCCATTCATCGCAATTTGGATGCCAGTGCAATTCACGGATAGAAAGCGGCTTCAATTTGAGAATGGCACCGGACATGGTGCTCGAAATTGGGAACTGCTTCTGTGTCACCACCTTGAAAGTACCACCGGGGACAATCTCCGGTGTCATGGCACCGAGATGGAAGCGATGGGTAAAAGGCGGGGGATTTTGACTTTCCGGGGGCGGATCGGCGGGCAGCGACTTTGGAATTGGCCCCTGCGCGATATAGACTTCGCTGCGCGGGAACTTATCAAAAGCGGACACCGGCATACCGAATTCTTTAGCCAGTACTTCCTTGGGTGTTTGAGCCAGCCAATCACTCATGCTGAAAGTGGCAAACTCAGAGAAATAGCCGCTGTCAAAAACCAGGATAAAATGGCACTCTTCATTACCCAGACCCTGAATCGAATGTCCATGACCGCGGGGGAAATACCAGACGTCGCCCGGACCAAAGTCTTTGATCTCCGAACGGCCCTGCGGATCGATAACAGTGACGCGGCAGTGCCCGGAGACAACATAGGACCACTCGGCGGCGTTGGCGTGCCAGTGCAGCTCACGCAGACCGCCGGGAGCAAGGAACATCGATACGCCGGCCAGACCTTTTGAAATCGGGAAGTTAAGCGCCGTGGCCTCATTCGACCGACCGCCCTGGTAGACCTTCATCGGCTGCTTGCCGAGCTCATATCTAATTTCGGGCATCGTCTCTTTAGACAGCGACATGGCCTCGGCAACAGTATTAATTGTCTTGCTCAGCATGATGCCCTGCTCCTCAGCAGCACCGGCCGGCTGATAGCCCAGCAAGGCAAAAGAAATGGCTAAAGCCAGTTGACGAAGAACTTTCAAGACGCGTCTCCTAATAAAGATGGGCAGATTATAGCAATTGATAATCGCCGAATTCGCTTGTCATCCGGGCGCTTCACTTCATCTTCCAAGCCTGCCCATTTTGCTAAAATTGGCAAACAAGGAAATTATAGATAGCAGCGGGGGCTCCGGATGACTGGCTCAGAAAATGAAAAAACGCCGCAAAAATTTTCACAAAAAGACTACCATCATCCCGCCGCCGCCTGGGGGGCAGCTTTTAGCGTCGGGCGCGTGCTTGTCGAACAGGGAGCTATTGTCGACGGTGTACGCGCCATCTTCAAAATGAACCATGAAAACAGTGGCTTCGACTGTCCCGGCTGCGCCTGGCCCGACGATCGCAAAGGCCTGCGCATGGACATCTGCGAAAACGGCATCAAACATGTCACCTGGGAGATGACCAAAAAGCGCACAGACCGCGAATTTTTCTCCAGGCATACCGTGACCGAACTGCTTGGGTGGAGCGATTTTGAGCTGGAGAATCAGGGCCGCTTGACCGAGCCCATGGTCTATAACGCCACAACCGATCACTACGAGCCAATCGCCTGGAGCGCGGCGTTTGAGCTCATAGGTCGACACTTAAGGTCACTCAGCAGTCCCAACCGGGCCAGCTTTTACACCTCGGGACGACTCTCCAACGAGGCGACCTTCCTCTATCAACTTTTTGCCCGGGAGTACGGCACCAACAATCTGCCCGACTGCTCCAATATGTGCCATGAGGCAAGCGGTCGCGCCCTGGCGGCGTCCATTGGCACAGGCAAAGGCACAGTAGATCTCGTCGACTGGCAAACGGCGGATGCAATATTTGTAATGGGTGTGAACGCCGCCACCAATACGCCCCGCATGCTCAGCGCCCTGGCGGACGGCGTCAAAGAGCACAACCTGAAAATTGTGCACATCAATCCGCTGATCGAGGTTGCGGCCACGACCGCCATCACCCCGCATGAAATCCTAGACATGGTCACCTTCCGCGCCACCCCGACCAGCTCGCTCAATCTACAGCCGCGCATAGGCGGAGATATGGCGATAATGCGCGGCATTGCCAAATATCTCTTTGAAAAATTCGAAACCGATAAGTCCAGCCTGAACATGGACTTCATCGAGAAGTACACCTCCGGCTTCGAAGAGTACAGAGCCGCCTGCGACGCTACTTCCTGGGAGGAAATCGAAAGGCAATCCGCACTCAGCGCCGATCAGATCAAAGCCGCCGGCGAGATATACAGGCAGGCTCCGGCCGCAATCATCAGCTGGTGCCTGGGTGTCAGCCAGCAGGAATATGGGGTCGATACCATTCGCGAAATAGTCAACGTGCTGCTCCTGCGCGGCAACATCGGACGCCCCGGTGCGGGGCCCTGCCCCATCCGCGGCCACAGCAATGTCCAGGGCAACCGCACCTGCGGCATTCACCACGCGCCCCCGGAGTCCTGGCTCAGTAAAATGGATGCCGCCTGCGGCATCAAGTCTCCCCGTCAGCACGGCCTTGATACGGTGCGCACAATTGAAGCCATGCACAGCGGCGAGGTGGAAGTATTCTTCGGCATGGGCGGCAACTTTGCTTCGGCGACACCGGACCGCGATCGCACATTTGAGGCCCTGAGAAATTGCAAATTGACGGTGCACGTAAGCACCAAGCTCAATCGCAGTCATGTGGTACACGGCAAAGAAGCGCTGATATTGCCGTGCCTGGGCCGCACCGAGATTGACCAACAGGCGGCCGGCCCGCAAGCGGTGAGCGTCGAAGATTCAATGAGTATGGTGCATCTGTCCGTCGGCATGAACGAACCGGCCTCCCCGCATCTGCTCTCCGAACTGGCAATCATCGCCGGCATGGCCCGAAGCACGCTGCCTCAGTCCCCGACACCCTGGGAACAGTACACAGGCAACTACGATCTCGTGCGTGACAAGATGGCCGAGGCCCTGAGTGGTTTTGAAAATTTCAATGAACGCGTGCGCAAACCGCTGGGTTTCAGACTGAGTCAGGCGGCGCGAGAATTGGACTTTGAGACGCCCTCGAAGAGAGCAAATTTTTCCACCGCCACACTGCCCGACACCCTCCCGCCGCCAGGTAAATTGATCATGAGCACCATGCGCTCCCATGATCAGTTCAATACAACCGTCTACTCCGACAATGATCGCTATCGCGGCGTCAAGGGACTGCGCACACTTTTATTGATGAACGAAGCTGATATGAAAGAGCGCGGTCTGGAACAGTTTGATTTGATAGACATCACAAGCTTCGCCAAAGACGGCTCCACCCGTAGTGTCAAAGACTTCCGCGCCGTCAAGTACAACATCCCCAGGGGATGCGCCTCCGGCTACATGCCTGAGCTCAACGTCCTCTGTCCTATCGGGGACTTCAGCGCCCAGAGCGATCAGCCGATGATGAAACAGGTCCTGATCGAAGTGATAGGCCACAAATGAAAACCGCCGACAAGTCCAGCATAGCGATAATTCAGACAGCTAAAGTCTGCGGCTCCACCTGCACCACCGAGAGCGACCGCGTCAGCGTGGAAGAGCCTCTGGAAATCCGCCTCGCCGTCACCTGCGACGGCGCCGAGGTAGTGCATCAGGTGGCGGTAACAATGCGCACCCCTGGCCATGACAGCGAACTGGCCGCAGGTTTCCTTTTCACCGAAGGCATCATCTCCTGCGCCGCCGACATCGCTCGCATAGACGACGATAAATGCAATGTCGTCAGCGTCTATCTCAAAGAGCACGTTGAAGTCGATGCCCGAGTATTTGCCAGGCACTCATTTATGGCCTCCAGTTGCGGAGTTTGCGGCAAAAAATCGATAGACGCCGTGCGAGTAAAGAGACAATACGATTGCCTGCATGACTCTCCATTGATTGCCCCCTCGACAGTGCACGGCCTGGCAGCCGGACTGCGCTCCGTGCAAGCTGATTTTGAACGTACCGGCGGCCTGCATGCGTCTTGTCTGTTTGACAGTCAGGGGCAGATGCAAATCATTCGAGAGGACGTCGGTCGGCATAATGCCCTGGACAAAGTTATAGGCTCGCGTTTCCTGAGCAACCAACTGCCTCTAAACGGCTGCATTCTCATGGTCAGTGGCCGCGCCAGCTTCGAGCTGATTCAGAAAGCTGCCCACGCAGGCATAGCAGTGATAGCGGCCGTTGGCGCTCCCTCAAGTCTGGCCGTGCAACTGGCGGAAGAATGCGATATGACCCTGCTCGGATTTGTGCGCGATGATCGCTTCAATATCTATAGCGGCCAACATCGCGTCGTTCTTCAAAGGTCCTAGCGATCGCCGACAATCACAGGCCGCTGCTGCTGAGTAGGAATATCCACCGGGGGATGTGGCCCCCCGCCACTGGGCATTTTGTCATGGGTGGGTATCTTACAGGGACCGGGTCCAGGACCATCAACGATGATGCCACCACAGGTATCGTCCGGTCGTCCCGACGGCGCGCGGCCTCCGGTCTTATAGATATCCGCAGTGGAGTGCGTACCGCTATCCAGTTGCTGCTGTATAAAAGTCGGGTCCAATTTATCGGCAGGATTGCCTGCCCCACGCGATAAATACACGTGCGAAGAATCATAAGCCAGAGCTCTGGCGGCGTTCAAATGATTAGTATTGTCGTTCCCGGCAACAGCGTCTCTGCTTTCAGTCTCATAGCGCATGTTCATTCCCTCATTAGAAAGATAAATTACAGTCATAACCTCGGATCTGGGGTGTAGACGTATTACGCCAGGACAGGGGGCCGTGCCCTCCGTCAACTAATCGCAAATTACTGGTAAACCGTCGTCAGTACATCATTGAGCAGGCCGGATGAAATTGGAGTGAAAATCAACCGATTTCGATTAAAACGGGAAATCAGACTTGCGATTGTTCTGCTCCCGGTCCTTTTTCGCCAAATCCAGTCTACCCATATGCTGGTAAATCCTGGCCCGCAGACCGTACCCCTCCGGCTCGCCCGGTCGCATTTCTATCATGCGGTTACAGCATTTTAGAGCCTCGGCATAGTTCTTCTGCGAATCATAAATGCTGGCAAGGTCACGGTTGCTCCAGTAATCCTTGGGGTCAAGGGTGAGAGCCTTTTTGAAGCTCTGTACAGCCAGTTCATCATGCTTACGTTGATAATGGATTTCACCCTTCATCCGGTGGAGGGAAGCCATAGGCCTCAGGGCAATCGCCTGGTCCAATTCTTTGACGGCCGCATCGCACTTATCCATCTCTATATAGCAACGGGCCTTAAACTCATGCACCAGGGACGCCGGAAGAGCCTCTTTGAACGTACAGGCATTCAAGTCCTGCAAGGCCGCCTCCGGTTTCCCGAGTTCAACCAGAGATGCACCCCGGATCCAGTAGGCCGCCGGGTTACTTTTACAGGGGGAATTTATCGCGATCGTCGCTTCCCGAACCGCCTCGGCATAATTTTTGGCATCAAAAGCCTTATTCGCCTTGATTGTGTGTTGCGCGGCTTCGAAGGCAGGATTAACCTTTGGCGGGCTGGCAGCGGCCGGTCCAGGGCATACTGCAGGGCAAAGAATATCGAATAGCACACAAAGTACAGTCGCAATCAATAATCGTGGTGGTGCACTGAACTGCAACGATCTAACCCGCGGCGGAAAATTGAGATTCCATGGTCGGTTTATAACCATCATAGCGGACTTGATCGTCCAATATAGGCCGGCGAGAGTTATTTTAGGTCGGCGAGTTGTCAGTACAGTAAACTCTAGTAATGAATGACATCCGCTCGGATGGACATTTCCCTGGAGGTTCAGTGAGGCTATCGACCGGCGCAGCAGCCCTGACAATGTTCATTTTCCTGTCCGGAATGACTGGGGCATCATCTACCCCAACGCCATCGCCAGCGACGAAGCCTAAAGGACGCTCCGGCGCCTTTGAGCGCGACCGGCAGGCCCGCAGTCTCATCCTCCAGAACAACAATAATTTCAGCCGTGAGCAAGTGGAGTTTCTCTCTAACACCTGTCAGGCCTGGTCCGACGCCGGCCGTCAGTCTGAGGCCCGCGTCATCATGCAGAGAGTAATCAAATCCAAAAACGCAGATGCTCACGCTTTTTGCACCATGGGCATCACCTACATGAGCGAAGCTGACGACAATAGCGAGCTGGTGTTTGCCCGCAAATATATAAATGAGGCAATCAAACTCGATCCAAATTTTTCCCAGGCTTACTTTCGGCTGGCGGTGATCGAGCACAGACTGAATCATTTCCCCGAGGCCCTGCGACTCCTGGATAAGGCCCTCTCGATGAAGGACCCTTATCCGCCGGCCTGGTCCACCAAAGCCGTGATACTTTCCTCAATGGGTCGTTTTGCCGACGCCTATAAGGCCGCCTGCCAGGCCGCAAACCTAATGCCTGATAACTATGACGCGCTCACCATCAAAGCCGGGATACTGATCCAGATCGGCAAACCTTATGAAGCCGCCCAGCTTTACAAACACGTCTACCAGAAGGTTCACAAATCCGATTATCTATTGCACCAGATGATCACTTGCCTGGATGAAAGCGGCCACTATGAGGAGGCCCTGGCCGAGCTCAAAACATTGCTCACGCTTACCCCGGACGATCCCGATTCCTACCGGACAAGGGCCGGCATCTATCGCAAAACCAAAAACTACGAGGCCGCTCTCAAAGATATGAATCGGGCCGTTGAGCTGGAGCCTTCCTCAACTGCCTTCAAAGAACGTGCCAAAATTTTTGAGCTGATGGGGAAACCGGATAGAGCTAAAGCCGATATGCAGGCAGCAGCGAAGCTTTTACAGTAGCTTGCAAAATCCATAAAAAAATCATTTAAAAATTGCAGACTGCATTTTCCTCTGGTTTAAATCTATTACAGAGCAAATGTTGACTGTTGACGCACGAAGAAGCACCGTTAATGGGGTTCCAGCAGAAGCTTAAAAATTCAAATCATGGAAGTAATAAAGGAGGATAACGTTATGTTCTTCCAAGAGCTTGCATCGCCATTTGATTCAGCAACACAGATGAATATCCTGCAAGAACGCCTGCGCAGGCTGGTGAACAATATGCAGGATGGAAACAGCAATGAATATCCCCCGATCAATGTCTGGGCATCGGAGGAAAAAATTGTCGTTGTCGCCGAAGTGCCCGGCATCGATGTCAGCGATATCGATCTCCAGGTCTGCAACCAGACCCTGACGATGAGGACCAAGCGTCCCTTTACCGAGCTGGAAGAAGGCCAGGCCTGTCACCGACGCGAGCGCGGCCACGGTCAATTTACGCGCTCCCTCGACCTGCCGTATGAGATCGATAACGAGCAGGTGAAAGCGTCATTCAGCAAAGGTGTGCTGAGAATTGAATTGACGCGCGCAGCAGCTGACCTGCCCAAGAAAATTAGTGTTCACGCATCCTGAGTCACCACACGCTAAAAGGAGGTTTTAATCATGTCAGGCGCTATTGCAGAACGCAAAAAAGAAGAAATTTCCAGCCCTCAGACAGGTGAACCAGTCAGAAACAGGCGTGTTTTTGCACCGCTGGCTGACATATACGAGACAAAGGAGCGAATCTTTGTTTTGGCTGATATGCCCGGCGTAGACGACCAATCCATTGATATCACTCTGGAAAAGAATGTACTGACACTGCAGGGCTTCACCACGCCGCAGACGGAAGAAGGACTGCGACTGGTCCACTGCGAGTGCCCTGAGGGGAATTATCGCCGTGTCTTCCTTCTCTCCGAAGAAATAGACAGAGACGGCATCGAAGCGACCGTGAAAAACGGTGTGCTGAAACTGGTCCTGCCCAAATCGCAAAAATCCATGGCTAGAAAAATCACAGTCAAATCAGAATAAGTCCCGATTTATAACAGGAGGAATAAATATGGACTTCAAATTATTACCTTCAAAGTGGCTTAATCGAAGAAATGGCGTCGATATCCGTCGCGACGAAAAATCCGGTGGCAATGAGCACCAGGAAGAACATCCCATTTATTCTTTGCAGACCGAAGTAAATCGCCTCTTTGACGATTTCTTTCGTGCCACGGAGATGCCTGTGTTTGGCCGATCTTTTGGTCTTACCCCATTCAGCGCCCTGGGCGAGACCTCACTCACCCCGCGCATCGACTTTCATGAGACCGACAAAGAACTCAAAATCTCGGCCGAGCTACCGGGCTTGAACGAAAACGAGATCGATGTCTCGCTCTCGCGCGATCTACTGACCATCAGCGGCGAGAAGAAGCAAGAAAGCGAACAGAACGTCAAAGGCTGGTACCGCATGGAGCGCAGCTATGGAGCCTTCACCCGCTCGATACCACTGCCCTGCGACGTTGACCAGGACAGCTGCAAAGCTTCGTTCAAAAATGGCGTGCTGGTAGTGACGCTAACGAAGACACCACAGGCACAATCGCATACGAAGTGCATCCCCATCAAAAAAGAATAGCCGTCAATTAAGAGTCAAAGAGAGCCTCGGGTAACTGGGGCTCTCTTTCTCACTCTCACCTGTAAATGCCAATCTGACCAAATCGCAGCAAACCATTGATAAATGGTGGCATCAGATAACCGGTTGGTCCAGTCCTAATAAGGGCTGACGCAGATCCGAATCGGCCCGGCAGCCCCGGGCCTTTTAAATAGTACCTAGAGCTTTATTGCTCTCGGTGCCGGGGGCATAACCAGCTACTTTGACACGGGCTGGGTCACAAATTGTAGAGCGCAACTCAACAGGCCTCAGCCCATCAGCGAACGCCCTCAGTGAACAGGACCATATCGCGCTTTCCTCGCTCGCTTTGTGAACTTCTGTGATCAAAGAAGTTATTCTTTTGAGCAGCTGAAAGCTCTCCAGATCATGGGCAGGATTACATCATAGACCAGATCCGCATAAGTGATTAATTTGGTGACATAGCGCTCGCGTAATTTGCAAAATGTGCCGCCAACGCTAACGGCGCGCAACGTACCATAAAACATCTAAAAAATAATCCAATACATACACGGCCAGGCGCAGTGACTCCGCTTCCCTGTTCAACGTGGCAAAAACCTAATGCTTATTGGCACAAATCAATATTCCCTAAAATGAAGGTAATCGAGAAGTGCGTGCGGAGCTTGGTCTCAGCATGTAATTGTTCTAAGCGAGACCTGTTTTCACTCTTGGACGGCTCGGTGAACCATAATGTTCATTACCGGCCACTTAGATCAGACACCCTGCCCCGCCAGTGCTGATGGAATCAGCTTACATAATGCCGCCGAGTAAGAGAACCGCTCAGAGCGCCTGAACAATTAACGACATTTGATAGTATATTTTTTGAAAAAGATTGGTGGAAAACCGGCTGGCCAATTTGGAAAAGAACTGCTTTTATGGTTGCTATTACAAACCACAAAAAAAGGATCACTCTCGTGAACGAAACTCGATTTCATGTCTTCGCTGGGCGGAATGGAAGAAAGGCACCTACTAATGGCGTTATAGTTAGTTTGATTTTGCTAGCTATCACTACTTCGCTGGCGCCGGCTCTTGCAAATAAACCTGTTATCAAAGCTAAAGATCTTGCGGACCTTGAAACACAAATGCTTTTGTTGTGGAGTCCCTCGGGCGAAGCAAAAGATGTAACAGTCGGTTATTCCGTGAAAAACCACAAAATATCTAATACGAAACTATTGAGTTCATCCGGCAATCCTCAATGGGATGCAGAATGCCTTGAAGCTGTTTGTTCTGTGGGTCCAGTGAAAAGCAACAACACGCAGGTGCTTGCGACACCTCACACAATTACATTCGAAAGAAAAGGGTTATTCCCAGTACGGCAAGCCAAGGACGTTATTACATCCTTGGAAAAATTGCCTGCTGGGGCGCCAAAAATTTTAGTCCACAACATTCCACTCCATGTCAGTCAGCTTTATCCAGAGTTTTTCACACTTGCAGATTTGGAAAATCAAGATAACTTGATCACAATTGAAATTGGGAAAGGAAGCGACAGGCAAATAACACAATCTGCTATAGATAAAATCGAAAAGCATTATGCAGTCTGGGCAGACTTTTTCAGCCAGCCAAAAGTCACTAAATCGGAAATTGTGGGGCAATCAGAAATTTTACGCAAATCAGCTCTTTAAGAAGTGGTGAGGGCAATGCCCTCACCACCAAACGAAGTTACTTACTTACACATTGTGGAATATGGAAAACTCGTAGGACTCGGCATCACGCCGTTCTTTTCCAAAGACTGGACGATGTTTCTTGTGCAGGAGAAGTTGCCGCTCTGCATAAAATCATCCTGAGTCTGTGGAGTGCCGACGATCTGTCCGGCTATGAGTGCGGTTTGCTCAGCAAAAAGCTCACTCCAGCAGTTTGCAGAAGCTCCACAGTTGTTCGTATGTGTGAGGAAGTAATGAGGCCAACCTTGCCTCAAAACTAACTCATTGTGGTCAATCATATAGTCCGGATATCCAATTTTATTTAGCGAGTTGCCTTTACCTTTACCTAAGACACCGATATTGAAAGTTTCGCTACCGGTAGTAGTCATGGAAAAAGTGCTTACTCCTGTCCCGTCGGAAAAATGCAGCACGTTGGAAGTGGACGTTACAGTGATGCGCCAGGGTCCAAGTGTTGCAGTGTCTGCGCTGATTAAATTCTTCAGGTTAGTCGCAACATCGGTAGTTGTAAATGTTCCGGTTGCAGGAACCGTCCACGAATAGTCTTTGAAGCCGCCTGAAAGAACTACGTTAGTAATTCTCAGGGTAATGGTGTCGTTGTTATGAACGGTGCCCGTAGTGGTTACGTCTTGGTAATTACCGCAAAAATACAAGCCGTTCACATCTATGTAAGTCGCAAAAACACCGGCACTTGGGCTGCATTGAGGCTGTGGCGGAGTTTGTGTGATGAAGTGCGGAAAGTCATAGTCGCTTAGCGTCAAAACCTCGGTAGCGGCATGACCGGCAGTGCCGACCGTAGTTTTTGAGTAAGTGATTACTGCTTTTGATGAAATAACGAGGCTTGCACCGGTCGCGGTAGCATTAACGTTATACGCAGAGTTCAAGAACGTGCTGTTGGTATTGATTTGGTTTTTGAAGTCAGTGGCGATATTGGCCAGTGAATCGCCCGCCACAACGGGATGAGTCAGAGGAATAGTGGTGTAGGCGTTGCTGCCAGAAGTGAACTGGCCTGTAATATTCAATGTAAGAGTGTCGCCGGCTGTAACAGAACCCGTTAGGGTCAGCGTGGCACCAGTCATTCTTATGGCGTACTCGCGAGGTTCCTGGCTTATGCGACCGCTTCCATAGACGGAAAAGCCATAGACTGTGTCAAGTTGGTGTCCTGCTTCATGAGCCATCGTATTGCCGATAGTTTCGCCGAGAGCTGCATGAACATCATTAGCCCAAGTGATACTACTCCAAACGGAGCCTGTTGGGAAACTGGTTCCATAGTCAGTGGGGGTTATGGTCGGACAGGGCAGTGGGGTCGGAGCCGGTAAATTGGCTGATGCTCCCTGCAAGCAGTAGGTCGCGAAATCACTTTTGGAAAGAAATACAAAAAAGTTGTGATCGCTCGTATTGAGTTGGGTTTTTGCATTAGACGCTGTGCTGATAGATCCAGAACCCAATTTTTGAAGCGCTTGGGTAGCGGAAGTGATATCTGCCGCAGTGACTTGGTTGTTAGGGGGTGCAGCCGTAGGATCTGCGCAGATCCATAGCCGATTCTGAGGCCAAGCCGAGCCACTTACAGTAACTGTGTTGCACTTAACAGCGGCACTTGCTTGGGATGGTGCCAAACCGATAAAGCCTAGCGCGAGCACTGCGCACAGTGCCCATAATGTTCGTTTCATAAGGTTTTTCCTTGATGTTGGTTGATGGATGTTCGATCAAAAACCATGGTCGACCACTTCCACACCGCTATAAAACGGGTAGAAAAGCTGCTTTTGCTGAGGTCTTGTGATTGCTACGGGTTGCGGCGACCTGGACGTGGTTAATTGAAGGAACGGCGAAATCCTATTGGCCAGAGCCTCTATAAACTACACAAAATTCGAATCACCGTAACATAGTGCAATTTTGGAACGGTTGTCACAAAATCACAAATGAGGCCAACCGGGCCTCTTGAGGGAATTGTTCAGAAAATATGAGTGACCTTTCTACACACAACGAGCGGTAGCGGCGCTCTCGCCACCCGGCAAACCTATACAGCGTCTCATTTTCGAGGCACAGACATAGCGCGAGCTTACGTTATCACCCAGACAGGGGATTACAAGGTGTCATAAGCATGTGATTCCTTAGGTCGCAAACAGGCCACCGTCCAGGCCCACACCTTTCATCAAAAACGCAGATCCGAATCGGCCACCCAGTTACCATGAAAACCAAAGGGCACGCGCACGGGCAGATGAACAGTAGCGACCGGCGTGCCCTCAAAATCCTGGGCGTCTAAAATGACCACATCACTTCTGTTTGTATTTTGATCGTAGACATAAGAGAGCAGCCAGCCTTCATCTTCCGCGCCGGCGTCCGACTTTGGTACAAAGACCGGCTCCATCGTAGCGCGGCCCGGACCGTAGTTATGCTCCAGTGTTTCGCCGGTTTGCAGGTCGTGCTTAAAGGCGGCTCCAAACTGCAGGTCAGTGGTGAACTGCGCGGTGTAACCAAAGCGATAGTTCTGCCCCACCCTGCTGTCGTTCAAGCGAGGAAATTCAACAGACCGGTCCGAGAGCTGGGTCTCAGCAAGTTTACCAGTTTGCAAATCGAGCACCCAGCGCACAAGCATCGGTGGATTGACTCCGCGCTTTATTACATCGGCGTCAAAATAAGTGGCATTCTTCACCACATCAACAACGACCTTGCCGGCATCTTCGAAGGCATTCATGATGTGATAGACATAACAGAGAGGCGCTTCAAACCAGATAATCGCATCGGCATCACCGCTGCGCGGCAAGAGTCCGATGCGTGGCTGCGTCTTGCGATTCCACACGTATGGAAATTTACCGGTCACAGCGGATACCACATCAAAAGTCATGGGCAGATCGAGCACGATAACAAACGATGGAGTTATGGCCGTATCGTGAATCATAGGCTGATGAGGAGCCGATATTCGGGAGGCCGTCCGTGAGAGACCGGAGGTATCCACCACCAGATAATCAATGTATTTTTTACCCGGTTCGTAGGCCAGGACATGCAGCTCACCCGTTAGTGGGTCCCTGCGAGGATGAGCGCTGAAAGCCCCTTTCAAAGTCCCGGAGAAATCACTGTAAGCCGTCGTCTGAAGATTCGCGTCAAGCTTCATGGGCAGGGCACCGGCCTCGACCAGAGCATAAAGATCGCCGCTTATGTTGAGTACATTCGTGTTGACACTTCCGCCATGTGTCTTACGAGGATAGGGCAGAGGGGGTTTCTTCAAATCGCGAGCAGCATTGTCGGTCAGTACATAACTGTTGCGATACCACTCGGCCCTGCCGCCCTTTAAACGCACACCGTGCACCATACCCGTGCCCAGGAACCAGTGATAATGCCTGGGATTTTGCTTCGAGGAGGGATTGGGGCCGATACGCAGGAACCGTCCTTCCAGCTCTTCAGGAATGGAGCCGGTAACTTGCAGGTCAGAGATGACATTCTCTTCGGTAACAGGGGCAAAATTCGCCACGAGAAACGGATTTACCTGGCCCGCAGCAGGCGCTTTTGCAGTAGTCGTCATATCAATTACCTCTCCTGCGGTCCCGGCCGCTTTCAACTTCGATTGATATAAGACTACTCCTATATCAGACAAAGACAATAAGAGGAGGCTCCAATATTACGAGGACTTAACAAATCCTCGCTGTACCACGCGTCATCGCCCAGAAGCAGCCGCTTTACCTGGCTTTAGCCGCCCGCTTACGCTTTTTGTCAAACGCTGAGATAGCCGTGATGGCCTCGTCAAACCATTCGATATAGGCTTGTTTTGATTTCAGCCCCAGCTCCAGGGTCAGGCGCGCAGCAAGGTCCTCATAGTCGGTACACTTCGCGGCAACAGGGAGATCCACGGCCTTAAGCGCCTGCAAAACCGCCTCGTGCTTTGCCCTGGAACTCTTCAATACATTGATCATAGTCTCACTGTCGCTAAACTCACTGAAAAACAACTGGACCAGAAGCGGGTCGCGGTACATAGGCGGCTCTATAGCTTCACCCAACCAGCGCTCAAGCTCAACTTTTCCCTGTTTGGTGATGGAATAGACTTTGCGATTGGGGCGATCCGACTGGTATTCAATCTTGCTGGTGGCAAAGCCCTGCTCAACCAGCTTATCCAGAGTCTTGTATATCTGCGTCTGGTCGGCCGGCCAGAAATAAGCCACACTCTTATCAAAGTGCTCATTTTTAAGGGTGTAGCCGGTTTGCGGTTGCTTGCTCAAAAAGCCAAGAATCGCGTGCGACAGTGACATTGAAGTTCTCCCACGGGTCAGCCCCTAATAGGATACATCCACAGGCCCTCAGAGGGGTTTAAAATCGTCGTCAAATTCCTTCAACGCCTGGGTCTCGGTGCGCACACCCTGGGCGTCACCTTTGAGCTTGTAGACTTTCAAAAGGGCAGCGTGCAACTTGCGATCATCGGGGCTATGCTTCAGACCCAGCTTATAGTCGGCAATTGCCTTATCGTACTGCTTCTTCTCGATGTATGCCCGGGCGCGGTCCTCCAGCAGGCTGTAATAGGAATAAGACTCAGGTTTCACCGTAGTCAAAAGAAAAGTCGAATCTTCAATCACCGCGTCCCAATGTCCCATTCGACGAGCAGCGTCACTGTGCCGGGCACGTATGACAAGATTAGAAGGCTGCTTCGCCACCAGGGCGTTCAATTCTGATTCGGCTTCGGCAAAGCGGCTCATAGCCATTAATATCTCGGTTCGTTGCAGGCGAGCATAGTAAGTGGTATCCAGCTTGACGGCGGTATCGACAGCAGCAAGCGCTTCTTGATGCCTCTTCAAGCTATTCAAAACGTGCGCCTTCTCAGTCCAGTAGGTGGTCACTTTGGGAGAAATTTTTAGAGCCATTTCAATGCAAGGCAGTGCTTCGGCGTCTTCCTCAAGACCATCGAGAATGATCGCCTTCTCGGCCCAGATTTCTGCCCTGTGGGGTTCCAGCGCCAGGGCCTGGTCTATGTGCTTGAGAGCGGCGCCGCGGCTACCCATCGTCTGGCCTTCTTTAGCGGCCTGGAGTAAAAGCCGCTTGGCCTCAGGATTGAAGCGCTCAGCGGCGCGACAAGTTTGCAAAGGGGCCAGGGCCACATAAAACGAACAGACGAAAGCGGCGACCCGCACAGGCCGTACAACGGTACCAAAAATAATCGCTTTCGATAACAATTTTGACGGCCTCATCGAGTTGTTGCAAAAGCGCCTCACCGACTGGCTTATTGCCCGATCACCGATGCAAGTATACCAGCAAGGCGAGCCTCAAATTGAAGCTCGCCTTGATTGATTGCAAAGCCCAGCGATTTAGACCTTGACTGCGCAGATATCGTCGATTGCTTTTTTAGCCTTCTCAACGGCGAGGCGCACTTCGTCATCGGAATGCCCGGCGGCTTTCACAAAGGTAACGTCGGTAACGCCCATAAAACCAAGAACGGCACGCAAATAGGGTTCTACAAAATCCAACCCGTTCATCGGCGGCTCATCATAGCTGCCACCGCTGGCGGTGACCACAAATGCTTTCTTATTCTTCAGCATCGGCTTGATCACTCCAGCTTCATAAGCAAAGGTCTTGCCGGGCACAACTATCAAATCGATGAAGGCCTTGAAGACAGCCGGCACGGTGAAGTTATACATCGGCACGCCAAATACATAGATATCCGAGTCAACGATGTCATTGGCCTGGGATTCAACAAATGCATAGGCTTTCTTCTGGTCGGGCGTTCTATGTTCGGCCGGCGTGTAGAGCGCGCTTATACCCAGCTCGCTGGCAAAGGGCAGGTGCTCTTCAATTAGATCCCTGTATTTGACGGCACTGCCGGGATGCGATTTTTGCAGGCCTTCGGTGAGATATTTGGAGAGTTGCCGGGTCACCGAGGTGGCGGACCGACTGCTGGAATCGACATGCAAAATTTTGGTCATTGGTGCTTCCTCAAAATCAACGGGCGCCATGATAGAATGGCGAGCACGGGACGATCAATGTCATTTCGTCCAAAATTTATATCCCATCGTCCAGACCGAGGAGCAAAAGACAGAGCAATGGATTGTTTGTCCGATGTCCTCAGCACCGTACATTTCACCAGCACCGTCTACTGCCAGGCAGAGTTCACCGCGCCCTGGGGCCTACAACTGGACGCCTACCCCGGTCATACGGGTTTTCTCATGGTCGTGCGCGGCGGCTGCATACTCTATCTCGATGGACAGGCGCCCCTGGCTATGGGCCCCGGAGATCTGATGATGTCCCCCATGGGCAGCGGCTTCACCATCATGGATGCCCCCGGCAGTCCGCTGGTCAACCTGCAAGAAGTAGTCGGCGATTGCGGTAGCCACAGCAAGCAATTGAAAATGGGCGGCGGCGGCACGCAAACGACCATGATTATGGGCTGCTTCGAGTTTGAAACCAGCGGCAAAAATCCGCACCCGGTCCTGAGCGCTCTGCCGCCCCTGCTCTATGTCAAAGCCGAAAATCTGCAATCCGAACCCTGGCTCGATACAACATTCAGATTTCTCGCCGCCGAAATGGCCGGTGAACGCCAGGGCAGCTCAATTGTCGTAAGCCGTTTGACCGATCTTTTATTTGTGCAGACCATTCGCGCGCACATCAGTCAAGTCAAAGACTGCCCCAGGAGCACCGGCTGGTTAAAGGCTATCGCCGACCCACAGATAGGCCGCGCCCTCACACTCATTCATGAGAATCCCGCCGCACCATGGACGGTATCATCCTTAGCCGAAGCAGTCAGCATGTCGCGCTCGTCCTTCGCCTCAAAATTTACGGCTTTGATGAACACCAGCCCCCTCGACTATGTCACCTCCTGGCGCATGCAAAAGGCCCAGGAGCTGCTGCGCCAGGGCATGGACAATTTGGCCGAGATCGCCTCCCGCACGGGCTATCAATCGGAGCCGGCCTTTCGCAAGGCCTTCAAGCGTGAGACCGGCGTGGCCCCGGGTTCCTTTCGCAAGATGGCGATTAAATAGCCGGACGGGCGGCTAGCGCGCTTCGGCCAGCTGCGGCGAAGAAATAACGAATTCAACAGCCAGACCGCCCTGCAAATAGCTCTTACGACTGATTTTATTATCGGGGATGACACCTTCCGGCAAAGTATCAACCTTTGTCAGAGACATCATCTGGCCGGCATGTTTGCCCCCGCGAGCAAGCGAGATGTTGCGCACCTGATCGCGGTAGGCCAGCGACCAGACAAGATTTTGACTGGGCAAAGCGGCATTGGCCAGAGCATAGTCCTGGCAGTCCTGCACCACCTGATTGGTAAACTCAGCGGCCCTACCGTTGGTAATCTCCACTTCGCCCTTGCCGTTGACGCGCAGATAATAGAGGGGCGAGGCGGCGCCGGTCGGCACAAGACGATTGCCGACGGCAGCGGCGATGGCATCAATCCGGGGACGACAACCGGCTGTGCGCATCCAGTCATAAATACCACGGGCAAAAATATCCGCCAGAGTCGGCCGTTCCGCTACGCCATCCTGGTCGACGGCGGCAACCATCTGCGCCGTATTATCGACCGGATAATCACCCTGTACCGAGCGATACAGACTGACGCGTTCGGCATTGAGATGACGGTCGCTGAGGAAATCCTGCAAAGAGCGGAGATTTTGCGGCGCGCCGTCGGGCATGGCTACAACCAGAGTGCCGGCATTGCTTTTGTCATTGAGCGAAAAAGGCTGGCTGCAGGAAGCAACTTTCATCGCACCAAAAGTTGAGGGGCCGGTCTTGTCCTTTTGATTTTCGATGATTTTGAAAACAACATTGACTTTGACGATACTTGAGGGCATCGTGCCGTCGTCCGGGCGAAACTCCTGCGTCGGCACAAGAGAAGACTGTTTGCCGACTGCGGCAAAAACAAAATTTTCATCGCCAACCGGCATATTCTGAAAAGCAAGATAACAACCTCCCGCCTGCTTGCGCCCCTGCATTTCAGCCAGAGCAATCGGGCTGGGCACGGGCGTTACAGTGCCACCGCCGGACTGCAACGATCCCAGGGCAAGCTCCAGAGATTCAATTTGCAATTTGCTTTCCATGCCGCAGTTGCGCAGATAAGCCAGGATCATCTGTCGGGCGCGATCGCGCGGTGTGACTTTTTTACCCAGGCGGTCGCGGGCAATAAATGATTGCGGCAAAAGTGCCTGCACCGATTTTGATTGCGGGACGGCATTACCCGCGGGAGCAACGGCAATCTTCAGCGCCTCGGTCAGACGACGGGCCGCCAGCCTGGCGTTAGCAGAGTCGATTTGCGCCAGACGGATAAACTCCTGGTTGTTTAATTGCTTCGCTATTAATAGATCAAGTCTCGCCGTCGCCAGAATAGTATTTATAGAATGCACCGGCAGCGGCTCGCCGTCGGGAGCCAGTAGCGCCTGCCCTTCGGGAGCATAATCACTGAGCGAAATATAGCCAAAATTAGGGTCTTCAACTACGACTGCGGAGAGATCATTGGCCGCGGCCAGACTGGCCCCCTCTACCGCGGCGACCGACTTCTGCCGGTAGAGACAGTAACGCAATATTTCGGAAGCGCCTATCAATGTGGCGGCAAAAGCAACGATGACAATAACAAAAAGCAAAATGACGGCGGCGCCATTTTGATTGCGAATTTTGCGCTGGTGGCAGTGCTTTTCCATCGCCCAAGCATAACTCAAAAAAGCTGATTGCGACCAGATTTCACGCAGATCTCACGGGACAATCACGATCAGTTCACGCTGAGCGCACGATCATTTCACTCACCATAACTATAGTCATGCAGCGGGAAAACAGTCAGGGCACGACAGAGCACCGCAACGACAGATGTAGAGGAATAACCATGCACAGAATCCCCCCGACTCTCAAACTTCTCGGCCATGCCGCGGCCTGCGCGGCCATTTTCTTCAGCGCGGTAGAAGCCGCCCAGGCACGCAACTATTACGTGTCGCCGACCGGAGACAACAGTGACGGCCTGAGCTGGAAAACCGCCTACACGCATCTGCCCAGCTTTCAATTCGGAGTAAGTCCACTTCTGCCCGGCGACCGAGTCATCATAGATGGTGGCACCAGCGGTCTCAACTATGGCGGCGGTTATCAAATTTCGGTAAGTGGTGCGGCCGGCAATCCGATTGTAATTGAATCGAGCAAAGACAGAGGGCACAACGGTCCGGTGATATTTAGCGGTACCAACGGCCAGGGAGGCCAGAATCAACCGGTCGGCGTTAATCTGAGCGGCTCTAATATCACACTGTCGGGTGCCGTGCGCGGCGGCATAAGAGTGAGCGATTGCCAGTTTCAGGGCATCTATGTCGGCGGCAATAACGTGATTTTAAATAACGTAGCCGTACAAAACGTCAATGGTCCGCCGATCAACCCCGGTCACATTCCGGGCATCGGCCTTGTCTTTACCGGCACCAGTAATCGCTATCAAAATCTGGATATCTACAACACCACCATTTGCGCCCAGGAATACGCATCGCCCAATAACAGCCAGACAACTGTCTTTGACCGCTGCTGGTTTTTCGATCAGTATTCACGCGGCAACAGCGGCCTGCAGGTGTCGGACAACAATGCCGCCTCGCGCCTGTATGTGCACAATTGCGTCTTCGGACCGGGGCTGGGTAGCGGACTGAAAAGCACAGCCTCGGCGGGACAGCTGCACGTTGTGGGCGACCTCTTTTTGAATGCTTCGGACACAAACATCGACTTGAGCGCTGCCGCGGGCAGCACAGCCATAGTCGCCATCAATAAAATCACGTCCTTTATGACCGAGAGCAATTATCAAGGGCTGGCCCATAACTGCCTCAGCTTCAACGGCAACGGCACAACCAGGGTTGACAACTCCGTTTTCTGGGGCGGCGGGGTTAATGTCCCACCGGCTGTAAGCCTGCACGCCAGCGGCAATTTCCAGTACAAGACAAAACTCAATACCCAGGTGCTGGCGCCGACAATGGTCGATCCGCAGTTTGTCGATGAGAGTAACATCGCGGCCCTGACAGGCTCATCACCGCTCAAAAGCGTCGCAGTTGAACAGTTCGAGGTGGCAAGCAATTCTCCCGCCGCAGGCAAGGGCGCGGTGGTCACAGCAGCCCAGCAATTGAACAAAAACGTGGCCGGCTTCTTCCCTTAAAGTTGTGCCGTCTGAGACAATAAGGGGGCTTCCCCGGGGGAGTCCCCTTTTTAGTTGGGTCCATCAATGCGGATCACCCTATCCCAACAAGGCCTGGTCCTGATCCTGGTGCCGCTGGCACTGGAGATAGCCTTTACCTTCATGCTTCTGGCGGTGATGCAGCAGAGCCAGCACGAAGTGGCCCGGGAGGAAAGGGCGCGCCAGGTGGCCATGTCCTTCAATCGCATCTCGCGCTACATGATGGCCGAGGCTGCCGGCATAATGATGGCCAACCCCGGAGGGAAAGGGGGATCAAACCACGCCAGCCTCAATATTCCACCTGAGTTTGAGCGCCTGCAGAATTTAACGAAAGACAATCCCACCCTGCTTGCCTACGTCAACACCGTCAAGGACCGATGGGAAGAAGGGCAGAGGCAAATGCATGATGTCAAGATTTTGGCCGAGGATAATCCGGCGGCAATTCTGGTGGCGTACAGTCGGCTCAAAAAAATCATCAGCAGTATTTATTTAAGCGCCGAGGAAGCGGCCAATTATGCCCAGGCCACCGACGCCCTTGTGCCCAGCGCCCAGATAGTCGACCAGGCACGCATCCGCCTGCTTATCATCGGCTTTCTTGCGTTCAACATCATCACCGCCGTCGTACTCTGGCTCACCTTCAACAAACGCACCAACGCCCGATTGCGCGTATTGATCACCAACGCCCAGGCCATGGCCATGGACAGACCGGTTTTCGAAAGGCTGGAAGGCAGTGACGAATTGACCGAGCTACAGCGCGTGCTGCTGACTATGTCGTCCTCCCTGGCTCAGGCGCGCACAAAAGAGCGCGCGGTGCTCGATAACGCCGCCGATATAATTTGCTCCATCGATGAAAAAGGCGTCTTCGTCACCGCCAGCTCGGCGGTGCAAAACCTCTGGCATTGCGATGAAAGCGATGTCCTCGGCCGGCGTCTGGCCGACATCATCCTGGAAGAAGACTTCGAAAAAACAAGGCGCCTCATGGAAGAAATCCGCGAGACGGGCACGACCAGAACAATCGAAAACAGAGTCAAGACCGGGGCCGGTCAAGTAGTCGATGTGCAATGGAGCATCACCTGGTCCCGCGACGAAAACAACTATATATGCGTCGTTCACGATATCACCGAACGCCGGCATCTCGAGCGCATGCGCCAGGATTTCCTCAATATGATCACCCACGACATCCGCACTCCGCTGAGCTCGGTGCAGGCCTTTCTCAATTTGCTCGAGTCCTCTGTCTACGGCCAGTTGAACGAGAAAGGATCAGTCAAGCTCAAAGCCACCGAGCAAAGTGTTGAACTTGTAATCAGATTGATCAAAGACATGCTTGATCTGGAAAAAGCTGAAAGCGGACAGCTGATGCTGGATCTGGAAGACACATCGACACAGACGGTTATGCTCAAAGCAATAGACATCGTCAAGCCCCTGGCCGAACAAAAGAACATCGAGCTCAAACCTACCGGTACAGACCTGCCGATTACTGTTGATCAGGGCCGCATTGTGCAGGTGCTCGTCAATCTCTGCGGCAACGCCATCAAGTTTGCACCGGCAGGTACTGCGGTGACGCTCTATTCACAAATGCAGGGGAACAAGCCCACCATCAGTGTTACAGACCAGGGACCTGGCATTAAGGCAGAGGATCAAAAACGCATATTCAATAAATTTGAGCAGGTCAGCGCCGCCGACGCCACCGCCCGGGGTGGCACGGGTCTGGGCCTGGCCATTGCCAGGGTGCTGGTTGAAAACCACGGCGGCAAACTGACGGTGCAGTCGGACGGCAGGAGCGGCACAACTTTTACGGTTACTTTTGCCGGCTAAATCAATCAGGCGGATTTGCTTTCGTCCACGAGCTTATAACCCAGGCCGTAGATAGACTGGATGATGGAATTATCGGGATCGATATCGATCTTTTTGCGCAGTCTCTTTACCCAGACCCGCACTGTTTCCGGCCCCACCTCATTTTCTGCCTTCCAGACATGGGCCAGTATGGCTTCTTGATTGAAGACCCGATTAGGATTACGCATAAAAAATTCGAGCAAGGCAAACTCTTTGGGCATAAGCTCAACCGGCTTGCCATCCACAGTTACAGCGAAAGACTCGGGGTTGAGCGTCAGGTGGGCAACAGTCAGAACCGTACCCTGAAAGTGCGAAGGTCTGCGCAAAAGAGCCCGCAGTCTGGCACTGACTTCGCGCAGGTCACAGGGCTTGGTGAGATAATCGTCGGCACCGCCGTCGAGACCGGTCATTTTATTGGCGACGCTATCGCGCCCGGTCAGCATCAGCACCGGCGCTATACCACCTTGATCGCGATAAGCCTTGAGCAGGTCCACCCCGGACATGCCCGGCATCTGCCAGTCGAGAATCAATGCGTCATAGCCATAAAGCTTGAGACGCTCGAGTGCGTCATTTCCATCGTGGCACATCTCCACCACATGATGGTCGCGCTCCAGCCAATCGCGGACCATTTCGGCAAACGTTACGTCGTCTTCGGCTAAAAGAATCTTGGCCATGTCAATTTGCACCCGGTGGAATCGCCTAAAATTGTACGTTATTTTCGCCGCCGCAGGAATTTTGCCCTTTCACCGTCGTTTAACAATTACACCTCAAAGTGAATGCCATAAACCCCCTGGCGAAACAAAACGAGGAAATTGCAATGGACGAAGGCTTCTTCATCAGACGTGATGCTCAAATTGTCGGCGCGGAACTGCGCGAAGGACACGGCATGGCCGCCGCAGCCAACCTGCGAGAAGACTGCGAGCATATGAACCCGAGAGAGTTTTCTTCACTGGTGCGACAGGCCATCAAAAACGAAGGCCCATGCAGCCTTGCCAAAATTGAGCTTTGCTATGACGGCAATGTCATGGTCAGATCCCAAGATGGCAGACACATCCCCGCCGGTCGTCTACCCCAGTGTGAGATGGCGGAATTGCTGCCGCCTCCGCCCCGTCCACCGGTCGTAATTATCGAGCGTCCGCGCGAATATCCCAGACCCTGCCCCGAGCCGCCAATCATCATCCGCGAGCAGCCCAGAGAACGGGTGATAATCCGCGAAAACGCACCCCTCAGCAATACAACTGTGGACACGATTGGAGGCGCCATAATCGGCGGCGTCATCGGTCAAGGCCGGGGCAAAAACGGCGCGCTCAAAGGTGCCCTGATCGGTGGAGCAGCCGGTGCCATCATAGGCACAGCGCAGGACAACGCCGAAAGACGATAGAAAAGTTTGACACCAGCGGCAGTGCTATTGACAGGGGATTCAGCCTACCGCAAGCAAATTCACTCCGGGTGTGCCTCCCGGGGTGTTTTTGCTATTGCGGGGGCAAAACCTGAGGGTTAAGACCGGACCAAATGTATATACTTTGCATGATTAGATTAGCTCACGCGCAGGTACAGAATATATATAAGAGCCTACAGGAAACCCGTCATGCACCGACCTCCATCCGAGCTAAATCCCATTACTAACCAGGGGGAAAACCAGGACCGCACCCAGCTGACCTCCGGCGGCATTCCAGCCCCAGGTGAATTTAATGTCGGGGATGTGGTCGGGGGTGCATATGAAGTCCTTGCCCTGATTGGAAGTGGAGGCATGGGACATGTCTACCGCGTCAGGCATGTCATGATGCAGCAGGAATATGCCCTCAAGGCTCTCAGCGCCGAACAGGTCAATGAACAGGCCTGGCGGCGCTTTCAAAATGAAGCCCAGGCGATCGCCCGCATGTCCCATCCGAACATTGTCGGCATTTACAACCTGGGCCTGCACGATGGTCGCCTGCCCTATTACGTCATGGACCTTGTCAACGGCCGCACCCTGATGGAGGTCCTGCACGAGTCGGGACCGCTGCCCCTCAACGAAACCCTGGCCATATTTTGCGAAGTGGCCGCCGGCATGGGTTATGCCCACCGCAAGGGCATCGTCCACCGCGACATTAAACCGCCCAATATCTTGCTGCTCAATGCTTCGGCAACAGGTACGGGCCGGGTCAAAATAGTTGACTTCGGCATTGCCAAACTCTCGGGCATCAAGGACAAAGCCAATCAGGGACTGACTTCCGTCGGTGAAATCTGCGGCAGCCCCTTTTACATGAGTCCCGAACAATGCGACGGCGGGCGGGTCGACACCAGATCCGACATTTACTCCTTCGGCTGCACCTTGTTTGAAGCCATAACCGGCGAGCCGCCCTTCAAGGGTCGCAATGCCGTCGAAACCATGCTCATGCACCAGACCGCCAAACCGCCCAGTCTCTTTCGCGCTACCGGCAAAAAATACCCGGCGGCGCTGGAACAGGCGCTGGCCACGATGCTGGCCAAGGCCCCGATGGATCGCTACCAGAACATGGAGCGGATAATTCAGGATTTCAACAACATCATCGACGGCAAGGACGCAGCCATCAGTCCCTACGTCTCCACGTCGGCGCAAATGCCAAAAGCAAAACCACTGACAAAAGCACAGCGGGATGAGGCTGATGAACGGACCGAAGCCCAGGGCAGTCTCTGGAAAAAGGTGGCCGCTGGTGTCATAGCAGCGGCGGTGAGTGCCGGTCTCATTGTCGGAGTCATGTCCCTGTACAAGATGCTCGCACCCACCAAGGCCGAATCTCACAGCTCAACACATTTCACAAAGCTCGATGCCAAACCGACTGAGAGCGCACCGGTGAAAATAGCGGCGGTAAGTACCCAGGGCAGCTACTCTCATGAACAAATCGTCGACGGCAAGCGCATGCTCTATTTCGACTTTCCGGACGGAGCAAATCTCGGCACCCTGCGCACTATCTCCAAAAATCAGAACATCCCGGCGCGCGGGCACATCGAATATCCGGCCGGAGTAAAACTGGAACTTATCCCCGATGAATCGGTGGCCCAGAACACTGACCTCTATGCGCATTTTCGCAAAGGCGACATCTACAGGGTCATGTACGGCTCGCTCTCCGGCTCCAACTCCATGGTCAAAGCCATCAGCCAGATACCGGGGCTGAAAGAATTGCAACTGCGTGCCTGCGACTCAATCGATGACGGCTGTTTACACGATCTGGTCAAACTGACCGACCTGACCGAATTACGGCTGGAAATGACCAGTATTAGCGGCAGTGGCATGGCCAAATTACCCTATCTCAAGCAGTTACGAAGCGTCTATTTATGCGGTGCAAGCGACGGCGATAATCTCTGCCAGGCGCTGGCACAATCGGAGCGCCTGGACGAACTTGTCCTGGACAATTCACCCCTGACAATCAAGGGTATAAAGGCTTTGAGTTCCCTCAAAAACCTGAAAAGCTTGATGATAAACAGCACCCCTCTGGGTGACGCAGAGCTGAAAGAATTAGCTAAAATACCAGGGCTGAGAATCATGTACGCGCAAAATTGCGGTATAACCGCCAGACAAACCCCCATAATTCGAACATTCCCAGCCCTCAAGACCCTGGTCGTCGAGACCTCGATGATGAGACGAAAGGACCTTCTCGACATCCAACGGGGCCTGCCGAAAGTGAGTGTGCAATGAGCGAAGGACCGACCACCAACCAACGCAAGCCGGACAAATTAGCATTTGCCCCGGCCCAGTCCGACCTTGCTTATGAATTCAAGGCCGGTGACGTCATTGGCGGCGCCTACGAAATCATCGACTTGCTCGGTCAGGGCGGCATGGGCAACATCTACCGGGCGCGCCACAACATCATGATGGAAGAGTACGCTCTCAAGACATTGCGCGCCGACGCCATAACTGATGTCTCCTGGAAAAGATTTCAAAAAGAAGCCCAGGCCATCGGCCGCATGAATCATCAAAACATAGTGGCCATCTACAATTTTGGCCTGCACGATGGTAAGGTCCCATACTATGTCATGGCCCAGTTGCAGGGCAAAACCTTGCTGGAGATTATCGCCCAGCGCGGCCCCCTGCCCGTAGAAGAAGCACTGCCGATTTTTATCGAAGTCTGCAACGGCATGGGCTACGCTCACAAAAAAGGGGTAATCCACCGGGATCTCAAGCCGCCAAATGTCGTGGTCCTGGACACACCTCAGGCCGGCAGCAAAGTTAAAATCGTCGACTTCGGCATAGTCAAACTCTCTGATGACGGCGGCAACCAGCAACTGACCAATATCGGCGAAGTCTGCGGCAGCCCCTATTACATGAGTCCAGAGCAATGCGAAGCCGGGGCCGTCGATGCGCGCTCGGATATTTATTCCATCGGCTGCACACTCTACGAGATCCTCACCGGTGCGCCACCTTTCCGCGGTCGCAATGTCGTCGACACGATGCTCAAACATCAGAGCGCACCGCCGCCTCCGCTGCAATCCCCCGGCGGCAAACCCTTCCCTCCAATGCTGGAACGCATTTTGCAGAAGATGCTGGCCAAACGCCCCGATCAGCGCTATCAGACCATGGAAGAAGCGGCTCAGGATTTGCAGGCGGTTTTGGACGGCAAAGACCTGCCCTTGAGCGGCCAACAAGCACAACCACAGAGGCAAGCGCCGCCGCAGGCGAGCGCGCCGCGGTCAGCGGCAAGCGACAATTACGATCGCGGCGGGGCCTTGCTTCTGGAAGAATCAGGCTTCCACGAGCAGCAGCGCGACCACCGCCCGAGTCGACGAAACAACAGAGCCAGTCAGGCCGACCACGAAGAAGATGAGGAATACGAGTCCGAATTCCAGACCTCCATGCCTCCCTATTTCCTGCGGCTGATGATCGGTGTCTTTGTCGTTTTAACCGTACTGATGGCGGCGATGGGATATTACTGGATCCAGTCCAAGCCGGCTTCGAGACCATCCTCACCCGTATCACTGCAACGAGATACAGGAGCGCCGCCGAACGCTACACCGGTAGGCAAAGCCTGACGCCTCATGCAATCACAAGAGCCAAACAAACGTCCGGAAGAAAATTTTGACCCGCAAGCGCGGACACAACTCACGGCCGGCGGCACTCCAATGGCCGGTGAATTCCGGGTCGGCGACATAATCGACGGCGACTATGAAGTGCTCAAATGGATAGGCGCCGGCGGCATGGGCAACGTTTACCGCGTGCGCCACACGATGATGAACAGTGACTACGCGCTCAAAACTTTGAGCGCCGACAAAGTCACCGAAGTGGCCTGGAGGCGCTTCCAGAACGAAGCACAGGCCATCGCCAGAATGAGCCATCCAAACATCGTCGGCATCTACAATCTGGGCCTGCATGAAGGACGACTGCCCTACTACGTCATGGACATCCTGGAGGGCGACACCCTCAATGACCTGCTGCGAGACCGCGGCCCCATGCCGGTAAAAGAAGCATTGACTCTGTTTGTAGAGCTGTGCGGGGGCTTCGGCTATGCCCACAAAAAGGGCATTGTGCACCGCGACATCAAGCCACCAAATATAGTGCTGCTCAATAAGCCCGCACCCAACTGCAAAGCAAAAATCGTAGACTTCGGCATCGCCAAACTATCCGGCATCAAGGACCCGCAAAACCAGTTTCTGACCAGTGCCGGCGAAGTTTGCGGCAGTCCCTATTACATGAGTCCAGAACAAACCGTGGGCCAGCGCATCGACGCCAGGTCCGACATTTATTCACTGGGCTGCACACTCTTTGAAGCACTGACCGGCGCGCCGCCGCTGCGGGGCCGCAGTGCCGTCGATACGATGATGATGCACCAGACGACCAAACCGCCTTCCCTCAAAATCGCCTCCGGCGGCAAGGAATTCCCCGAATCTCTGGAAGGGATAATGGCCACTTTGCTGGCCAAAGAACCCATGGATCGATATCAGAGCATGGAACAGGTAGCCCAGGACCTTTCAGCGGTGCTGGCCGGCGAGCAAACGGCCGTAAACACAGCCATAAATCCTTACGCCGCACAGATGCAGAGAGCGGGAGCAGAGAAAGACGCCACCGGCAAATTCCGCGCCCGGGAACGCCTTTACCAGCCGGAAGAAGACAGCGATGACTCCGGCGGTGGTTTAAACAAGCCCTTAATTGCCCTTGTGGCAGTGGCGATTATCGCCACAGGCGGCGGAGTGGGCGGATTTTTATACTGGAAAAATCAAACGACATCGCATAAGACTGTGACAGCGGCACCGGCACCAGCAGCTAAGCCGCAGCAATTTGAGGCACTGTGCAAGTCCGGCCCGACCGAACTGAACGACGCGGAGAACGTCATAGAGGATAACGACAGAAACAAAACACCGCCCAGCGTCAGCCTGAAAGAGACAACGCCCTATTCACACCTGGGACTTCACGCCGATCGCCCCTCAAGGATATTTAATTTTCCCAGCGATATCACCATCGGCGATATCAGAAGCACCTATAACACTTTCGCGCCTGCGGCCGTGGGCACGAAGTATTATCTGGACAAAGACGTCTTATCGTTTACTCCGGATCCGGTCCTGCTCAAATACCCCCAGTACGTCAAACGATTCCGCAAAGGCGACCTCAAAGGCCTGCACATATCAGGCAACAGCGCCAGCAACGATCTGCTGAAGGTGACGCACACCATACCCGGCGTCAGTAAGCTTCAGTTTGGCCACTGCCCCAAATTAACAGTAGACTGCTTCAAATACATCGCCGATATGCCCTCCCTCAACACCCTGCAATTTGATGACGAGAGCTTCAGCCCCGAACAACTGTCACACCTGTCTCTGCTAAGCAAAGTCCCGGAGGTAGGTTTTTCATACCAGAAAGACGCCGATCCCTACCTCAAATTGATCAAGGGTTCGCCGGTTGTGAAAACCCTGGTGCTGACACGCTCAACGGTCGGCCGCAAGGGATTTGAATATATCGCCAGCCTGCCCAATTTAGTAAAACTGGTGCTGGAAGGCTCCGAGATATCCTCAGCCGACATCAAGCTATTGGCCAGTATGCCAAAACTTAAAGCTATATTTTTTACCGAACAAAAGATCGACGCCTTGATGCTCTCCAGTTTGAAAAAACTCAAGAATGTAGAGTTCATGACCATCGATGTAAATGCCGCCGCTCCCATGTCCGACGCCAGATTGATGGCCGATCTGAACTGGATGAAATTTCAGCGCTTTGAAAAAGCAAGAGAAGACTGAGAATGAACAGCGGCGAAGAGGACGAAAATTTTGAACGCACTCGGCTGACCAGAGAGGGGATGCAAGGTCTTTCAGAAGGAAATGCCTCCGACTTTGCCGCCGGTGACATCATAGACGGTGACTATGAAGTGCTCTCCTTTATCGGCGCAGGCGGGATGGGCAGTGTCTATCGTGTGCGCCATCGCATAATGAACACCGAGTACGCCCTCAAGACACTGCGCGCAGATCAGGTCACCGAGGTGGCCTGGCGCCGCTTCCAAAATGAGGCCCAGGCCATCGCCCGCATGAATCATCCAAATGTAGTGGCCATCTACAATCTCGGCCTGCACAACAAAACGGTGCCATATTACGTAATGGATCTATTGTCCGGTTCCACGCTGGCGGACATCTTACAGGCGAGGCATCAACTGCCCGTGGTAGAAGCACTGCCGATTTTCATCGAGGCCTGTGCCGGCATAGGTTATGCTCACAAAAAAGGCATCGTGCACCGCGATATCAAGCCGGGCAATATAGTCGTGTTAAAAAACCCAGACGCCACAGGCGCGAAAATCAAAATCGTAGATTTCGGCATCGCCAAACTTTCCCATACGAAAGACCTGGCCAATCAACAACTGACCGGAGTGGGAGAAATCTGCGGCAGTCCCTTTTATATGAGCCCGGAACAGAGTCAGGGAGGCAAAGTCGATGCCCGCTCCGACATATACTCGCTCGGCTGCACATTGTTTGAGACCCTGACAGGCAGCCCGCCTTTCAAAGGTCGCAATGTCACCGAAACCATAATCATGCACCATTCCAATCAGCCGCCGACATTGAACGAATCGGTGCAGGAGCAAACATTTCCCGCCGCACTGGAAGAAATTGTGGCCATTACACTGGCCAAGGCACCCATGGATCGCTACCCGAACATGGAAAAATTGCAGCAGGATCTCAGTACTATCCTTCAGGCGGAATTGACGCCCAGCAAGCCGCAATCGGCAAAAACCGGCTTGCAAGCGAGCCCTCTGGCAATAATGGCTTCCGTAGTCATCCTCTTAATGGGCACGGCCGCAGCCATCTTTTATGTCAACGGACGCGGGCAAAATCAGGACGTGATACCGAAATCACCGGCAATGGCCAGCGCCACCGCCACCAAACTGGCATCGGATATGAATAACAGCCGAGCTTTTACCGACGAGGATCTGCCGCCCCCTTCGGCGGAAGAGCTAAATGAGACAAAGCCTTATTCGAGCATAGTCATGCCCAGGGGCGGTCCGGAAATGATTCATTTTGAATTTCCCAAAGACCGTCCCCTGGGCTATCTCTGCCTCTTCTACGACCGCAAGAGGGCATTCCCCTGCCGCGGCACTGTGGAAATTCCGCACGGTATGGAAATCCTCCTGGTGCCGGGCAAACAAATAGCACTCTATCCGCAATTTCTGGACCGATTCAGACCAGGTGACCTGCAAGCCGTTGAGCTAAACTCCGAACTGGAATCAGACTTCTTCACAAACGAAACCGTCAAGCACATAGCCAGACTGAAAAACATTATCTGGCTGCGCCTTTTGCTCTGCGATAAAATCGACGACCAGATAATACCGGACCTGAACTCAATGCCCGATCTAAAGGGTTTGACTCTGCGTGAAGACAAAAAATTGACCGTACTGGCCCTGTCCAGATCACCACTGGTGCGCCGCCTGAGAGAACTGGCAATAGAAACAAATGACAGCCTGACCCCGCTTTTTGCCGCCATGGCCGGCACACCCAACCTGGAAATACTGGACGTGTCAGGGCTGAAGCTGACAACCACTGACTATCGCTATATCGGCACCTTCACTAATTTGAAAGTACTGAAAGCAAACTCCAGCCGCCTGAATGACGAGGACCTGGCGCAACTGGGCAAGCTTCGCAACATTCGGGCCCTGGAGATAGACGGTGCGCGCATCACGTCCAGGTCAGCGCCTGTAATCATGGCCATAATGACCGGAAAGGATAAATTTTTGCGCATCAACGATGAGGGCATGGGGGCCGCTGAATACAATGCTCTGAAGTCCAACCTCAAGGGTATCAGGGTAAATAAGGAATGAGCGATTCCACCGGCGATCAGGACCGCACGCAATATAGCGGCGCGGCCGCATCCGGCGGCCGAGAATTCACCGCCGGTGATATCATCGGCGGCGACTATGAAGTGCTCTCATTTATCGGTGCGGGCGGCATGGGCAACGTCTATAAAGTACGCCACAAAATTTTGCAAACCGAATATGCCCTCAAAACACTGAGCGCCGATCAAGTAACCGACGTCGCCTGGAGGCGCTTCCAGGTGGAAGCGCAGGCCATCGCCAGACTCAATCACCCCAATATCGTCGGCATCTACAACCTGGGTCTGCACGACAACAGGGTGCCTTACTACGTTATGGACATTTTGACCGGCAAGACATTGCTGGAAGTGCTGCAAATGAAATCCCATCTGGAAACGGATGAAGCGCTCAAAATCTTTATCGAAGTCTGCGCCGGCATCGGCTTTGCGCATAAAAAAGGTATTGTCCACCGCGATATCAAACCGGGTAACATATTTGTTTTAGACAAAGCGGACGCCGCCGGCGCCACCGTAAAGATTGTCGACTTCGGTATCGCCAAACTTTCGCATACAAAAGAACTGGCCAATCAGCAACTGACCGGAATTGGTGAAATCTGCGGCAGTCCCTTTTACATGAGCCCGGAACAGTGTCAGGCCGGCAAAATAGACGCCCGCTCCGACACCTATTCGCTAGGCTGTACTCTCTTTGAAGCGCTGACCAGCAGCCCTCCGTTTAAGGGCCGCAATGCCATGGAAACAATGCTGCTGCATGGCACCGCCCCGGCACCCACACTCAAGGCCGCCTGTGGCCGCTCCTTTCCACCGGCCCTGGAATCGGCCCTGGCAAAAGCAATGGCCAAAGCACCGATGGACCGCTACCAGACGACGGAAAGCCTGGCCCAGGATCTGAACGCTATTTTGCAGCATGGTACGAAGCCCAGCCAGAAGGCCCACCAGTCTCGCAAAATACCGGCAGTCGCTGGAGGCCTGCTTCTAACCGCCGTCCTGGCGACGATAGCCATTGTCCTGCAATCAAAGAAGCCATCTCCAACAGCAACAAGCTTGGCCACCGCCGGCGGTGCGCCAGCTATCATCAAAGCCGCTCCTGTGGACGACACCCGATCCGCAAAAACGCCGGCCAGCGCGCGAGATAAGACGCCCTATTCAACCATCGATATGAATGCCCCCGGAGGCAGGCCAACCATCCAGTTTAACTTCCCCGAGGACGTCAATCTGGGCCTCATGGCCTCACTGACTTCACTTAGACAGACCTATCCCTGCCAGGGCAAAACCAAGCCGATGCTTCTGGGCTCCTGTGTCTATTTTCCCGGCGTGGTGGTGCTGGAACATCCCGAATACATTGATCGATTCCGCTCAGGCGATCTATTTGCCGTGCACGTTGATGCCTCCGGGCCATCCGCAGCAGAAACGGATAAATTTGAAAACAGCACCTTCAAACACTTTTTGCACATCGCCAGCCTTGTCCATGTCTCATTGATAGAGTGCTCAAAAATCGACGACGGCATCGTTGACGATCTGGAAAAACTCCCCAACCTGCACATGCTTGAACTGCAGGACTCCAACATCACGATGCACAGACTGGCGACCTCGCCCCTGCTCAAGCGCCTTAGCCACCTGACCATCAACACACTCGATAACGTCAGCGAAGTCCTTGCCGCACTCAAGGGCTCAAAGAATCTGATCCTCCTGGACCTTCAAAACACCAGGCTCCACACGGCGCAGATAAAAGAAATCGCCGAAATGCCGGCTCTGCAATGTCTGAGATGCGCCGGCACGCGCTTGACTGACAGCGATCTGCAAATCTTATCCAAACTGAAAAACCTGCGACTAATTCACTGTCCGGCGACTCAAGTGACATCAAAGGCCGATCCCAGAATGACTCAATTACTGGATAGCAAAAGCAGCCCTTCCGGTAAGGCCACACCATCCCAACCAAGTGAAGAAGAAAGGGCCATGCAAGATTTTCTTCCCTCGGCGCCCACAAAATAATATAGTAATCGACTATGGCAAACCCGGACGACCCCAACAATCAGCAGGACAAGACCCGACTCACCATCGGCGGCACTCCAGGAGCCCGCGAATTTCAGGCCGGGGATATAGTCGGCGGTACCTATGAAGTGCGGGACTTTATCGGCGCAGGCGGAATGGGCAACGTCTACCGTGTGCGTCACACAATCATGCAAACCGAATATGCCCTCAAGACCCTGAGCACCGACAAAGTGACCGAGACCGCCTGGCGCCGCTTCCAAAACGAAGCCCAGGCCATTGCCAGAATGAATCACCCCAACATAGTCGGCATTTACAATCTGGGCCTGGAGCAGGGCCGTCTGCCCTACTACGTAATGGATCTTCTCAAAGGCCGCAGTCTGGCGGAATTAATCGAGACAAACGGCCCCCTGGAACCGATTCGGGCCATTGAAATATTTCTGGAAGTGAGCGCCGGCCTCAGTTACGCCCACAAAAAGGGCATCATTCACCGCGACATTAAACCGGCCAACGTCGTTATCCTTGAGACACCGGGCGCGGACAGCGGCAAAATCAAAATCGTCGACTTCGGCATAGCCAAACTCTCCGGCGCCGCCGATCAGGACCGGCAAAATCTGACCAATGTCGGCGAAATCTGCGGCAGTCCTTTATATATGAGTCCCGAGCAGTGCGAAGGGGCCAAAATAGACGCCCGCTCGGACATTTATTCACTGGGGTGTACATTGTTTGAAGCCCTGACCGGCAGCCCACCTTTCCGGGGTCGCAACGCTCTGGAAACAATGATGATGCACCAGAACAACATGCCGCCGCCCCTCAACGCAGTTTACGGCGGGCGCAACTTCCCCTCTTATCTCGACAGGATGCTGGCCGAATTACTGGCCAAAACACCCATGGACCGCCCGCAGAATATGGACGCCGTGCACCAGAATCTGGAAACGACCCTGGCCCGACTGCGGTCACCCGCTGCCGCGCGCACAAGAGAGCTGAGTAGACCTCCCGTCTCCGCTACTGCGCCGGCAAGTAACAGCGCAGATATGGCGGACACCGGCACAAACAAACCGCAGTCGCCGATCAATGCGCCCGCCCTGATTGCAATTGGTGCACTACTGGTAGTGTCAATCGCAGCCGGAACATATTTATATCTGCACTTAAAAGCCGAGCAGAGCAAGCCACTGATCCCAAAAACCGACGAACCAAAAGATTTGTTCCGCTCGGACCCGGTGGATAAAGCGCACGCGCCGCAGCCGATTTCCGTCAAACCTCTTCGCGTGCGCAAATTTGAGAACAGGCCCTTCACCGGTGAAATCGATTACGCACAGGCCAAAAGACCGGTGCTCTTTGACTTCCCCGCCGATGAAAGCATAGGCGAAATAGTCCTCGACAACGCCGATCCCAACAAAGGCAAAAAGTACATCTGCCAGGGCAAACAGACTATTCCCGCGGGCCACAAGCTCTATTACTTCCCCAATGAAACAGCCATAGAAAGCCCCGAACTCTTAGATAATTTCCAGCACGCAGGCCTCTACTCGGTGACTATGCCCGGCACTTCGGTGACGCTGAGCAAGCGCGTACCAATTGCCATGGCCCATTTGCACGCTGCCAAAGACCTGAAACGCCTTGACCTTCGCGATTGCAACGGCGCGACCTCGGACATTCTGCCCATGCTCCTGGCCTTCACCGCCCTGGAGGAATTGAATGCCAATCCCGGGCGCATAACGCCGACTGACCTGGCAAATTGCCGCATCCTAGCGACAATCAAAGTCCTGAGATTTGGCTACCAGGGCAATTCCACCCAAACAATGCTGGAAGACCACACCATGTCCGACGGGAAGACCGTACAATTCAGCACCGAAACGAAAGACGGCTCACTGCATTCAATCGGACCCTTGCTCGACACACTGGCCAGAAAGTCGAAAATTGAAATCCTGGAAATCCCGAAATTTACCTTAAATGCTCTGGAGCTATCAAAAATCGCAAGAATCAGAACTTTGAGAGAAGTGAATTTTTCGGATTCCGACCTTATAAGCCCCAACATAGACCAGCTTAAAAGCCTGCAAAATCTCGAGGTCTTCCGCGCCGACCGCTGCAATATCGATACGACAGCAATCTCTGCTTTTGCCAAACTCAAAGCCCTGCGGGAGATTCACGTCGACACCTTCACTCCTGAAATTCTCAAGCGATATCGCTTGAGTTTTCCAGGGATAAAGGTCAATCAATGAAGCGCTAAAAGGAACGCCCCAAAAGGGCATGACAAGAAGCAGATCGGCGGCGAAAGCCCAGAAAAGTTTCATATACATATCCAGCAGATTGCCGCTTAATAGCCTAAATAGGGCTATTCTTGCGATATAGCTGGCGGGCCGCCGGGGTGATACACTCATAAATATTTTGGCCCAATCGAGGAACAGCATGGGATCAACACATCACAAAGTCCTGGTCATTCTTCTCGACACTCAAATACCAAGTGCAGAAGCGGCTTTAATCAAAATAAAAGAAGACGCTTCGCAAAAGTGCAAACGTTTTTTCCTGGGACCTATTGATGTATCCGGCGGCAGACGCTGCTATTGCCTGGCGCCAACGGCGGCTCCGGCAAGCTCCAGCGAGGCAAAAGCGCTGGAAAAATTGCGCATCAAAGTCCTCAAGACCATGAAAGAAGACCAGGGTTGTATCGCCGCCATTCAAGTAGGATTTGGCGGTGAGCAGGGCGTGGCGGCTGTGGAGTGCGCCCATTACCGGACAAAAGATGTATTCAGTATGGAACAGGATCCGCTTCCCGGAGCCCTCGTCCCCTTTGACTTCCAGACATTGCTCTACTTCGTCAATGACGATCCCGACGACCTGGAAATGGTGGAAAAGATCAAGGAAGCGGCACCACCCACGGTGCGCCATCTGGTTTCTCCGCTGGTCTCGGTCCAAAATGGTCTGGCCTTCGGATTTGTCGCTCCAGAAGGGGAATTGCAGGAAGACGGCCTGACCGATGAAGCCAATTATTTGCGCGAAATACTCGTGGAAAATCTTCTGCGTGTATACGAAGAAGCCAGCTTCCTTTTGCTTGGCTTCAATCCCGAGCTCGGTGTGGAAATTATTCTGGGCACGACCGATGATCAGTGCCAGGAGGGCTTCCACTTCACCGTTGATTCGCTCGCTGATGACGACGCACCGATACACGACAGGCAACCTTTCAAGCATGATGCCGATGAGCCGGACGATGCTTCCGAATGGACCGAGTATGACTTCAACGCCCGGCCCGTGCTCGATCTCAAGGACGCCGTCGAATGCATCAGCATGGAACCCACCCGGGTGCTGGCCGCCTGGCAGGACCGACTGGACGAATTTCTGGATGAATATATGAAGGTCCCGCTGGCCGAGCGCGGTCTGCAACGCGTGGGCTTTTCCTTCTACAAAGCCAGCGGCGCCGTGCATCAATTTATAGACATCAAGTCCTACAAGTTTGTCTCCGAGCCGCATATTCAGTGCACTTTGCGTCTGCGCCTGGTTTTTGACAAATTGTGGGAGCTGGACAAGCCGCGCAAAAAATACAGCAAAACCGCCGACTATTCCAACTTTGACGCCGCCCTGCGCGACCTGGAACTCGACGTCGACACATCCTGGAACTTACTGCCTGTGCTCTGGACAGCTGGCCGCGACGAATTTGCCGCCGCCCTGGCCAGGGGCATCGACGCCGGACTGAAAGCCTTTGAAGGCGTCACCAGCGCCGAGACTTTCCTGGCCACACCCTGGGCTCGCTCCAATCTCAATACCGCCTGCACCATGCGCCTCAAATACATAACCGGCGACCTCGACGGGGCGCTCGACATGCTCAAGGCCATGCACAGCATTGAATTGCGCTCCAAAGGACTGGACTACTTGCTCAATCAATATAAGATGCCGCTGCTTGAGGCCCTGGCTGAAAAGCCTGAGACCAGCCGTTTGCAAGAAGGCAAGGTGCAGTAAGCTTAGAGGTACTTTTTCGTCACGCCCAGATCCAGGGCAAAACGATAACCAATGAGCTTATAGAGTAATTTGGCGGCGACGAAATTGGGGGCCGGCACACCTTTGATTGGCGCGAGCTCGGTCAAGTCGGCGCCGACTACATTTTTGCGCACACAGACCATTTTGATTACTTCCATCAATTGATACCAGTCGATGCCGCCCGGCTCCGGCTCGCCGGTAGCGGCCATGACGCCGCAATCGAGCACATTGACGTTGATGGAAAGATAGACATTGTCGGATAAGGTATTGATGATTTCGTTGTAGTCCCACTTGCTCTTGTGGCGCGCCCAAAAAATATTGATCTGCGGCTCGTCCTCTTCCATCCAGGCCACTTCATCCCAACTGACATTGCGCACGCCGACCTGGGTAATCCGTGGATTGGGCAGTGTTTTATAAACCTGAAAAGCGGCGGAGGCACCGCTGTAATCATTGCCTTCGCAGGAGGCGCGCAGGTTGCAATGTGCGCCCAGTTGCAAAACCGAAAGACTGGGATATCTATCGATGCAGCCCTTGACCGCGCCCAGGCTGACTGTGCGCTCACCGCCTACTATGATGGGAAACTTGTCGCCGTCAATAAAGGGACGAACAGCATCGGCCAGTTCCTGGAAGGGGGCGGCGCTTTCATTGGTAACGGCGTCAAATTTAACGGCCGGTGCCGTGTGCACTCCGATTTTGAAGGGCTCGATCCAGAGTTCGTCATCAAAAAGTTCGACCTGCTGGCTCGCTTCAAGAATGGCTTTCGGAGCGTCTTTTGTCCCCTTGCTGCCGACACCGCTGCCTTCGTAGGGCACCGGTATCACAGCCACTCTGGAACTGTCACGGCCCGAATGGTCAGCCGACAATCCGAAATAATTTTTTGCTGCGCTTGAGGACATTAATCTCAAAATCTCTGTATTTGGGGCGGGCTTTCAATTACTGGCAAAGAGGCTAACGTCCGCCTGCCAAGATTTAGCGGCGGAACGTGGTCGATTTATAGCATTAATAAATACCCTTTGTCACAGCCGGACACCTGACATCTGCTTCTGCTAGACTTTTCAGTTATGAAAATTTTCCCGCACAAATTAATGACAGCCATCGGCGCTGCGTGCGCCGCAACAGTGGCAGCTCTGCCTGCCCAGGCACTGTTTTTTGGCTACGACCAGCAGGCCGAGGCCTACAAACACCAGGGCGACTATGCCTACGAGACGCAAAACTACCCCAGCGCCTCCAACTATTTCAACCAGGCCATCAATGTCCTGCCCTATGATGCCTACCAGGCCAAGTCCGGACTTTACTACTCCCTGGCCCTGGCCGATGACGTCTCGGGCAGCTACGAGCGCGCCACGGATGACTGGCAGCACGCCAAAGAATGCTACGACCAGTTGCTCCAGGCCGCGCCCAGCAATCCGGCCGCCGGCATCAACACCGCCTGGGCCCAGGAAGAAAGCGGCGAACTGGGCAATCTGGTCAACTGGCGCCGTACCTGCGACCCCTCAAGCCAAGATTATTTCAGCAACATCAACGTCCGCCGCTGGCCGGCCAATAAATTCCCCCTGAAAGTATTTGTCGATGAATCCTCCGGGCTGGGCTTCGGCGCCGGCTCACGCAGCACCATCGAACAAGCGGCCAGCCAGTGGGTGATGGCCGACCCGACCCGCCTGCGCATCACCACGGTGGGCGACATCAACCAGGCCGACATCATCTACCAGCGGCCGCAAGCAGGCCAGGTAGCCCAGGGTTCCGGCGGCCGTACCACCTACGACGACTTCGTCGACGCCCGCGGCAACCGCTGGATCAAGCACGCCTACGTCAAACTGACCTGTGCCGCGGTGGACTACAACAATATGTCCAACGCCCAGAAAAACGAGCTCTACAACCTGGCCCTGCACGAATCGGGCCACGCCTTCGGCATCGACGGACACTCCCCTTCGGGGCTGGACATCATGTACTGGAAATCCCCGCTTCTGCGCTTGAGCAGCCGCGACATAGCAACCATCACCAGGATTTATCAATAAGCCGCTGCCTGGCCAAAATAAGCGAGCAGGATCGAAACAAGTTAGGATCTAAACGAACTATGAGGCGAAGGGAAATGGCAATAATGAGCACACTCAAGAGACCCGGCGCTCGCGCCGCTAAATCCTTACTGTTAATGGCCACCGCAATTGTGGTTCTGCCGCAGGCGGCTCTGGCCGATTTGAACGGCGCTGTGGCCAAGTACAACGCCAAGGATTACCAGGGAGCGCTCAATGAATTTAAAGCGCTCTACGCCAGGGATCCCAAAAACTCTCTCTGCCGCTATTACATGGCCATGTGCAATCAGTGCCTGGCCCGGGTGGAAGAAGCGAAAAAAGACTACCAGTGGGTGATCGATCACGGGGCCGCCAATCTCAAAGGCAACGCCCAGGCTGGCCTTGCGCAGCTGGAAAAAGTGGGCGGCCGCACCGGCGGCTCATCTACAATGACAACAACAACAACCCCGGCGGCGACAAGCACAGCCAAGGCCGATTCGGGCAAGCCCAGCACCGACTTAATAGATCGCGGCCCCGCCGGCAAGGACGGCAAAACCACGACCACGCCCCCGGCTACCACGACGGCAACCAAACCGGCCGAAGCCGGCAGCAATGTCGCCCGGGTAATCAATTTTTATTCCGAAGCCTCGCGTGGTTCACAGCTGATGGAACCGGCCTGGGATGAGGTGAAAGCCAAGTTTCCCAAAATCACTTTCGTGAAAGTCAACACCGGCGATCCGCTCTGCGAAAAGTACAATATCTCCGAATTTCCCTCGGTCGTAATGCTCGACAAAAACGGCAAAGCACTGGCCACCCAGGCCGGACCGCAGTCGACTGAAAGCATGGAAACAACCATCAACACATGCAATCAGAAGAAATAGACCGCGGTGCAAAGAAGCAAGTTTCCAATCACAGCAATCAGCTTGATAGCTTCCTGCCTGCTCCCGGCGAACGCTGACGCCAAATCCGCACAGGCCAGCGCTCAGGATGATTTTACGCGCGGCATGCAGCTGATAGCCGCACACAAACGCGGAGAAGCACTGCAACAATTCAACCTGGCGCTGAAAAAAGATCCAAACTATGGAGACGCGCTTGAGCAGCGGGCTCTGTTTTATTGCAGCATCGGCCAGGGAGTAAAAGCTCTGGACGACTGCAACAAATTAATCGCCATGGATCCCTCCGGCAAGAAGCACAAAAATGCCTACCTCTATCGCTCCATGGCTTACAACCAGATGGAAGAGCCGCAAAAGGCGCTGGACGACGCGAACAAAGCTCTGGCCCTGGGCTGCCCAGACCTCATGTCCATACACGATGTGCGCTACGTCTGCTCGCGCAACCTGAACCGCATCGACGACGCCATGCAAGCCCTGAACGCGATTCTTGCCCTGCCCGCGCAGCCTGAATTTCGCTACCGGCGCCTGTACCAGCGCAGTGAACTTTATCAGGCCAAAGGTCAATACGATAAAGCGCTCACGGATCTAAAAGCGGCTCTGGCAGTAAATCCCAAATATGACGGCTGCTATCAAAGGATGGCGGACATTCACAAAAAGATGAACCATCCCGAACTTGCCATTCAGGATTACGACGCACTGCTGAAAATTTCGGGTGACGACGAACTGGTGCTGATGCTGCGCGGCCAAGCCAAAACCAGCGCCGGGCGATACGCCGACGCCGTCGCCGATTTTGACCGGGCCATCAAATTGACTTCCACACCCTCACCCAGAATGTATGACGCCCGAGCCGCCGCCTACGCCAAAATGGGCAGGGCCGATCTGGCCGCTAAGGACCGGGCCCTGGCGGAAAAATTTCGCTCGGAGCCCTAGGAGAAAGCATGCAAACCAGGCGGCTGTTCATAGCAAATCTACTGGCCACCCTGGGTGCCCTCAGTTGCGGCCAGCAGCCTGTTTCTGCCGGCATCAATAAGGTTTTCCAGGGCGAAGGTGTGCTCAATCGCATCACCTCGGAAGCGCGCCGGGGCAACTGGCAGAAGTTGCCTATCGGTGAATTGATGGGCAAAGTGGCGCACCAGTTTCTTGGCACAGAATACGTGGCCAATACCCTGGACGGTGATCTCGACCGTGAATATTGCTCTGTCAATCTCACAGCTCTCGACTGTGTCACCTTTTTTGAATCGACTCTGTGCATCGCCCGCATGCTGAAGAAAGGCGGCAGCAGTGCCGCGGACCTCTTGGCGGAAGTAACCTATACACGCTACCGAGGCGGTGTCGTGGGCGATTACAGTTCCCGACTGCACTATACAAGCGACTGGTTTTACGACAACCAGAAGAAAGGCGTGGTGCAACTTTTGAACTTCCCGGTCAGTCAAGTCATCACGCCAAAAGTCGGTTATATGTCCGAACATCCGCAGAGCTACAAGCAACTGGCGGCGCACAAGAGTCTGATTGCAAAAATCAAAAAACAAGAAGAGGACATCAACAAACGTCCTCTCTCTTACGTGCCTATCAAGGATATGGCGGCCATGGAAAGCATGCTCAAAACCGGCGATATCGTCGGTATTTGTACATCGCAGCCGGGCATCGATATTTCTCACACGGGTCTGGTCTTAGTCAACGAAAAAGGCGTGCCGCAATTTGCCGATGCCTCGTCAAAAGCCCGCAACATGAAAGTCGTCATCGAACCGGACTCGATAAGCACCGCGCTCAGCTGGTCCAAATCCATTACCGGCGCCATGTTTGCCCGGCCGCTGGAGCCGCGCTGAGCCCGGGAAACGCAACTCAATCGATCGTGCTGGTCACCGCTACGGACCACCAGGGCCCGCGGGTCTCACCCATCATTGCCGCCCAGTACCAGGCGGATACATCAGTCCAGCCGCGACCCTTGCCGTCATAAATGCGCTCACGCACCTGCAGTCGCTCAGTGCCTTTCACCGCCTCGAGCGTCTCCCAGCGATTGCCCTCACGGTCGGTAAAGAGCGGCAGATATTTGATTTCATAACCGCTAGCCTTGTAACAATCAGCGGCCGGATGCAATTGCCTGGTGGCTTGCTCAATATGGCGCAGGACGACCGTGCGTCGGCCGGCGGTGTAGACACGAATCTCACCGGGGAAATTTTTCGCAAACTCCGCCGTGGCAGGCGTGAGAGGTATGGTTAGCAAGGGCGCAGAGTCAAATGAAGTCGGCCAGCTGACATTGCCCACTGCGGCATCGAGGTGCGACGATGAGGACTGGCGCTCAAGCACTACCGAGGTCAGAGCGCAGACGGCACAGGCCGCGTAAAAAATTCGCGAAAGCTCCTTTTTCTGCCTTCCGGCCTGTTCAACTTCATCGGCCGGAGGGTTCACCATCTCGTCACGCGGCCCCTGTCGTCGCTCCAGGAGTTTGGCCAGGTAGAGCAGACAGATAGCCAGCATAAAAAAGACGGCGACGCCCACACCTTCGTGCACAGCACCGCTATAGCGCTGCGGCACGGTGACAATGCCGGTTTCAAGATAAAAAAGTGACGTCACCCGCAGCACATTGGCAAATACCGATGCCACTACCGCCAGTGCCATCAGAGCAAAACCGTTTTTAAAATTAAGGCAGCGCAGACTGGCAAGAGTGGCAGCCAGATAAAGCGAAGCCCAGAGCATGCGGATACCGCTGCAGGGAGCATCTATTTCCACAATCTGACCGTGCCAGCTTATCGACGTGCCCAGCGCCGATGAGGCAAAACCTGTGATGCTCAATAGAGGCAGAGCCATAGCAGTGACGGCCAGGCGCAGGGGATAACCGAGATAGAAATTGAGCGATGCAACCAGGGGCAGAGATAAGAACAAAAGCCACCAGTCACCCATTGTGAGATTGCGGCCGCCACCCTCACGGCCGTCACCACCGATGGCCAGGCCGATGGCAGCAAGGGCCAGCAAGGCGCTGACTAATTTGGGGGCAAAAAACAGTGAGAGAAAATACAGAGCCAGCGCCGCCATTACCGCAGGCGTGCGCGCGAAAAAAGACCGGTCGAGCCTTTGCGGATGCAAACGCAGCATCACGACCAGCGTTATCAGTGCCACTATCCCCAGTGGCTCATCCGAGCGGTCGGTGAGACGCTGCACATACCAGGTCCAGACCGGCCAGACAGCAAGGACAAGGGCGTAGATCAAGCCTTCTTGGCCTCCCGGCGCTTGAGCTTGGTCAAGTAGCCGCCTCCGAACAAAGCAAATATTACAGCCAGAAGCATCCAGGTATCGGCCTCCGGAACAGGCTTGGCGTCCGGTGCATCAGCGGGGGCCTCAGCATCAGCAGGGGCGTCAGCAGCATTGTAGCTGTTTGACTTATCCATCTCTTCCGCTTTACCTGCCGGTTTAACGACGCCTTCCAGACGAAGATTGCGGAACTGGGCCACCGTACCATTGGTGGCACCCTGCAGCTGCGCCGGTGGTGGCGCTGCCACGTCCTTATCCTCAGCCGCTCCCAGGGAACTGAACGGATCCATCCCGGGTGCGGACCTGGCCGGTGCCTGGGGCGCACTGGCAGCGGTGCTTAGCTGATCCGTCTGTTCTTTCAGTGCTTCGACCGGCCCCTTATTACCCGTCTCTGTGCCGGAGTTTTCATTACTCTGTCCGTAGCGCGGATCTACCGGCGCGCCGACCGGACCGTTACTGACACTGTAGGGGGGCTCCGCCGGCACGGCACTCTTACTGCGGTCATCATAAGTGCCGCTGGTGCTGGCAGCGGACGACAGGGAGTTGAGCTGCGATACGACCTCCCTTCCGGCCTGGGATAGGCTCCGGCGCAGCGAAATCACCGGATTGTCAACCTTAAGGAAGCCACGCTTCCTTTCAGCGATATTGGCTAGCACCGGAGAGGGTTCGGGGGATACAACGATGGCACTGGATACCCGGCTGACTATCTGATAGTCGCTGGCCAGAAGGGTAGCCTCTCTATTTCTGGCACTGTCAGGGGTTTCAGCATCAAGAGCTATCTGGCGATTGGCCCAGATCTTAGCCAGGCGATCATCGACTTCCACCCCGGCTTGCGGCTCTTCCTGGGTCGTCACCACACTGTACTCGGCAGCCGGCATCTCCGGCGTCGACAGGGCGGCAAGCGGCCGAGGAACAGACTCACAGGCTGCGATCAAAGCAGCCAGATCATCGGCCACCGAGCCGGCACGTTGCACCCGCACCAGGCTGGCCGGGGTGAGGTTGCTCAGGATTTCATTGGGGCCGGCGACAAGCTGCATGTCAAACAGCAGGGGGCGCGGACCGGCCTGATCGAGAATAGCTTTGACATTTGCGTTCGGAGCGCTGGACTCGGGCTGAGCGGCATGGATCCAGACAACGCCGACGGACTCAGCACCACTGGCGGTGGCAACTCGCAGGGCATTATCCAGGGCGGTAAAATCATCCTGCCCGCCCTCGGCTTTGAAACTTTTCAATTTCTCAATCACCGCGTCCATCTCCGCACTGCCGCCGGCCGACATACCTGGATTTAGAAGACTGACGGTATCACCGACAACCTGGACATGGGCCTGTTTGGTGGACGGCAGGGACTTCAATCCCTCGGCAATCTGGGGCATAAACTGCTGCATGGCCGCTGAGCCGTCGATGACGAAAATCAGCTTATCAACACCGTTATAACGGGCCTTTTCAATCACCCTTCTGGTGACAGCGTCACCGAATCGTTTACCGGTTTTGCACCAGGCAGCAGTGGTATTTTTATCGCGGTCGGCTTCGATGACGGCGTTAAACCCGGCCAGGTGCGCGGCGTCGACTTGACCACCGATTTCAAAATCACCGCTCACAGCGGTAGCCACGGGAGTAAGACCGGCAGCGGCAATGGGCTTGCTCGAATGCAGCGCCACATCATTGGGCGCGCTGACCTCAAAATTTCTCTCTAAAAATGCCGGTAAAACCAGGGCTGCCTTGTCTCTTCTGGTGATGTTGAGCGGCGCAGCCATGCGCAATTTGACTTTCATCGTTTCGCCAGGCTTGACCGGATAACACTGTACAAGAATCTGGTCCTTGCCGCAGGTGCTTATCAGGAGCGGGTCTTTCTTCTCCACCACAGCCCGGCGATATCTCGCCCGGGCCATGCTGCGCACCATGATGGTCGCGTCCCTTTCAACGTTATTGACTGTCAGAGTGGCTTTTGTGACAACCGCATCAGGCGGCAACAAGATTTTGGCGCGGGCCTCGCGATCAAACTTGGAATCATTGGTGAAGGAAAAGGACCAGTCCAGACCGGCAAGGGCGGCATCGGGCTCGAGCTTACCGTCAAACTTAGACTGCGAGACCGACAGTCCACGCGCCACACCGCTCACCGCTTCACCGGCGATGTCGGTATCCAGGTCAAACTCATCTTCCACCCCGGCATTCAAACCGTCGGGGTCAGCCACAGCACCGACACGCTGAATAGTGGCGCGGGCGGACTTGGGAATAGGCACCGAATTGAAGGGCTTGCCCGTCACCTGGTAAAAAATACGACGCGTCTCTTCCACGCTCAGAGGATGCGCGCTTTCATAGAGTGAACCGAGAATATCGGTAGCGCGGCCGGAACGCTCGTAGCAGGCACGTTGCAAGACCTCGGCACTGCCGTACTTGCGCAACCAGCGCACGCCGTCGGCGGCGACAACAGGATTGGAATCGGCAGCCCGACTGAGATTTATGCGCGTCAAAGTGGAGGGCAATTCAACGGCCACGACCATGACAAGGATAATCATATGGCCGATGTGCTCGACTTGATGGGCATTGAAATAGGTCAGCTTCTTACCGGCCAGATGGCAAACGGTCTTACCCGAAATCAGATTGCAGGGCAGGGACAATAGCGGCGCCAGCCCAAGCAGACCGAAGCCCAGCGCCAGGGTGAAAAAGCAGCACAGGGGAGTGAGGGGCAGAAACATCAGCGAATAGAGGCAGGCCACCCCCGTAGCCATGCCGCTGGCCAGGGACATGAAGGCGTAGTGGCTGGACATATCGCGGCGGGTGCCAAGCCAGACAAGATAGTTACTGAAGGGTATGAGGCCAAAAAGAACAACATGGGCAGGACTGGGGAACGGATCGAAGAAATGGCGAGCGCAAAAGTGGAAGGTGCACTCAAAGATCATCGCCAGCGCGGGCAGGATGACGCCGAAGAAAAGAAATATGGGACCGCGCTTCTTTACGCCACCGTGCTCAGCCGGGTCAAAAGCCTTTGGACCATACTTGGGCGGGATAGCCTTAGCCGCGGCCTTGCCTGAACCGCTTCGCAGGACAACGGTTTTGGGCGCTCGCATTTTTGGGTCTCCGGCCTGCGCAGTCTCGGGCATAACCCCTCCAGACAGATTGCCTGATTACGTCATACCAGAGTAGCCCACCTGTATAAACCTGCAACCAGGGAATATACTGAAAATCTTGACAGTCCCGCCGGAGAATCTTGCCGCGGATGGACGATACATTAAATGGGCCCGTTCGGATAGAATAATTTTGCCTGCTCGGGAGTATGAAATGCTTGAAATTATCGGCGGCCTGATTGTTCTCAGTATCATGGTCTTGCTCTCCGGCATAAAAGTCGTGAAAGACACCAATCGTCTGGTCATCTATCGCTTCGGCAAAGTCGTGGCCACCAAAGGCGCGGGCATCCATCTGATCGTGCCTATCCTTGAAAGTGCCGAGACCATAGATACGCGCATGATGATGCTGGACACCCCGACCATTACCGTCAAAACAATCGATGACAAAACGGTGAATGTTTCGGCCGTCTGTATGTTTCAGGTGGGCGACGCGAAAAAGGCAGTGACTAAAGTAGCCAATGTCGCCGAGGCAACAGGCATCCAGGCGCAGACCGTGCTGCGTTCGGTCGTGGCCATGAATGATTTGAAAACCCTGGAGACCGAGCAAAAGAACGTCAACAAGCGCCTGCGTGTAGCTCTGGAGAAACAAACCAGAGAATGGGGCATCAACATCAAGTCCATGGAAATTAAAAGCCTGAAGCTGGAAGAGCAAGCAGCTCCGGCTATTTCAGCTCAATACAATAATCCTGACGCTGAGTCATAAGAGGCATAAACGATCGGCGCGGCTCCCGTGGCCAAATAGTATCTAATGCCACCAGAATTGGTGCGGCGCTCCTACATGCCGGCGCTCAGACGATAGCCGACCCGTGAGACAGTCTGAATGATTGAATAATCTTCCTCGGCTCCGTCATCGAGCTTCTTGCGCAGACGCTTTATAGATGTACGCACTGCATCGGGACTGACCTCGGTATCCAGGCTCCAGACACGTCTCAGGATATCCTGCGAACTGATGACCTCATTGGGGTGGCGCATGAGAAACTCCAGCACGGCAAAGTCCCGGGGCAAAAGATGCTGCGCGCTCTGGTCCTTCCACAAAATGTGCAATGTCGGATCCATCTCCAGTTTGCCTACTTTGAGTGTGGGCTGGTAGCTGGAGCTCGCTCGCCGGCTCAAGGCCCTGAGCCGCGCCGAAAGCTCGCGCAAGCTGAAGGGCTTGGTCAGGTAATCATCGGCCCCGGCCTCGAGGCCGACCATCTTATCTTCGATCAAACCTTTGCCTGTCAAAAGAAGGATGGGCACGCTGCCCCCATCCGCTCGATACTGTCTGCAGATATCCACGCCCTGCATGCCCGGCACGTCCCAATCCAGGACAGCAATGTCATATCCGCCGCCGGCCAGAAGCTCATAGCCGCAAATGCCGTCGTGACAAATCTCCAGCGTGACGCCCTGACCGATGAGCCATTCACTCACAACTACAGTCAGATCTCTGTCATCCTCAACCAGTAAGACTTTGCTCATAACTCTTCCGCCATTAAAATGCCCGGCTCACCGGCTCAGGCCCATGAAACGATCATGGCCGTCAAGCGTGGCGCGACGGTGACGTTTGCGTGGCTGTATCGTGACGTCTGGCTCGTTAAATACGTAGTAATATTGAGTAGCGCCCGGTGACTGTTACAGGGCTTTTTTAAAAGAGCGCCAGTGTCTAAGTACTGCTACAAATCTAATTACCTGGGCGTCGGCCTGACCGCGCTGCTTGCCATTGGACTGCCGGCCATGGGCGAAAAGAGCACAGTCACAATCCCCCAGATAACCGCCGATTACTCCGCCGGGCGCTATCTGCCGGCCATGGAAAAATGCGTCTCCATGCTGCACGCAGAGCCCAACAATCTCGAAGTCCACTACATGCTCGGCAACATTTTTATCAAGCTGGACCGACTCGAAGACGCATACGAGGAATATAATTTTTGCGCCACCCGCGGCAAAGGCACCACCACTGGTGACACAGCGCGCAAAGCAATGCAAAAAATGCGGGACCTGGCAAATCAATCAGCAGAGCCGGCCGGGGCGCCGACAAGCGCACAGCCAGTACAACAATTCCCCCTGCCTCCACGAGCGCAGCAGGACAGCCAGCCACAAGGACAGCCGCCGGCCGCCCAGAATCAAAATCAGAATCAGAATCAGAATCAGAATCCAAATCAGAATCAAAACCAGCCCCCCACGCGCGCTCAGCGACAGGCAGCCGAAATCAAAGCCTCAGCGGATCGCGACAGCGCCGCCTTTATCGCCGCCAAACGGCAGACCCTGCAGGGTCAGATCAAGCATCTCAACGATGACGCTCAAAACGCCATACAACAAGTGCCCCGCTATACCTATTTTGGCAAGGAGCGCATCCGCAATCCCGATTATGAAAGCTCCGTCCAGGCCATCAAGGATGACTGCGCAGCAAGGGTAAAAGCTCTGCAAGACGATAACGAGCGCGAAGAAGCAAAAATCACCGACTTCTACCGCGGCCTTTCCGACTCCTACAGCAAGGCACCGGACAACTTGCATTCGCAGATTGACGACGGCAGACCTGGTCACAAGATGGTAGACCAGGATCCAAGCATTTATGTGCAAAATTTTGGCAGCGGTCGCTCAGGCGCCGCACACCAGGCAAAGTAGCGCACTCAGCTGAAATTCAGCTGCCAGGACACGCCGTATCGATCATTGAGCCAGCAAAATTTCTGACTGAAACCATAATTGCCCAGGGGCATCAATATACTGCCGCCCTCGGACAGTTTGGCCGCCAGATCATCAATTTCATCCCCATCGCAGTCGACAAAGAGTGAGGTCGCCGGGGTGAACGTAAACTCATGGTGAATCGGGCTGTCGATGGCCATAAACTGCTGCCCGTTGAGGGTGAAAAGCGCCTTTTGCACCTTACCCACCTCACCCGGTCCAGCGGCATCGTAGCGCACAAGAGCTACGACGACGGAGTCTTGAAACAGTGACGTATAGAAGCGAATAGCTTCTTCGGCCTTGCCTTCGAACATCAGAAACGTTTTTATCTTTTGCATAGTGCGACGGGGGCCCCAAATAGACTGGGGCTATTCTACCCGAATGGTTAAATTCGCGTGGCTGGGAATAATGCAGGCGGACGCACTTATAGATTAACTCAGAATTTTATGCCGGATCTCAATACCAAAATTGCCGCTCTCTGCCTGGCCTGCTGCTTGCAGGCGGCGTCGCCGATAGTCGCCTCCGGGCAGCAAGCCAACATGCAAAACCTGGAGCAAATGCTCGACAAAGTTGAAACACTCAAACCGTCAGGCCCAGGCCCCGGCGCCGCACAAATGATGCCCGTGCAAAATGGCGGCTGGCAACAGGGCAGACCGGTGCAACAGATGATGCAACAGCAGGGCATGCCGCAGCAAGCAATGATGCGGCCCAATATGCCGATGCAGGCGCTGCGGCAGCAGATGGTGCCGGCGCCCCAGATGACCGAGCCCAATTCAGGCTTTGGCAACATGTTCAAAACATTTTTTGGCGACTCAGGCAGCTCAAGCCAGGGCGATGCCAGCGGCAATGCCTACCGCGCCCAGAACGACGCCAGTTACGCGCGCAATGCCTGTCGAAAATCCTACTACGGCGACTATTACACCCGCTCTCAGGCGGCTGATGAAGCCGAGTACTACGCCTCACAGGCGCGCTATGAAGCAAGGACAGCATATTCTAAGACGCAATACGGTGATCCAAACGCCGAGTCCTACGCCAGCAGCGCGCAGTCCTATGCCGATGCCGCCAGCGCCGATGCCTCAACCGCGCGCGATAACGCCAACCGAGCCTACCGCTAACTACATGCGGTCGAAATAAGAAGTCACGTCCGGCCGCGAAATGCCGAGTAAATCTTTGCGCGAAATGCCGCAGGGATTTATACCATCATTGTCGTCATGAGCCCTGCTGATGGTGTGAATATTACGCAAGAGAAATCGCACATAATTTTTTTCACGCTGCTTTAAATGATTAGAAGCCAGAGCCAGTTCAAGCTCTTTTTTTGAAATAAAACCATTGCCGTCCAGATCAAGCGAATCGAAAGTAACAAGGGCAAAGCAGCGCACCTCATCGAGCAATTCACTGACTTCAAAACCGTCGCACACGCTTGGCTCTGGCCAAAACTCACGTGCGTCTTCGAGGGTCGGGCTGGCTACTGATTGCGACATGGAACGATCTTATCACAGCGTTTCCGGACGAAGAAAGACATCGAAGTCCACATTCTCCGATAAATTTTGCCCGGTCGCATTTGACCTCAATTTCACCCTGTCGGTCGAATAATAGCCTGACCGATGGCAACCCGGCATTGAGTAATTTAGAGGATAAACAAAAAGATGTCCGACAATTTCCGAGACGGAAACGCTTCTGCACCACCCGAACAGAGTACAAGTGAAGCTCTGCTGCGCAGCGCCGAGTCGCCCCGAGCAAAGCAGTGGGAGGAAGCCTCCCGGGCATCGCTCCACCAGCCTTTAAAGATAAATTCTGACGGCTCATACACGGTCAAAGACGGCGACTGCCTGAGCACAATTGCCGAGCGCGAACTTCATATGGCCGGGCGCAAAGCAACCAGGTCAGCGATAGCCGAAGAAGTGGCCCATATCAAACAATTGAACCAGGCAGCGCATCCGCGCCTGGCCGAATGCGACCGCATACAAGAAGGATGGCACCTGCGTCTCGGGCTCTCGCAAAAACGTGACTGCCCGCCGGTCGAACACCACGCACCGCCGCCGCGGCACTCAGCACCCGAGCAATATTCAGGACCGCAGCAGCCGATCGAGCCACGGTACAGTCAAAGGCAGATGCCGGTCCGCGAACAGGGCGGAGACTTTGCTCAGGGCTTCCTGGCGCCGCTGGCCGGAATCCTTACCGGCGTAGCTGGAGGCCTGGCGGGCGGCATGTCGCACAGGTATTACGGTGGCCGCTATCCGCACCCCGGCTTCATGGGCGGGTTCCAGCAGCAACCGGATTACGATTACGGCTATGGCTACTCCAGCCCTTATGCCTACCAGAGAAACAACAGATATTACCCCCAGGATTATTCGAGGTACGGCAACGGATATGACGACTATGGAATGCGTCCCCCCTACCGACCACTACCACAGCCCGGTTACGGACGCATTGGAGGCTGGTTCGGAGGCAGGTTCTAATGGCTAGGGTTTCTTCATGGACCGGGCCAACAATTCATCCACACGTTTTTGATCGATAGGCACAGCTGAGCTATGTCTTGAGTCATCCGGTCCGGACTGATTCAGCCCGGCCAGTTTGCCTTCGTTGGTGACCACAGGGCCTCCGGACTGGCCACCGCGGACATGGTTATTCAATTTCAGCTGGCTGCCGTTAAGGTCCAAACCAAGCTGCCGGATGTTAGCCGGGCTCATATCCTCTCTTAATCTGTGAATCCCCACCGAAGTGCCAGGCGAAGCATAAAGCGCTCTGGAACCCTCAGCAAAACCCAGTGAAACGACAGGTGTGTTCTTGGCCGCTTCTTTATTTACGTCCTGCACCGGCGTAAACGGCTTGCAGACCTTATCCGTGTCGGCGCCGGTATGCAGTGCCACTACCGCAGTGTCTCGCTTGGGGTCCTGATGCCGTACTTCCGCCTGATATGTACTGCCATCAGCGGTGATACCACGAACATTACTGATGTTGGTACTCTTATCGCCGCTGACAACATGATTAGCGGTGGCGACCAGACACTCACCATTCTTAACGTCCTTGCCGATCATTGCGCCG
>JAFEAV010000040.1 GCA_018266215.1 Cyanobacteria bacterium SZAS LIN-3 | reverse complement strand
GGACCTTACCTGCATCAGTCGGTGTCTGCACCTTACCTGCATCGGTCGGTGTCTGCACCTTACCTGCATCAGTCGGTGTCTGGACCTTGCCAGTGTCAGTCGGCGTCTGGACCTTACCTGCGTCAGTCGGTGTCTGGACCTTACCTGCATCACCGCCAGCCGCAGAAGTCTTTCCAGCATCAGTCGGCGTCTGCACCTTACCGCCGTCCGCGCCAGCCGCAGCAGGCTTTCCTGCATCCGAAACCGTCGCCGCCGGCTTGGTTGCATCGGCTGTATTAATAGATGAGGGTCTAGCTACGTGATCCCCTACTGCACCAGCAGGCGTCGTACCATCGGCGACCACAACGGCCGGTTTCCCGGTACCATCAGCAGCCTGAACTGGCTTTTTGCCCACAGCATCGCCGACAGCAGGACCAGCGACCGTTCCATCAGGATTCAAATGGATGCCGCGAGGTCCGACCTCTCCATTCATCACATTCGGTCGAGCCACGCCATCACCATGAGGACCGACAGCGGGTGTGCCATCGAGAGCTTTCGGCGAGGTGGAGACAGCAGTGGTGTCTCCAGCAACAACAGGAGGCTTAGCTCCATCACCGACGGCGGCAACGGGCTTCGTACCATCAACCGGCTGAGCGGAAGTGGTCACATCCGCTGTCTGAGCACCACTCGAGCTGAGCGCATCAGAAGCCTTCTGAATGGCAGCGCGCGCAAGTTCATAAGCACCGGATGCAACGTGACCTGTCGCAGCATCGGCGGCCGACAACGCGGCTTTAGCCATTTCCAGAGCCTGCGCGGTAACCGAAGCGGAGTCGGCGGGATTGGCGGCACCGGCCGGAGGAGTTGGGACATCAGTCTTCATTCCTGTCGCGTCAAGATTGAGCGAACCGGACTTGGTCAAATCACCGAGAGCTGTAGGGCCAACCGTCCCATCAGTCGCCTGCGCCGGCGGTTTCGACAACGGGCTCAAATCTCCCCCAGCGACACCTCCAGCAGGATTGGCGCTGTCGAAGAGCTGAAGCCCACCAAACTTAGAATCGACTGTGTTGGCGACACAGGCGTTGATCGCGGCATTGTTATCGGCTATCGCCTTGGCTACATCGGGCGTTGCATTGAGACTGGCCTCAACACTGGGGTTGACGACAGACGACTCCGCTTTCGCGGATTTGTCGAGTTTGTCTTCATTCTGACCGTCTAACAAGGAGAACTGGCCCCGCCAAGAAAGCGCACCGAACTATAACTTCTATTTGATTTATGCACCGCAGGAGGGCTTTTTCAAACTGCTTTTCAACCCTCGTCGTCGTCCGCGCTAGTAAAAGTGGGGGGGTGCGGTAGGACTCAGACTTTCTGCATCTAGCTCATCCGGCTGGCATTTCCGAACTAATTAGACTGCAATAATATATATCTTATAGGCAGATTAAAACTGTATCCCAGCCAACCTTTTTCGCACCGCCGCATGACAACACAGGCAAAATCGTCAAATTTAATATTAAATCCGAGGGGTCGACCTCTGAAATTTAATCCAGGCAACGATTTTTAAGGTTTCGGGGCAATCAGCTGAGAGACAAATCTCTGGCAATAAGCATGCCAGTTATTGACCAGGTCATTGTCGGCCAATTCCTGCACAGCAGAGGGCGGAAGGTCCATTTTCACCGACTTACGCTTCCCTCCGGCGACATACTCGTGCCGAACGGCGCCCTGGGGAAATACCTCGTAGAAAATCACGGGATACCAGGTGCCACCATAGAGCACTTCTAACTGCGAGCGGAAAACGCCCAACGTCGGCTCCCATCGAATCGCTGATTTGACCAATCTGACACTGCGATCGAGTTCCCACATGTAGCGATCACCAATCACAATCGGAGCACGCTTCATGATGTCGGCCGCGGTTGGCTTGTTCACTGGCTTGACGTAAGCCGAAGGCATCATCGAGTTATCGGGTGTCGTCGGCGGCGGCTGAGGCGGCAAAGTCTGCTGCGGCGGCACAAACTGTTGTGGCGGAACAAACTGCGGCTGTTGAGGAACCGGAGCAGGAGCCTGGGGCGGAGCTGCCGGTGGTGAAGCCGGAGGCATCTGGGCAGGCAGACTGTTGTAGGACGCGTTGCTTGACTGCTGCCAGCCACCAGCGGCCATCGGTGGGGCCGGCGGAGGTGCCTGAGGAGCAGCCTGAGGCGGCATCTGCGGAGCAGGCGGAGGCGATTGCTGTTGTCTGGGCTGTTGCGGCAATGCCATCGTGGCTCCCTGCTGAGCCATAGCTTGATTCGATGGCCACAAAGCCGGGTCAATTCTGGGCAGCTCAGCCGACGCCGTCTGAGGAGAGGCACCAGGAGCGGCGGGGGGAGCAAAGGGAGCCGGAGGCGGCGAAGCAGGCGCACTGGGCACAGGAACCGGCGCAGGCATGGGAACCGGCGCGGGAGCGGGAGCCGAAAGCTGTGGTGCTTGAGCGGCGGCGGCAGCAGCGGATGACGCCGCAGGACGCTCGATGGGCTGAAGTGGAACCGTAGGCTGGCTCGATTGATAAGACTGAAAGAGTGAGGCGGGAAGCGGCGCGGGCGCTGGTGCGGCAGGCGGAACAGGCACAGGAGGCAAAGCCGCAGGCTGTGCGGGAAGAGCCATAGTAGGCAGAGGTCCGGACTGCGACTGCGAAACAGGCGGTACTTTCACCGTCGCATCGTACAAATCAGCACTGGCCTGCTCAACCGGCGTGCCGGTGTTAGCCGACCGCGCATAGTTGGCAGATGCCATCTCGGGAGGAGCCGCGTGGCTTACAGGCTCAAAATCGTCCTCTTCACCCGCGCGAAACGCCTCGATTTCACTCGGCGTTGGCATATCGAGCACCATGCCTCGACGCAGCTCAGCAACAGGCTTGCCACGCGCGTCGACTTCATCGGAAAGATCATTCAAGCGAGCCAGAAGTGGCCAGAGATCAAGATCTTTCAAGGCCGGGTGCTTGAGAGCCACACCGTCAATCGTGTCGGAAAGGCGCACGATGTAACGGATACGACCACCTTCCGCCGCTTTTGATGATGCCAGCGGACCCAAAACTTTCTCAATATTTGTCTGCCGGACCTGACTCTTAGCGACAGCAGCCCCCATAAGGCCAGCGGAAATTGCCGAAGAGCCCTGGTTGCCATCCCAGTTCTGGCCAAACTTTTCAGTCAACTCTTCAGAAGGTTTCAAGTTACGACCGGACGCGCCCTTGGCATTGGGCGCCGCTATCGAAGGAGGCGACGACGAATAGAGTCGACCTCTAAAATCACGAATATCAGCGTCCGACGGCAACCATATTGAAGTTCCTGGACGCGGCTCAGCAACCTGTTTGCCCTTCTCCATGCGCAGAGGAAGCATGTGCTTGTTTATTTCATATATAAGCGCCGCCAACCGGATATCCCGCAATTGCTTCTTAGCAATGGATTCCAGCGTGTCTTTTTCTTTGACGACGTAGCGCCGACGCTTGTCTTCCCCTTTTTTCTTGGAGTCGTTGAGAGCCAACTGTTCTTCCTTATCAATTGCGGCTTGCTTGTTCTTGCCTGCAAGCATTGCTGCAATCATAGCATTACGCGAATTAGTGGTGTCTTCCTCGAGATCCTCTTCCTCCTTTTTCTTGCGTTCCTTTTCCTCTAGTTCTTGCTGCTTGACTGATTTAGCAGGGTTGGCATCCGCCTTCCAATCATCTTTATCCTCGCGGTCATCAGCATCTTTTTTGTCGGTGGCGGCTTGCGACTTGGCAGCGATATCAGCATCACCAGGGGCTTTGCCGCTCTCCGCATTTTTAGCGGCCATCTGCTCCTTGGCAGTCAGCTCAATCTTGGCACCTTCAGTGGTATCACCAATTTTCTTGCCGGCCTCCAACTTAGTCTCAAAGGGATCAGCCTTATCCCTGCCAGTAGTCTTCTCCGCCTTCTCGGCCTTGTCCATCATCTCCGGCTTTACCACCGGTTCACGCACATTGCGACCCTCAGCAAGCATACCAGTCGCTTCGACTTTCACACCATCCTTGGTATCGACTTTTACCTCAGCCTTGCCGTCCTTCGTCAGGCCAACAAGAGCTTTATCAACCAGAGCCTTATCGGCAGCCAGAGCAGCACCGGCTTGATCGGCACCTTTGACGACTATCTCACCAGGCTTGGTGGGGACGCCGGCATCAGTTACTTTGCCCTCAACTTTCAAACCAGCAGTAAGACCCAACGCTGCTCCCAGCTCACGCGTAACCATGGCACCCAATGTCGCATCAGCAGCGCCTTTCAATACCGCATCGGTCGCCAACTTACCGCTTTCGCCTTCAATCTTGCCGTCCTTTTTAGCTTCCGCGTGGCCATCATCAGCGTGACCGACTCGACCATGTCCAGCCACAAGGGCGTCGCTCATACGCACCGCTGCCGATACCAAATCAGCTTTGGCCTGGGCATCGACCACCGCGTCGGATTTTCCTTCAACCTTGCCTTCAGGCTTCACATCGACAGGCTTGCCGTCAGGTCTAGGATCAATGCGACCGTCAACGACCTTCTCAACCCTACCTACACCCGGATCCATCTTGTGATCAATCGGAACGCCGCCGCGATCGATGTTCATATCGCGACGATCGCGACCATCTCCACCACCCATATCCTGGGGCCGAACACCCGGACCAAAACCAGGTTGTCCCTGAGGCAAGCCCATAGCTGCCAGCGGGTTCATCGGATTGTTTGTCGGACTGGGTGCACCGGTCTCAGAAGGCTTGTCGCCGGGCTTCTGCATCCCTTTATCGAAGGGCCTGTCCATGGAATGGTCCACGGCCTGAGGAGGCTGATTAGGCTGCAGATGCACAACGGCATCGCCTATCTTTATATTGGTTTGTGGATTGAACTGGCCGGGTTGATTCAATTGACCGGGGGGAGGAACGATTTGCGGATTGGGCTGCGGGGCGTCATTGCCTTGCACTACAGGCAGAGGTTTAGGAAGGTCGCGACCGGCATCGGGCACGGCACTACCGCTGCCCGGGACTGTCCCTCTGGGCTGGGTGTCCAGCGGCTGGTGCTGCTGCTGTTGCTGAATGGTTTGAATCGCCTGAGCGATTTGCTCCTGCCTTGTGGGAAGCGGTTGCACAGGTTGGTCGGCTTTTGGAGCAGGCGCGATGTCTCCGCCCTTAGGCCTGGGACCGCCGCCATCATTATCATGTCCCCCTGTGTTGACACCCGGCACAATCGGCTGTCCCGTCGGACGTCCATCAGTCGGGAGATTTTTCTGAGCATTGAGCAGAGCCTGCTGCACCAGCTGCTGCTGTTGCTGCTGCCCCTGCAAAATCGCGGCTGTAGCCCGATCGTTTGCCGCGGCAGCCGCGGCATTGGGATTGACCACCGGCGTGGTCGCATCGGTCACACCTTTGACGACCGGCTTGGGGAGGCCTCCACTGAGACCACTGGCATCCTGGACTGCGAGCGGCTGCCCACCGTTGCGACCAGCAGGCACTAGAGAGATATCTCCGGTTGCACTCGTATTAACCTTATATTTTTGCCCATCGCTGGACATGAACATATCTTTGCCGTTGCGCGGATAGACGTTGCCGGTCAGGGTCTGGCCATCGGCGGTAGTGAATGTCGCTTCCCGCACACGCACCGGACCATTGCCGCCCATATTGTCGATGGCTCTGGCATTGCGATTAACTTCGCCGGCATTCGTCGGGACACTGTCCAGACCGGGAGTAGCTTGACGCAATTTGACGTCGGCAGCCGGCTCCTTGGGAGTCAGCGTCTCCTTGCTGGCATCTGCCGGAGGTAAGCCGGCTTCCTGGCGCAGGCGATCATTCGCGCCGTTGGCTGCCACTTGCTGAGCATTGTCGTGCTCATGGCCCTTCGGCGGCACTATTGCCGCATTGATATCTTGGCCCGGTTGGCCAGGTTGTTGCATGACACTCCAACGTACTAAAAGCGGAAAGCCGAGAACTCAGTCAAGAAAATGGTGGCAAAAATTGGACATAGGTGTACAGGCTAAGTTCGAAAATAATACCCCCGCTCCCAGAGGTTGTCAATATAAGAGTATGTTCCCCCGTGGCCTTCCCCGGGACTCCAACGCTCCGGCGATTTAATGTTGCCAGGTGTCAAAAATCTAAGGTTTGCCGGATAGAACGCAGAGAGCAACGACCCCCCTCGAATTGCTCGCACATGGCTATCAGGTAGAACTAATGCAAAAAGCCCCCACAAATTTGGCGCAGAGACCTTCTCGAAGCACCCACACTATGAAAGCCGGCGAAAGTCTGGCCAGCATCGCCTTGAAACATTATGGCGACGCCCGCTTTGCCAAGCTCATCACTACTATTAATAGAGGCGACATTCCGTCGCGCAGCGATGGCTTCAGCACTTTTGCTTTCGTCACGCCCGGTCAGGTTATCGTCCTGCCGACCTATGAAGAAGCAAATATTTTCAGTCGCAATTTTTTCACCAAGCAGTCGCAAGCTAAGTTTGACCTGGCACACTTTGCCAGGCCCGCCATGCCGTCCGACAGCATTCCTAACAACATTTTGCCCAGTCAGGGCAGCCGCTCCAGCAAAGACCAGGCTGTAGAGTCCAGACCTGTAGACCTTCAGCCACTGCTTCCACAAATCCAGATCAGCGGCCTGCCCGCCGAAGAGCAGGCAGCCAGAGAAGCCTGGGGGACTGTCCATGCGAAGCAACCGCAAGGAGCCGCCAGTCAGTTCGACTGTCAATATATAGTGCGTATGCCCACGCAGACATCGGAGGAGCCGGTCATTGACATGGCACCGCCAACGGTATCAGTGCGCCTGCAGAGCGAAACACCGGCAGTGGACCGCCCCGAAGTCGTTGCACTTTCTCACTACTGCCGCATGATCAAGTTTGAAGTTGAAGGCGGACAATCGGACACAATCATCAAACTGCAAGTACTGGAAGAATCACGCTGGCAAACAATCACAGCCTACATCATCACAGAACAGACTTCGAGACGCCTGGCTCACTACGCAAGCAAGCAGGATCGACAGATCAATATAGATCTGCCCAGCGAAGTAGCAAGAGAACTCTCGGTCAGCGATCTGAAGCGCAACTGGAAGCAATACGTTCAGCACTATCTCAACGCACAGGGCAAAACATTCAGTGCTGGAGACAGTCCGGCCGTGGCGGCCTGCTAAAGGCTACTCAATCGGCAGATCGGTTTCTCGCGTTCCATCGGGATGCAGCGCTGCTTCCTCCTGCAATTCTTTGAGAATGCCGGGATCCAGTCGCAGCCCATCGAGTACATCGGCGTCCGCCTCCAGGGCAACATCCTGCGACGTGGACTCGCCCAGAACGCGATGAAGTTTCTCAATCACTTCCGTGAGCATTATGCGGCTCATGCATTCGCCCGGGCCATTCGGATTGGCCAGACGGCAATATTTTTCGCCAATGCAAGAACAGTTTGGACTCTGATCGAGACAATAATCAAAATAGCCATAAGGGCCACTGCGAGCAGGAATCGTTGGCCCATACAATCCGATAACCGGTGTACCAACAGCTACAGCAATGTGGGCTGGTCCGGTATCACCGGATACGACGACATCGCAGCATTTGAGCATGGCTGCCGTTTCATCCAGTTTCAGCTGACCGCAAAGGTTGAGGCAGGAGTTGCCGACTTCCGAATTGATATGCTGCGCCACTTCAAAGTCATCACTGCCACCAATCAAAATCGGTATATGCGTTCTGCGCTCTAATATATGTCTGATGAGATAAATCCATCCATCCGGAAGCCAGGCGCGGTGCGGTCTATGCATGCCAACACCGGGCACGATGCCGATCAGCGGCTTGTACTCGAGTTTATTGCTTGCCACCAGCTTCGGCACCAGCTCTTCGGCGATGGCGTCGGGAAAAATCGTCGGAAACAGATTCTCCGGAATATCCTGACAGATGGGGCGAATAGTCTCCAGAAAATTGCCGACCGCGTGCTGCTGGCCAAAACTGTTGCTGCGGCTCTTCTCATAGCGCACGACATTGGTCCGGGTAAACAGGGTCAAATACTGAGCCCGGGACGAATTTGAGAGATCAACAAAAAGATCCGGACCCATCGACTGCAAGAGCTTGCGCTGCTCAAAAAAGCCAAGCTCCTTGTTGAAATCGACAAACTCATCGATGGAAGGACAAAGTCCGAGAACAAGGGGCCGAAGCGACGGATGACTCCAGTAAGAAATTTTTGCTCCAGGAAAATTTAGCTTCAAGGCGGCTGCCACCGGAGTGGCCAACATGGCGTCACCTATAGCTGCTGGATGACAGATCACTATATTTCCGAATGACTGCATCTATACGATCGTCTCCAACGTCCTCATCTTTTTCCCTTCGCAAGCCGATCTCTGACTGCCTCTTGTAGAAAATATTTTCTTCTGCTCACTGGACTTATTTTAAATTTGACCTATCATTATCAGTATGTCGCACGATTCATATTATTTATTAGGTTGGCTCCAACCCTCGGGCAAAGTAGCAATCCTCTGTCGCTCACGGGGCAACAATCCCGGACCGGCGTATTGCTGGACGAAGCGAGAAGCAATTCAACTGCGCACTCGTCTTGCTAATGATAAGCGAGGAGACCAGAATCCGTCGGCTCGGCGAATCATTCGCCAGCTCCTAGTATATAGATATCTAATGAACCATCCCATGCCCTGGCGACCGGGCGATCTCTGGGTTTACGCCGAACCCAACGAGCTCGAGCCTGTTGAGGCTGGATTTAGCCACGTTTTGTAAACCTCACCTGGCAGCCCGCGCACCGGGAACCAAGCATGGATGGACTCTTCTTAAGGAGTCTTTAATAGTCGGTTAATCAGTCCTTAACCCCGCGTCTGGTACAAAGGGATGGGACACAATCCGAACGTTTAAAAGAATCTAGATGGATATTGAATCAATTGTAGCCGTGCTGGCGATACTTCTCGCCCTGGGCTTCGATTTTGTCAACGGCTTCCACGACACAGCAAACGCCTGTGCCACCGTTATCTACACCAAGGCGCTCAAGCCCGGTGTAGCCATCTTCATGAGCGGCATCCTGAACTTCCTGGGAGCGCTGCTTGTCGGCACCGCAGTAGCCACTGTTATAACCCACATCATCCCCGCCAGCGCAGTGACACTGCCAATAGTGGTAGCCGTCCTGCTCGCCGCCGTCATCTGGAATCTCATCACCTGGTGGTATGGAATCCCCGTCAGCTCCTCGCACTGCCTGATCGGCAGCCTCTTCGGCGCCGGCATTACCGCCGCAGGAGTCAACGGCGTGGCCTGGGGCGAACTGCAAAAAGTCATTGTCGCCCTGCTTGTCTCCCCACTGGTGGGCTTCGCCGCCGGCGCCTTTACGACCTGGCTGGCCCTGACCCTGTCCAAAGAGAAAGAAAAGGACGTCAAAGAGAAAGCCCAGCAGACTGGCATCATGCGCTGGCTGCACATATTCTCCAGCGCCTCGGTCAGCTTCTCCCACGGCAGCAACGACGGGCAGAAAACCATGGGCATCATCACCCTCATCCTGGCCACGCATTTCGCCAGTCATGGCTACAGCCACGACCATGTGCCCTTCTGGGTCATGGCCTCGGCTGCTACCGCCATGGCCATGGGCACTATCATCGGTGGCTGGCGCGTCATCCGCACGGTCGGCACCAAGATCAGCAGGGAAAAATTAAGTCATTCACAGGGTTTCGGCGCGTCGATGAGTACCGCTATAATCATCCTGCTGGCATCCAGCATGGGAGCCCCGATAAGTACGACTCATACGCTCAGCTCGGCGGTAGCTGGCGGCACGATTCCAGTGCACGGCAAAGGCAGCCTCAATCCCAAAACGATGAAGCTAATCCTTTTGGCCTGGGTTCTGACGCTACCGGTCGCAGCACTTCTCGCCAGTATCTGTTACTTTCTACTTAAGCTCGTATGGCACGCATAACCCGACGCGCGGAGGATAAATCAAAAAAATGAGATTTGCCGTAGCGTTTAGCTCCCCCAAGCGCAGCGCCAAAACAATAGAAATAGCGGCCGCCCAGGCAAAAGCTGTAAACGCTGAGCTGGTCCTGCTGCGCATCATCCCAGATCCCGAAAAAGTGGGCGTAATCGCCCAGCTCATCTCCACGGACAGGCCGCAAGACAAAGCCCGCATGCAGATTGACGGGATGGTCAAACAGCTGGCCGAACAAGGCATTGCCGCGACAGGAATAGTCAAACTCGGCAGAGTGGCAAGCGACATCATCAAAACCGCGCTGGAAATCAAAGCCGATATGTTGTTTGTCGGCACCACCAGTGTTGGTGGCAGGAAACTGCCGTTCATGAAACAGGATCCGATTGTCCACTATCTTGTCGATCACTGCCCGATAAGTCTCTGCCTCGTGCGTCACGACATCAACACGCAGACATATCCCGGCACGGAAAGCGCTTCTTCGGCGGTGGCCGAAGTGCTGGCGGAAGAAGACGGCGACGATTAGAACTCGACTCCTCCGGCCGAAATACAGGGTTTCGAAGAAAAACAACTGTTCAAGTCGCTGTTCTTATTCGCCGTCAACCTCTTCAAGAAATCCGGATAAACGTGGTCTATAGTCAAGAGATTTTCACCGGACTTCCTGCCGGAGCGCTTTTCCACAGACACCTTCCCCAGGTAAAGCCGATAAAATTTCTCGCCCAAATTGTGCTTCAAAAATACCGTCACCGGCCGCAGCAAGCTATCTGTACCTAGTTCATTGGGCAAATCAGAGTAAACGATTACGTCAATTAAGTCCCCATTAGGACATGCCGAAAACGAAAAGTCCGAATTTGTGGCGGTGATTTCACCTGCAGCAGAGGCATAACGCATACTAAACATCGGCTTCGGCCCCTCAAGTCCCATGCCCACAAGCCAGTGATCTGGGCTAGTTGGCTTAGCGGTTCTGACCAAGTACGCAGCGCTAGTCCTGGAACCACGCTGCAAGACTAGAGGGTTCGAAAACGCCAGCTCACGCCGTTTGCCATGCATCGGACCAAGCTTAAAAGTCATACCGGGACAAATTTCCTCGAGCTTAGCTCGCAAAGTTGAGATCACCGGATCACCGTCATCGCGTGCAACATAGAGACGATCCTCAATAGAAGGGAACCACCTCCAAAACTGAGCGGCCTCTGGCTCAAACTGAGCACTCACACGGCGCAGCTCAGCAATGGTCGGAGCCGTTGCCCGATGAACCAAGAACATGGGCAGCCATATTATGAGAACAACGCAGGCAGAGACAGTCAAAACACCAAGCAAAATTGGACGGAACCTATCTCTACCTGTATCAAAAATCACAGCACGCAAACGCTTGGAAGCAAATACAGCAATGGCTGCCAGTAACAGGATTGCCGCCCAGAAAAGAAAACGTAGAGATTCAGAAGTGATCATGATAGTCATAGGGGTATTCTAGCGCGCAACCAAGCTACCATTGTTTTTTACAGCAAACCGCCCCCAGCGCCGTACATCACTACCCCAACGTCACGATACGGCCACATACGCTCCACGCTGCCGCCACAACAGGGCAATAAAGTGAGAACGTTGGAAGACGGGACGAGGAACTTACTAATGAATTTGTACGAAACGGTGCGCGCCTGCAAGGCAAGCGAAGACGCCAGTGACCCAAGCTGTTCAAAGCAAGCGCTCAGCGATGCTTTTATTACCGAGATAAATGAAAGCAAGAGCAAAAGTGCCCTGGCCGAACTGAAGCGAGGTGAGACACTGAGCGTACAAACAGTCAGCAGCCTCAATGACCAAGAAGAGAAGTTTTTCGACGAGTATCAGAAACAACTTGTCTGGAGCAAGCCACTCAAGCATGACCTGGACACTCTGAAAGAAACTCTGGGCAAGATGTCCCCCGAAGATGGCATAAATTACGTCCACAAAAAGATTAAGGAGAATGGTGCCCTGAAGGCTCCCGCTTCCAATTACGACAACTACGGACTGGTAAGTGAGCGTGCGCCGAATGTCGAACTGCAGAATTTGCTTCCAAATTATCTCGCCAACGACAATAAGACCATGGCGAACTATTACTCGAGTGCCATGATTCATGGCGCAGTAGAGTTTTACGACAGTCATCGGCAGTACGAGGCTGTGCGCGCCCTGTCTTTTGAACTCAGTCCAACATACTGGTCGAAAGATCCGGGAGCCGACTTACGAGAACGGCCTGAAATCGATATTACACGCGCACAACAAAAACAATTTCTGGATCACTTCGACAAATTTGATCTTAACGGCAACGGCGAAGTAAGCAAATCCGAAATCAAAAAAGAACTCGCTGATCCAAATATGAGCAAAGCGGACCACGACCTACTGGTTTTATTGGACAAGCATCGTGACCAACTTGCCCATGCCAATGATGATTCTGTGTTTCTTCTGGAAACCGGCATCAGCAGGGAAGATATGAAGCATATCGGCAGAGAGGTTCCAGACCAACCGAAAAAATTATTTCAAGATCTGGACGATGCGCTTGGTGAAGCAGGCAACATAAATCCTTATATGCTATCGATTTTACGTTAACTGTACCGATAAATTTACTTCCGGTTGACACGCACATTTCCGTCGCCTATAACGGAGTCATGTCAAATTTGGTCAAGTCTATCTCCGCCTCCAACCTTCTGGGTCTGCTGCTCCTGGGCGGCCTGCTGCTGGACAGCAATAGATAGACAGAGACCCTGAGAGACACACTTCTTCAAAGGCTCTGTTAATAACAGAGCCTTTTTTGTTTATGTCATTGCTAAAGAAGGAATCAAAATGAACATTGAAGCCCCGCGGAATAACAAGCACGTAAAAATATTTGATACCACTCTCAGAGACGGTCAACAGTGCCCGGGTGCGGGTATGAGCTTCGAGCAAAACCTGCAGTATGCCCGCCTGGCCTGCGCGCTGCGCGTAGACGTGCTGGAGGCGGGCTTTCCTTCAGCCAGCAAACTTGATTTTGACATCGTCGACGCCATCTGCCGCGACATTGCCTGTTTCGACTATAAGCCCGTAGTCGCCGGGCTCTGCCAGTTGAGAGAAGAGCAAGTGATTCGCACAATTGAGTCGCTACAGGCCCTGGTGCCGTTTCAAAAGGTCCGTCTCCATACTTACGTGCCTGTCGATCCCGAGCTTATGCCGGCATCCCTGGGCAGCATGGCCAACGACAAGGGCCGCATCGTTGACGACCTCTATCGCCTCACCGTGATGGCCGTCGAAGCCGGTATGGAAGTACAGTTCAGCCCCGAAGGCTATTCGCGCATCGGTAAAAATTTCGATTTTGTCACCGAGCTGATTCGCGCCGCGATTGCCGGAGGCGCCAGAGTCATTAACTGTCCCGATACTATTGGTGGTGCTGCCATTTGGGAAGGTGAAGATTACTTTGTCAAAAAAATGAGCAAACACGCGGCCATTATGAAAGCCGAGTTTCCAAACCACGACATCACCTGGTCTGTCCACTGCCACAATGATTTTGGCCTGGCGGTGCAAAACAGCGTCAACGCTGTGATGGACGGCCCGGCCACCCAGATTGAAGGCTGTATCAACGGCATCGGCGAACGCGCCGGTAATGCCGCTCTTGAGCAGTGCATAATGATAATAAAGCACTTCAGTCAGACAGCCGACAAAAACGAGCCCTACTTCACGACCGTTTGCACGGATAAATTGCAGGAGGTCTCCGACTTCGTCAGCACGCACATGTTGCCGCGCCAACCGCACTGGCCGGTCAGTGGCGACAATGCCGCCAAACACTCTTCGGGCGGCCACACAAACGCCATTCTGAAAAATCCCATGGCCTATCAACCATTTGATCCAAAGGAAATAGGCAAAAAGATTTCATTCTTGTTTGGACCTCTCAGCGGAGGCAATCACGCCAAGTCGATAATTGAAGCATCGGGCTTTGTCTGCGCCGATTCCGAAAAGGCCGAGATAGCGCAGTACGTCAAAAATCAATACCCACAACGCCGCAAAGGCATCACAGACAGCGAACTGATGGAGTCCTACATGCAGTTTCGCGCTCCAATCAACATAGAACTGATTGAATACTCCAAACAATCAGGAAAAGCTACCGTAAAGCTGACAGGCACTATATTTGGTGACAACGATACGGTTGAAGAAGAAATGCCCGGTAAGGACTCGGCGCTGGCGGCGGTCAAAAGAGCACTGGAGAAGAGATTTGGAGCTATTCAAATCCTCAGCCACCGCAGCCAGTCCGATTCTATTGGCATCGATGCCTGCAGCGTTTCTGAGATACAGATCATCGACGACCAGGGCAATCAATATATGGGCAAAAGTGTCGACCACGACATTGAAATATCGGCAATAAAAGCACTTATAGATGCTGTTAACAGATCTTACGTTGTCCGTAACTTTTCTCTACCGCAAGGCGGGCGCAGCGATGCGCCGATTATCGAGCGCCAATCACAGTCTGTAAAGCCGCATCTTTCGGTCGCTTGAGGTAACAAGCAAAATGATACAAACGAAACAAACCCTTGACCTATTTTCTCACTGAGCTATCCTGTTAAAAGAAATGCGTCAGCAAACGGCGCCGGTAAATCTATCTCTACATTCGTTGGATCAATGAACCAGAACCTCGTCCTAGTCAGCATTATTATTGTCCTGGTGCTGCTGAGCATGAGGTGCATGGCTGTTTAGATAGAGATTCAAATCACTCTAAAGCCCCGCACCTTACTCACAAGGCGCGGGGCTTTTCTTTTAGGAAAGTTTTCGGGAATGCACAGCGACACCATCAAAAAAGGCGTAAATAGAGCTCCGGCTCGCGCCATGCTGAAGGCTACCGGTTTGACGGATGAAGATCTGAGCAAACCGCTCGTCGCCATTGCCAATACATGGATCGAAGTCGGCCCCTGCAACTATCATCTGCGCGACCTTGCTCAAAAAGTGAAAGAGGGAGTGCGAAAGGCAGGCGGGACGCCGCTGGAATTCAACACTATTGTTGTATCGGACGGCATCTCGATGGGCACGGAGGCGATGAAAGCATCCCTCGTCTCCCGCGAAGTGATAGCCGATTCCATCGAAGTCTGTGTCCGCGGCCACATGTTTGACGCTGTTGTGGCGCTGACAGGCTGCGACAAAACCATACCCGGAGCGATAATGGCTCTGGCCCGACTCGATTTGCCGTCCCTCATGCTCTACGGCGGCTCGATCATGCCCGGTCAATATCACGATAAAGACGTCACCATACAGGAAGTATTCGAGGGCGTTGGCGCTTGCATGGCCGGTTTGATGAGCCAGAGCGACTTGAATGAATTGGAAAATCAAGCCTGTCCGGGCGCCGGCGCCTGCGGTGGACAGTTCACAGCCAATACGATGTCCACAGCTGCAGCCTTTCTCGGCATGTCTCCGATGGGCGCCAACGACGTACCCGCAACAGATCCCCGTAAGTTAGCCGTGGCCGAGCGCTGCGGCTCTCTTGTAATGGAGCTTCTCGCCTCCGGTCTTCGCCCCAGTCAGCTCATCACCCGCCCGGCACTGGAAAATGCCATCGCCTCGGTAATGGCTACCGGCGGCTCGACAAACGCCGTATTGCACTTACTGGCTATCGCCAGAGAAGCCGGTGTAGAGCTCAACATCGATGACTTCGACCGCATTGCCAGACGCACACCGACAATCGTTGACCTCAAGCCCGGCGGCAGATTCGTCGCACCGGACCTGGATCGCGCCGGCGGTATGGCCTTGATCGCCCGCAGATTGATGGAAGCAGGCCTTCTCACCGACGCCCCCACCACCAGCGGCCGCAAATTATTCGAAGAAGCCGCCGAGGCTCAGGAAACACCCGGTCAGGAAGTTGTCGTCAGCACAGAGAAGCCGCTCAAGGCCACCGGTGGTCTGGCCATCCTCAAGGGCAGCCTCTCGCCCGAAGGCTGCGTAATCAAGCTCTCCGGACATGAGCGCAAATATTTCCAGGGCCAGGCAAAAGTATTTGACGCCGAAGCAGAAGTTTTCGAAGCGCTCAAAGAAGGCGCTATCACCGCCGGCGATGTCATCGTCATCCGCTATGTCGGCCCCAAAGGCGCGCCAGGTATGCCCGAAATGCTCCAGGTCACCGGTGCCCTTGTCGGCGCTGGCCTGGCCGGCTCGGTCGCACTGATCACCGACGGGCGCTTCAGCGGCGCTTCCCACGGCTTAGTCGTCGGCCACGTCGCCCCCGAAGCCGCCGTCGGCGGACCGATAGCTTTGCTCAAAAACGGCGACACCGTCACCATTGATGTGGAAAATCGCCGCATAGACATGGACGTTGACGCCATAACTATCGAGTCGCGCGCCGCCGCCTGGACAGCGCCTGCCCCGAGATACAAAACCGGTGTTTTTGCAAAATACCGCCAGACAGTTTCATCAGCGGCGCAAGGAGCTGTCACCGGCAGCTTTCCTGAGCTGGCCAGACAGTTATCGTAAAAGGAGAGATCAATGACCAAGATGTATTGGGAAAGCGACGCCAATGCCGACGCACTCAAAGGAAAGACAGTTGCCGTACTCGGTTATGGCAGCCAGGGCAAAGCGCACGCCCAGAATCTTCGCGACAGCGGCGTAACCGTCGTCGTCGGTCTGCGCAAGGGCGGCAAGACCTGGCAGCAGGCAGAGCAGGATGGTTTCAAACCGGAAGAACCAGCGGCGGCTGTTGCCAAAGCTGATGTCGTGGCCATCCTCGTACCGGACATGGCACAGCCCAAGCTCTACAAAGATGTCGTCGCCCCCAATTTGAAAGCCGGTGGTGCCGTACTTTTTGCCCACGGATTCAATGTCCATTACAAAACAATCGCGCCCAGCGACGCGGTTGATGTCGTCATGATTGCCCCCAAGAGCCCGGGCAAACTGGTCCGTCGCGTCTACGAAGAAGGCCGTGGCGTGCCCTGTTTACTGGCCGTCCATCAAGATGCTTCCGGCAAGGCCTTTGAAGTGGCCCTGGCTTATGCCCACGCCCTTGGTGGCACCAAAGCCGGTGTCCTGCAGACAACCTTTGGCGAAGAAACCGAAACCGATCTCTTTGGCGAACAGGCCGTACTCTGCGGCGGCGTCACCGAACTGATAGCCGCCGGCTGGGAAACCCTGGTCGAAGCCGGCTACAAACCGGAAGTCGCCTACTTCGAATGTCTGCACGAATTGAAGCTGATTGTCGACCTGATCTATGAAGGCGGTTTTGCCCGCATGCATGAATTTGTCAGTGAAACCGCCAAGTTTGGCGATCTCACCCGCGGTCCCAGAGTCGTCGACGACCATGTGCGGGCGGAGATGAAAAAGATTCTGACCGAAATCCAGAACGGTCAATTTGCCAGAGAGTGGATTGAGGAAAACGAAAAAGGCCTGCCCAACTACAATGCCATGCTCGCCAAAGATTTAAATCACCCGGTGGAAGCAGTAGGCAAAGAGTTGAGAGCAAATATGTCCTGGATAGCCGAACAAGCACAGTCGCCCAAACAAGAGAAACAATTGGCCGCCGCCGGCAAAGCCAAATAAGAGGTCCGAAGTTAAGATGAATGGTGCCCAGATCCTGATAAAAGCGTTGGAAGCTGAAGGCGTTGATACCGTCTTTGGTTATCCCGGCGGCGCAATCATGCCCGTCTATGACGCTCTTGTCGGCACAAGTCTCAAGCATATCCTCGTCAGACACGAGCAGGCCGCTGCTCTGGCTGCCGACGGCTATGCCCGGGCCAGCGGCAAGGTCGGAGTCTGTCTTGCGACATCAGGACCTGGGGCCACCAATCTTATAACCGGCATAGCCAACGCCCATCTTGATTCAGTACCGATGGTGGCCATCACCGGCCAGGTATCGAGCACTCTCATGGGCACCGATGCCTTTCAGGAAGTCGACATCTTCGGCATATCGATGCCGATCGTCAAACACAATTTCATCATCCGCCAGACCTCTGAAATTGCCTCGACCATCCATGCCGCTTTTGAACTGGCACGCTCGGGCCGCCCTGGACCGGTGCTTGTTGATTTGCCCAAAGATGTTATGTCGGCAGTCCATGAGGAAACAACTTTTGCAGGCGGCGGCATGCAGCATCTTCCCAGACCGGAAGCGCGGCAGTTGCACATCGCCCGTGACTTGATCATGGACAGTGCCCAGCCCCTCATTTATGCCGGCGGCGGTGTACGCATCGCCCAGGCTTCTAAGGAGCTGAGAGCCTTCGCCGAAGCGACCGGCATACCGGTTGTGACGACGCTGCAAGGCCTTGGCGCCATACCCGGCCATCACCCGCTCAATCTCGGCATGCTCGGTATGCACGGCAGCAAGGCTGCTAATTTTGCCGTCCAGCAATGCGACCTTCTCATCTGTATCGGTGCCCGCTTTGACGATAGAGTTACGGGCAAACTGGCGGAATTCGCCCCCAATGCCCGGGTCATTCATCTCGATGCAGACCCGGCGGAAATCGGCAAGTTGCGCCAGGTAGCCTGCGCCATCATGGGCGATATCAAGGTCGGACTCAATTTCTTGCATGTCCGTCCGGAGATAGACTTCTGGGTCAAGCGCTGCATGGTAAACAAAGAAAAATTTGCCTGGGACTACGACGCGCCTACCGAGACCGTCTACGCGCCGAAGTTCATCAAAGAGATGAGCGACCGCTCTCCGGACAATACATTCATCGCCTGCGACGTCGGTCAGCACCAGATGTGGGTGGCTCAACACTACAAGTTTGACTCCCCCAACAATCATCTCACCAGCGGCGGCCTGGGCACCATGGGTTACGGCATACCGGCAGCCATGGGCGCGCAGCTGGCCCACCCCGAGGCCACGGTGGTAGCAGTATCCGGTGACGGCTCAATCCTGATGAATATTCAAGAACTGGCCACACTCAAGCGCTACAACATTCCAATCAAAATTGTCCTCTTCGACAACAAGGCCCTGGGGATGGTGCGGCAATGGCAGGAGCTCTTCTTCGCCGAAAACTACAGTGAAGTCGACCTCTCGGACAATCCTGATTTCGTCAAAGTGGCCGAAGCATTCGGTATTCCAGCATTCAGAGTCGAGCGACAGGACCAGGTAAGCGAAGCGCTGGAAAAAATGTTCAATCATCAGGGACCGGTTCTGGTCCACGTTCTAATCGATCCCAAAGAAAATGTCTGGCCTCTGGTGCCACCAGGTAAGTCAAACGAAAACATGATGGAGGCGAAGTTAAAAGCAGTATGAAATTTATAGTAAACATTCGTTTGAACAATGCCGAAGGCGCGATGGAAAGAGTCCTCGGCCGCCTGCGCGCCCGGTGCTTTGAAGTTTCGAGCATGTCGGCCGAACGCTCCCACGACCGCGCTCACATTGATGCCCGACTGACGATTGAGGGCCAGAGGGCAGCCGAACCGGTGATTAAACAGCTGGAAAAGCTATACGACGTACAGAGTTTGAGAGTGCAATTTGCGGAGGGAGGAAATCATGGATGGCAATACCCAGTCGAAAGACAATCCGAAGTTTGTCTTCCTCTATGACACCACTCTTCGCGACGGCACCCAGCGCAAAGGCCTGAGTCTGTCGCTTGAAGACAAGTTGAAAATTGCCTCCCTCCTGGACAAATTTGGAGTCGCGTATATCGAAGGCGGTTGGCCCGGTTCCAACCCCAAAGATATGGAATTTTTCAAAAGACTGAAAGCCAGTCCCACAAAGAACGCAACCGTTGTCGCCTTCGGCAGCACCCGCAAAGTCGGCGTCAAAGCGGAAGATGATTTCAATTTGCGCGCCCTGCTCGAGGCCGGCACCCCGGCGGTAGCTCTGGTCGGCAAGTCCTCAGCCCTGCATGTCACGGCCATACTCAAAACCAGTCTGGAAGAAAATTTGCAGATGATCGCCGACAGCGTGGCCTTTATGAAAAGACACGGCAAAGAAGTCATATTTGATGCCGAGCACTTTTTTGACGGTTTTAGAGAAGACCCACAGTACGCCCTGCTTGCAGTCCAGACCGCAGCCAGAGCCGGTGCCGACTGGGTGGTGCTCTGTGATACCAATGGCGGATCTTTACCCGGTTGGATTGCTCAGGTCGTAAGCAGAGTATGCCAGGAAGTAACCGAAAAAGTAGGCGTCCATATCCACAACGACGGCGAGCTCGCCGTCGCCAACACGCTTGCCGCCGTTGAAGCCGGCGCCCGCCACGTGCAGGGCACCATCAACGGTTACGGTGAGCGCTGCGGCAATGCCAACCTGATTTCCATTGTCCCCAATTTGCAATTAAAAATGGGCTATCATTGCGTGCCTCCGCACTGCCTGAAGATGCTGACCGACCTCTCGCGCACGGTAAGCGAAATAGCCAATTTAAATCCTGATGCCTGTGCCCCCTATGTCGGTGCCAATGCTTTTGCCCACAAGGGCGGTCTGCATGTAGCTGCGGTAGAAAAGCTCTCCTCCAGCTATGAGCACATCTCACCTGCAACCGTCGGCAATACCCGCCAGATAGTCGTCTCCGAACTCTCCGGCCGGGGCAATATCCGCATGCTGGCAAGCAGTCTGGGATTGACCCTGAGCGGCAATGACCAGCAAGTACTGGAGCGGGTCAAAGAAATGGAAGGACAGGGCTATCAGTTTGAAAACGCCGAAGGTACCGTCGAATTGATGATGCGCCGCTGTGCGCCAGACTACAAAGCACCGTTTGAAAAAATAGACATGCTGGTAGTGGTATCGGACCGCGGCCAGTCGGCCATGACCGCCGAAGCGGTAGTCAAACTCAAAGTAAACGGCGAAGTCATCCACACCGCCTCGGAGGGACACGGTCCGGTCCATGCCCTCGACCAGGCCCTGCGCAAGGCGCTGCTCCCGGCTTACCCGCATCTCTCCAGGGTGCGACTGGCTGACTACAAAGTACGCATCCTTGATCCCGACCAGGCCACAGATGCCACCACCCGCGTGGTGATTGAGGCAGCATGCGACGAGGAGCGCTGGTCCACCGTGGGTTGCTCACAAAATATTATCGACGCCAGCTGCGAGGCATTAATGGACGCTTTAGAACTATATCTGCTCAGACGCCGGGAAGAAGACAACGCAGCACAATTGCAGGAGGTCGTTGCATAAATGGTCAGTAATTCACAAGCTCAATTTGCCGGCGCACAAAAGGCGCAGACATCTCAAACGACCGCCAGAAGCATCGTTGCGAAAATCTGGGACTCCCATGTTGTCTCGGAGCGCGAAGGGCACCCCGCCATTTTTGCCATTGACCTCATGCTCATCCATGAAGTGACTTCGGCCCAGGCCTTCCAGACCCTGGATCAGAAAGGTCTCAAAGTATTTGACGCCGACCGCTTGATGGCCACAATCGATCACAGCATCCCCACCAGAAAAAATCGCTGGGAAATCTATGACGACGAAGCTCGCGCCCAGGTCGAAGCATTGCGCAATAACTGCAAAAAATACGGCATCCCCCTGCTCGACTTTGACAAGGGTCAGGGCATCGTGCACGTTGTCGGCCCGGAGCTGGGAGTGACTCAACCCGGCATGACAATCTGCTGCGGCGACTCCCATACCTCCACCCACGGTGCCTTCGGCGCACTGGCCTTTGGAGTCGGCACATCAGAGGTCGGTCACGTGCTGGCCACCGGTTGCTTGCTGCAGGAAAAGCCAAAGTCAATGCGCGTGGAATTTAAAGGTCAGTTTCGCAAGGGAGTCTACGCCAAAGACGCCATCTTGAAGCTCATTGCCGAAATCGGCGTGGGCGGAGCCACCGGCCACGTCATCGAATACGTCGGCGATGCCATCAGGGCGATGTCGATGGAAGAGCGCATGACCGTCTGCAATATGAGCATCGAATGCGGTGCTCGGGCCGGTCTTATCGCCCCCGATGCCACGACCTTTGCCTATCTCAAGGGTCGTCCTCACGCGCCGCAGGGCGCGGACTGGGACAGGGCCGTAAGCCAGTGGCAGCAAATAAACAGCGACGAAGGAGCCACCTTCGACCGCGAAATAGTTATCGACTTATCGAAACTCTCGCCCATGGTCACCTGGGGTACAAATCCAGGTCAGGGTCTGCAGATCGATGAGTGCATACCGGCGGTCGAATCTCTGCCCTCGGGCGAGCAGGCCGTGGCCCGCCGCGCCCTCGAATACACCAGACTGCAGGAAGGCTCCAAAATGGCCGGCACTCCAGTGGACTGGGCCTTTGTCGGCTCCTGCACCAATGGCCGCATCGAAGATTTGCGCGTGGCGGCAGCGGTGCTCAAAGGCAAAAAAATCAAAGAAGGTGTGACCTTCTATGTGGTGCCCGGCTCCGAAGCGGTCATGGCCCAGGCGCAAAAAGAAGGCCTGCCCGAAATTTTTGAAGCGGCCGGCGCCCAGTTCAGGATGCCCGGTTGCTCCATGTGCCTGGCAATGAACGACGACAAAGTACCCGAAGGTAAGCGCTGCATCAGCTCCTCCAACCGCAACTTCGTCGGACGGCAGGGACCGGGCAGCATCACCCACCTGGCTTCACCGGGCACTGTAGCGGCCAGCGCCCTGGCAGGCTGCGTCACCTCAGCAGAGCAGTATCTCTAGCGAACTGCACGCCGCAGATTGAAAGTTTTGGAGTAATAAAATGGAAAAGTTTGCCACAATCAAATCAAAAGTCGTGCCGCTGCCGATGACCGATGTCGATACCGACCTGATCATCCCGGCACAGTTTCTCACCAGCATCAGTCGCGAAGGCTTTGGCCAGAATCTCTTTCGCCGCCTGCGCGACAACGATGCCAGCTTCCCTTTTAATCTCGATAAGTTTAAAGGCGCGGCAGTTCTCGTTGCCGGCAATAACTTCGGCTGCGGCTCTTCTCGCGAACACGCAGTCTGGGCCCTCACCGGTGCCGGTATCAAAGTCGTCATCGCGCCTTCCTTTGCCGACATATTTTTCAGCAACAGTGCAAAAAACGGCCTGGTGCTGGTGAAGCTTTCGGAAGCTCAAGTCGAGCGTCTGATTGTCGAAGCACAGGCGGGCAGCCTGGAAGTAACGATTGATTTGCAAGCGCAGACCGTCACCCTGCCCAGCGGCGAAGTATTCAATTTTGATTTTGATCCATTCAGGAAGCACTGCATCATCAACGGCCTCGATGATATCGACTACATCCTCTCGCACAAGGAAGAGATTGAAAGTTTCCGGGCCACGCAGGCATTTGGACCGAATTGTACAAAGGCAGGTAAGTAATGGAAAAGAAGATCGCAGTCATCCCCGGTGACGGCATCGGCGAAGAAGTAATGGCTCAGGCACTGCGAGTGCTGAATGTTGTCGAACGCGATTTTGGCCATAAGTTTGTCACCACAAAGGCCCTCGCCGGCGGTGCCGCCTACGACAAGTATGGCTCACACATGCCCGAAGAAACCCTGGCCCTCTGCCGCCAGTCGGACGCCATTTTGTTTGGCTCGGTCGGCGGGCCGGTGGCTGAAATGCACTTGCCCAAGTGGAAAAATTGTGAGGCCAATTCCATTCTCAATCTGCGTAAGACTTTCAAGTTCAACGCCAATTTCCGTCCGGTCAAGATTCTCCCCGAATTGCAGGACATCTCGCCGCTGAAGGCGGAGGTAATCCAGCGCGGTGTGGACATGGTATTTGTCCGCGAACTCCTCGGCGACTGCTACTTTGGCGAGCACAAGACCTTCAGTGAAAACGGCAAGCGCAAAGCAACCGATCTCGCCGTATACGATGAAGATCAGGTGGCATCAATCGCCCATGTAGCCTTCAAAGCCGCCAGATTGAGAAGGAACAAAGTCACCTCGGTGGACAAGGCCAATGTCCTGGACAATTCCAAATTGTGGCGGCAGGTGGTAACCGAGGTTTCGAAAGAATACCCGGATGTCGAGCTAGAGCACATGCTTGTCGACAACTGCGCCATGCAGCTGATCCGCGATCCCTCGCAGTTTGATGTGGTCGTCACCACCAATATGTTCGGCGACATCCTCTCCGACGCAGCGGCCGTCCTGCCAGGCTCACTTGGACTTCTGGCCTCGGCCTCGCTCAACCAGGAAGGCTTTGGCCTCTATGAACCGCCGGGCGGTTCGGCCCAGGATATAGCCGGCACAGGAACAGCCAATCCGGTAGCTCAGATATTGAGCGTGGCCATGATGCTTCGCTACTCCTTCAGCCTGGAAGCCGAAGCTGCAGCAGTCGAACGAGCCGTCGAAGCGGCACTGAAATCCGGCTGCCGTACCCGCGATATTTTCAGACACAGCAAAGCCAGCGCAGCAGAGGAGCAAACAACGACTCGACTGATTAACTGCCAGGAAATGGCCGACGAGATTTTGAAGCACTTAGAACAAAAAGTTTTAGTTTAAGACCAGTACACCAAACCAAGTAAAAACAGCCATCAAAGAGGAAAACCAAAATGTACAATCAATCAGCAGCAGAAGATTACAGCTCTCCCCGAACAATGCGCGCCACAACTCGCGTTAATAACCGCGGAGATCGCTACAGAAAGAATGATGCCGGCGCCATCACTTCGTTTAAATTTGGCCACAGCGATTTTGTACTGACCATCGATTATGACCAGGACGGCAAAGTATTTGACATCGAAAGTACCGCCGGCTGGAGCTGGTCCAGAATGAGTACACCGGCCTTTGATGGCTGGCTGGTGCGCAACTGTCTGGACCGCTGGTATGTAACCAGTGAAGAATGCAACGACATTTTGGTGACTGAGTTTGGCATCAAGGCTGTCGGCAAAAATCCCGAAAAAATGGACCTGCCGGAAAGACCGTAACTCCGGCCACAATCAATCTTGATCGTCGTAAAAAGGCTCGCGCTCAATTTCGTCATCCGAACTGACGCTCGGTTTCTTTTTACTCACGGCCTTGATATTGCTTAGATTCTTGCCGCCGTAAGAATTTGCCCCATACCCTTTGAAGGCAGGCTCCTGGTCTCGGTATTCCATACCGAGGTCCAGGAAGTCCTCCATGATCTTTGACTCCAGGGTAGGCAGTGTGCGAATCACCTTCATCGGCGGCAAGCAATCAATAATCTTGCGACCATAATATTTTTTTGTCAGTCTTGTATCGAGAATAGCCACGAGCCCCTTATCGCGCTTGGTGCGAATAAGTCTGCCCACGCCCTGTTTCAGACGCATAGTGGCATAGGGCAGAGCCAGCTCATTAAACCAGCTGCGCTCGGGGTCGTTTTTCATTTCTTCGCAGCGCGCTTCGTAGACGGGATCATCCGGCACCTGGAAAGGTATGCGATCGATAATGACGCAACTGAGTTGATCGCCGTCCACAGAAACACCTTCCCAGAAGCTCGATGTGCCGAAAAGCACGGCATTGGGAGTGGTCTTGAACCATTGAATCAGCTTCTGCCTGGGCATCTCGCCCTGGCAGCGACACTCATAGGGCAGGCGCGGAGCAAGCTGTTCGTAGGCACTGCGCAGGGCGTAGTGACTGGTAAACAAGACAAAAGCTCGGCCTTCGGTGAGCTCAAGCATCTGCTCGATTTGCGGCAGCGCCATAGGCAAAAACTCTTTAGTATTGGTCTCGGGCAAATCTTTCGGAAGATAGAGCAGCGCCTGATTCTGGAAGTCAAAAGGACTGGGCACCTGCTCCTGGACGATGCCCTTATCGGCACCGATATTTCTTTTAAAATACTGGAACGGGTCATCACCGGCGGTGGCAAGGGTGGCCGACATCCAGACACTGGATTCTAGCCCGGCTTTGTTCAAAACAAGATCGCTGATGTAATGGCTGCTATCGAGAGGCGCCGCCACCACTTCGATTTTCACCTCCGAGCGCTCGGTGCGCTCCAGACAGAGCACCCATTCGGGCGAAGGCATGGTCATAAGTTCAAGGCAGCGCACGTAACCGGATATGGTGCTGGCAAGAGCTTTGGCCTTGAGCTGTACTTTCTCCCGGGCCAGATCTATGTCCAGGATCTGTTCAAAGGTTTCTTCTTCCAGCCACTGTTGCAGAGCCTTGAGGGTGATGGTCAGCTCGACCGAGCCTTCGACCGGCTCGCGCAGACGCATCTTGGACTGCCTGGCGGACATGTTGAGGCGCATAAAGAGACGCCCGGCGGCGTTCTCTACGTCGCCTAAAAGATGGGGCGGCGGATTGCATTGCTTGGCCGCTCGACCCAGCAGCATCCTGATGCCTCGATTGCTGACGGCCATGCTGAAGGCATCGGTGGCGATGTCGGGCAGATGATGAGCTTCGTCGATAATGAGCAGCTGATACTGGGGCAAAATGCTGCCCATGGATGCGGCATCAGCGAGAAGCAGATTGTGATTGACGACCAGCAGATCGGCTTTTTCTGCGCGACGGCGGGCCTCAAAATAGAAGCATTCGTTAAAGTTGGGGCAGCGGTTGCGCAGACAATCGTCGGAATCGGAGTTGACTTCGTACCAGATATTAAAAGGAGGTACATATTCAAGCTCTGAGATGTCACCATATGAGGTGTCGTTAACCCAGGCGACAAATTCCTCGTCCACTTCCTGCTGCAGGTGGAAATCCTTGAAGCGGCGCATGCCCAGATAGTTGCCGCGGCCCTTGAGCAGGGCGACATTGATGTCGAAGGGCAATATCTCCTTCAGCACCGGGATGTCTTTGTTCATGTATTGCTCTTGCAGAGCAATCGTAGCGGTGGAGACGACGACTTTTTTGCCGGAGAGAAAAGCCGGAATCAGGGCGGCAAAACTTTTGCCGACGCCTGTGCCTGCCTCGAAAATGCCGGTTTTACCCGAATTGAAGCAGCGCTCAATAGCATGAGCCAGGTCAGTCTGAGGGTCTCTTATCTCGTAGCCGCTGAGCTTATCAGCGAGCAGCGAAAAGACCTTGTCGACTGTCAAATCGACTTTTGAAGCCGGCATACGTCCGCCTGCGAAACTGACCAGCGTAACTTGAACTGGTCGCTAACTAGTGTACCTGACCCTGCGGCGTTACGGCCATCTGAGTCGCTTGCGGCGTGTAGTTAGGCAGGTTGATTTTTTGACCAAGATTGAGGAAATTGGCGTTTTTCAGGCCGTTGTTTTTGCAAATTTCATCCAGCAAACGGGGGCTGACGCGCTTATATTCGCGCAGCGCCACTGCAGCCAGCGTATCGCCGGTCTGAATCGTCACCGAGGAATGAGCCGGTACAAGCATGGCTCCCTGGTCACCGCCCTGCGGCACTGCGGCTACAGGAGTGGCTACAGGCTGAGCAGCCTGGGTATGGGCAGCGCTGGCGGTCTGCGGAGCGCCATTGCCGTGCATCAAGGAAGAAACACCGGCAAAGCCCCAGATAACAAACATCGAAACGAATGCACCACCCATGAAGCCGAGCATCATATAGAAGCTGGGCGTACGTTTGGGTGAATGGAGAAAATCCTGATGAACGCCAGGCCAGAGAGCTTCCAACTCGTCGGTACGAGGAGCTTCCACTTCAGCAGTGACCCGGTTAAAACCGCCGGTGTCGCGCTGGGAATCTCTCGTATATTGCCGTTCGTGGCTGCCGGTACTGAGCACACCAGACATAGTGCGCTGAGCTTCTCTCTCGGCGAGCGATCTAGTTGATATAGACACGAAGGCATCTCGAGAAGATGTCTCGCTCTCCCGCACATACTCGGGGAGGCTTTCGAGTTCTAATTTGTCTTGTTCGTAATTGAGCACTGATGTCATCTCTTACAACGCCAAGGGGTAACCATCGCTGCATATTAGCCACTTTGGCTCCTGCTTGTCAAACTCAGGAGCGGCATCCCGAGACGCCCGCCAGCGGGGCGCTTACAGCCTTAACCACTTTTTCACAAATCGCTGAATATAGGCAAGACGCAGCATTAGAGCGGATCATATTAATTAATTGACAACCTGCCCCCAGTTTACAATAGGCGCTTTACCGGCGGCCAGACCCGGTCTCAACCAGCCAAAGCTTCGGCTGCTGGCGGTTTTACGGCTTATCGAGGGCGTTAGGGTGCCTCATGACTTGTTTAATGCACTAGGCATGCTAGATAAGAACCGCACCGCTGCCCGCATATCGGGAGCATATTACAGATATGAATTGCCGCTAATAATTTACACAGCTAGCATCATGACAACTGTGGTTATCTAATGTGAGTATCAATTCATCAGCAAAACCGGCGCCGGAGCCCGATTAATGCGCAGGTGCAGGAGCCTTCTTCACACCGCCGGAGGCACCACCAGTGCCACTAGCAGAGGAACCGGCACCATTTGTGCTGGAGCTGGAGCCACCTGACAAACCACCGGCGCCACTACCGTAAGGGCCTTCGGACTGCTCGTCCTGCCTGAGACCGTGCACCTGGCCGATAGATTGCTTCGTACCGGCAATCACCACCGAGCTTCTATCCGGCTTAAAAGTCATCCTTATGAAGCGATTGACGGTGTCGACATTAGCCAGACCGATACCGGTCAAAAGCTCGGGCAGGGGATCGGCTTGATGATCAAGCATCAAAGCCTCGAGGCTGGAACGCGCCGCCAGGGGGCTTGTAGACATCCAACGCACGGGCAGGGCACCGCGCAGATACATGCGAACCTCGTTGTACTCTTCGGCCGTCAAGCCACTTTTTGCAAAGCGCTTGAGCTCGCTTTGAATAGACTTGACCGCCACCGGCATCAGATTCGATACCACCGGTATATCCACCGACCATACAGTCGTACCAGGCAAAGACTCAACGTCCGACGCCAGATCCTCTAAAGAAAGGCTACTGGAGAGGCTGAGCTCACCCGAGATCTTCTGGGCAAAACGCGAAATAATCGGATGGTTGGTCAGTGCACAATCGGCCACAAGCAGCAGCGGATAGTCAGCCGATCCCAGACCGGCATCGACCAATCGACCCAGAGTAACCATAGTATCTTCGCGCCTATCGACGATCAAAGAAGACTTGAGCAAACGTCTGGGATTGGGCTGCACCAGCGCTTTCTTGGCCGTGCTGTTGCCCGTCCAGCCCTCGCAAGCGCGGTCACACAAATCGACCGCCTGGCTCAGTGATATATCGCCGACAAATACAATGGTGGCACCATCGGGTTTGACTGCCTGCGCCTGAAATTCGCGCACATCCGAGGGCTTCAGGTTACTGAGAAACTTGGCCTTATCGCTGGGATCGAGCGGATAGAAGCTGGTGTTGGGGGCGATCAATCCGCGCAGCAGCGCTCGATTGAGCTTGGCCTTGACGGTATCGGTACTGCGCTTGATGCGATCCTCACAAATCTGTTTGGCATGCTCGACGTCCTCATCCTTCATGGACGGTGCCTTCAGTGCAGCCGTCAAGACACCAAGGACAGACGCCGTATCACGGGAGAAGCAGCGCCCCTGGAAATTTATCCACTGCGGGCCGCTCTCAAAGCGCACCATCGACTGTGGTGGCAGACCCAGGTCATCCTGCAGGGAAACAGCCTGGGCTCGCGTATATTTAGTCGAGCCCTGATTCATGACCTCGGCCAGCACCGTGGCTGCGCCGCGCTTGCCGACAGGCTCGTAGGCTTCGCCGGCTTTGACGGCGCCGACAATCTGCACCATCGGGCTGAGCTTTGTCTCCAGCACACCAATGACCAGGCCGTTTTTGAGAGTGGCCTGTTTGACTTTGGATTGATAGGTAGTGGCCGGGGCCTTTTCAGCGGCCGGCTTGGCGGCGGCGGGACGAGTCACGACAGCGGCGTCATCGTCCTTGTAACCATATATAGGAATGCCGAAGGCCTTGCCGACAGACGCGGTGTGCCGGTGGTGATGGCGGCTGTGACCCTTGCCGTCCTTCTCCTTCTCTTTTTCCTTGTCCTTAGACTTCTTGCCTTTATCTTTATCTTTGTCCTTGTCCTTATCTTTGCTCTTTGACTGCTCTTTGCCTTTTTCCTTGTCTTTATCCTTGCTCTTATCTTTATCCTTGTCTTTGTCTTTATCGCTTTCCTTTTCCCTGGCGGCTTTCTCGGCATTTTTCTTAGCCAGGGCGTCGGCGGCGGCCTTTGTTGCCTGACCGGCAAGGACACCAACCACACGAGTCTCGGTACCGAAATAGCGTTTAGCTACTCGCTGCACATCAGCGGCGCTCACCGAGCGCAATCGTGCGACCGAGCTAAAAGCTGATTGCCATTTATCAAGGATGTCGAAATATCCGATCTGAAACGCCGTGCGATACGGTCCATCACGCTCCGAGAGAAAATTGAACTCGGCATGATTGCGGGCGCGCCTCAGCTCGGTATCACTGACAGGACTATTTTTCAGCTGATCGATAACAGATTCAAAACTTTCGGTGATCTTCTGCGCCGGCACACCCGGAGCACCGGTCAGCGTCAGTGAAAAAAGTCCGGGATCGTGCTTTACTTCAAAAGAACAACGCACATTGCTGCAGATCTTGCCGTCCACAAGTTTGCTCTTCAGGCGCCCACCATTGCCGGAGAGCAATAGCTTCTCCAAAACAGCCATGGCAGCGGTATCGTCGTCGAGAAAAGCGGGCGCGTGATATGCAATTGAAACAACATCGGAAGCACCGGCGTACTTCATCACCACGCGACGCTCAGCCCTCTGCTCCGGCTCCGATACACGCACAGCCCGGGGCGGCGCACCGGCAGCGATACCAGCAAAATACTTCTTTATACCGGTAAGGGCATTGGCACTGTTAAAATCGCCGACGAGGATAAGCGTCGCATTGCCCGGCTGGTAATACTCTTTGTAGTGCTTGCGCGCATCGTCGAGAGTCAATTTCTGCACATCCGAGCGCCAACCGATCGTCGGATTTTTATATGGATGCAACTGAAAAGCGTTGGATTTCACTTCCTTGGTCAGGGTATTGGCCGAATCTTTAGCCTCCTGATCCAGCTCTCTTTCTATGCGCTTAACTTCAGCCTGCACTTCCTCAGCGGTAAACGCTCCACCTTTCATGCGCTCGGACTCCACGCGCAGAGCCAGATCCAGCTTACTGGCGTTGAGGGTCTCAAAAAACACGGTGAAATCGTCGGAGGTAAAACCGTTGAACATGCCGCCGTTGCGAGCGATAGTGGCGCCGATTTCACCCTTGCGAAACTTGCCGACTTTCTCAAACAACAAATGCTCAACCAGGTGGCTGACACCGGTCTCACCCAGATTTTCATTGCGCGAGCCGACGCGATAAAAGACCATGCAGGAAAAAACCGGGAAGGAATGGTCCTCCAGCATGATCACCTTGAGACCATTGGGCAGTTTCAGTTCCTGGATGACACCGGCTTCAGAATTGGCCTTCACCGGCACCAGCTGGGGCGCCTCGGCGGCGGGCGGGGCACTGACTGGCTGGGCGGGAGCGGCCGGAGCCGTGGGGCTGACCGTCACAGGCTGAGCCGCGCCGGGCTGCGCCGTCTGGCTCAGACCAGGCTGCGACCAGAGCGTCAAACTAAAAACGTTCGCCACCGCCAGCAACGTCGCAACAATCCGAGACCTAATCTCTAAGCGCCTGGTCATAAAATCACTCTTACTCATTTCTTGTAATTTCGGCTAAAGGCTCTGCCATTCAACCGCCCGGGCTTTAAGGACGCCCAAGAACGGCTCCAAATTACCACAGAGTGGGTTAAGTCTCATGAGGCATTGTTCAATGGCTACTTTATAGATATCGAATTGTTGATAAACTTTCTCAATAACAGACCCTTCAAACAGACGGCTCAGCGCAAATGCACGCCCCGGCTAAAACTCGCAAAGACAAGCACAGGCCCACCCAGCGGCCGGGACAGCCTCACACGGGCGGTAGCCAAGGATTACTGGGGCCTGACACGACTTGCAAGAAGATTGTCCTGGTCGGCAATCCCAACGTGGGCAAATCGGTCATTTTTAACGCCCTTACCGGCGCCGACGCCGATGTCTCCAACTATCCCGGCACGACAATCGACATCGCCCACGGTCACCTGGGCGAGGACAAATTGTCCGACACGCCCGGCGTATACGGCGTCTCCTGCTTCAACGACGAGGAAAAGGCCGCCCGCCGGATGATCCTCGAGGCCGACCTCGTCATCAACGTCGTCTCGGCCCTGACCTTAGAACGCGACCTTTTCCTGACGATACAGCTGGTCGAGATGGGCAAGCCAATGTTCATCGTCATCAACCAGTGGGACGATGCGCTGCAACGCGGCATCAAGATCGACACCGAGGCTCTCAGCGAAGAGCTCGGCCTCAAAGTCCTGACCTGCGTCGCAGTCAAAGGCGAGGGCATCGATGCCATACGCAACAGCCTGGCCGACGCACGCGTAGCCAAAACCAGACCGGAACTGATGGAAATCCTGGCGCCGATAATGGCGCTGCACATAGACGATGGCTACGGTGGCAAGGTCGCCATCAGTCAGGCGCAGGCCCTGCTCATCGCCGAAGGAGACCAGCTCACAGCCGAGCAATGCGGCCTCGAACCACTCAATCATCGCCCCGCCATTTACGGTTACAGACGCACCTACGTCAACACTGTCGTAGAAAAAGTGGTGCAGGAAACCAGTCAGGGCAAGACAATCTCAACAGCACTCGGCCGGACGCTGCTGCATCCCTTCTGGGGCAGCATCATTTCCTTTGCTGTTTGCTACTTCATTTTTTATCAGGTGCTTGGTGTCTGGATAGCCGGAAACCTTGTCGACATCACCGAAAAGAAAGGCATGAAGGTCTACTACGAGCCCATCGTGCGCCGCATCGCTGCCAATGTTTTCCCGGCCACGATAACAGTCAACGGTAAGGATTACGACTTCCCCAAGGGCACAATGGCTGCCCCGGCCGAAAGCGCGCAACTCGATCAGGCAATTAAAACCGTTCCCGGCAACGAAATCGGCTTCAATTTTTGGTCGCACAAAAATCTCATGGGCGTGCTCGGTAATACAATCGTAGGCGAATATGGCCTGGCCACTCTGACCGTCACATACTTGCTTGGCCTGCTGATGCCGCTGGTCATAGGCTTCTACCTGGGATTGTCGCTGCTGGAAGACTCGGGCTACCTCCCTCGACTGGCGGTGCTCGTCGATCGCATGATGAACAAAATCGGCCTCAACGGACGGGCAATTATCCCGCTCATTCTCGGCCTGGGCTGCGTCACTATGGCCACCATCACCACCCGACTTTTGACCAGCAGGCGCGAAAAAATCATCGCCACAGCCTTGCTTGGTGTAGCCATCCCCTGTTCAGCGCAGCTCGGTGTCGTCTCCGGCACCCTGGCCAGAGCCGGCGGTCTATCGGCCTGGGCTGTCTACAGCGTAGTCGTCGGCGGCATACTTGCCCTCACCGGCCTGCTACTAAATATGGTGCTGCCCGGCAAATCCACCGGCTTGATGATCGACCTGCCGCCTATGCGCTTGCCGCGCATGGACAACGTCTTGCGCAAGACCTGGAAGAAGAGCTGGAACTTCCTGACGGACGCCACACCGATGTTTTTCCTGGCCGGCTTCCTCGTCACTCTTGCACAGATGGTCGGCCTCCTCGACCTGTTTATAAAACTGCTCCAGCCGGTCGTCGTATACGGCCTGCAATTGCCCGACGACCCGCGCATCGCCACCACCTTTATCCTGGGCATCGTGCGCCGCGACTTCGCCTCCTTTGGCCTGGTCGATGTCGGCATGACCCCGGTGCAGGCGGTCACGGCCATGATTGTCATTACCCTGTTTGTCCCTTGCATCGCCACAGTCGGCGTCATGATCAAGGAACGCGGCCCTAAAATCGCTCTTACAATCTGGCTGGGCTCATGGCTGGCGGCCTTCGTCATAGGCGGCTTTATGGCCCGGGCGCTGCCCTTTGTCTTCGGCCTGATGGGCGTCCACTGAGCAGCCTGAGCTCGGTAACGGCAACCTCTTGAAGTCCTGCGTTACAAAATATTGGCGGCTCGCAATGCCGGGATGCCTCTGACCACGGGCATGTTAATATAGAAAATCGCTAGTCTAAGAGCCATAATTACGGCAGGCGTCGCCAAGTGGTTAAGGCCCTGGATTGTGGTTCCGGTATGCGGGGGTTCGAATCCCCTCGTCTGCCCCATATTTAGCTCTTAGAGCGCTCAAGGCCAGGACTCGTAAGGGTTCTGGCCTTTTGATCATGTTTCAGTGTAAGAAAACTCCCGAAGCTACTCGTCCGCTGATTCCGGCAACCACTCAATCTCCCATTCATCCACTACCGGACGAAAGGAACGCCGCTTCACATATTCAGGAAGATGGAGCTTAAAGGGCTTATTCAATGTGTGGTCCGCAGCCACCTCCAGATCCACTAACTTCGAACGCAACTCTAGGAAACGAGCCTGCTCGATTTCAGTCACGTCACTCTCTGATTTCCGCGCTCTCTGAGCCAGACTGTATACTTCCTCGGCAATTGGAAGCAAATCTTCAGCCAGGGGCGAAAGACAATAAACATCCAACAGCTCGTCATTGACATCGTCAAATTGGCGCCTAAAGATGTGCGGATAGCCGCGATAGAACACGACGCCAGTCACAGGTCCGTCCCACAATTCAGAAACCACAATAAAGTGCTCTCTCTCGCCGGCAAATGAATTTTCAGTGTCAAGGCTCATGGCTTCGTCCGGTATCACCCGTCGAGGGAAATCTATCAAAATAATCAAAAAGGGAAGAGAGCTTACTGACCGGACGGTGTCGTATGTGGTGTCACAAGAAAAGGACATAACCCCGGCAGAGACGCTCTTAGTTAAATAGCATATTGGCCCAGAGTCTATAGCCAAATTCATTGTGGGCCATATAGTACTGAATTTGCGATAGTTACGACGATAGGATCTGGTGACATCAGAGCCTCCTGAATGAATTGATGTAATAAGCTGGAATTGGCCGCCTGCAAAGCTTTCAATACAGACATTCTCGAAAGAGTATCTCCGAGTTGCCACAATCTCTGTGCTTCTTCATCGGTCTGGTCCCATTTACATTCGGCCAATACTTCAAATGCTCTCAACCTAATGCCCTGCTCATCATCATTTTTATAGAAGTAGTGAGCCATTGATTGCCGCAAAGACTTGCTATTTTTCCAACCAGCTTTGACAAGCATGTACATCCTAATGTTTCTATTTGGATATGGACGCTGAATGACACTCGCAATTTCGGTGTCTGGCAGTTCCCGTAGAAGTTTATGTGTGCCCCAGTCGAGGAGAATTAGCTCCTCAACCAAAGAGCTTTCCTTCTTCGACCACAAAGAAACATCCTTACTGCTCAAAAATTGCAGAAATGCTTCCGATACATTAGCCCAGCCATCAAAGGTCTTCAACCCTCCGTCCAAAGGGTTAAAAGTAAGGCCTTCATTGGTCTCGCCCCAATGTTTCAAAGTCTGAATCTGATCCTTCAGATTTAAAAATGCTGAATTTTTGTTTCTGTCCATTCTCGTTCTTCCCAAGCTGCTTTTAGCATAGCGGATTCCCTCTGGAGGAGGTGACGGAAGATTTCCATTACCACCGCCCCGCTAAACCCGAAAACTACTTAGTAATGCGAACTTCCACTAACGCTTATCAGGCCCACGTATCAGAGCTGCGTTCTACAACCGATGCCTTTGTAGCGGCCAGCTATTGGAATATCAATATCAAATTTACCCTCAGTCGTTATGAGCCTAATTCGGTGTCGAGTTTCGGTTCTTATAGGCCGAGCTGGATACACTTGAATCCAACTTGTGGGAACATTGCCATAGGTAACTGTCTTGAGCTCTTCCTGCACAGACTGTGGATTAGCCTCAACGCTCCAAAGTTTTTGCCAGTTATTGTCTTCGCTTGATTCAAAAACGGTAATAGCAGTGATACGGCAGTGACTATTACTAAGCGGAAAGAACTTAATAGAAAGAGGCGCGTAGTCAATCGAAACGTCATAGTAACGCGGCGGGCGCTCCATAAGAATATTGAATCCTATGAAAACAACACTAAAAAAGGTGAACAAAGCGAGGTGGCTTCTCCGAAATATTCGTGATTTTAGGGACAATTTCATGGTCTCAATCTCATCTACAATGTTCTACTCTCCATTCCAAGCATAGCTACAAGACCAGCAACTAACAATGGGATTTACCGAAGCGAAGCGTCATAAACCGTAAGCAGTGATAGGATGGAAATATGAAGACTTCAGGCTACAAATGGATCAAATGGGGAGCCAGGCTCTCCCTCGCTTATCTGACTATCTTTGTCACGGTATTTGTCATCTATGTCATGCCCATTGAGCACGGCCTGCTGCAGCCACAGTTGCTTCTCGTTACTACCGTAAACAGAACATAGCTGACACTGGGGGTAATGCTCATCCCTCCGATCCTGACTGTCCTCCCAATAGTACTTTTGACAACCATTGTAGAGTTGCTGTCGCCCGTTCTTTCACATCTGGCGAAGGCACTTAAACTCTCATGAGCGTTTCCAGGGTACGATGGAAGCATGAAACGCGCTGCTTGCCCCTGAGTTAAATGGCTCTCCAGATTCGCTTTGGCAACAATGGCAAGGTAGAAAACTTGCCAGACAACGCCAACTTAACAGAATCGCAACAGGAAATTATCCAGTGATAGAATTCAGTCATGCGGCACTATCCCTATCCAATGGTCAAATGAAGGTCCAGGCTTGAGCTTGTGTTTATGGTTGGTAGCGTGGTTTCGACAGTGCTGGAAACGGGTCAAGCCTTATACAGAGATGTCACCGAGCCCCGCCTCACCAGGGCCGAGGCGCTACCAATAAACGCGCACTAGCAGTCAGACGTCTAAGGCAAAAAGAGAAAGTACCGATATTGAACTACGCTCTGCCGATTTCGAAAAGGGCCTTTGCCTTCTTTGTACTTTTAGGATGTGCCATGTCCCTGCTTAGTCTGCACGTTGATTCTACACTCCTGCCCTTTTTAGAAAGCCAACACCGGCATATTCTTTCCACTTACAGAGTGTGCGAATACCTGCTTAAAAGCCTGCCCCTCATATTTCTTTTGTTAGTCATATCCATCGACATAAAGCACAAACAGCCGCATCGCTCTATTGCCTACATCTTTGGCATACTGCTATCTATAATATTCGTCGTCATTGAAGCCCAGAACCTCGCCACTTCAATTCAAGACTAAACGCAGCTACTTCGTAACAGCCGGAGCGGCAGATGCAGCGGACTTCGCGGCTGCTTCTTTCTTATACTCTTCAATCGAAATCAGTGCCGCCTGATAGCGTACTTTCTCCAGGTCTTCTGCTTTCTGAAAAATTTCCAGGGCAGCTTTGGCAATCACTGTATTTGAATCAGCACGGTCAGGATCTGAACCCACCGGGAGCGAATCTTGCACCTGGTCCAGAGCTTTGTTGATGTCGAGCACATTAGCGCGCCAGGTCTTCCAGAGCGGATTCACTCGGTCTGCAATCGCCTTAGAGACTCCAAGGCCGTTGGTATCAACATCGCTGATATCCTCACAGAGCAAATGCACAATTGGCTCCAACGTATTGACATAAAGCACAAGCCACTCTTTGCGCGGTGCCAGATACTTTCTATTAGAATCCAGCATCGCTGATGAAATGGAGACCGGACTCTGCTCCACAGGAGCATCATTGACAGTCATAGGAATGCGAGTTGCTTCAAGAAAAAGATTGATAGCCTGCTGTTTGAGTTGATTGAGCGAGAGCCTGGTATCGCGCAGATCATTCAGCATTTGATCAGCAGTTGCTGGTGCGACATCACCGGCGGTGCGTTTTGCCAAGGGCAATTCTACGCCGGTCGATTTTCTGACGGGCCTAGGGTTCTCGGCAGCAAAGGCAGGCGCATTTGAAATGCAGACCAGCGGCGCCGAAATCACCAGGCACGATACCGCTGTTTTTACAATGAACGACATCTCTGAACGCATTTCAAAAATCCTCAAATTCAAAACTACAAAGTGAACAAACTGTCGGACAAGCCCTTATTAAAATCAAGTTGATCAAAGAACACGAAGGCGTTAGGGTGCCCGTCTTTATAAGTATTCCAGGCAACGGGAATCTTCGTCTTCGGATTTAAATAGACGACGTGCACGAAGGCGGTGCCAACCGCTGTCTCCTCCACACCATTTTTATCTCGCATCAACAAAATCAAAACCGGCTGTTTGAAAGGAGCGATTTTAACCGGCGGAGAAACAGTCGCCAGAGCACCGGCAGCCAACTGCTGTTTCAGTGCGTTCGACAGGGACAAGAAATCACTCTTAGCCAGGCTAAATCCCGTCGGCAACCTCAAAGTGCGCGAATCCGGCTTCAGCGTCATTTTGATCAGTCCAAGAGTACCACCGCCCTTGCCCCGCAGAACGCCATCGCTCTGGCGAACAATAACCGAACCATTGCGATAGTCAAGCGATTTGATTTCCGCCCGCAGGAGTTCGCGCTGCTTGAAAGAGACAAGCGCACCGCCGTAGTCCTTCCACTCATTCTGCTTGAGCGTAAACAGCTGACAGAAGCACTGATAATCATGCAGATCCGAAGCAGCTGAAGCGAGACTTTCAATAAATGGCAGGCCGACCTTTACCTTGGCAAGCTTGTCAACCGTCGCACTGTCGGGCAAGCTCGTCTCAAGCTCCTGCTTGCTGATAGCAAAAGCGCCAGGGCTAAGATATGCGGTGGAAGCAGCTACTCCGGCGACGCAGAGGGCCACCAGGAATCGCCTAAGAGGAAGAAGAATCACAGAATGATTGCTCCACAAAGGTGATAATTGGACATCAATCTATCATATTGACAAATATCTATAAATCAGGATTGCGGAGCTGTTAGACGCCCGAAAAACAAGCCACTACCAATAGTGGCTAAAAGGTGAGTGCCGGAATCATTTGCAACGCCCTTATTGCTTACGCTATGATTCTCGGCAGCTTCGGCTCAACAGAGAATCAATCATGTTCAAAATTTCGCAAATACTTGCCAGCGCAGTAATGCTCACTACTTCCGTAACTTTTGCTACTGCTGCCTACGCTGATACAGTCGAAGCTCGCTGCGACGTTTTCCCGAAGGGCGATGATAAGGCGACCTACTCTGGCCTCTGCACATTTTCGCAGCGGCAGGGCTATATCAACATCGACCTGAAAAATGGCACGTCCTATGAGCTGAGCCCAAGCGGTGACAAACCCGGCAACTTCGTCGATAAGGACGGCAAGCCGGCGCACAGAGAGTCAGGCCTGGGCAAACTTGGGCAGATCTACAGACTGGAGAAACAGTCCCTTTTTGTTTACTGGGATGCGGCTCCCTACAAGAAGAAGGCCGGCTCCAAGAAAAACAACTGAGTTTCGACAAGCTGCGGGCGTCCCACTAGAATCTTTGATACGGCCGGATTCGCAGCCTCTAATCTTGCTGGCCAAGATTTGCCACTATGCATCATTTAGCATCGTTCTCTTGCCCTCAAGAACGATTACGGCGAACGCTTACTACACTTGTGCTACTGCTCCATACCGCCGGTCAACGGCGAAGCGAGGCATATGACCAATCATTGTTTTGATTCTCAGCTAGACCATCAGCCGCCAAATCAAAGCACTACTGACAGTGGCATTCAGGCAGCAGTTCATGAATGCTACGACAAACAGAATTTCAAATATGAACACAAGAAAGAGCCCCCGACAAGCCAAGGAAGCGGCGAACACCTTGACATTCCCGACATTTTTCAGTCCTTGAACCATTCCGATACCCAAACAAGGCATGAACATCATCGAGGTCACCACCACGACCATAGTCACCACCATTCAAACGACGGTAAGCCGCCGGTAGCAACAGCTGATACTCCGACTCCCGTCACGGAGACAGCACCTCCCGTCACTGACACCACGCCGCCAGTCATTGATACCACGCCTCCGGTCTCCGACACGCCCTCTGTCGTCGGCGACACGACTGGCAAGGTTCCAGGCCTGAATAAAATGCCTGTCGGGGCGCTGACTCAAACTTTGTCCGTACTCGACGAAAATCCGACCAATCTCAGCACCAGTGATTTACTGGCAATGAAAGCCCAGGGCATTTCAGGGGTCCGCGACATATACCAGCTGCCGAACGACCGACTTCTCAACGCATCCGAGCTCGCATTTTTAGACCGAGATTATGCAGCGGCGCGTGCCGCCGGCATGCCTATGATTACACTATTTAATTACACGCAAGAAGCCGGCGGAGCAGATGCACCGGCCGATTTGATCAAGGCGCAACTGGCACAAGTCGCTCCGATTCTGAGCAAAAACGAAGACACAATTGGGGCTGTAGAGCTCGGCTTCGTAGGGGCCTGGGGCGAGTGGAATCGGAGCACCAATGGCAACGACGGGAATGCCGCTCTGGCCAAAGATATCTATGACGGCTTTTCAAAGGCTCTGCCGGACACGCCGGTGGCATTCAGATACGTCGGTCTGGTGCGCGATATATTCGGAGATAACCCACCGGCAAATGTAATCATGCAAAACGACAGTATCGGCGAATCACACGGCACTGAATACAGAGACAAGGATGCGGGATCGTATCTGGCTCCAGGTGACTACGAATACATAGTCAACCACCATTTGATGACAATCGGTGAGAACCAGGAATCCGGAACTCCGCAAGAAATACTCCAGCGGGTGCAGGAAACAAACATCACTTCAATGCACTTCTGGGGAGCGGTGGGAGCCGACGTGAAAGCACAGGGTATGTACGACCAGATAATCGCAGCTATGCAAAAGAATGCACTTGCTGATGGAATAGCCTTCTAGGGCTTCGCTTGGCTCCATCTGCATCAATGGATCGGCACTCGGCAGCGAATCTCTTTGGTAAGCGGCGCCGAGTTAAGGTGATCAACAAAGCCGGACTCAAGGGCACCGGCAGGATAATATTGGTCGACATTGTCACGGGCCGGACGCCAGCCTTAATTCTCAGCTTCTGCGGATAACCGTGTTGTCCCTTCCGGCCCACACCTCTAGGCTGAAGACAACCAACACGGCAGGACGGCCAGAATGAACAAAAACACCTTTTGCAGCCGCATTTATGTCTATGTCACCTACGATCCCGAGCCAACCGAGCAAAGTTTCCGGGTAGACATCGCCAATGCCAGCGGTACGCCGCTCAAAAGTGGCTTTTTGGATGGTCCATCCGAAGTTTCCAGCTGTTTGAGCGCGATGGGTTGCTCCGACGACCGCCTGCCCCAGGTATCGCGGGGCGATGAAGTTGTCCGGGTGCTGCACAATGTCCGGCCCCGCGACCTCGACGCCGCTCTGGCACTCCTGGACTAGCTAATGGTAAAAAGAAAAACGTGGTGGTTTTCGCGAGAAAGCCACCACATTTAGTATCTAATTAGTGCGAAACGATCTACCGGACCCAATCTCTCTTGTTCAAGTTAAATGTGCCCTGCGGTTTCGTTTCACTGTAATGAGTGTCAAAAACCTGGATGTTGTTCCCGGTCCGACGCAGAGTATAGAAGCCGCCGCAATTTTCGGCGTTGACGTATTTGAGCAAATCATCGACGTGCTTGTGGCCGGTCTTCATAGAAACGTCACTCTGGCGAGCCTCCTCCAGAGCATTCTTCATCTGCAGGTTAAATCCACCGTTAATAGCCAGAAACTCGGCGCCGGATTTGGCCAGCTCGCGGTAGTGGGGATTGGAGATTTCCACTTCGCGCTTGAGCGCCGCCTGCCTCTCGGCATAGCTATCGTCACGGCGCGGCGTGTCGTGGACGTGGACATTAGGCACATCGATCGAAAGGTCGGTCAGCTTCGGCCCGGGTGCACAGTGACCCGGCTGTATCGTACCGTCTTTGTTCATCACCCTGTGGTTGAGGGGCGGAGTATAGGCGTCCTGATGCAACGCATTAGGTCCATCGGATGGTGGATGAGTTGACGGTTTGTGTGCTTCGTCAACTTCAGTGTGCTTGCCCATGATTCCTCTCCTAAAAAAACACCGGGTCCGATATATACATGCCACGACCGGCGCCGGACGAAACCCGCCCGGGAAAGCAGCCAGGGGTGGGGCCATACCAAATTTTTACCAGGGCGAAAAGATTGACAGCTATCCGCTTGACAACGTCGACTGCCGCTTATTACCGCTGCGGCGGACCGAAGGCGGGCCGGCGGTCGGGTATGGCGTCTGCCTGATTAGTGTTCTCCAGATACTGGCAGAAATCCTGGAAATAATTGCGCCCCTCATAAAAGTCGAGAGGCTGAAATGGCCGGAGCAAATACTCTTCCCAGCCGCCAGAAATAGTATTGAGCCGATTGCCGTTTTGATCAAACCGTGTCAGCTTCGAATGGCATCGCAAAGTGTTATTGGGCCCGGGCTTAATTTCCTGGACCTCTTCTCGCTGACCGGAGCGAATAATCTTGCGACTGCCCTTGTCGACAACGATATCCGAGCCTATAAAGCGAATCACAACGACATCGTCGCTCACAGTAAGCGGTTGCAAAACGCGGTCCAATATATAGTCGAGGGAGCGACCGGTGTCGACGACGACAACATTTGGCTCGTCGTGCGCCTGCCAGATGCGACCCTTGCGGTCGATTTGATAGCCTCGCATACGGTCGCGCCGGGAGGCATGGGTCACTGTGCGAAAGAGGCCAACCTTGTCGGTTTGCGTCTCCCGATGCCAGAGACCGGCAAACCAGTTGGGCACCATATACCAGCCGCGCGTCGTATGCAGAGCCGGCAGATTGCGCTCATCAAAGGTAGCACCGGCCTGCAGCGGCGGAGCCACAGGGCCAATCTCCGCCCGTTCCTCAACGCCACCCTGGAGAGGCTGCGCCCATGCGGGAAGATGCCACACCAGCAGGCAAGTGAGACCGAACGACAGCAAGCGACAATGGGCCAATCCAATATTACTGGTCGCGTGCATTAAGTGATTTCGCCTTCTGACGGTCCTGTTCAGCTAAATCATTTTTGCCCAGCTTTTCATAGACTTTACTGCGCTCGGCATAAGCGCGCGCAGCGTAACCGGGATCCAGTTTAATTGCCTCGGTCAGATCCTTGAGCGCACTCTTATAATCAGCCCGCAAAAAATTCGCGTGTCCGCGCTTCGTATAAGCCTCGTCATCTTTGGGATTGCGCGCGATGACCAAACTGTACTCGGCGACGGCCTTACTGTAGTCATGAAGAGTCTCATAGAGAGCGGCCTTGCGATAATGCGGGGTATCGCGCGTTGGGTTGAGCCGGATTATCTGATCGTAATCGAGAAGCGCCTTATCGAGTCTGTGCAGCTTCTCATTGGTCAATGCGCGCTCTTGATAGTAGCGTTCCACATCGGGTTTGAGAGCTATGATCCTGTCGTAGTCGGCCAGGGCATCGGCATTTCGACCAACCCCAAGATAGGACGCCGCTCGCTCCTTGCGCGAAGTAATATCATCGGGATCAATGGTCAACGCTTTGGAAAAGTTGGCGATGGCAGCATTATAGTCACCAGATTCGGCAAATTTATGCCCGACGTTGCAATAGTGCCAGACTAGACGCTTAGATTGCGGTGCCTGGGCAAAAGTCGGCAGCGCCAGCAGAGAAGTTAGTTGCAGAGCCAGGAAAAATTTCCTCGCCCGCCAACTGATTTTAGAAGTCACCGTCTCGCACCTGATCTTTCGAACGCTTGGGAGACAAATTTTGCACATTTTTCGGTACGTAGGAAACGTTTGGAGGAAGCTCGTCTTCGAGTTCTTCTTCCTCGGCAATTTCGTAGACCGACTTTACTTTTCTCAAAATGGTGGAGCCTTTCAATGCCTTGACATTTTCATCATAGTAGTCAAACCAGGGGAGATTGTATTTGTTGTAGTCGGCTGCAGTCGGCGGCTGGCAGGGAGGTGGAGAGCCAGTCACGGACTCCCACGTTGCGGAGTTCAACAAGTGAATAAAACAGCGACTGCAATTATTAGTATCCCAGTCATCGGGGTTAAACGGATCATCCACTATTTGCTGTTGCATGCGACCACCTGCGCCCATGCCCATACTCTGGGGCTGACTGGGCTGAGGCGAGCGAGCGATACCGGCCGCTGCCGGTGCGGTAAAAGATGAGGGAGAAGGAGGTGGTGCGCCCCAACCACCGGCGGAGCCAGGGCTGCCCCAGAGATTATTTTGCTGACTCCTCAAAGCTCTCTCAGCTTCCTCTTTCCTCTGACGCGCCTCGAATACCGAGGCCTTCATCGGATAGACAATGATTTGCAGACCGCCAAATTCCGCTTTGCCGGTCACCTGTTCTTCCACTGTATAACCCTGATCGAGGGGCATGGCGACAAATTGTCGGATCGTCCCGCGCTTGACGCAAAACCCGTCAAGCCAGGGCTGGAGCGGTGTCACCATATAATCTTGCTCGTCAAAATCCAGCTCATTTTTAAATTTTTTGCCGGTGACGGCATTGATTTTGCCGGTTGAAACTTTGATGGCAAATGGATAGTCGCCGCTGTCAAAGCGCAGCCAGAGCGCTTCAGCCTGGTACATGGGCATCATTACCCCACCAAAGGTCAGCCATTTCTCCGGCAATTTAGCTGCAAAATCATCAACATGACGCAGGGGAAAGGTACCCAGGCCGGGAGGCAGAGGGTAGGTGCGATCGTCATCGGGAATGCGCAGGGTACGCATGAAAAAAAGATTCAGTTTGGCCCGCGGATGGACCTCGGGAAAGGACACCTGCAGCGCGTCATTCTTAAGCTCAATCATTTCGCTCTCCTTTACCAATCACCATCGCGCACTTCCCTGACTAATTTCAGTACGGCGTGATCGGGTATGTCCTTCAGTTGTCGTATCAGTTGAGCAAACAATTCCGGCCGCGACCGGATAATGCGCTGGAGTTCTTCCGATACTTTGCCCGCCATTGCCAGAAGTACGTCAGGGTCTTCTTCCAGCTCGCGGGCCAGGGCCAAAATTGTGCGCTCACCGGGCGGTGGCTGTTGGCCGCGCTCGATTTTGCTCAAATAAGATGGCTCAATTTCCACACTGGCGGCTACCCGGCGCAGGGAGTAGCGACCGGAGTCAGCACCCTGTGAGTCCGCCGCTTGCAGACGCTCTCTCTTCTGTCTGATGTATTCACCAAATGCGTTCATAATGTGTAGCATATACTACACACTACACGACCGTCAAGAGGCCCCTGGGGTGGCCATTAGACCCGGCAATAGCGGCAAGCGGTTACAATATCCACCTCAGCTGTACGTTTGGCCACGGGCCTGGAGGTTTGCATGCGCGGGCAGTTTTTGTCGACCATAGTTGGTGGAGTTATTGGAGGATGCGTAGTCCTGGGATTGCAGGGAGGCCTGGCCACCGCGCACAGCACCCACGGCAATGACACTGTAGCCGTTCGCCAGCTAAACGTCCTCGACAGCCACGGCAAAGTGCGCATATCGCTTCGCTGCGACTCCAACGATGCTCCCCGCATCCGCATGCACGACTCAAAAGGCAGCATGCGCTGCGCCATCGGCCTGGGCAACGAAAAGAGAAATGAAGGACCATTCCTTTATATGATCGACAGCAACATGGTCAAGGCCGATCTGTCCGTTGCTGAGGACGGCGCACCGACACTTTTCCTCAATGGTCGTGACGGCAAGCCCCGCATCTTTATGTGTGCTTCGCCAAGCAAAGACGGTGAGCTCTCACAGCTTGTCGTCTACGGCAACAAACAAGATACGCGCAGTGAAATACTGGCCACCGAAGGCCGCACCGGCTTGAGTTCATACAAAGATGGAGTCATGCGCACTTACAGCGGCATTATGCCGGCGGGCATGGCAGGCATGATGGTGGACGACGCCGCCGGTAATCCCGGCACCATAATCGGTATCACGTCGGACGACAAGCGTGTCATGACACGCCTGGAAAAAGGCGACCGCATAGATATGGCAACGGGTCAAAGCCAAACCGACAGCCAGAATCAGAAATAGTAAAAACAATTTGCCCCCAAGGAACGCAGGAAGCAATGAGCACCACCGAAGAGTCATCAAACCAGCCCATTCAACTGGTCACCACGCCGGAAAGAGTGCGGGCGACGTTCCGGATCTATCATCCGGATCTGGATCCCGATAGCCTCACCGCAAGGTTTGACGTCAAACCATCGGTGGCCTGGCGCCGCAACGACGACGAATACGGTTGGCGCAAACGCCCCGGGCACCGCGCACCATCGGGCGGCTGGCTGCTCTCATCGCGACTGGCAATCAAGTCCAACGACGCCATTTCTCATATCGACTGGCTTCTGGATCAACTCTCCGGTCGGGCCGGACTGGTCAAAGAGCTGCAGAGAGAAGGCTACATGATCGATGTCGTTGTCGGATGGCACGCCGCTTCCTGGAACACCACTCCGGCTCTGACACCAACCATAATGAGACGGCTGGCAAATTTCAATCTGCCGGTCTGGTTTGACGTCTATCTTTATGATGGAGAAGGCGATCCCGAAGCCTAACGGTAACCGCCACCGTACTGGACATCGGCAATCTTGATAAATTGCTTGGTGTCCCAGAGATGGCTGATATTGTCGCTGGCGCAAATCACTTTGGTGCCGTCGGGGCTGAATACAGCGGCGACTATTTCATCTTGATGATGAATGGTGCCGACCGGCTGTCCGTCGGCGGTCGTCCACAGTGTGGCATCGGTGCCGTCCAGAGTGAGAAACTGAGAACCGTCGGGGTTGAAGATAAACTCGCGAATCGGACGCGATACCGGCGTGCGCAAAAGGTTGATGCCCTGCTTCATCGACCAGACTTCAAAACTGTAATCGGTAACGACTGCGAGGCGGTCACCATCCGGGCTGAGTACAAGCTGCCGCACATTGCCTTTGTGATCAAACTGAAATTTAAATTCGCCTCTGGGAGCGATCCAGGTACGAGTCCAGTTGCCACCACTGGTGACGGCAGCGCTGCCGTCCTTGCAAAAAGCGACAAAGCGAATAGGGCCGCCGTGCTGCAGCGCCATATTTTCCGAACCATTAGCCGAGCGCCACAGGGACGCGGTATTTCCGTCCACTGTTAAAAACGAATCGGAACAGGGACTGAATGTAATCACTCTTGCCCCGGCGATAGCAGGCACCACCGACAGAAAATCAGCGGAGGTATTACGCACCGGCATGCCGCCGGTAGGATCGGCCAGGTAGCGGGGAATGTTAGTGCCGAATACAACCGAGTTTATTGTATTTACCTGCGCCTGCACAGCCGTACTGGAAAACACGCCGACAAGAGTAAGGGCAAGTGGGACTAATTTTTTCATGGTGTTCCTTGTAATAGTCTTTCCAAATTGCCCAGAGCGAAGGTCCAACCTTCGTTGTGGCCCTGAGCGGCATGATCACTGCCAAAGCGTGTGTGATCGAGGACGACTTCGGTGCTATCGCCTTTATCGATAAACTGGACTTCCACCAGCGAATCGGTGGTGGCAAATTCGCCAAACTCGCTGGTCCAGGTGAATGCCAGCTTCTTATTAACCATGATTGTTTCATAGGTGCCGGTGACATTCATCGTCACTTCGCCGGTAATCATCTGAATCAGATAGCTGCCGCCCACTTTAAAATCATTGTGCACATTGACGGCGGTAACCTGTTCACAGCCAAACCATTTGCTCATCAGCGCAGGCTCGGTCCAGGCTTTGAAGACTCGCTCAATCGGAGCTTTTATCGTCCGGCGTAGACGCACTGTCGCCAGCGGACCGGCTTTGGTCGAAGTCATTGTTTTCTCCTTCTTGGGCTAAATCAGCTGATTCGAGATAAGCCGCCAGCGCGTCCAGTCGCCCCTGCCAAAATCTACTATAAGTAGCGAGCCATTCGTTGGCTTCGGCCATGGGATCTCCACAAAGTTTAAGGTAGTGAATCCTTCCTTTGCGCTCGCGGGTGATTAGATTGGCATTTTCTAAAAGCTTGAGATGCTTGGAAATTGCCGGCAGAGACATGGCAAAAGGCTCGGCCAGCTCCATCACGGTGCAGGTGCCGCGGGCGGCCAGGTTGTCGATAATGGCTCTCCTGGTCGGATCCGAGATGGCAAAAAAAGTCCTGTCGAGCTGCTCTGAGTAATGTTTTACCATCGGCCACCACTATCCTCATCCATTTATATAAATGATAACAGCTCTTCCATAATATTCAACCGTATGGTTTAATATGAAACTTCTGGTGCCCGAACCAGTCAAAAAGGACAAACTGATACTGCACCCACACAGGAGCACCGCACCATGGCTACAAAATCCACCCAATACAAACCAGCACACCTGCACACCGTTACGGCCTGTCTGACCATCCAGGACGCGGGCAAGGCAATCGAGTTTTACAAAAAGGCCTTCGGCGCTGAAGAACTGATGTGCTTCAACGGACCCGACGGCAAACTCATGCACGGCGAAATCAAAATCGGCGACTCGGTCATCTTCCTGGGCGACGAATATCCCGAGATGGGCAAGCTGGGCCCGATCGGACGCGGCGGAGCGACAAGCTCACTGATGGTTTACTTCGAAAACGTAGACGCCGCCTTCAAAAAGGCAGTCGATGCCGGCTGCAAAGTTGAGATGCCGCTGGGCGACATGTTCTGGGGTGACCGCTGGGCCTGCGTTGTCGATCCTTTCGGCCAGGTCTGGTCACTGGCGCAGCATATCGAAGATGTTGACGGCGACGAGATGAAAAAGCGCATGGAAGCTTCTTGCAAGGAAATGGCGGCGGCTGCGCAAGCCCACGCTAAATAAGCTCGATTAATTAAGTTCATTTGCTTAAAGCTGGGGCTAGTCAAGCACAATTGCAGTGCCAGACACTTTTATACTTTAAGCAGATGACGATCGAGTACACCAGCGAGCAAGTTCTGGCCCTCGCTCCGGATGCTTCTTCGGCAAAATCCGGGCAGGACCTTGCCAACACGCGCAAATGGCAATCACTGGCCATGGGTGGAGCCGCGCTCTGGGGAGAATGCCAGGGCAGCGGCTCCAAGCCCTACCAGACACGGGTCGATCTGGACGGTCCCGCCTTCAAGTGCTCCTGCCCCAGCCGCAAATTCCCCTGCAAGCACGGCATCGGCCTATTGCTTTTGCACAGCCTCTCCCGCGCCAGTTTCCGCGAAGCTGAGCCCCCCGCCTGGGTCTCCGATTGGTTGGCGACCAGACGCGAAAAGGTGGCGAAAAAAGACAAGGCCGAGGAAAATCGCACACCGGAGCAACTGGAAGAAGCCAGACTGGCTAAGGAAAAACGCCGCGCCAATCGTATGGAGAGTGTGCGAGCGGGGGTGGAAGAGCTCGAACTCTTCTTGAGCGATTTGATCCGCCAGGGCGTCGGTCAGATCAAAAATGAAAGTTACTCTTATTTTGAAGCACGGGCGGCACGTCTGGTCGATGCCCAGGCACCAGGGCTTGCCAGGCTGATTCGCGAATGCGCCTCGATCACAAGCTCAAAAACAAACTGGCAGGAAACTCTGCTCAATCGCCTGGCGACGATTTATCTAATTGCCAGAGCCTTCCGCAATTTGCAAAATCTTTCCCCCGAAATGCAAGAGGACGTCCTGGCCGCCGTCGGCTTTACCCAGAGTCAGGAAGCGCTGCTCACCAGTCCCGAAGCCGGCATCAAAGACAACTGGTACGTTGTCGGCCAATCAATCTATAACGAAGATCGCCTGCGGGTGCAAAAATCATTTTTGTGGGGAACGGCAACCAGACGCGTGGCCATGGTATTGAGTTTTGCCCACGGCACCGCGCCCTTTGACGTGATCATTGTGCCCGGCCACTTCTACGAAGCCGAACTGGTCTATTATCCATCGGTCTATCCGCTGCGCGCTCTGCTCAAATCGCAAACGAACAGTACGGTGGTGGCAGGCACCACCAATGAGAAAATGCCCCAGGGCATTACATCCATCGAAGAGGCCTTAAAAGAATACGCCCGGGCGCTTTCCTGCCTGCCCTGGCTGGAGGAGCTACCCCTGCTTCTCAGTCAGCAGACCCTTGTAGCCGATACTGATAATTCGATTTATATCACCGACAAGACCGGTGCGGCCCTGCCGCTTGCCACCAGAGACAGTGCCGGCTGGCAATTGCTGGCATTTTCCTCCGGTCTGCCGCTGTCACTTTTTGGACAGTTTGACGGGGTGAAATTCACGCCTCTATCGGCGGTGCACGATAGCCGGGGCAGCTATTTGCGCCTGGCTACCGGGGAGGTGTGATGAGCACAGCCGTCGATCCCTGGCAAGAGCTTATCCAGACATGTGTGCTGGGCTCTAATCGCAGACAGCCGACAATCAGCTCCAGCGGAGGGCTGGGAGAGCTGCTCGCCAGACTGGAAGGACACAGCGAAGAGAAAATCTTGATGGCGCTGGCGGCCACCTCGGTAGCCATTCGCGCCGGACAGCTGCCCCTGAAAGCCGCTGATCTACCGGCGGCACCGATGCCCTGCACCGACGAGTCACGCAAGCTCTGCGGCAGTTATTCGCTCACCCTCCTCAATCATGTCTTTGGCGATCAGAGCAAGGGCGGCGAGCAGAGGAAGCGCAAGCTGATTATGGACTGGCTGTCCTTTTGCAGTGCCGCAGGCCAACGCATCGCACCCGAATATTTGCCCAGACTGATTGACTTTGCCGGTCAGAACCGCGAATTGCTGATGCTCCTGGAAGAATGCGGCGGCAAACATTTCCGCTGGCTGCTCGGTCTCAACAAAGACTGGAAAAAAGCCTTCGACAGCGTTTCTCCATCCAGCATCAATGTCGAGGCCCTGGTCGAACAAATCGAAATCGGCCACGACGAAGAACGCCTCGATGCCTTTTATATCCTGCGAGAAGTAGCGCCGGAACGCGCGCGCCAGTGCCTGGAAGCTCTCTGGGACAAAGAATCGGTGGTGCAGAAAGGTGCCCTGCTCACCTTGATGAAACGGGGCCTGTCTATGGACGACGAGCCTTTTCTCGAGACAGTCGCCCTCGAAGACAAGCGCAAGGAAGTACGCACCAGAGCCGCCGGTTTGCTGGTCGCGCTGCCTCAGTCCCGGCTGATGCAGCGCATGCAGGAGCGCGCCAGTCAATACCTGAGTAAGGGGGGAAACGGCAAACTGGAAGTCAACCTGCCGGCCGAGTTTGACAAAGACATGGCCAGAGACGGCATCGAAGAAAACTTGCCGGGCGGATTTGATTCACGCATAGGGCAAAGAGCCGGCTGGCTCTACCAGACCCTCTCCAATGTCGATCCAGCTTTCTGGTTGGCGTGCTTCGGCCTGGACTGCGACAGATTTCTAAGGCTTGTCCTGGCCAGCGACGAATGGGCCCTGCCCCTAACCCTGGGACTGCTCAATGCCACCACCAACAGCAAAAATCATCTCTTCCAGGACGCCATCATAGCCTGCGACGAGATACATCTAACCGAGTCGGAGGCGGGCAGAAACTTCCTCAAAACGCTGCCCCCGGCCAAGCTGGAGCATCTGATTGCCAAAAAGCTGCCGCGCTGGGCCCAGACCGACAGACGCACGGCACCGCGCCTGGACCTGTGGTACTACCTGGAGATGGTGGACTTTCAGTGGAGCGAATCTTTCAGCCGCGAAATTTTGCGCTTCATCATCAAGGAAATCCGCGAAAGAGTGCCGATTTTCGGCCACACCTTCCACAGCAATGCGGCCGCTTTTGGCCTGAGGATTCATCCCAGCGCCGGAGCCAATCTGGAAGAACTCAATTTTGCTCAACAGGAGCTCGACATATACACACGCAACGGTCTTGAGCGATTCGTCGACAATCTCAAGCTGCGCTACGAAATGCAAAAATCATTCGAAGAAGAATAAAGGACCAAACAATGACCGACAAAGCAGTGGCAATAAAAAATGTCCTCAGACAACACGCTGAAAATCAGTACGAGCAAGAACTGGCAGCGCTGGCGAAATGCGACAAAAAAGAGAAGCCACCCAACTGGAAGCTCTCCCCGGCCTCCGTTTTGCTCTACCTGATAGGGGGCACCAGTGACGATGGCGTCACCATCACACCCAAATATGTGGGCAATCGCCGACTGCTCGAAATAGCCATCTCCACCCTGGCCACGGACCGCGCTCTGCTTCTACTGGGCGTGCCCGGCACGGCCAAGACATGGGTGGCGGAGCATCTGACTGCGGCCATCAGCGGTGACTCCACCATGCTGGTGCAGGGCACGGCCGGCACCTCGGAAGAGTCCATTCGTTATGGTTGGAACTATGCCAGACTGCTGGCCGACGGTCCTTCCATGAACGCCCTGGTATCGAGTCCGGTGATGCAGGCCATGAAGCTGGGCAAGATTGCCCGGGTGGAGGAGCTGACCCGCATACCGGCCGATGTGCAGGACTCACTGATTACAATTCTTTCCGAAAAAACCCTGCCCATACCCGAACTGGGCGACGAAGTGCAGGCGGTGGAAGGCTTCAACCTGATCGCCACGGCCAATGACCGGGACAAAGGTGTAAACGAATTATCGAGCGCCCTCAAGCGCCGCTTCAATATCGTCGTTTTGCCGGTGCCCGCAACTATTGAAGAAGAAGTTGAGATAGTCCTGCGCCGCACCACCGAGCTCGGTCGCGCCCTCTCGCTCCCGGCGGAGCCTCCGGCCATGGAAGAAATCCGCCGAGTGGTGCAGATATTTAGAGAATTGCGCAGTGGTGTCACCACCGACGGCAAGACCAAACTGAAATCACCCAGCGGCTCGCTCAGCACCGCCGAGGCAATCTCGGTGATGAACAACGGCCTGGCCCTGGCCGGGCATTTTGGCGACGGCGTCATCAAAGCCGACGATCTGGCCGCCGGTATTGTCGGTGCCATAGTCAAAGACCCGGTGCAGGACGCAATTGTTTTGAAAGAATATCTGGAGACTGTGGTTAAGGAGCGCGAAGGCTGGAAGGATCTTTATCGTTCCTGCCGCCAACTGGCATGAGCACAGCCGAAATAAAACTGCTTGGCATAAGACATCATGGACCCGGCTCGGCCCGGTCCGTGCTCTCGACGCTGAAAAGTTTTCGCCCCGATTGCATATTAATCGAGGGGCCACCCGAAGGCGACGCTCTGATCAAATACGTGCGCGCCGAGGGTCTGGCACCGCCGGTGGCACTGCTCGTCTACGCCCAGGAACACCCCAGGCAGGCCTGTTATTATCCTTTTGCCGAATTTTCCCCCGAGTGGCAAGCCCTGACCTATGCCGTCAAATGGGGTGTCACCTGCCGCTTTATGGATCTGCCCCAGACCAACTGGCTGGCACTGTCCGAGCGCAAACTGGAAAAGCTGAAAGAAAAGTCAAAAGCCCAGGAGAAAAACCAGCCGGAGACCGAGGAAGTTGAGACTGTTGAGGCGGCAGATTTCAACACCGTCCCCACCAGGCGCGAGAGTCTTGTGCCGACAGACGGCCCGAAGGAACTGACCCTCAAACAACAAATCCGCATGGATCCCATTGGCGCCCTGGCGCGCTCCGCCGGCTTCAGCGATGGGGAGCGCTGGTGGGAGCAGCTGGTCGAACAGCGCAGCTCCGGGGACGACATTTTTGAGGGCATCAACGAGGCCATGGCCGAGCTACGCAACGAGCTGGCCGAGCCCGATAGACTGCTGGTCATCCAGCGCGAGGACGACAGCGTCGAGGACGAACAACTCTACGAAGACCTCGACGAACGCATAGAGCCCCTGCGCGAAGCCCATATGCGCCAGACACTGAGGGCGGCCCTAAAAGAAGGCTTCCAGAAGATTGCCATCGTCTGCGGTGCCTGGCACGGCCCGGCATTCAGTAATATGCCGCCTGCCAAAAATGATATACAACTGCTCAAGGGTCTGCCAAAGATAAAAGTGGAAGCGACATGGATCCCCTGGACCCACGGCCGTTTGCAATTCAACAGCGGCTACGGCGCCGGGGTGGAGTCCCCGGGCTGGTACCAGCATATCTTCAAAGAGAAGCTCACAAATGCGGGGCATTCACATGCCCTGAGCTGGCTTGTTAAAGTGGCGCATCTTTTGCGCGAAGAACAGCTGGACGCTTCCTCAGCCCAGGTCATAGACGCCTTCCGCCTGGCCGAGGCCATGGCATCGATGCGCGAGCTCACCCATGCCGGCCTCGACGAACTGAATGAAGCCACGGTGTCGGTTTTTTGCGGCGGCAATCTGACACCACTTTCACTGATCTACAAGAAGCTGGTAGTTGGCGAGCGCCTCGGTGAAGTACCAGCGGAAATACCGGGGACACCGCTGCAGCGCGACTTGATCAGGCAGCAAACCCGCCTGCGCCTCAAGCCCGAGGCGACTAGCAAGATACTGGAGCTGGACCTGCGCAAGGCCTTCGATCTGGAAAAGAGCGAACTGCTCCACCGCCTCATACTCCTCGATATTCACTGGGGAGAAAAGCAAGATCTGCGCACAAAGACCAGCACTTTCCATGAACAGTGGGAGCTTGAATGGCAGCCTGACCTGAGCATCGCCGTGGTGGAAGCCGGCATCTGGGGGCGCACAATCGAGCAAGCGGCAAGCGCACGGGCCGTCGACCAGACCAAAAATCTCACCTCTTTCGCCGCCCTGGTCAAGCTGCTGGAGCAAACAATTGAGGCCTCCCTGCCGCAGGCTCTACCCGGCGTCATGCAAAAGGTAGACAGTGAGGCGGCGACCCAGGCCGACGTAAACGAACTGCTCAAGGCCCTGCCGACGCTGGCCAAGATAGCCAGATACGGTAATGTCCGCCGCACCACCCACACTATAGGAGCGGCGCACATCAATGAGATGATCGACGCGATAGTCACCCGGGTCTGCATCAATTTGCCCGCCGCCTGCTCCAGTCTCGACGATGACGCGGCGGCCCTGATGGATAGACTCATCGCCGACGCCTACGGTGCCATTTATTTGCTCGACAAAAACGAGCACAAAGAATTGATGCACGCCACCCTGGCCAAACTGGCTGAGCAGGAAGGTCTGCACGGTCAGATTGCCGGTCGCGCCACGCGTCTGCTCTTCGACTGCAATTATTTAAGCAGCGAAAAAACATCGGTACTCATGAACCATGCCCTGGGAAGATCAGCCCAGGCAGCCTATTCCGGTCAGTGGTTGCAGGGCTTTTTAGCTGGCAGCGGACTGGTCCTTATCCACGACCACAAACTCTTTGCCCTGATAGACGCCTGGCTCGCCCAGCTCAACGACGAGCATTTTGTCGAGACACTGCCTCTTTTGCGCCGCACCTTTGGCCAGTTCACCTCCCCCGAGCGTCTCTCAATCGGTGAAATGGCAAAAAATTCCCGACCGGCGGACAGGCGCGCTGCCACCACCAGCGCCGGCGAGAGCGAGGGCGGCCTGGTGCTGAACGAAGAGAGACTGGCGCCGGTGCTGGCCACGATTGGTTTAATTTTTGGGTTAGAGAAATGAGCGGCGGGACTGATTCTGATTTGAATACAGGTAATTTAAATAGTTCCGAAGATAGAAGCACAACCGACAACGATCGGCTGAGACGCTGGCGCCTGGTCCTGGGCGGCC
>JAFEAV010000003.1 GCA_018266215.1 Cyanobacteria bacterium SZAS LIN-3 | reverse complement strand
ATTGTCGCGAGTCAGTGTTTGCTCGGCGGAAATATTGCTTGTGACTGTGCGCAGGTCGATCGTAAACGGAGTGGTTTCAAAAAACGGCAGGAGAAAAAACAAGCCCGGACCGCGCACCCCGGCAAAACGGCCAAGACGCAGGACTACTTTGCGCTCCCACTCGCTGGCAACCCTGAGGCAGTAGCGGATCAAAATGTAAATGATCCCCAACCCGACGAAGATAAAAAAGGAAACCCCGAGGCCCAAAACTTCCATGAAATAGTCCCTCCAGACGGCAGGATGAGACTAGCATAGTTTAAGGCCGACTAATCAATACAGGGTTAACACTCGGTGACGGCACCCAGTCCCTGAAGCAGGGTGCGGAAATTGGTCAGCACCTGGTCGCAAGGGCTGCCCGACATGCCTTCGGCCGCCCAGGTCAGATGCGTATGAATGCTGACGAAAGAAATGAGAGCCGCAACAAAAGCGGGCTGTAACTCGCATCTGACCTCGCCTTGCTCCTGGGCCAGGACTACCAGATTTTTCAAAATCACCGGCAAGGGTGGCGGCTGCGGCGGCTTGGGCGGGGAGCCGGCCTTGCCCTCTTTCACCGGACGAGTGGAGACATAGAGCGGCCCGTTACTGAATAAAACCAGGGCCAGCTCAGGATTTTCCTCCGACCAGCGACTGGTCTCCACCAGATAATGCTCGATGCACTTAAGCGGTGAAACGCCCTCGGCGGCCATTTGCTCGGCCTCCAGACAGGCCTTTTGCACAGAACTGTGACGCAAGGCGATGACTACGTCTTCCTTGGAGCCGAAATTATAATAAAAGGTTCCCTTAACAATATCGGCGGCGGCGGCTATGTCATCCACCGAGGACTGGGCGTAGCCCTTCTCACCAAAGAGCTTGGCCGCGGCCGACAATATCAACTGTCGGGTCCCTTCTCTCTTCTGCAATCGCCTACCGGGAACCATTCTCTTCCGTTTGACAAACCATGCCAGGGTGTGATTTTATACAACCATCCAAAAATACCGCCCGTACGCAGTTATTTTGCACCGTCTAGACTATCTTGTCTATTATGTGGCGACATGGACCATCTACAGTAAATTCGTGAAAAATTACCGGCCACTTCTCATAAGCTTCATCATCAGCCAGGTGCTCACAGGACACGCGGCTGCTCTTGCCGAGCGCGATTCACTCGATAAACCGCTGCGTTCGGAAAACATGAAAGGCCCCGGCGCTCATGTACACGAATATGACGACATCGTTTCACCGGATATGGAAACAGCCAGATCGGTAGCCAATCGCGCCCGAGTCTCACTCAAAAACGGCAACGTTTCCCGGGCTCTGGCTCTGGCCCAGCGGGCTATGAAGATGGACGACGACGATATGGACATCCATCTGATCTACGCCCAGGCGCTGGAAGCCAAAGTCGAAAGACAAACCGAACGCGACCCCTATCTCTATAAAAAGTGTCTTTCGGAGTGGATCAAAGTCTACCGCAATGAAGTGGGCATGGAAAAAGGCATGACGTTCAAGGGTTTGAACCTCATGGGCAATATGTACAATGACGACGAATTCGGCAATCTGGCTAAGAAGCATCTGATCAAATTGACCGGCTATGCGCCCAAGCTCTGGGAAACCGACAATCATTTCATCAGCCGCGTGACCAAGGAAGTTGAAACCTCGGTTAGCGGTAAGATCAAGACTGGCGCCTCCGCCGACGAAGCAAGCGAAGAAGGCGCAGCTGTGCTGGTTAAGCCCCGCCGCGCCCGCGCCCCCCAGGACTGAGCCCTTAGTTTTAGATTTAGACCTGACCGACCCAGTCGGCTGAGGCCACCTGCGCCCAGCGCGCTCTGATGGCCTTGATTTCGGAGTCGGGCAGAGGGCCGGCGGCAATCAATTTGGCATTTTCTTGCCAGCGTCCGGGCTTGGTAGTGCCTACAATCATTGTGCAAACACCGGGTTGGGAGAGGGTAAAGCGCAGAGCTTTTTCACTTACTCTCGCCTCGTCGCCGTCGACAAAATCGTAAGCCAGCTCCTGCGCTCGCCGCCAGTATTCCTGCACATACTCATTGCCGGGTTTAGTCTTGAAGCGCCAGACGGCATTGCCGATCGGGCGTTTGGCGATGACGCCTATGTTTTTTTCCTTCGCCCGGGGCAAAAGTACATCAATACACTGCTGATCAAAAATACTGACCGATGTTTGCAGGGTGTCAAAAACGTCCATATCGATGGCTGTAAGCGCGTCCTGTCCATCCCCGCTATAGCCGATGAAGCGAGTTTTGCCAGCCTGCTTCGCTTTTTGCAGTGCTTCTATGGCTTCGCCTTTTTTCAAAACATCGCTGTCGCAGCTGTGCAATTGCACCAGATCGACATAGTCGGTCTGTAAATTTTTCAAGCTTCTGTCAATACTGGCGCTGATTTCAGCGGCAGACCAGGCCGGGGTAAAAAAGTTGCCGGCGTGCCCGACTTTGGTGAAGAGAAAAAATTCTTTCCGCCTTTTGGCGGCGGCGCGCCCCAATTTTTCCTCACTGTCGACATAACACTCGGCCGTATCGATGGCATTCAAACCCTGATCCAGGGCCGAATTCACCAGCTTGTCAATATCGGGCTGATCGGCGCCTTCGTAACCGATTTCAGCGGCGCCAAAACCGAGCACGCTGACATTCATTCCGGTTTTTCCCAGTACTCTTTTTTCCATTTGCACCTCTTGCTGCTCTAATTTTCAATCGGATCCTATAAGTCTGCGTACCTGAGGCAGTGCAGCGCGTTTCATCGGCTTGCCAGTGACCGACGACACAGGCACAAGATCGCGCCAGCCCACCGGATAGACAGTCACTTCCACAGGATAGCCCTGCTCGCTCCAGCGCAAATGCACAAATTGTCCTTTGCGATTTTCCACATATTCCTCTTCCACGCCCTCAAAATCCCACTCTTCCAGGCGTTCCACCAGGGCGGCGGGCTGATCGCAGTAGGCGTGAAGATCAATGTCCGAGGCGCTGTGAATTTCTCCACTCAATGTGCTGCCGATGAGAAAGGGATCAAAATCATTGAGCGCGGTCATCACCCGGCAGGCGATTTCGCGCATTTCCCGCAGGCGGCGATTGAGCTCATTGTCACCGAGATCATCCCTCGTTAACTGGGCGATACATTCTCTGATCTGTTTATTTGAGGGAAGGCGGCACTGAGCCCCCAGACCAAGCATGGCGACCGCGCGCTCCTTTGCCCCGAGATACTCGCTTTCCAGACCATCAACCATAAAGCGAGCGGCCGCCCGGGCCACCAGCTTTTGTGCGTCTTTTTTCATAGATATAGACAAGCCCTGAGCTTGCTTTCACGTCACAACCAGTTTAACATCACAAGCCGATGGAAACCCCGAAGATACTAGTAGCCGGCAGCTCACAAAAGTCCGTCGCCCTCACGAGGGCCGCGATAGAGCCGCTTGATTACCAGATGGTCACAGCCCAGCCCATGTCGGTGGCCCTGTTTCTGGCGCAGAAAAATTTACCTGAAGTAATAGTCAGTGATTTAAAAATGCTGGACGGCGACGGCATCAGTTTTCTCAACGAGATCAAAGTAGACCCGGAACTGGCGAAGATCCCCTTTATCTTTCTTGTGGACGAGCCCACCGACGAAGCCACCGAAATCAGTGCCATCACCCGCGGCGCCAGATTAATCTGCCTCAACAGCATGGCCGCAGCAGATTTTCGGCAGGTACTTGAACCGCTTATCAACGAGCGCTTGAGCCAGAAAGTCAAGCGACCGGAAGAAACGCCGGAATAAGTCGACAATCATTCATCTTGGCGCGCGCGGCCTTGCCAAGCGTCTAAACTATCACTGTCACTCTCAGTTACAGGGCAGGAGCATAGAGAAATGGGCCAGGATATCAAACTCACAGCGGAAGATGGCACCGAGTTTTCAGCTTACCAGGCGATGCCGGAAGAAGGCCGGGGACCGGGACTTCTTGTCATACAAGAAATATTCGGCGTCAATTCTCATATTCGCCAGGTAGTCGATACCTATGCCCAGTTGGGCTTTGTGGCGATTGCCCCCGATGTCTTTTTCCGCATCAAGCCCGGTCTTAACATCGGCTATTCAGAAGCTGAGATTCAGGAAGGTTTTTCCTACTATCAAAAATTAGACTTCGATCAGGCCCGCGACGACCTGGCCCATGTGGTCAAAACAATGAAGGCAATGCCCGAAGTCGTGGCTAAAGTCGGCTCGGTCGGCTACTGCATGGGCGGCAATCTGTCATTTCGCCTGGCTGTAAATAATTCAGTCGATGCCGCGGTCGCCTACTACGGCGGAGGCGCCGACGCTGTTGCGGATCGGGCTAAGGATCTGAGAACGCCTCTGATGATGCACTTTGCCGAAAAGGACGATCACATTCCTGCCGCCGCCGTCGAAAAATTGAAAGATGCCCTGGCGGAAAAAAGAAATACCAGCGTCCTCATTTACCCGGGCGCGGATCATGGTTTCAACTGCGACCAGAGAGGCTCCTACGACCGTTTCTCGGCTATGGTAGCTCTGGCTCGCAGCAATATGTTCTTGCACAAGTATCTGGGGTAATACCACATACAGTGTCAAACAATTTTGTCAAACCGGACGAGCTGATTGCCTATATTTTGCAGAAATCTCAAGGTCTGCCGGAGGGCAAACGCTTCATACTGGGCATCGTCGGCTATCCCGGGGCCGGTAAAAGCACGACCGCCAATTTTCTGGCGGCCGCACTAAATCGGCTCCAGGGCGACGAAAGCGCACTGGCCGTTGTCGTGCCCATGGACGGCTTCCATCGCTACAACGCCGAATTGCGCAAGCTCAATTTGTTTGAACTTAAAGGCGTGCCCGATTCTTTTGATGGTCAGGCCTTCGTCGATCTGCTCCGCACCATCCGCAGCCGCGGCGACATCAGCATCGGCTGCCCCTGTTTCGACCGGGCCATAGAAGAGCCGACACCTGATGCCATACAGGTAATGCCGCTGCCGCAGCACAAAATCGTTATCGTCGAAGGTAATTATTTACTGCTCTCAGAGGCGCCCTGGGACGAAATAGCCTCCATCCTGGATGAGTGCTGGTTTGTCGAAAGCGACCGCGCGCTCATCGAAGAGAGACTGCTGCAGCGGCACATCGCCGGTGGGCGAGATGCGGCGGCGGCCCGGGCAAAAATGGAGAGCACAGATCTGCCCAATGCCGACTTGATCAACGCCAGTAAGGGCAGGGCCCAGCGCATCATCGCCATGCCGCCGCTCGATCGGTGCGGGGATTGACCGTTGAAATCACCATCCTTCGGACTGCCGCCCCAGCACCTGGACATCCCGGACAAAATCCGGGTCAGCCTCTATGTGGTGGCGCCGGCATTTAACTATGAATTTGACGATCGCATCTTTGATCACAAATTGCTCAAATCCTTTACCGATGAACGCTTCGACAAAAAGACGCGGGCCCACCTTCTCAGTGCAAAGACGGCCTCCATGCTCAGCTTTGAGCTAAACCCCGCCCCGCCGATACTGAAGCCGCTGGAGACATTTCTGCAATATCTCAATGTCGGCGCCGAAGCCGAAGTGCTGCTCAGGGCCAGTCAGTACCTGGTGCAGGTAACGGGTGTCCAGAATATAGGCGCCCTCGACGCAGCGGTGACGGGCGTGGAAATCGTTAATTTTGCCGCCGCACTGCTGGCCGAAGAAGTAGGCGGCATCATAGTCGAGCCCTACTCCCTCAAAATTCTCGAGACGCCGGAGAGCTTCACCGGCCTGCAAACGCCCCAGCCCGGCATCCCCTCACTTTTGCCCTTTCTGACCATAGTGCAATCCCAGGATCCGCAGCTGATACGCACCACCAGTCTCGGTCTGAACCGTTTCGGCCTGCCCGACTTTGAAGTCAAACACACCCCGGAAGAACTCGCCGCCCCCCTGGCGACGCTAATCAGCGGCCTGGCCCAGACATTCTTTGAGGACATCGTCCGCACTCGCAAGGCCGGGAAGGACCAGTATGACATTAGAGGGGCGCAGGGCAGCACCCGCGTGCCGCTGAAGATCGGCCGTCTGGGCAACGAACGGGCCCTCAACCTGGCTTTTCACGGGCGCCAGGCGGAAAAGAATGAGGCCCTGAGGCAACTGTTGCAGGATCTGGACCTGGTCTGAATCGACTCCAAAGAGCCAAATTGCCGCCCGGCATGGTGGATCCCCCACCGCAGGCGCCCCTATTAACTTGAAAGAAATGCCTGAACCTATATGATTAGGCTGTTATTCCCCCAGCCGACGCCGGGCGTCCGGACCTTCAGGAGTTTCTATGAGTCATGGCGGAGGTGGCGGATTTGGCCACGGCGGACACCATGGTGGCCATCACGGTCTTCACAGCACCCACGGCGGCGAGCCCCAGGCCAGCGCCAGCTGGAACATGGCCTATGCCGGCTCCGAGCGCAAGGGCTTTGCACGCATAGCCGGGGGAGGGCTCTGGCCCATATTCCTGGGACTCTTTGTCTTTGTCGTCATGCTCCTGCCCTTCGTGCTCGACTGGGAAGAGCCGCATTTGCAGAGACTGCTGATCGGTCATGACCTGACGGCTAAGGAAATTGCCCACAACAATGCCGTCGACCAGGCAATGGCCGGGACGATGAATTCACAGATGAAAAAAGCCTTTGGCGAGGAGTTAGGCGGCCAGATGCTGCCCGCCCCGCCCATGTCCGGCTCCAGCTTAATTGCCGAACCACCGGCACCCAGCTCCATCCCGGAAAACAATCAAACACCGACCGGCCTCGGCAACTTCAAACTCTCCACCGGCGACCTTTCAACTCAGTTGGCCCCGGCGCAAAACTACTACCCGAACTACGCCGCGCCGCAGCAGACTCAAGCGCCCGCCGGCGGTGGATTTAATCAGCGCTTCATTTCGCAGCCCGCAGCCGGAGCCTACATGGGCCAGAGCGGAGTGGGCTATTCCTCATCCTCGGCTATCGACTACCATGCACCGCGCCACAGAGTAGTCGTAGACCGTTAAGCGGCAAATTTCAAAAATCAGACTGCAACAAAAGCAAAATTTTTTCGTATTTGAAGTGAGACAAGTATGCGAGGAATTATGCTCCGCAAAAATGCAGCTAAACTGCTTGCAGCTCTGCTCTTGCTCACAACCCTGCCCGCCCAGGCGCAACCAGGTATTTTTGCCGAAAGACTGCGGCAGCGCCAGTCTGAAGAAACGCTTCAACTGGCCGGGCTCAATGTCGCTGTCTGGCGGCCGACAACCAGAGAAAAATCACCACTGGTAATCTTTTCCCATGGCTTTGGCGGGAGCGCCACACAGAGCCGATTTTTGATGCAGGCCCTGGCCAGGGACGGCTATCTGGTCATCGCGCCAAATCACAAGGACGCCCGGGGCTCGGGCGGCCCGGCCGCGCAACCGCAATCGAGCTTTCGCAAGGCAGAAGATTGGAGTGATACCACCCACGAAGATCGCCGCGAAGACATCATCAATTTACTCCAGGCCCTGCACAAAGACCCGGCCTGGGACAGACGAATAGACTGGTCGAAACTGGCTCTCTGCGGGCATTCACTGGGCGGATATACCGTGCTTGGTCTGGGCGGTGCCTGGCCCAGCTGGAAAATTGACGGCGTCAAAGCGATAGTGGCACTCTCCCCCTACTGCGCCCCCTATGCACTGAAGGGCGCCCTGGGCTCGCTCAATGTGCCGGTCATGTATCAGGGCGGCACAAGAGATTGGGGCATCACCCCAAGAATCAAAGGGCCCCAGGGAGCCTTTGCAAAAACATCATCACCGGCTTACTTTGTCGAATTCGATCAAGCCGGCCATTTCGCCTGGACCAATTTCAACCGTAATACGGATCAGGAAGAATTGATCAATCGATACACTTTAGCCTTCCTCGACAAATATATCCGCGGCGCAAAAAGTGAGAGCCTGAGCGAGAAAGAGAGCGGCGTCAAAGAGCTGCAAATAAAATAGAGCGGCCACATTGTGACCGCTCCATCAATCCTCTTATTTACTCATCTTTTGTTTTGGGTCGATCAACTCCAGATGCGGAATGTTGTTTTTGTCGATCCCCTGTTTAGCGTCTCTCGCAATCACACCGGGGAAAAAGGGCCTGCCTGGCTCAAATGTCATATCCAGGCGATTGACCGTATGGTCACTGATAGATCCAAAAGTGCGACTGGAATCGCTGAACATCACCTCGCCCGGGACAATATGCATGCCGCCGTTTTGCAGGGTCTCAACTTTTCTGGTGGATGTATCACCAGTTTTAGGATCAAATACAAGAGCGCTGTCACGGCCGCGTTCACCCAGCAAGACCTTGCCGTCTTCGGTCATACCGATACGGGTGCTGCAATGGCTCGATGTCATAAAGTCGTTCAAATCATCGACCACCTTTTTTAGCTCGGCGGGATCGACCTTAGTCAGAGCTTTGGCAAATGCGTCCTTATCACCGCCGGTGAGGGCCTTGGACAGATCCATCAAAGCGGCGCGTTCGCTGGGGGAATCAATCTTGTTGATCTTCTCGGCCAGCTTCAACTCTGCTTGCAGGCGGTCCTCCTCAGTCGGCCCGGCCTTATGCATGATAGTGTCCATAGAACCGAGCCGGTCGTGGATGTTGACGCCATCAGCAACGGCCGAGCCGGCCTTACCGAGACCTTTACTAAAGTCAGCGCCGATCTGGCCCATCTTGCCGACCTGGTCGGCGGCTGCACCGACAGCGTCGGAGGCATTTTGATTGTGCGCATGCGAAAGATTTTCTGGACCCATGAGATACACCCCGTTTTAGGTTAACTAAGTGGCTTTGTCTTGTAAGCAGACACGCCCGGGTGGGGTCCGGATTGCTCAGGTATACACGGACAGAAAAATTTCTGGACAGAAAATTTTGGATTTAATCTGGCGGACAATCCGACTCTTTTATGAAACCGGCTGAACCTCCGCCGCCGGATCCAGATTTTTAAGCAGGGGCGCCAGTTTCTCTTTAATGAGCGCCTCGGCCTGGGCCAGATCAACCTGCTCGGGCTTCTCTATCGAGCGGCAGAGTTTACTCAATATTTCCTCGCAGACAATGCCGACATCCTGAGCCAGTTTGTAAGGCGCATTGCTGAATGTCACCAGGGAATAACGAGAGCGGTACTGGCCGGGGAATTCTTTTTCCAGAATCTTTTCCACAGCCTTCATCAGCAGAAAATGCGGATCGGCCACCCGGTCTCTCATCTCGGTAAAATTCTCCACCGCCATGTCGGCAATGGCGTCACTGTTGACCTTGCGACGTCCGGTCAGATCGTCAAATATTTGCTGCCAGTTGGAGGAGCCTTCCTTGAGACGGCGACGGGCGCCGTCTGAGGCATCCCCATCAGCGGCCCCGAGATCACGGTGATCAATATAGAGGCTGCCGCCGCGACTGAGGTGCTCATCGATGCAGTCCTGCAAAACAGTCAGGTCTTCAAAGCCGCAATTCGCCCCCTGGCCAAAGAAGGGCACAATGGCGTGGGCGGCATCACCGAGCAGCAGGGCGCGTCCCTCGACGTTCCAGGGCGAACACTTGATCGTATCCATGTGACCGAGAGGACTCTTGACGAAATTCTCGGCCAGATCAGGGATCAGCGGCACGGCATCGGCAAACTCGGAGGCAAAGAAAGCACTGACCTGTTCCACAGTGGTGAGATTTTCAAAACTGACCTCACCTTTATATGGAAGGAAAAGTGTGCAGGTGTAGCTGCCGTCAAAATTAGGCAGGGCAATCAACATATAAGCACCGCGCGGCCAGATGTGCAGCGCGTTCTTTTCCATCAAGAAGCTGCCTCCCGGTCCGGGCGGTATGACCAGTTCTTTGTAGCCATAATCAAGACGGGACTGACTGAGCTCAAAGCCCTTGCGCTTGACCATGTCTTCTCGCACCTTAGAGGCGGATCCGTCGGTGCCGATGACGATATCGGCATGGCGCTCATGCGGCTGATTGGTCTTTTCATTGTGCAGATTGAGGATACCGCGCTCAAAGTCCATGCCTTCAGCCTTTTCATTAAAATGAAAATGCACCTTGCCGGTTTTTTCAGCGCTGGTCATGAGAAATTTATTGAGTGCCGCCCGCGAAATGGAATTGATGCACTCGCTGTCATCTTTACCGTAGGGTTGGAAAGTCAGCTCACCGTTTTTGGCATGCATCATGCGACCCCGCATCGGCACTGCCTCGGCCAGGACTTCTGCGGTCAGTCCGGCGCGACTCATGGCGGTGATACCACGGGTGGAGATAGCGAGATTGATCGATCGCCCGGCGGCAACTTTTTCAGTGCGCATATCCGGTCGGCGCTCAAAGACATCGACGGTAAATCCGCGTCTGGCTAAAAAGAGCGCCAGCAGCGAGCCGACAAGACCGGCTCCAACGACGGCAATCTCACTTTCATTCTCACGTTCTCTGCTCTGCGCACCGCTCATTTAATTTTCCTCCGCCTGGGCGAATTTTTTTACTACCTGACAAAAACGATGGACATCCTCGAAAGAGTTGTAGAGCGGCACCGCCGTAGCGCGGATGATATCCGGCTCGCGAAAATCACAGACAACACCTTCGGCCTTAAATTGTTCCAGCAATTTCTTGCTTTCTCCGGTAAATTTCAGACTCAACTGAGAGCCTCGCTGGGCCGGATCTCTGGGGGTAATGATGCGACAGAAACCGGGTACGCGCGTATTGATGTCGTCGAGCAGATATTGCATGTAGGCAGTCAATCGGCAGGCCTTGGCTCGCAGGGCCGGCATGGTCACATGGTCAAAAATCTCCAGCGATGCCCGCAGTGCCGCCAGCTGGAAAATAGGCGGATTGGAAAGCTGCCAGCCCTCCGCTCCCGGTATAGGTGAAAACTCAGGCCCCATCTGGAATCTGGTTTTCTTGTCGTGTCCCCACCAACCGGCGAAGCGCGGGATATCGAAACTGTGGGCGTGCTTCTCGTGTACGAAACATCCTGCTATACCGCCGGGCCCGGCATTGAGATATTTATACGAGCACCAGACGGCGAAGTCCACCTGCCAGTCATGCAATTGCAAAAGCAGATTACCGGCACCGTGAGCCAGATTGAGACCGAAGAAAGCCCCGGCTTCATGAGCAGCACGGGCAATCTTTTCCGATTCAAAAGCCTGACCGGTCAAGTAATTGACATTACCGAGCAGGACCAGGGCCAGCTGATCCCCCATGCCGGCAATAGTCTCGATAATTTTCTCGGTTTCCAGAGTGTCGGCACCGGGCTCGGGGCAGAGCTCGACCACCGCATCCTTAGGATCAAAACCATGAAAAGCGGCCTGGGAAGCGACTGCGTACTGGTCAGAGGGGAAAGCTCCCTTTTCCACAAGTATTTTGTAGCGCGTTTTTGTCGGTCGGTAAAAAGAAACCATCATCAGATGCAGATTGACCGTTAGAGTGTTCATAACGACCACTTCAATCGGTTTAGCTCCGACCAGCCTGGCGCTCATATCGGTGACAAATTCATGATAGGGCATCCAGGCATGACGAGCGTGGAAATGCCCTTCCACTCCCAGGTCCTGCCAATCACTGAGTTCGGCCTCTATGTATTCTCTGGCTTTTTTAGGTTGCAAACCCAGAGAGTTGCCGGTCAAATACACACACTTGGAGCGCTCACCATCAAGTTTGGCGGGTAAATAGAAGAGCTCGCGAAAGTGCTTGAGTGCATCAGTCTGATCGAGGTTGCGAGCGCACTCCAGGCTGGTGTCAACACCGGCCTCGAAGGGTACGGGACAGTCAACGGTGGTAGTCTCTTTTTTTATCATTACTGCTCCAGTTAAAGACCGAGAAATTTCACGGCGTTTTTGTAGAGAATTTTTTCCTTGATTGCCTGCGACAAACCGGAGTGTGCCAGGACCATGGCTCCCGGCTCTTCTTCCCCCAGGGGAAAGGGATAGTCACTGCCCAGCACAACCGCATCTTCGCCAAACAATTTGACGATATACTGCAGGGCATCCGGGTCATGGACGAGTGAATCTACAAAGAATCGCCCCAGATATTCACGCGGGCCATGCGGATTATCGACGGCACAGAGATCGGGACGACTTGTAAAACCGTGCTGCACGCGGCCGACAGTAATGGGGAAGGAGCCGCCACCATGGGCGAAGGCAACACGCAAATTGGGCAGACGCTCAAATACACCGCCGAAAATCATCGAACAGATTGCCAGAGAGACTTCCGCCGGCATGCCCACAAGCCAGGGCAGCCAGTACTTGCTCATGCGCTCCTGGCCCATCATGTCCCAGGGATGGACAAAGATTGCGGCACCGAGATCCGAAGCCGCCTCAAAGAAGGGGAAAAGTTCGGGAGCGCTCAAATTGAGATCCCCTACGTGCGATCCGATCTGTACGCCCTTGAGACCAAGCTCTTTCACCAGGCGGGTCAGCTCTTTAATAGCCAGCTCGGTGTGCTGCAGCGGCACGGTACCGAGACCGACAAAGCGCTCGGGATTGGCGGCGCAGACCTCGGCCACATGATCGTTGAGATGACAGGAAAGGTCATGAGTGTCATGGGGCTTGGCCCAATAACTGAACATCACCGGCACAGTCGAAATCACCTGCCGGCTCACGCCGGTGCGGTCGGTATCGCGCAGGCGGGCTTGAGCGTCAAAACAATTTTCTTCTACTTCCCGAAAAAATGTGCCGTCATCCTTGAGCATTTTCGCTTTGCAGGGAGCATGGTGCTCGAGGGTAACGAAGCCGCCGTAGCCATATTTCGCCTTAAAGTCGGGAATGTGGCGCGGCAGTATATGTGTGTGCACATCAATTTTTTGCATCGGGGTCCTGCAACTTGTGACCACATTTAGCGCAGGTCGAATGTTTTTCGTTTTTATAGAAACGCTCGAAAACCGGCGGGAATTGCGTCACTATATTGGTCAGTTGAAAGTACTCTTCATATAGCTTTTCGCCGCACTTTTCACAAAACCAGATAAAACCATCCTTTTCTCCAGGATCGCGCTTATGCTCGACGACAAGACCCACGGTCCCGGCCGGCCGTCTGGGTGAATGCGGCACACTGGGCGGCAGCAGGAAAATTTCGCCTTCGGCGATGTGCACATCCTGGTGCTTACCCTCATCAAATACCTTGAGGGTGATATCACCTTCCACCTGGTAGAAAAATTCCTCGCCCGAATTGACATGGTAGTCGGTACGCGAATTGGGTCCACCCACCACCATGACGATAAACTCGCGGTCTTCGTAGATAAGCTTGTTGCCAACCGGAGGTTTGAGCAGGGATCTGTTTTCGTCGATCCAGCGCTTCAGGTTAATCGTTGCCAGTCGACCCACGTTATTCTCCCCAATCCAGGCTCAGCCAAACAAGGGTAAGTCTACAAAGCCCGGGGGCCTCTACGACAAAAATTGAGATAACTTTATATCCAGAAGGTGGGCGGAGGATATGGGCGACTATTAACCTATTTGGAGGTGCACATGGAAATGGACGCAACCGGCAAGAAGGTTCTGATTATCGCCGGACCTGACTTTGAAGACCGTGAGCTGTTTTATCCGCTCTATCGCTTCCAGGAGGCCGGCGCCAATGTCAAGATTGCCGGTATCGGCGAGAAGCAGTACAAGGGCAAGTACGGCGTACCGGTAGAAGTGCACGGCCAGTGCGAAGAATACGTCGCCGAACGCTTTGACTGTGTGGTCATCCCCGGTGGCTGGGCCCCGGACAAGATCAGAGCCAATCAAGCGGCCCTCGACATTGTTGCCAAGACCCTCAAGGAAGGCCGCGTCGTAGCAGCCATCTGCCACGCCGGCTGGGTGCTGACTTCAGCTGATGCGGTCAAGGGCAAAAAAGTAACCAGTTTCAAAAATATCAAACACGACCTGATCCACGCCGGAGCGGAGTGGGTGGACGAAGAAGTAGTCGTAGACGGCGGTCTCGTCACATCGCGCACACCGGCCGACCTGCCCGCCTTTGTCAAAGCGGCCCTCAAGCTGATGACCCTGAGCCGCGTCTAGCGTCAGGATTGCCCTCAAGGCAAAATCCGCAGCGGTAGAGGATTAAACTCGTAATAGGGCTTGAGCGGCCGATAGGGCGCCTCGGCATAGTCGAGCGCGACTTGCACCACATGGGGAAAATCGCGCAGACTCTCCTCCTTTGGCAGAGGAGTTATTGTCGCTTCGTTTTTGATCTTGTCCCAGACCGCTGCCGGTGTGCTGCTTTTACTGTCGTAAATCAAAAAAGCCACCGGTACTTTGTCATCGGGGATGTAAGCAAAAACGACTCCCGGTTGAGCGCGCAAAGTGTACTGCATCGACAAAAAGCGGCAGTGACACTTGATTTTATCGAGTCGGGCATAGGCGGTTTTATAGGCGGGCAAGCTCTGACCCCGCACCACCTGACGGGCGGTCGAAGCCCAGTCACTGTCGTATTCCTTGAGCAGAGCCAGGCCGGCCCGGGCCAGGCCCTGTGCCAGTGAGCGCGTCGGCGTCGGCTCGTCCAGCCGATGACGCTTGGCCAGCTCGGTGAGCTGCCTGCGAGCCCGGACATTGTCCTGCTCCCGGGCCAGTTCAGCGGCATAAGCCACCACATATTTCCCCTCGGCAGGGGACGCTTGCAGTGCTTTCTCAAAAGACAGTTTTGCGTATTTGCCCTGTCCTGAAGCGGCAAAGGCGCGCCCCAGGTGATAGAAAAATTCGCCGTCGGTACCCGGGGCCTGCAGTGCTCTCTCGTAAACCACCCCGGACAGAGCCTCACCCTGGGCGGTATTGGCACAGAGTTTTTCCGCCGTCAAAACATATGTGCTGGCGGCCACGGCCGGTCCCAGTAAAACAGCATCCCGCAGCTTCTGCGCCAGATCTATTTGATTATTCTTGAGCGCCGAGCGATAAACCGACTGATTAATGCGCCCATCAAGGGCGGCGCGGTCCGGGGCGCGGTCTGCTTGCAAATAGGCTGCCAGAGCCAATTTAAACGAATTCAAAACATAGTAATGATCGCCAATCAAGAGCCACTTCTCGGCCTGACTCATTCCCCCGGTCTCAGTCGCGGCCTCAGCCAGACCCAACTGGGCAATCGCTGCCGTCAGACCGACTCTGGCATCCATGCTGTAGACTTCGCTCAGCCCGACATGGGGCAAAAAGTCGCGAGCCGATAGCTGCACGCCTTTTTCAAAGAGCTTACCGGCCAGTTCGCGGTCACCCACCTGATATTGCAGAGCGGCATAATTGTCGACGGCGATGGGATTTGTGGGACAGGCCTCGTAAGCCTCCCGGGCCAGGTTGCTGCAATTGAGAAGAGGTTGGCACTTGACCGAGGCGGCGGTCATCAAGACTTTGGTCGCCAGCCATTCGGGCGAACCCTTCTTCTGCGCGGCCAGGATTTTTTCCCCGACCTCCATCACCTTGCTGTACTGATGTCCGGCATAAAGCTTGCCCAGCTGGCTTTCCTCCGCCGCGGGCAACACGGAAGCGGCCCGGTCAGCTCCCCCCTGGAGAGGCGCAGCCCCGGCGTTAGTAAAGACGCTGCTCTGGGCAAACAACATTGCCAACAGCAAAAGACGCCGAAGTCCGGCTCTTGACCCGGGGAAAAATTCAATAATCACGATTGGTCACTTAACTACCTTTACAGCGCGCTCTCGCTATAATGAGTGTTCGTTCAGATTTTACATTTTACTATCCCTGATACCTCCCCCAGAACTTTGCGAATATAGCAAGTGGCAAAACATTTAGAAGAAGTCGATCAGATCAAGCAATTGATCAAAGACAGCAAGCTCTCCGAGGCTTGCTCGATTGTCTCCGGCAAACTCGATGCCACCAGGGGTGATCTTGATGCCGAGCTGCTTTCCCTCATCGCCGGACTGGCTAAAGCACTGAGTCTATCCGGTGCTCTGAAACAATCAGACGATTTGCTCGGCAAGGTCCTGCCGCGGGTCACACCCAAGGATGATCACTATTTTCTCGGTCTGGCCGATGAATTGACCCGACATTCGGAGAGCAACATCATCTCCAGTTGGGAAAATACCAAGACTCTGGACCGCCTCATAGATCAGGCCATTCGCATCAGAGAAGAGCTTATCGGGCCGGACAGCAGTACCGCAGAAATAATTATCGACTCAGTCATGACCAATCTTCAACGGGCCAGGCAGACGGCAAACTCCGGACTGGCTGCCGAAGCCGCCAGCCGACTGACCCGCTGCCGCACACTGATGACTGAATTGACCCGCGTGCACGACGGCATCGCCCGCCCTTCGGATCTGCTGGTGGCCAGGGTTTCCACCCTGCGCGCTTTCTTCGCGCATTCCGCCGGACAGAAAGCCGAGGCCAAGGAAAATTATCAAAAGGCGCTCAGATTTTTTGAAAGAGTGGCTGCCAAAAACAGTCTTGAACGCACCGATTTGTTTGAACTGTTCGTTCAACAGGGTCCCCACTTTGATCTTTCCCCCGGGGAAAAGCAACAGTTTGAGCGTCTCAAAAAAGTGCGCGGCCTGCCCCGGGCCAAAGGCACCATGCATAAGATTCGCGCCTTTCCCAGCGCCGAGCACATCAGTGAAATCATGCAAAAGGCCCGCGCCACCAAGGGCAAAACTTTCCATCTCACATCACTGGGATTTTTAGGCACGCAATCGCTAAACGTCTCGGTTATATGCGCACCAAACGGCGATCTGACATTTTGCATCGAACCATCCAAGAGCGAAGGCGTGCCTTCGGAGATCATCACACTAATAAGCGACGATGCCAACGAAGTCCTGCGCCACATCAAGGACCTCTGGAAACGCCTGCAGGCAAGGCCATCCGGTATGCTGACAGTATCCAGTCGTTCCGAAAATTTTGGCGATGATAAGAGTGCACCCGGCGGCAAGTCGGCGGAAAAGCAGGTGCAACTCAATCCCTTCGGCTCCCAGGCCAATATCTCCACCACCACCCAGGCTCGTCATGTGGAGATAGCCAAACCATCAGCTCCCGTAGTCCAGGGCGGCATTATCTATTACGACAAAGTTCAGACCGATCTGGATCCCAGCAAACTGCCGAAAGAAGCTCTGTCCTTTGAAGGAAATTTAAAAACCATGCCCAGCCTGGGTCTGCTCCAGACCATCGGACTTAACAACAATACCGGCGCGCTGGAAGTGACTCATCAGGACGGTCAGATAACAATATATTTTGACCAGGGTGTACCGGTACACGGCACCACTCCCAGTCGCGAAGGCATGGACGTGCTCTATCAGTTTGTCATGCAGCAAGAAGGCTGGTTCCGCTTCGTGCCGGATGTGCGCGCCGCAAAAATAACGATCAAGGTGCGGCCGGAACAATTTATTTTAGAAGCGGCCAGTCTCTTTGACGAAAACAAATATCTGAAATCCCTGGGATTGACGATGTTTTCCGGGCTCTTCCCCAAAGAATCGCTGGCCGACTGGCAGGAACTGGCGCAAGCACTGGAAGATCGCGGAGCGACCTACGACGAACACGTTAACTGCCTCTATCAGGCACTGCTGCAATCACCTATTGCCGCCGAAGCACTGGAGCAATCGGATCTCTCCCTGGCAGCTTTCGTGCACGCGCTCTACAAGCTCGTGCAGAGCGGCCTTGTAGTTATCTCCAATGAAGGTCTTGACGATTCGGACATCTCACAGATGCTCGTCACCACATGGACCTATGACAGGCGAAAAGCCGATGAGTTTATCAACACACTCTACGATTCACGCACGGGACTGCTGCGCTTTGAATTTCTCATCTTCAGCCTGGAGCGCGAATTTGAACGCGCCCGCACACAGATGTGGCCGCTCTCAATCATGATCTTTGAAATCCGCAAGCGTGGACAGGAAACTCGCTCTCTCACGGCGCAAGACAAAGAACTGGTGCATACCACACTGGCCCAAATAGCCGACACCAAGCGCTCCATCGACTGGCTCTGCCACTTTCAAAACGACCAGTTTGCCCTGCTCATGCCGGGGCTGGACAAAAGTCTGGCGGCGATGTTCGGTCGCAACTTTGTCGATGTATGCTCGCGCAATCTGGGCAAACTGAAGGAAGGACAGAGCGATTGGGAATATAGCTTCGGCCTGTCCAGTATACCCTTTGACACAATCGAATGGCCACGCATGGTGGGCTTCGCTCTGGAGGCCCAGAGAGCCGCTCGCATGAGCAGACAGGGTCTGGCGCTGCACGGAAAAGAAGACGAAGAGAACTGAAATAGCCGCCAGAATCAATGAACACCCCAAAGGTAAAATTGAAACCCAGACTGCGTCTCATGAGACAACTGGTCGGACCGCGCAGCTATATCGGCCTGCTGATCAGTTTGTGCCTCCTCGGTCTGCTCAGCGCCAGCACAACAGACGGCCCCTATAGCCGTGCGGCCATAACATTTTTGTCGCTCTTTTTAGTGACGACAATTACTGTTGCCACCGACCAAAATCGGCGCATGGCGGTAACCATGCTGATAGTCGGTCTCACCATTTCAATCATGCTCATAGTCTCCAATGTCTTCATGGTGCCACCCATGCACACCAAGACTTTCCGCATGACGAGCGATATTTTGGCGCTTATCTATTTACTGTACGCTTCGTTTCTGATCATCAGAGATGTTTTTTCAGGACAGGTCAACGTCAATCGCATCTGCGGCGCCATTTGTTTCTATTTGATGATAGGCATGTCCTTCGGCATGTTCTTCTTTGTCCTCGACATGCATGATGCAACCTCATTTAAAATCGATCAGTTTTATCATGGCACAGCGGGAGAAGGCCTGCCGATAAGCATACACGACCGCTTCACCCTATTTACCTACTTCAGCTTTTGCACGATTTCCACCGCCGGCTTTGGCGATATCACACCGGTGAGTCAGATGGCGCGCACATTTAGCTGGATGGAAGCGATTTTTGGCCAGCTCTATTTATCAATCCTGGTTGCCCGCCTGGTCGGTCTGCACATCGCAGACAGCACCAGTAATGCCGCTAAGGATCCGGAAGAACCAATGTTAACCCGGGACATTGGTCAGTGAAACGTTCTCAACCGAATACACATATCATCTGCGCTGTGCTGTTGACAATTACGAGTGTCTGGCCTCGCGCGAAGCTATGCTTGCCCCGCCCGCACCGCCAATGACACCACGCCCAAACGGTACATTCTTTGGTCTGGGCTGGGATGTGGTGGTACCACCAACACCACGCCGAAAGGAAGCCAACGCCGTCGTTGAGCCAATTGCGGACTCATATGACGGGCAAAGAGGCACATTTTATTTCAAAAATGGGGGAGTGGCGGGGATACATACCTTCATTGAGCACCTTCCCGGAGACATCGATATGGCCGTGTTCTTTAATGGTTCAGGGGCCGAGAGCGGGGATGACGAAGACAATGAAAAGCTCCTGGCACGTGCCAAAAGGCAAATCAACTCCATCCTGAAAACTAATCACAACTGGCCCCATCCTGGGCCTTCTAGTGAGTCCCGGTCTCCAGATCGCGCACAGTAATCACCTGCCCGCGCTCCAGACCGTAACGCGTCTTTTTACCAAGGGCCGAGCTTGGGCTTGTCAGGCAATATGGCTCCACACGATTGGCAAAAGTGTCGACCACTTCCACTGCCTCGGGAGTAATCTCAGCCCCGGGAGCGATGTCCGCTTTCACCCGTAAAACCTTACCCTGAGCGGTAATAGAATCAAGCTGCTGCTGCGCAATCTCACCCTTGGCGATTTCACCACCGGCCCAGAGCGCCGCACCAAACATTGCCAGTATTATGACAGCAAGCCAGAAGGGAGGCACTTTCTTTAACTGAAAGCCGGTCTCCGGCTGAGTTTCAGCACTGACATCCTGAGCTTCAGTCATTTTTCTTCAGCCCCTTATTTTCCACTGCTTGCGGAATAAGATCATGCCGACTGATATACGAACCCTTCGCGATAGGCCATTTAGCCCTTCTCCCCAGCATGTCCGAGCTGAAGCTGAAAGCGTCGAGGGCGACGTTGGACCGCAAATCATGCCTTTCTTCCACACTATTGAAATCGATTTGCTGACCGGGCGCGATGTCGGAGACGGCAAAAACCAGCTTCATCTTCAAAGGCTCAGCGCCAATTTTCGGTCGCTGGCGAAACTGATCCCAGGTGTAGGCATAGCCGATGAAATACCCAATCCCGGTTACCAGTAAGAAGCCAAAGATTGATCCAAAGATAGCGAATAGATGTTTCCGGCCCACGAAGTTATTTTATTCCTGCAAGCTGAGAACAATACAGTTTAACCATTGAAAGCTGTTTTTTGTCGCTTCAACTCCCGCCGCACCGAGTCAAACACCTCCGGCATATAGCCCTTAAGACTGCGCCGGAGAAGCCATTGCGGGATAAATTTATTTGCGTCAAGGTAAACTTCATAAGTTACACGAGTGCAGTTGGAGTGCTCCGGCTCGCGTGGTTTCTCCAGCTTCCAGGCGCCGTCGTAGGCGTCAAAAGACCCTGATACCCTGTGCCATTCGATAGATTCTGGTTCTAAGGCCTTCATATCCACCACATAGTCAAAGGTAAATGGGAAATAGCCGGGCTTGACTATCTGATGCAACTTCACTGTATTGCCCTGACGCTCCAGCACTTCACTTTTGGAAAGATTGGCAAATACCCTGGTCGCCCTCTCGTAATCCGTGAGCACCCGCCACACTGTCTCGCGAGGAGAATCAATGATGGTAGTGCCGACCACAAAGGTGTGACCGTCCTGTTTTATTTCACGAATGTCGATTTTGGGTTTCTCCGGCGACGCCAGGGCGCAGTGACTCCCTCCTGCCAGTAGCAGAAGCAAGCAGACAAAAACAATCCAGCCGCCCCTTGGCAATGGCATTTACGATCACTCTACAAAGAGACTCGCGCTAAATAATAGCCAGAATTTGGGACTATTTGGCCGACTTTTTAGCCTTTGTCTTTTTGGTCGCCGTTGTCCTGGCGGGCTTTTTCGCCTTTGTAGTCGCGGCTACTTTTGTAGTTTTGGCTACTTTTGTAGTTTTAGCGACCGTGCTTGCCTTAACCGGCTTCGCGGCTTGAGCAGGCTTGGCCTTTACCTTTGTTTTTGATGCGGCCCTGGCTTTGGAAGCAGCTTTTGGTTTCGTTTCCTCCACCACATCCTTATCGACCCGGTTGAGTTCCAGTTCCTTTTTGCGAGCCACTCGCACCTTTTCATAGCGACAGGCAGGGCAACCATAGCCTCTGGCGGTGCGCAGTTGGGGCGAAGTGCGCCACTCATGCCCACAGTTTGAACAGAGGAACCATGCCTTCTTGAAGGTCAAACCAATCACATGCTCCGGCTTCAACTTACCGTTTTTGGTCGGATGCCACTCGGTTGCCGCCTTCGGATTCATAGTCGTGAGGCAATTGGTGACTGACAATTTCTTGTTGCAACAATACGGACAACCGGTTTTCAAAGTCGTACGCGAGAGCACAAGGGCCTGCCATTCATGATCCGGTCCTTTGGGACATTTCCACCATACTTTGAGAGTGGAGGCTCCGGTCACATCTTCGGGCTTCAATCTGCCGTTGAGCACCGGATGCCACTGACTGAGAATCTCAGGATGCAGGGTAGCAAGATTATTGGTCTGCGAAACTTTTTGATTGAGACAGTAAGGGCAGCCGCCCTCACCTCTGGTGCGCGTCATAATGCGCGCTTGCCATTCGTGGTCTTTGCCCTTCTTGCACTTCCACCAGACCCGCTTGGCGCTACCGAGACAGAAGTTTTCAGGACGCAACTTACCGTTCTTGGTCGGATGCCACTGCTTGAGGATGGCTTCGTTGAGAGTCAAATTGTTTGTACTGGAAGCCTTTTTACCGCGACAAAATGGACATCTTTCTCCAGGACGACGGTTGAACGTTGATTTCCACTCGTGATCCTTTGCCTTGGGGCACTTCCACCAGACCTTGGCATGCCATGGTAATTTGTGCGGGTCAATACCGCGATTCTTACTCGCGACGAACATTTTCAAAACGCCCGGATAGTCAGAAAGATCAGTCGCCGCGCCCAGATGACAGGTCGGACAGCCCGAGCCCTGCAGGGTGCGATTGTAAATACGTGCCAACCAGACATGGGCTGGATTAGTGGAGCACTTCCACCAGCACGATACGTTGGATCCGTAACTAAATTGCGCTGGAGAGTATCCCTTGTTCTTAGTAGGATGCCATTCCGCTGCGATTTCCGGATGAGTATTGGCCAGAGCTTTCCCACGAACTGGGAAAAGTCGCTTTAGAGTTTCAATAGATTGTGGATATTTTGCGCCCATATGCAAACGCGGTAAATGCAAACAGGCTCCGCCGAGCCAGGCATAAACCTCTCCTAAGTTGCAAAAGTCCCCCAACAACATAATACCAGGTCAATCACATAAGTATCTGACATAGTTGCGTTTTTATCAGGATAAAACAGTCCGCTACCTATTGCACCATCGGCAAGGCGGAGGCCCCAGAATCAGCTCCCCAAGCCAATTACAAATAATGGTACGAAAAACTTCCGAGGTGACAAGAATGTTTTCCTGAGCCGGGATAAGAAATGCTTGAAAAAAAATATCGGGCTAATCGCTGTATTGACAGTCCACCACTGGCTTTCGGCGGGCCCCATCGAGAACAACAAAAAAAACAAGTCTTACCATACGCCCGTACAGCAAGAGCACAATTCTACAAACCAGTTGGTCAGTTCGGCACAGCACAGAACAACCAACCTACGCACTTACAGAAAATCAGCCAGAACGACATTGCAAATGAGAAGCACAAGCATCGCCCAAAAACAAGAGGCCCGCGAATCAATCGCCTGTCAAAATCTATACCGGGAAATTGGCTCCGGGCGTACCGATCAAAGCGCCTTAGCCGAAAAATCAGAGCAACTTGCGAGGAAAACTCAAAATATTCAGAGAGCGAACAGTCGCACCAGTGTCAATTTATCGAGACTACCAATTGCCAGAGCAGCACTTATATAGAAGAGGGAAACGAAGCTAGCGCCAAAAGGGGAGACTTAGAACGGTCGCCTTCTCAGCTTCCCATCACATTACATGCAATGAAGCTTTTGAAAAAGCCCATCGACAAAACCATATAAAAAGCCACTCGCCGGCACCACTCACCTCCGCTCACTTGCACACTAACCACCAGTTTCGGATAGACACCCGAACCACCACCACAGGCACAGTTGCTTTTGGGCAATTGCCCGATACAAGCAGAGTACTAAGGACTCGTTCTGTGGAAACCAGACCTAATTATACTTCGGAAGATACGCAACAAGTGCATAAATCCTAATTTTTCACTCAGGATAATAGCACCAAACAAATGCCCAGGAAGGATACTGAGATGAGCAGTGCATACGGAACAAAGCCAGCTAACATACCGCGGAGCCTCTATAAAATAATCTGGCATTACCCTTGCAAATAGTGGTATTCCCGCGAGCATCACTACTTTTCAGAGACGTAGAGCTTGTCTCTCTCTTCCAGCAACTGTGCGGCGACACTTATTGCTATCTCAGAGGGATCATTACCCCCAATTGGTAAACCAATAGGACAGAAGAATGGGTATTTGTCTTCAAAACCTGCTTCTACAATATCCATATGCAGGCGGTGCGCTTTGGCCTTGCTGCCAATCACACCAAGGTAAGGAAAAATAGCCAGACCAGCGGCATAGCGCTTGAAAATTTCCAATAGAATCGGCTTGTCGGTCGAATGTCCCATGGTCATCAATAAGACAAAATTACCAGGTGCTAGATGAGCTACATAATCGACATATTCACAAACTTGAATCTTTTTGAGACGCGGTGAAGGCGGGATTTTCTCCAACCATTCAGGCCGGTGATCGACACAGGTGATCGAACAATCAAGCTTCGACAGAAGTGGAATCAGAGCAGCCGCGCAATGACCGGCACCAAAGATTACAATCTGCCAGCGGGTCCAATTTTGAGCCTCAAAATATACGCTGACCGAGCCGCCGCAGGTCATACCAATATCTTTCTGCAGATTCCAGCTGCAAAATTTTGTCCGGTTGCCGATGCCGGCAGTCGGCATATTTCCGTCCGCCTCAAGCAGCATCGCCTGCGCCTCTTTGATGGCTCGGCTCTCCACCTTACCACCGCCCACCGTGCCGAATAATCTGCCGCCGGCGTCCACAATCATCTTGGCCCCGACATCCTGGGGCACACTACCGGCAGTATCAACGATTGTTACCGTGACAAAGGGCTGACCCTGCTCAAGCAATTCGTTGATTTTATCGAAATAAGCCAGGGTCATGGACTCGACCTAACGCTTAGCGCCGGCGGCGGCGGCCCGCGGTGCCTGACCACGCAGCGACCGACCGGTCGATCGAGAAAGAGCCCGCGGTAAAACCGGTGACTTGATCGCAGCGGCCTGGGCCCCGTCCCCGTTACTTTTGCCATTGCTCCTATCCCTGCCGTAATACGCCAGGCGGGAGAGGATCTCCTCTCCGGTTGCCGGAGTTGCCAGGGTGGCGATTTCATCCCCACTTACGTAGGACAGGGCATTCTTGACCGCCGCCCAGGTGGCAATGGCCAGCAAGAGTGGCGGCTCACCCACAGCCTTGGTGCCACGCACATTGAGAGTACATTCATTCTCAATAACAGCAACGTTGAAAATTGGCGGTATGTCGTAAATATTGGGGATTTTATAAGTCGTCGGCGAATAGGAGAGCAGGGCTCCCTTATCCGAATAGCGCAGGTCTTCGGTAGTCAGCCAGCCCTGCCCCTGGATATAGGCACCAATAATCTGACCGCGGTTGATCATGGGATTGATAGAGCGCCCGATGTCCATCAAAATATCGACCCGCTCCACCTTGAGCTCGCCGGTGAAGCGATCAATCAAGACCTCCGAAACACAACAACCATTGGTGAAATAGAGAAAGGGCGAACCCTGACCAACACTCCAATCAAAACCTATTCCCTGGGTGGCATAGTGTCCCCTGGCACCTAGAGGCACCCGTTCACGATAGGCGGTGACTACAAGCTGGGCAAAAGAAAGACGATTGTCAGGACGACGATCATCAAAGACAAATCCATCTTTGAAAACAATGCGATTGGGGAAAGCACCGATACCCACTTCCCTGGAAGCGAAATAGCGAGCCGCCACCTGGGAGAGCTTTTCCTTCAACTCGCGGCAAGCATTCACCGCCGCCGCACCATTTAAATCAGTGGCGGCGGAAGCGGCTGTAGCCGAGGTATTGTTGTTTTTCTCGGTGGACGTGGTCATGACAATGACCTGATCAGCGTCGATCGAGAACTCATCGGCTACCAACATTTTGATGTTGGTATTAACCCCCTGCCCCATTTCGGTAGCACCGGTGGAAACCTGGATAGTACCATCCAGATATATATTCACCAGGGCATTGGCCTGGTTGAGAAAATTATTGGTAAAGGAAATGCCGAACTTCACCGCCGTCATGGCCATGCCTTTGAGGTGAGTCCTGGACTCGCCGTTGAAGCGCTTGATCTTAGCCAGACGGCTCTTGTAACCGGAACTTTGATAAAGCTCACTGAACAAATTGGGCAGCGTATTGTTGGCCACCAGCTGGCCGTAGTGAGTGGTATTACGGTCGGTGATGCCGTAACAATTGCGCATGCGCAGGTCAAGGGCATCTTTACCCAGATAATTGGCAATCTCTTCAATTATATTTTCGATGGTGAGGACACCCTGGGGTCCGCCAAACCCGCGGAAGGCCGTATTGGGAGGGAAGTTAGTGCGGGCGATTTTACCCTCGACCGAAACATTCTCTATGTAGTAGGCGTTATCGATATGAGTAAGAGCGCGGCCGAGCACAGCGGTAGAGAGGTCGTTATAAGCACCTCCATCGGCATAAAGATTAGCCTGCAGTGCAGTTATTTCGCCGTCTGCGGTAAACGCAACTTTGTAGTCGTTTTGAAAGGGATGTCGTTTGCCGGTAACTTTCATATCGGTGTCTTTGTCAAAAACCATGCGTGCCGGCCGCTTAGTCTTGAGCGCCACCAGACCCGCCATCACCGCCACATGCGTGGCCTGGCATTCCTTGCCGCCAAATCCGCCGCCCATGCGCTTTATGATGCAGACCACCTGATTTAAATTGAGCCCCAGGAGATGAGCCACCTCATGCTGGACCTCCGAGGGATTCTGAGTCGATGAATGCACTACCAGCTGATCCATTTCACCGGGATAAACCAGACAGGCCTGCGATTCGAGATAAAAATGGTCGGCCCCGGACATGACCAGGCGCCCTTCGATAACATGGTCGGCTTCGGCAAAGGCTTTCTCAACATCGCCGCGACTGATGCGATAGGGCTTGTCGATAAACTGCCCCGCGGCAATAGCCTGATCAACGCTCAGAATCGGCTCAAGCTCTTCCATATCGAGCACGATAGCGGCTCTGGCTGCCTTTATCGCCGCTGCGCTCTCGGCGGCGATGACGACAATAGGCTGGCCAATAAATTGCGATTCGTCTTCGACGAGCAAAATTTCATCCTGGGTTATCGGCCCAAATATATTGGAAGCCAGATCCTTATATGTATAAAGTGCCACCACTCCATCAATTTTAAGGGCCGCACTCAAATCCAATTTTTTGATGCGACCGTGGGCAAAGGGTGAGCCCAAGAAGCCGACGAGAAGTTCGTTTCGCAGAGGCGCAATATCATCTATGTAAACCGACTCGCCGGTCACATGCAAGGCGGCCGAGTCGTGAGGCAAACTGCGACCCACCACACTGCCGTTCATTTTTTTCTCACCCTTATCCTTCTTCATACGAGTGCCTTCTCCTTCGACTCGTGCATTTCGTAAAAGAATCGCTGGAAAATATTCTCCGCCAGTTGCAGCCTGTATTCACGAGAACCGCGCACATCATCAATAGGCTCAATTATTTTGCGCGCCATCCGACCGGCGCCTTTGAAAGTTTCCAACTTATTGACCTTACCCTGCAAAAATTCTTCCACCTCGGTGAGGCGCAGAACCACCGGACCTACACCGCCGAGGACTACGCGGGCATAGGCGATTTTGTCATGCTTCACCCGCACCACAATCGCCGCCGTAAAACTGGAAATATCCAGATGCTGTCGCTTGGAAATCTTGTAAAGGCGCAGGATCTCATCGGACTTGGGCAAAGGAATAAAGACACGACTGATCATCTCCGCCGGCTCCATTGCCAGGGTCTTATACCCTTTATAGAAGGACTGAATTGGTATGCGCCGGGGCCCATCAGGGCCGGTCACTTCAACATCGGCACCCATGGCAAACAAGAAGGGCAAGCTGTCGGCGATGGGAGATCCGTTGCCGATATTGCCGGCCAGAGTACCGGCCTGTCTTATTTGCGGCGAGCCGTACACCCAGAGCACATAATGAAACTGCGGCACACGGTCCTTGAAATAATGCTCCAGCTGCGCCAGGGTAACGCGCGCACCGACGGTCAAAATCCGGCGGCCATCAACTTCTTTTTCGCTCAGATCGTCCAGGCCCGCCATATTGCAAAGACTCATCGTGACGGCAGGCGTCACGCCTCTCTTATTGATTACAACCGAAACATCGGTGCCGCCTGAGACTATCGTTACCTTCTTTTGGGCCCCGGCCTTGTCCCCGAGAAATTGCACGGCGCTCTCCAGATCGGCGGGCAGGAAAACACTGCGTCCTTCCCACTCGATGGTAACCGGCTCCTTAGCGTGTTGACGCAGGCTCTCGAGAATCGGTTTTTCGTCATAAAGCTCGGCGAACGACTTAAATGCACTGAGATCAAAATCCATGCCCGCCTTGATGATGCCCTCGTATCCGGTACAACGGCAGAGATTACCGGTGAGGGCGTCCTTGACCTGCTTTTCGCTAAGACAGGCCTTACCGGCCTTGTTCACTTCCTTTTGCTTGCCGCAGAGCTGATTGGCGGCGCCGCACAGAGCAACGACAAAACCGGGGGTGCAATATCCGCACTGGGCGCCGTTGCAATCGACCATCGACTGCTGCAGAGGATTGAGAGCCGCTCCCAATTTCAGACCTTCCACCGTAACTATGTGCGCGCGGTCGAGCTGGTAGGCAAACTGAATGCAACTGTTGACCGGCACATAGGTGAGCCTATCCGCGGTAGCAGACTGGGGACGACCCAACATCACACTGCAAGCGCCGCAATCACCTTCGGCACAGACAACCTTAGTGCCGCAAAGGGCCAGGTCCAGGCGCAAAAAGTCGCTGATGGGAGCGAAGGCCTGCGCACCCCGGAGCTTGTGCTCGCGCCCATTGACGTAGAGAAGGATGTAATCTCTCATTCGACCCCGACATATGCGAAATATATGGCTTAATCATAACTCACCCGGGGGCAAATATTGCTTAGATTCAACCCACTTGACTGCCCGCGAATGCCTGCAGCAATTCGACCAGACGGTCGCTTTGCAGGACCTCGGCAAATTCGCCGTTGAGACTGGCCATACTGCTGTCATGGATATCCTGGGCCGACCAGTTGCGACCGTCCACCCCGGTGCGATTAAAAGTAGCCAGACAATCCTCGGGCAATATCACTCCAAAACCAAGATTAGCAGCCATTCTTGTCGTCGTCGACACACAATGATCACTGGTCAGACCGCACAAAATCAGGGTGGTCAGATTGTTCCGGCGCAGGTAGGCCTCGAGGCCGGTACCGATAAACGCGCTGTTGACGTTCTTTGTTTCCAGGTGTTCGCCCGGCAGAGGCAACACTTCTTCTTTGAAATCATTGCCGATTTGGCCGGGTCGCAGGGGCGAGCCAGGCTCGACCGAATCATGACGCACATGGACTACGGTCAGCCCGGCGTTGCGAAAGTGCGCCAACAACTTAGAAATATTGGCCTCCAGGGCCGGGTTATTGCGCACCCCCCAGTAGGGCTCATCAAAGCCTTTCTGCACATCGATCAAAATGAGAGCACAGGACGAATCAAGTTTACTGACGCTCACAAATTTTTCTCCACGGTAGCGAAATTTGCCCGGGCGCGGCGCCAGAGCAAACCAACAAGAACAAGACAGGCTGCCACTTCTATCAATGAGGCCTCGGGACCAAAAACACCACCGGTAAGGTAAAAAGGTCCGGTAAGTCTGGCGACAAGAATCGGCTGACAGAGAGTCAGACTGGAAACCAGCGTGCCGTAAACAGGGCCTTCAAAAACATTCCAGGCGAAATGTAGACCAAAGGGAAACCACAATTTTCGCGTGGCCAGATAAGCAATCGAAAAAACAAGTCCGGCATCAATCGACAGACAGACACAAGAATAGAGCCGGTCCGCCAGTGCAACACCGTCCTCGAAATTAATCAGGTGCAGCAGGCCAAACATAAACGAACTGATAACGATTGCGCCGAAGGTGCCCCAGTGTTTCTCCAGAGTTTGCAGTACATAGCCACGGAACATCACTTCCTCGCGCAGGGCGGCAACCAAAAAGAAGGGCAGATAGGCCAGCACTTCGACATTCCAGCTGACCGACAATACTTTGTAATAGCCGGCCAGATAGAGAAAGAGCATGACGCTGGAGACCATGAGCAGGGCCAGCCCACAACCGGCGGCAAACTGCTTGACGCCACCGGATATGGTGCCGCCACTGAAGCCGTAAGAGAGAAATGGACGCTTGTCTATAAATCGACTGAAGAAATAAAGCGAAACCAGGGCCAGGGTGCAATCAAAAGCGGCGACGGCAAAGTAAAACAGGGCTTGATTGGCAATATGACGATAAGCGTAGAGAACGGCCCCCTGTAGAAACCAGGACGTGGCAAAGCAGATGGCTATATAGACCGCCACTTTGGCAATGGCCAGAGCCTTATCCACATTGGCCCCGTTTGCCGGGTGTTGCGCCCTGGCGGCGGTCTGCTCGGGCTGACCAGTCTCAGTCACTTTGATCAAGTTCTCTCCAGACATCAGGCAAGGATATCAAAAGATATAGGTTACTCAGACCTTTTAACAATTAGGAAGGTAAACCAGGCTTGACAAAGTGTAGACGACCGGTCTAATATGCAAAAAGCGAAAGAGGAAACCATCCAATGTGGATCGTAAGACTGGCTCTAAAAAGGCCATATACATTTGTCGTGGCCGCCATTCTCATCCTGCTTGGGGGCCTGGTCTCAATCAAAAATACACCGGTCGATATTTTCCCCGATATCAATATCCCGGTAATCAGCGTCATATGGACTTATACGGGCATGTCGGCCGAGGAATTTGAACACCGACTGACCATGTACAGCGAGTATTCGCTCTCGGCCAACGTCAAAGACGTCAAATCAATGGAATCGCAAACCATTGATGGTGTAGGCGTCATCCGCCTATTTTTCCATCCGGGCGCCAATGTCGATTCGGCCATGGCCCAGGCGACGGCAGTCTCCCAGGCCATCCTGCGCCGCATGCCCCCGGGCGTGCAGCCGCCCATCATTCTGCGTTACACCGCCGCATCGGTGCCTATCATTCAGCTTTCGCTCAGCAGTAAAACTCTCAGTGAATCAGAACTTTACGACTACGGCATTTTCCGCATCAGACAGGCCCTGGCGGTCGTGCAGGGCACCACACTGCCGGCACCCTATGGCGGCAAAGTGCGGCAATTGATGATCGACATAGATCCTTTTTCCCTGCAAGCCAAGGGCCTTTCGCCCCGCGACGTCAACGACGCCATCAACGCCCAGAACCTGGCCCTGCCATCGGGTAAAGCAAAAGTCGGCGACACCGATTACCGCGTGCTCATGAACAATACACCGGAGCTGGCCGAGTCAATTGGCGATATTCCGATAAAAATGATCAATGGCAAAGTCGTCTATATCCGGGACGTGGCCCATGTGCGCGACGGCTCGGCCGTGCAGCAAAACATTGTCCGTACCGAAGGCGCCCGCTCGGTGCTGGTCACCATTTTGAAAAACGGTGCCGTCTCCACCATAGATATAGTCCAGCAGATCAAAAACATGGTGCCCACTCTGCAAGCCGCCGCACCACCGGGGATGAAAATTTCCGAATTGTTCGATCAATCACTCTTTGTCCGGGCCGCCGTCGACAATGTGCTGGAAGAAGGACTGATAGCAGCCTGTCTCACCGGTTTGATGATCCTTCTGTTTCTGGGCAGCTGGCGCAGCACTATGATTGTGCTCATTTCAATTCCACTTTCGATTCTGAGCTCGATCATCATGCTCAGCCTGCTCGGCATGTCGCTCAACATCATGACTCTGGGCGGATTGGCCCTGGCCATCGGCATACTTGTGGACGATGCCACGGTGGAAATTGAAAACATTCACCGCAATATCGCCACGGGGAAGGACCTGCAAACAGCCATTCTTGACGGTGCCGAACAAATAGCCGTCCCCACCTTTGTCGCAACAAGCGCCATCTGTATAGTCTTCATTCCGGTCGTACTGCTGGAAGGCCCGGCCAGATTTTTGTTTGTGCCGTTCGCTCTGGCTGTCGTTTTTGCTGTAATCGCCTCCTATCTGCTCTCACGCACCGTGGTGCCGGTCATGGTCAAGTATCTCCTCGCCGGCGAGCTGACCGATCACGGTCGAGCAGCGACAAATGCTATTGCCGGAATGCTTTTATCCATCCACGAGCGCTTCAATCATCATTTCGAAAACCTGCGCCAGTTTTATGTACAGGCCCTGGATAAGGCTCTGGATGAGCCCCGCTCCATAGTCGCACTGGCAGCCCTGATACTGCTTTCCAGTCTCTGCCTGCTGCCCTTTGTCGGCCGTGATTTCTTCCCCACAGTGGATGCCGGGCAATTCCGTCTGCACGTGAAGGCGGCTAGCGGCACCAGAGTAGAGAAAACGGAGCAGATTTTCAGCCAGGTAGAAGCTGAAATCCACCAGGTGATCCCGGCCGAGGAAATCAATCTGCTTCTGGACAATATCGGCGTACCAGCCGAAACATTCAATATGGCCTTCGGCGACAGCGCCACGATTGGCACCGCCGACGGTGAAATTCTGGTTTCATTGAAACATCACAGGAAACACTCCACACCAGAATATATGAAGATGCTTCGCGCCCATCTCAGCGAGAAGTTTCCGCAACTTGTCTTCTACTTTCAGCCCGCCGACATAGTCAATCAAATTCTCAGCTTCGGACTGCCGGCGCCCATTAACGTAAGAGTTGTCGGCTTCAACAAAGGCGAAAATCTGCAGATCGCCAATGAAATCATGGGCCGCATTGCCCGGGTAAAAGGTGCCACCGACGTCCATCTACATCAGGAAGTAGACAGTCCCCAGCTGAAAGTAAACGTCGACCGCGCCAGGGCCGCCAGGTTTGGCCTGACCCAGAGAGACATAGCCAACGACGTGCTGGTATCGCTCAGCTCCAATACCCAGGTGACGCCAAATTACTGGGTAGACCCAGCCACCGGCGTGCAATACTTCGTCGCCATCCAGACGCCTCAGCACAAAGTGGACAGCACCGACGCCATTTTGAAAACTCCTCTCTCCACCCGCGGTCTGACAAAAGAAGCCGAGTATCTCGGCAGCGTCGCCGATATCCAGCGCAGCCGCGGCTTCGGCGTAGTCACCCACCTCAATATTCAGCCTGTCTACGATATCTACGCCAATGTGCAGTCGCGGGACCTGGGCAGCGTCGCCCAGGACATTCAAAAAATCATGGATGAATACAGAGGTCGCCTCAAGCCAGGCAATCAGATCATCATGCGCGGCCTGGTAGAGAGCATGGACACGGCCTTTCTCAAACTGTCCATTGGTTTTGTCGGCGCCATCATCCTGGTTTATCTGCTCATGGTGATCAATTTTCAGAGCTGGACCGACCCGCTGATCATCATCACGGCACTGCCCGGGGCTCTCGCCGGCATAATCTGGATGCTCTTCCTTTCATCGACAACCTTCAACGTACCTTCGCTGATGGGCGCGATCATGAGCATTGGTGTGGCTACAGCCAACAGTATATTGATGATTACTTTCGCCAATGAAAAACTGGCCGAGGGACTCTCCGCCTACGAAGCCGCCCTGGAAGCCGGTCGGACAAGATTGCGACCGGTGGTGATGACGGCCTTTGCCATGGTGGTCGGCATGATACCCATGTCGCTGGGGCTGGGCGAGGGCGGTGAACAAAACGCCCCCCTTGGTCGAGCTGTTATCGGCGGCCTTTCCTTCGCCACAATCTTCACCCTCTTTTTCGTGCCGGTCGTCTTTGCCATGATTCGTGGGCGTTTACAGCCAATTGCAAAGAATGTAGCGCCGGAGCTTGACGAAGCTAGACGACCGGTCTAATATGATCTTATCGATTGGTGGCCCTTCAAGGAGCACGTATTTATCATGCCAGTAAAAGAAGAAGCAATTTCCACCCCCGAAGACCAGATAAGCGGCGCCGGGCCTGCGGTCCATGCCAGGAAGCCGGGCGGGATGGTGCGTTTGCTCGGTCTCTCGGGGATAGCTATGGCTCTGGTTTTACCAATTGGCATCTACCCGCGCTTCGTGCAGTCGCAGGAACTGGAGCGTGGTCACAGCCAAGTTATGGCCAGGCTGCCGGTAGTATCGACTGCCGCGCCGCAAGCCGCTCCGACCCAGCGCACGCTCACCCTGCCCGGCAGCGTTGAAGCGCTGCAGGAAACAGGCATCTATGCCCGCGCGGATGGCTACATCAAAGAACGCTTCGTCGATATCGGCGACCGGGTCCACCCCGGCCAGACCCTGGCCAGCATCGAAACACCCGAAGTGGACGAGAGCGTCAAAGAAGCTCGCGCTCTGGTTCTCACCCAGATTGCCACCCGCGCGCAGATGCAGGCTAACCTGGACAAGGCCAGAGCCGATCTCGACTCCACTGTGGCCGAACTGGCACAGGCCAGAGCGACTCTGATCCAGAGACAGAGCAACGAAAGTTTTGCCGGCGTCTCCGACATCCGCTGGAAAAGCCTGGCACAACAAGGCGCGGTTTCCAGTCACGATTCGGACGAGAAAGAAAATGCCTACAAAATAAGCAAGGCCGAAACCCAGGCGGCCAGAGACAAAATACGCTCCCTGCAATCACAAGTAGTAGCGGCGCGGGCCCGGGTCGAGGCCGAAGCAGCCAACCTCAACGTCAGCCACGCCAATATCGACGCCGCCCGCGCCAGGGAAAACCGCACCGGCACTCAGCAAGCCTTCAATAAAATCGTCGCTCCTTTCGCCGGCGTGATCACCGAACGCAATATCGACTCCGGCATGCTCATTACGGCCGGCTCGGAAAATTCCAAACAGGCCCTGTACCGCGTAGCCAGAGTGGACACGGTCAAGGTCTTCGTCGACGTACCGCAGTACGCATCCAGTGAAATCAGAGTCGGTCAAAAAGTAGGCGTCACCCTCAAAGAATTTCCGGGACGCACCTTTGACGGTCAGGTGCAACGCACCTCTGTAGCACTGGACTCAACCGCCCGCACCCTCAAAACCGAGATCCACATCGCCAACAAAGGTCTGCTGCTCAGTCCCGGCATGTATGTAGAGGCGCACTTCAATCTGCCACGCTCGGGCCGGGCCTATCTGGTCCCCACCAATGCCGTGCTCACCCGCGCCGACGGACCGCAGGTACTGGTAGCCCAGGTAAGCCCAAATGAAGCGGCGACGGTCGGTAAAATTGATTACAGACAAGTACAATTGGGCGACGATCTGGGTAGGCAGATAGAAATAGTTGCTGGACTGAAAAGCGGCGAGAGAGTCGTTGTCAATCCCAGCGACGCGCTGCGAAGCGGCGACAGAGTACAAATAGACCAGGATGGAAAATAATTCCGGCACAACTATTCGGAGGTCAGCAAGTGAAAAAGCGTCATCTGGGCAAGAGCGGTCTTACTGTTTCGGCGATGGGCCTGGGCTGTATGGGTATGAGCCAGAGTTACGGCAAGGGCAATGATCTGGAGTCAATTAAGGTCATCCACCGCGCCCTGGAGCTGGGAGTAAATTTTTTCGACACGGCTGAAGTATACGGTCCGTACAAAAATGAAGAGTTGCTCGGGCGCGCGCTCAAAGGCAAGCGCGAGCAGGCGGTGATAGCAACAAAATTTGGCTTCAAAATCGAAGACGGCCTGATGACCGGCGTTAACAGCCATCCAAAAAATATTCGCGCCGTAGCCGAGGCATCGCTAAAGCGTCTGGGCATCGATGTTATCGATCTCTTTTATCAACATCGGGTTGATCCCAATGTGCCGATAGAAGAAGTGGCGGGTACTCTGGGCGAGCTGGTTGCCGAGGGTAAAATCCGCTATATAGGCCTCTCCGAAGCGGGGGCCGAGACGATTCGCCGGGCTCACAAAGAGCACCCGATCAGTGCCCTGCAATCGGAATATTCGCTCTGGGAGCGAGGCCTGGAAGAAAATATCATTCCCACGCTGAAAGAGCTGGGTATCGGCCTTGTGCCTTTCTGCCCCATCGGCCGCGGCTTTTTGAGCGGCCAGATCAAAAGCCCCGACGACTTTGGCGACGATGATTTCCGCAAGCGCGATCCCCGCTTCCAGGGCGACAATTTCACCAAAAACATAAAGCTTGTCAAGCTCGTCCAGGAGATAGCAAAAAAATACGGTGCCACGCCCTCACAGGTGGCTCTGGCCTGGATACTGCGACAGGACGAAAGCTTCGTGCCCATCCCCGGCACGAAAAGACTGACTTACCTGGAAGAAAACAGTGCATCGGTCGACTTGGAACTGGACCAGGCGGATGTGGAAGAGCTGAACGGCATATTTGCCAGGACCTCCGGCCCCCGCTATGAACCCAAGAATATGGCCATGATTGAGCGCTAGGGGCGAAGAACCCGGCAGTTAATCTCAACAGGCAGTATGAGCGGAAAAATCTGGGTAAAGAGTAAGCAGAGCTCCGGTCCCAGCCTGATTTGGCATGCCCGACTCCAGGAAACCCGCAATACCAGTAAATCTAAGTTGAGCAACCACCACAATACAGATCCGCCGCGACAAGTCTTCGAAGGAGACACGACTTTTGTCACCAGTATCGCCGGTGCAAAACACAAGTACAATGTCGGCGATACCGTTGATGGTGCCTACAAATTAACGGCCTTTCTGGGACAGGGAGGCATGGGTGTTGTTTTTGCCTGCACGCACAATGTCCTGAGCAACAACTACGCCATCAAAATCTTATCGAGCGAAGATCTCAACGAAGAATACTGGAATCGATTCCGCTCCGAAGCGCAAGCTCTGGCCAAGCTCAACCATCCAAACATCGTCGGCATATTCAATATGGGAGTGGACCGTGGTCAATTCCCATACTATGTCATGGATTTGCTGGACGGCGAAACACTGGACCAGGTCATTGCCCGCCGGGGCAGGGTGCCCACGGCAGAAGCCCTCTCAATATTTATTCAGGTAGCCGATGCTCTGGGCTCGGCCCACAGTCAAGGTATTATCCACCGCGACGTAAAACCATCCAATCTGGTTTTATTGCGTGATGCCGGCGGCCGATTCCAGTCAGTTAAGATCGTCGACTTCGGCATCGCTCGACTTTCAAAACAAAACTTCGGGGCGCAGAGTCAGACAAAAACCGGCATGGTTTTTGGCACGCCCTTCTACATGAGCCCGGAGCAATGCCAGGGTAGCAGGGTAGACGAACGATCAGACATCTATTCCCTCGGCTGCGCCCTCTTTGAAGCATTGACAGGCAAAGTACCGTTTTGTGGAGACAACTCATTTCAAACCTTCATGATGCATCAGACCGCTCCTCCTCCCTGTCTCATGGACGCGGCACCGCGAGGTAATTTTGACGATGCCCTGGAGCTGGCGGTAGCGAAAATGCTGGCTAAGCGTCCCGAGGAACGCTATCAATCCATGGCCCAGGTCAAGCACGACCTGGAGCGCATCAGAGAGGGCAAAGCGATAAAGGCGCCGGGACAGGCTATAACTATCTCACCGGCCCAATCACAAAACTTCGGCACGCGCATGCAGCAGCAACAGCGCACCAGAACCCCTGAACCGGAAGCGGAAGAAGAGCAGGCCCGAAATCTCAAACTGCCGATGCTGATTGCCGCCCTACTGGTTATCTCAGGCATTGCAGCCGTTGGTGTCTGGCAATACTTTGGCGGGCTCACGAGTACCAGACACGTTGCTGCCGCTAAAATTGCCGACAGCGAACAACCGGCAGAACCGACAACCGACGCCGCCAACGCTGTACTGGAGTTTCCCGGAACCACATCGTCCGACATGGGCATCATGATGGATTCCAACTTTACCGACTTCAATATGAATGAGAAAAAGCTGACCAAGCTTGTATCGCGCTACGAGAAAAATCCGGCCACCGCTCACTTTCACTTCAAACAATACACCGGCCCACCGCACTTTCAATTTCCAAAAAATTTCTACATAGCCTGCATTAGCATAGACGGTGCAACGCCAGTGCTTGCCAGCGGATCAATGGAAGTATCCAACCAGAGTAAAGTCTGTCTCTATCTGGGCAACTATACCGAAGACTGGCATGCAATGCTCGATAACTTTGGTTCGGCCGACCTAACGGGCCTGGAAATCCTCACCAAAGAACCAGACATTACCATACCCAAGCTGGCATCCTGGACTCGCCTGGAGCATCTTTCCTTTTTCAATTCGCTGGTAAAAGCGCTGCCGCGCAACGAAGAAAAATACGATGAAAGTGTGCTCCATGACAGCGATTTACCGGCTATCGATAACATGACCAGACTGAAAGAACTGGGCCTTTGCGGACCGGCGCTGAACGGAAGGGCCATTGCCCAGATGCGACTGCTCGACACGCTGCACACCTTGATGCTCAAACGCATAAGCAATCCGGAAGCGGTGCTGAGCGTATTGCCCGCCAAAGACAACATCAAGGAAGTATGGCTGGTCGGCATGGACACAACCAATGAACAGCTCGAACCGCTGACCCGTATGAAAAATCTGGAGACATTGCGCATCAGAAGAAGCAAACTGAAGCCGGACTCGCTCGAATACTTCAAGAAGATGCCCAAACTAAAGCATCTCATCCTCGACTGCGAAATGACACCGGCTGAAACCAGAGCATTCAAAGACGCAATCAGCGGCTACGAAAGCGAACCGGTGGTCAGCTTTAAATACTGGAAAATGTTCCCCGACCCCGATGACGGTGGCGGCAAGCAGGACGACCCTACTTGATGAAGTAGCCAGAAACTCTCCATTTGCCGTCTTTTTCCAGCATCGGCGTGACCGTTTCCACCGCCGACTTTTTCTCGGCAAAAACACTGTCAAATTGAATAACCACATAGTGGCCGTCGGGTCCGCCGGGAATACTGGTGAGTGACTGCTTGCTCAGAACCTTGCGTGAAATGAGCTTGCCCAGAGGTTTGCGCGCTCCGTTCAATTGCTGGACAAAGGCACTCTGTCTGACATTGGCCTTGAGATAACCGGCGGCCAGCTTCCAACCCTGTCCGTAGGCACCACTATCCACGTGACCCAGCCAGGATTGCGCCGCCGCTACCGCAGCCGCTTCCTCACTGTCGGCCGCCAGAGCACAGCCGACCCCGACACCGGAAGCCGCGACCACAGCCAGGGTCAGCGAATAAATTGATTTTCGAATAGACACTTTTGCTTCTCCACCATTGCTATCGGCACTATCCTATCAGTTTGACATCCCGCCGCTTTGCAAGCAGCCGCGAATAAGCCAATCACTGCGGTCCGAGCTTCAATCTCTGCGCCACGCTCAGTGCCTCGACGGTCTTAAATTTATTGGTCTGGGCGCGGTGGTTAGCGGGCTCCAGCTCGATCGCCTTGTTGTAGGCATGCACAGCCTCATGGTAAGCATTTTCAGCCGCTTCATAGCGACCGAGGAGCACCTGCACCTCACCCAACTTCCACAGCGCGTCAGCGCGGTCCACATGGTCCTCGGCTACTTTGAGCCGCAGCCGTGCGGGTACCAGATCGGCGACTATGCCGGCTAAATCAGCCTCAATCTCCGGGCCCGGTGAAGCCGCCAGGGCCTGCTCGCGACTGAGCTGGGCCAGAAGCGCTTCAGCTCTTTCCTTAACCAGCCAGGGGCGAATGCGCCGCTCCAGCAGCCGGGGAATAGTCAAAAGCACGAGACCTGCGACCGGACAGAGCATAACCGAAATATTTGCCGGCCAGAAATTCTTCAAGATCAGATAAAACAACGGTATCGCCGGCAGTGCGGCAAACTGGGTAATAATAACGCCCAGGGTATTTTTACCGCGGTCTCGTTTGTCCCTGTAGGCAAGCAGACCCACCGATATCATCAGGGGCATGATGGCGGCCACAGTCAAAGTCTCAAGCTCTCTCTGAGCGCGCAAATCGAAATATTTAGCCAGGCCGAAGGCCAAACCGCCGGCAAGGAATATCGGCGAAAGAAAGATAAGCGAAAAAATTCCCACTGCCGCAAGACCGACCGGGGACTTGCCGAAGCTTGCTTTGAAACTCAGCACCAGAAGCCAGATGCCGAGAACAACTTGCACAGCCACGAGAGGATAGACAATGTGCGGATCTATTGCAGTTATATTGGGATCAAGGTGACTGCGACAGGTAAGCTCCAGCACAAGCATGAGCACGAGAAAGACAACCGTGCAATCGGCGCCAAAACGTCTATCCATTTTTGACAGAAGTAACCACTGGGGCAGACGAGTAAAACCCAGATGCCAGGCCAGCCCTCGCATCACTTGAATCAATACGAGCAGGGAAAAAGCCAGATTTTTCAAAGTCAGATCGACCGGCGGCAGATTGAGACAAGGACCGGCGCACTGCAGGACAATGTAGAGGACGGCACCAAGACCAGCCAGAAAATTTACCAGGGGATGATGACTCCCGGGCAAGCGGGGCGGGTCGGTGGACATCTAATGGCCCTCCTGCATCCCGGCCGCCAGTGGGCGTGGTGGGCTGTCATCCTCCAGATGTACCAGTACTTCAAAAATACGATTGTCCCAATCCTTGAGCCGACTTTCCACGGCAAAGGATATATTGTGCGCCTCTTCAATAGTCAGAGCACGCGGCACCTGCACATGCAGATCGATAAAGACATTGTCTTCCATGCCGCGACTGCGGATTTTGTGACAACTGACCACGCCCGGCACGGCCAGGACTTCTTTTTCCACATCGGCGGCATTAACGACAGCCGAATCAACGAGTGGTCCAAGATGCGACATAATCACCTCAAAACCGGCAAAAAGAATTATGCCCACAATGAAGACCGAAGCTATCAGGTCGACGAAGTGATAGTTGAGAGCTATTGATATGAGCGATATCAAAACCGCCAAAGTAGCCCAGAGATCCGAAAGGGTATGCTTGGAATCAGCGATCAAAAGACGCGAGCTCAGCTCCTTGCCCCGTTTGGCCTCCCAGCTGCTGATGGCGAAATTGGCCACCATATTGATGATGACGACGGCAAAACTGAGCGGCGTGGCGATGGCTACATGCCGTCCCGAATCGGTCACTCTTTCAATTATTTGCTGCACCACCTCAAAGCTGGCGAGAAACATAAAAAACGAAATAGCGATGGCCGATATGGCCTCAAACTTCCTGTGTCCGTATGGATGTCCGTCATCAGCGGGTTTGATGGAAATAGCCAGACCGAGGATGGCGACGGCATTGGCCGATGAATCGAGCAGCGAGTGGAAACCCTCGGCAATTAAACTGAGTGTGCTGGTGTAGATGCCGGCCGCAAGCTTGAGAATAGAGAGAACTACATTTATACAGAAGACGGTAATGAGGATACCGCGTACTTTTACAAGCTCGGCCAGGCGCGTCGACTTCACTGCACCGCACCAACCGGGGCAGCGGCGGCCAGTTCCGTTCGGGCGTTTCTTGCCGCTTCTATCGCCTCAGCGGCGCTGGCACCGTAGGTGACAAGATGCCCCATTTTGCGCCCGGCGCGCGCGCTTTCCTTACCGTACAAAACAACATCGACGACATCAGCGTGATATTTGAGGGCGTTCAAACTCAGGGCCGCCCCGCTTTCCGTCCCCTGGCCCAGCCAGACTTCGCCGAGCAAATTGGCCAGACAAAAATAACCGGGAGTAAGTAACCGCGGCTCCACCAGCGGCACATCAAGGAGAATACGAGCGAGCAAATCATATTGACTGACAGTGGTGGCATTCATAGTGATGTGCCCGGAATTGTGCGGCCGCGGTGCAAACTCATTGACGAAAACATGGTAGCCGTCCACTTCCACCGAATTGCCCTGCCCCGCTTCCCGGGTGATGAAAAACTCGCAGGTCAAAAGACCGACCAGATTTAGTTTTTCGGCGGCCCGAAGGGCGATGTCCTTGACAGTGGCGGCCAGGGTGGCTGGAATATCGGCGGGCATGACGGTGGTATCTAAGATCTGCGACTGATGCGTATTTTGTGCCACCGGGAAAATTTGCTCGGCGTCCTCGCTGTTGCGAGCAACGATACAGCTCAATTCCATAAACAAGGGCAGCTTTTCCTCGACCACCGCACGCAGGGCAGGCAGGGGGCGGTCCTTGAGGAAAGCCTGCAAGTCGCCGATATTTTCAAAAACAAACTGTCCTTTGCCGTCGTAGCCGCCGGTGGCGGTCTTTAAAATGCAGGGGAAGGTGATGCCGTCCTGCACCTTTGCCAGCTCATCGTAGGACTGCACGGCAAAGAACGCCGCCACAGGCAAATTATTCTTGTGCAAAAACTCTTTCTCAAAAATCCGATCCTGGGTGGTGGCCAGGACTTCCAGCGAAGGATAAATAGGCGTGCGCCCGGAGAGTTTTTTCAAGCCGGACGTTTCTACGTTTTCAAATTCATAAGTGATGACGTCGCAGGCCGCGGCAAATTCCTTAAGGGCAGCCACATCGGTCCAGGGCGCCTGGAAACTCTTCCAGGCGACTTTGCGTGCCGGAGCTGCGACATCGGGATCGTAGACTATAACGCGGGCACCCAGGCGAGACAGGCTCAGAGCCAGGAGTAAGCCCAGCTGTCCACCGCCGAGAATACCTACTGTTTTCATCCCTTCAATCCTCTTGCCTGCACTTCCTTGTTGCCGTCGAGGGCGGCGCGCGAGATCTTTTCACGATAAGCGGACAGCTTTTCGACCAGACCCTTATCGGTAAGGGCCAGAACCTGCACGGCGAACAGTCCGGCATTGGTAGCGCCGGCGGTACCAATAGCGAAGGTGGCGGTGGGAATACCGCCGGGCATCTGCACTATAGACAGAAGACTATCGAGGCCATTGAGAGCCTTGCTCTGCACCGGTACGGCCAGTACCGGCAATGTCGTCAGGGCCGAGAGCATGCCGGGCAGGTGGGCAGCCCCACCCGCCCCGGCAATAATCACTTGCAGCCCGCGTTCACGGGCCGACCGACCATACTCGTACATCACATCGGGAGTGCGATGAGCGCTGACTACCGAAATTTCGTACGCCACACCAAAGTCTATGAGGATGTCCTCGGCACCTTTCATCGTCTCGTAATCGGACTTACTGCCCATTACGATGCCGACTTTTACCGGACCTTTTGCTGGTGCTGGACTCACCTCAATTCTCCTTTAGTGCTTGAAGCAACGCTGACCGGTAAAGAGCATTGTTATGCCGTGCTTTTCGCAGGCGGCGATAACGTCCTTATCCTTGATGCTGCCGCCCGGCTGAACGATTATACCGATACCGGCGGCTGCCGCTTCCTCGATATTATCAATGTTGGGGAAGAAAGCGTCACTGGCCAGGACCGCTCCTTTTGCTTTTGCTCCGGCCTGAGCCAGGGCTATTTTAGTGGAGGCGACGCGGCTGGTCTGACCGATGCCGAAGCCCAGCCCCAGACCATCCCTGGCCACAAATATGGCGTTGGAGGTGAGATGGCGGCAGACATTCCAGGTAAAGGCGACATCGGCCAGAGCCGCTTTATCAAGCTTGCCGGTGACGACTTCAAATTGCTCGGCGTCCTTAGAAGGTTCCATGTCCTGCTCAACAATCACGCCCATCAGTTCCAGATCCTTCAATCTCAGTCTCGCTTCCGGTGCTGGTTTGAGGATATAGTCCTGCAATTTGAGAATGCGCAGATTTTTCTTCGTCTTCAAGATTTCCAGAGCGGCGGCCGAATATGACGGTGCGGCAACGACTTCGACAAAGCCTTCGTTGATCTTCTTGGCCATGGCCTCATCGACTTCACCGGTGAAACCATAGATGCCGCCGAAGGCCGAAAGGGGATCGGTGGCATAGGCCCGGTCGTAGGCCTCATGCAGGTCTTTGCCCAGCGATACGCCGCAGGGATTGTTGTGCTTGATTATGCAAACGCCGGGGCCGCCGATGTCGCGCAAAATCTTGAGCAGGCTGTAGATGTCGACGATATTGTTGGCCGACAGTTCTTTGCCGTTAAGCTGAGCAAAGGGAGGGAACTGCAAATTGACGTTCTGACTGGTAGGGTGAAACCATGAGGCCGCCTGGTGCGGATTTTCGCCGTAGCGAAGCTTCTGGTATTCGACCAGATTGAGCGAAAGAGCGGAGGGCAAATTACCCAGAGGCTTGTCCTCGTCGGCGCAAGTCGCAGCTCCGGCATCGCCTGAGCAAGTGCTCTTTTCCAGGGTGGAAGCCAGATAGGTGTTAATCGCCTGATCATAGGAAGCGGTGCGACGAAGGGCATCAACCGCCAGCTTCTTGCGCATTTCTCGGTCTGTCTTGCCACCACTTTTGGCCAGGTTATCGAGAATGCTCTGATACTGGGAAGGCTCAGAAACTACAACGACGCGCTCAAAGTTTTTAGCAGCTGCGCGCAAGAGGCTGACGCCGCCGATATCAATTTGCTCCACCATCTCAGCTTCGGAAAGCCCCTGGGTGAGCTTCTTTTCAAAGGGGTAGAGATTGACTATGACAAAATCAATTTCGTCAATTTTGTGGTCGGCCAGACAATCGCGATCGTCTTTACTGGGGCGGGCAAGGATACCGGCAAAAACACGCGGATGCAATGTTTTGACACGGCCGCCGAGGATTTCAGGGAAAGATGTGACACTCTCCACACTGATTACATCCAGATTATGCTCGGTCAAATAAGCAGCCGTGCTACTTGTAGCCAGAAGCCGCAGCTCCTCGTAACTCTTGAGTTTATTGATAAAATCGGCCAGGCCGGTTTTGTCCGAAACACTCACAAGCGCCGTCTTCATTTTTTGTCCCCTTTAACACTGACTATTGCCACAGATTATTATCCACTTCAAGTTTTATTCGAAAATGCTATATCCAACTCATCAACCTTGATACCGGTGAAGCTATCGCTGACCACACCTACTTGCGCAGCGCTGAAGCCTGCCTGGTCAAATGTCTCAACAATTTTATCGGCATCCGCCGCAGCACTCACAAGCACCAGCCCCATGCCCATATTGAAGGTGTGATACATCTCGCTCTTGCTGCCGACATGCTCAAACAGAGCGTCAAAAATCGCAGGCACCGGCAGAGGATTCTTGATCTCATAACCGACCGTCTTATTGATGCGCCCGATATTAGTCCAGCCGCCTCCGGTGATATGAGCCATGCCTTTGACCGCACCGGCGTACCGCTCAAATATCGCAGCGGCCGGTCGGCAATAAATTTTTGTGGGGGTAAGCAGCTCCCTGTACATCTCACTGTCGGCGGCTAGAACCTTACGCGCCAGTGAAAGTCCATTGGAATGAATGCCGCTGGAAGCGACACCGATAATAACGTCCCCGGCGACAACCCGGGAGCCGTCAATAAGGGCCTTGCGACTGACATTGCCGACGGCAAATCCCGCCAGATCAAAATGATTGCCATGATAGAGGTCCGGCATCTCGGCGGTCTCACCGCCAGCCAGAATCATACCGGCCTGATCGCAGCCTTCAATAATACCCTTGATGATCTCATCGGCCTGATGGTCCTCAACTTTGCCGGTGGCAAAATAATCAAGGAAACAACCTGGGGTGGCGCCGACACAAATCAGGTCATTGGCGCACATGGCCACGAGATCGATGCCGACGGTGTCAAATTTATTAAGAGCCAGGGCAACCAGCAATTTTGTCCCCACACCATCGGTGGTGCAGGCCACGGCACTGTCCGGGCCGGTCGGATAGAGGGCGGCATAACCACTGGGCACCGACCAGAGCTGACCGTGCTCCGGTCTGACAGCCAGCGCCTTGAGCCTGTGTACGAAGCGGTCGGCCTTCTCCACATCCACTCCGGCCTGGGCATAAGTCTTGGGTTGTCTAATATTGCCCGACATCAATTCACCATTTCAAAAGCGTTGCGCAAAATCGTAAAACCATGCGGTCTGTGCTCCGGTGGCAGATCCATCGGATGCTCAGCGCGGGCCAGCTCCGGACGGGTTAACTTGACCGTTGTCCAGAGTGGATGTTGGGTCCAGCGCACAAAGGCCTCGGGATGAGGCATCAAGCCCAGTACTCGACCATCGGCGTCGGTGAGCGCGGCGATGCGATCAAAGCTGCCGTTCACATCATTTATATAGCGCAGGGGAGCGGTCTTCTTAACTTCACTCTCAAAAGCGGGATCCCCGACCACCAGCCGGCCTTCACCGTGGCGAATGGGAAGCTCTATCTGAGTCAGATCGCTAAAATACGATTTGCCGCCGCTGCTCTGTACCGTCATATCAACCCAGCGGTCGTTAAAATGGCCATGGGAATTTTTAGTCAGGGTGACTATGCGCTTCGACTGAGCCTGACTGCGAGGCAGGAGCCCCAGCTGGGTAAGCACCTGGAAGCCATTGCAAATGCCTATGACAAGACCTTTCTGCCCGACAAACTGATAGAGCGAATCCATCACTCTCTCACGCAATTTCAGAGCCAGGACCTTGCCGCTGGCAATTTCATCGCCAAAGGAAAAACCACCGGGCAGGGCCAGCAATTTAGCCTGACGCAGATGCTTTTGATCTTCGATAAAGGTTGAAACATGCTCGGCCCGGGCATCAAAACCAGCCAACTCCAGACCGTGAACGGTCTCGGCGTCACAGTTGATGCCGTCTCCTCTAAGTACAAGTGCCAGGGGCTTTGTCATTTGCATTACTCCGCTTAGTCAAAGGGCAGGGCTGTAGTCCAGGCCCGGCGCAGTTCTTCCGTTGTCGTCGAAAATCCACCGCTGGGTGCCGACTCGGGCAGCCCCTCGATGGCCACTTCCAGGCCACCACCGGCGGTGACAACGCCCAGTTCCCAGAGACGGGCACCGGGGATTTCCATGATTGCTTTTTCCAGAGCGGAGGCGGCATCGGCCGGTATGGAAATAATGATCCGACCGGGACCTTCACCAAACAGGGCAGGGGCCTCACCCAGGCTAGCTCCGACCAGTTCGTTTTCGATCTTGATGTCTGCACCGCAAGAAGAGCCCAGGACCGACTCGGCCAGTGCGACCAGCAAACCGCCCTCCGAAAGATCATGTGCGGAATGGACCAGCCCCTCGGCGATAAGCTCATAAAGGGCTCTGTACATGCGAGCGGCCGCTTCTATATTGAGGGCGGGCAGACGCAATTTGACCGCCCTGTCACAATGCAGTTCGGCCACTTCGGTCAAAACACTGGCGGCCAGTGCCGGCGAACCGGCGGAGAGCAAATAGATCAGATCGCCAGCTTGTTTGAATTCCATTGATATGGCGTTGGCGGCGTCACCAATTTTGCCCATGGCCGAAACCAGCAGGGTAGGCGGCACCGACAGGCGGATAACACCGTCGTCGAAGTCATTTTTCATGCTGTCTTTGCCCGAGATAAGCGGCGCGCCGTAAGCACGACAGATGTCGGCCAGACCCATACAGGCACGGACCAGAATCGCCAGTTTCTCCTCCGCCTGGGGATTGCGCGGCCCGGGCACGGGATCCGTCCAGCAAAAATTATCGAGCAGGGTAATGCTGGCAGGATCGGCTCCCACACAGACCTGATTGCGCACGGCCTCATCGACGGCGCAGACAGCCATCAGCCAACCGTCAAATTGACTGAGCTGCGGGCAAAGACCATTAGAAACGACAAGACCCTGCCGATCGCCGGGATCCGGCATGATTACAGCACTATCGCAGGGCGCCATCTGGGCTGGACCCATGAGCGGTTTGATGACGCTGCCGCCCTGCACTTCGTGATCATAGCGACGAATAATTTTTTCTCGACTGCAGATATTAGGATGAGCCAGCAATTTCAAAAGAGTGGCTTTGTGATCAAGATTATCAGGAGCCGTCAGGCCACCGGCGCCCTCGCTCACATGGGCCGTATCCGAATAGTGCGCGACATAACGGGATGTCAGCTCCAGCCGCGGCGCGCCCTTGTGCAGGAAATGCAAATTGAGCAGGGCAATTGTTTTACCGCCGCGCAGTACACGGAAATAACCATCATCGGTAAACTCGCCGATATTGGTCACTTCCACGCTGTGCTTGCGTGCCAGTGCTTCCAGGGCGGCAAAGTCGCGGGTAGAAAGACTCATGCGCTCCTGGGATTCGGAGACGACAATTTCCCAGTCGGCAAGACCGGGGTACTTGAGAGGAATATTTTGCAGTTCGATTGTGGCACCACCGGTGATGGTAGCCATTTCACCAATGGAAGAGGACAGACCACCGGCACCGTTGTCGGTCAGTCCGGTGATAAGCCCCAGATCGCGGGCCTCAAGGACAAAGTCCATGAGACGCTTCTGGGTAAAGGGATCACCAATCTGGACCGCCTGGGCGGGACTGTTTTCATTTAGCGACTCGGAGGAAAAAGTAGCGCCGTGCACGCCGTCCTTGCCCACTCGACCGCCGGCCATGACAATGCGGTCTCCCACTTTTGTATGCTTGAGATAGCCCTTTTCACCCGCTACTGCCAGCGGCAGGATGCCGCCTGTACCGCAAAATACAAGGGGCTTGGCGCGGTAGCCGTCGTGGAAGTAGACAGCACCATTGACTGTGGGGATGCCGCTCTTATTGCCGCCGTCTTCCACGCCCAGGCGCACACCGTCAAGAATAGTCTTGGCCGGCAGCAACTTGGGCCGTTGCGGCAACTTGTCCGAGGGATAGGCGAAGCAAAAGACATCGGTATTGAAAATCGGTCTGGCACCCAGACCGGTGCCGAGGATATCGCGGTTCACACCAAGGATACCGGTGAGGGCACCGCCGTAGGGCTCGAGAGCCGAGGGCGAATTGTGAGTCTCGACCTTGAAGCAAACAGCCTGCTTATCACTCCATTTCACCACCCCTGAATTGTCTTCAAAGACGGAGAGCAAGTCGTCGCGCTTGTGCATGAGCTCATGCGTCGGGCCCTGGATGTAAGTCTTGTACAGGCTGTCCACATGCACTGTACGCGTTGGTTTTTCACAGCCGTCTTGATCAAACTCATGATGCACAATGGCGGCGCCGAATATCTTGTGCTTGCAATGTTCGGACCAGGTCTGGGCGATAACCTCCAGCTCCACATCGGTGGGACTGGCCTGCAATCCCGCTTCCTGGCGATCGCGACCGGACTGGTTGATTGGACTGTCGCTCTGGAAAAAGTGCTCCTGCACCGCTTTCATTTCCGCCAGGGAGAGTGCGAGAAGTTTTTCACTGCTCAGTTTCATCAGTGCCTGATCGTCGACATTGAGATCGACATATTCGAAGCTATGTGAAATCGCCTGGGCCCGCTCCGGGAAAAGCAGATAGTCGGCGGAGGCGTCGGCATTGAGGGCATGCACGACAAATTTTTCGGTCAGGGGATGATAGAGCTTGTAGCAGGCATCCTGCATAAGCGACTCGGCCGTCCTACCGGCTTCGCTCTTGAGCAGATATCCATGGCCGGAACATACCCTTGTGCCTTCGGGGAAGCCCTTGAGATGCAGGGCCTCTTCAATAGTATGGGCCAGATTGTCGGTCACACCCGGCAGGTATTGCTTCTCGGCAAACCAGCTATAACCCTCATCGATAAATTTCTGCTGCCAGCCGGCGGCGCGAGCGCCCTGCTCCTCCAGCCAGACCTGATCAATCAGTTCGTCGGCCAGGACAGCGGCGATAATTTCTCTTTCACGCTCACCAATAGACTGATCGGCTGAGGGGAAAACGATCCAGTACAGGGCAAAGCTCTCGGGCTTTTCCCTGGGCCGCACCGCCACAACCACTCTGCTCAGAGCAGAAGTCTGGCCCATAGAGTCTTTGAGCTGCGTTGTCGACTTCGAGGGCACCGTCATTTCTCACTCCTTGCGACTGCTTCAATATGGCCATGTCCGTCTCTTAACAAAAGCGATGCGACGCCACCATTGGCAATGGCAGCCAGAACTTCGGGATAAAGAGCGTGTTCGACGGCCAGACCGCGTTCGCGGAAACTGTGCAGGGTGTCATCGGCCAGTCGGGGGAAGGCGCGCTGCGCCAGGATAGGCCCGTGGTCGACTTGCTCATCGACAAGATGAATAGTGATTCCGGACACCTTGACGCCGTAAGCAAAGGCGTCTTCATATCCATTTGCTCCCTTGAAGGCCGGCAGCAGGGTGGGATGAATGTTGACCACCCGGTTGTAGCCGGCCGGATCTTTGAAAGCCGCCAGAAACTTACCGGTCAAAACGCGCATATATCCAGCCAGCACGACAAATTCTACGTCCCGACTCTTGAGGTGTTCAAGGATTTTTGCCTCGTGTGCCTCGCGACTCATGCCCTTATGACTGAGGACAAATACATCCAGACCGTGTGCTTTAGCCAGCGTAACCGCATAGGCATCGGGGTTATTACAGACGACCGTGACTATAGTCGCCCCAACCGCTCCGGCCTCTATAGCCTCGATAATGGCCTCCAGATTGGAGCCCCGCCCGGATACAAAAACAGCTATTTTGAGACGCATTGCTCTAAAGCCCTCCAGCCAATATCAGTCCTGAAATCTTTAGTCTCAAAGTGGATCTTGTCGACTGCATCCTCAGCCGCCTGGCGTGCCTCGGCCATGGACTTGCCCAGACCAACCGCGCTGAAGACCCTGCCTCCGGCGGTAACGAGCGTTTCCGCTCCGTTCAGCGCCTGCAATCTGGTGCCGGCGTGAAAGACAATAGCCTCGCCCCGCCGCTCAGCGGCACTTACTTCCACAGTCACAGGCTCGCCGCTCGAGGACTTGGCCGGATATTCCCGGGTGACAACCGATATGCACACACTGGCCATGTCCGACCAGTTAAGCACCGTACCGGCCAGCGTGCCGTTTGTACAGGAGAGAAGAAGCGGCAGAAGATCGCTCTTCAGTCTGGGCAAGATAGCCTGGGTCTCGGGATCCCCCAGGCGAGCGTTAAACTCCAGTATGTAAGGCGCGCCGGCGGCGTCGATCATCAGGCCGATGAAGAGCACTCCTTTAAAGGACAATCTGCCCCCGGCCAGTGCTGCACCGATGGGGGCCAGTACTTCACTTCTTATGCGAGCGGCGACAGCGGCATTGTCATAAAGCGGCACCGGTGTGTAAGCGCCCATACCGCCGGTATTGGGGCCCACATCCCCGGCAAAGCGACGCTTATGGTCCTGGGCACAGCCGAGCTCGAGCAAAGTCTTGCCGTCACTGACGCAGAGGAGCGACAATTCCTCGCCCACGAGTTTTTCTTCCAGTACAACAATTTCACCGGCCGCGCCGAAGCCGCCACCAAATATAGTGCGCAGCGCTTCCTTGACCTGGTCCTCGTTATCACAAACAAAAACACCCTTGCCCAGGGCCAGTCCATCAGCCTTAACCACTCGGGCCCAGCTGTTCTCAGCTTTTGCAATGAAAGCCAGAGCATCTTCCAGGGAGCCGGTACTATAAAATCTGGCCGTAGGCAGGCCCAGATCAATCATTTTTTGCTTGGCGTAGGTCTTGCTCCACTCCAGGCGCGCCTGCTCCCGGGTAGGTCCAAACACTGTCAGGCCCTGCCCTTCGAGATAATCGACAATACCGTCCGCAAGCGGATTATCGGGACCGACTACAATCAAATCAGACTTTTCTGCACGGGCAAGATCTGCAATAGCGGCAAAATCAGATAGAGGCAAAGCGACATTTTTGACTTTACTCTTATCGAGCAGTGCCGTGCCGCCATTGCCCGGCACGCAAACAACTGCGGCTACATCTTGACTCTGAGCCAGTTTCCAGACAATGGCATGCTCCCGTCCGCCGCCACCGACCACCATCACACTGGTCATCTACTTGGTGCCTCCCTTTGCCAGGGCAGTTTTCAATTGACCAACAAAGGATTCAATATCCGGACAACCGGGGAAGACACTTTCACCACTTAAATGATTGAGCAGCACACAATAGAGATTGTCTATAGCACCTTTAAAAGCGGGCGAAAGGGGCTCAGGCTCAAGCTTGAACTCTTTCGAGAAATAGGCCTTCCAATCGGCGATGCCTTTTTGCTGACAGATCTCCTGGGCCTCTTTTACAGCCTTTTCCCACTTGGAGCCGCGATAATAGATACGGATGATTTCCTTCGACAGATGCTGTCCGCCGTAGAGCAGGCGCAACTCATCAGGACCGATACTGTCGGCCAGAAGCACGGCGCGGGCATCGCTGGCAGCCCGTCCGTCCAGGACCATTTCCACTTTACCGTCCCACAATTCAATGCTCTTCTCGGCAAAAATTGAGTACAGACCCAGGGCACAGGCCAGGGCCAGCTCAACCATGGTTTCAAAATGCTCGGGGGTGAGACCGGCCATAGTACTGGCTTCCTGATAGCTGAGCAATCTGTCCTTGGTCTCCAGCTTGGTAAAAAATTCCACTACCGGATGCGGAAACCAGCGGCCCTCCTGGGGCATTTCAGAAAGACCGAGTTCGGAGAGATAGGCAGGATTTTTTTCCAATCTGGATTTGAGCGAACTGCCTTCGGGCATGCCGAAACGAAATACGATTTCCAGAGGGATGAGGGCCAGACCCGAAGGAGAATCCTTGACGATGGAAGATGTCGGATAAAAATAGATCTCCTTACCCAGGACGCTGTGCCGTCTTGGATGGCCGACCTTGGCCTCCTGCACTTCCAAAAATACAGGTCCGTCCTGTTGCCTGGCGAATAGATCCTTTAATTCCAGAGCTTCACTCGATCCATCGGTCAACTTCAAAAAATGTGACGGCAGGCCGGATTGAGTCAGCCCATCGGGACCGCTGAAGACATTGTGATTGAACCTGTCAGCCAGCCAGCTGGCATCGAAGCGCTCCAGCGCCGTTGAAGTCTTGAGCTTCTGCCAGAAGGTCGGCTCCGACATACGCTTGAAGAAGTAAGCCCCAAGCCCGGCCAGACTGGCACCCTTGCGCGCGATTGTGTCGGGCATCTTGCCCCAGTCAAATACCGAATAATCGTCGGTATACTCAAACCACAGTTTGTGCTCGCCTTCGGGAGATTGCCACACGTCTTTTACAGAGCCCTGATAAATCAGTTTTGCCGGTCTTTTGCGCGCAGCCACAGTCATCTCTATCTCCCTAACACAATATCTCGGTCGTGCCGTGCCGGTCCTTCAAACGCTGCCTGCGGAACTCCACCCCGAATGAAACATTGGTGGGGTAAGTACCGGTGAGGCATCCGGTGCACAATTGCTTTTGCTCGAGTGCGGCTTTGAGCCCATCGATCGTCTGGAATACAACCCGGTCTGCGCCCAGCTCTTTGGCCATGGCTTTTTCATCACGGCCGGAGGCAATGAGCTCAGCTTCACTGGGAAAATCAATACCGTAGTAACAGGCATGGGCGATAGGCGGGCAGGTCGAAACCAGTATTACTTCCCGCGCACCGGCCTGTCTCACCAGTTTGACTATCTGCATGGCGGTGTTGCCGCGCACGATACTGTCATCAACGATGAGGCAGCGCTTGCCCTTGATTTCGGCAGCTATGGGGAAAAGTTTGCGCCGAATAGCTTCCTGGCGAGAGTGCTGATCATCCAGAATGAAGGTCCGGTTGACATAACGATTTTTGATCAGCAATTCGCGGAAAGGCAGGTCCAGGGCCTCGGCCACAGCACCACCGGCGATGCGGCTGGTTTCGGGCACAGGTATCACAACATCGGCTTCAATACCCAGGTCTTTAATCTGCTGAGCAAGAAGCAAGCCAAGCTGAAATCTGGCGTTATAGACAGACATGTTGCTGATTTCGCTTTCAACTCTGGCGAAATAAACCCACTCAAACATGCAGGGGTTAAACTCAACGGCGGCCACAACCTTGCGCTCGACCTTGCCGTCCTGACTGACAAAAACAACTTCGCCGGCACCGACTTCGGATATTTTGTCGAAGCCTAAAAATTCCAGAGCAACTGTCTCACTGGCAAAGCCATATTCGGTGCGTCCGTCTTCCAGCTTCTTCTCACCAAAGACCAGAGGCCGGATACCGTTAGGATCGCGGAAGCCGAAGATATCACCGGATTCGGTGACACAGGCGACCGAGTAGCTGCCGACCAGCTTTTTAGTGGCAATCCCAACTGCATCAAATATATTGGCGGCGGTCTTGGCTCGACCGGCCAGAGCGTTGATGATGATGCGCAACATCAGCTCAGAATCCGAAACGCAGGAGACTTTGCCCTCACCTTCGGTCTTCAACTCGCCGCGCAAATCGTAGTAATTGACAATGTTGCCGTTGTGCGCCAGGGCCAGACCAGCTTCAAAATCAAGAAAGGGTTGCAGCATATTAGGATCGTTACGACCGACCGTGGCGTAGCGGGTATGCCCGAGAGCCGCCGTACCGTGCAAATTTTGAAAACTGCGCTCGGAAAAAACGGTTTCAATCAAACCGCTGCCTTTTTGCATATGGAAGCGATCTTTTTTAGATGAATCAACGGCCAGAATACCGGCGCCGTCCTGGCCCCGATGCTGCAAATTCATCAATCCGAAGAAGACTTCATACGCCGAACTGACTGTGCCTGAAATGGCAATGACACCGCACATCTATATACAAGCCCTTATAAGCAAGGTGTAGTCGGGGCGTTACACTTAAAGGTTACGCTCTTCGCAGGCGAATTCCAATCACTTGAAATTAACTGTGAATGGAAAATTTGCTCATGTGCAGCCAGCTTTCCAAGAGTATAGCCCGGAAGACAGAGCCGGCGCAAAATTTTGCTCCGGTGTTAGCATAGGGGCATGACTGTGAAAATGAAGAATTACACGCTGTCCGCCGTTTTGTGGGTCCTGGCCCCGGTCCTGGCAATAGGCTGCGGCGCAACGCTGACACCCTCCGTCCGGGCTCAGGACCAGAATCAAAGGCAGGCGCCATACAGCACCGACGGCTATGTCTCACCCTATCGCATTAAATACACAATTCCGCTGGAGAAGCTCCTGGAGCCGGATTCGGTGCCGCCGCGCAACAGTCGCCATGAGGAGTCACAAACCCCGCACAGACTCTGGTATTCGCCCGAGGTACGCAAACGCTTCGGCTCCTGGGGCCCGGAGGCTCGCCGCTTCTCGCCGCCGGACATCGAAGCGGCTCTGGCCTCCGACCCGGCCTGGATGAGGCAGCGGCTCCTGGCTGTAGGCGAAAGGTACATAGGCCTGCCCTACCAGCATCATCACATCCCAGACTGGGATCCACCCGCCAACTGGCCCTGGAAAGAAGTGGCATACGGCCGCCAGTCCCGGGGCATCGACTGCAGCGACTTCACATCCTGGCTCTACAACTATGGACTGGGCATCAAGCTCACAACCGACGTCCACAAGCAAGCGCAGGTAAAACGGGCCCCGGCCCCCGGCGGCAATGGCACAATACCACTCCAGACCATCCGCGGCGACGACTACCCAACACTGATCAAAAAACTTACCAGCGGAGACCTTCTATATATCAGGAACAAAAAGGGCGAAGTCAACCACGTGATTATGTGGGTCGGCCAATATGGCTTCTCGCCCGACGGCACGCCGCTGGTGCTGGACAGCACCGGTTCCGGTCATAAAGACTCAAACGGTATCGATATACCAGTTGGCGTACACCTGCGCCCGTTTACACCGGACAGCTGGTATTACAAGAGTTTTTCACACGCACACCGCATCATACCTCTGTAATTTTGCAAAAATATGAACAAGCATTTGCGCAAATACTGTGGGCCTCTTCTCGCTCTATTGCTGACATTTCCCCTCCCCGTCGCGCCGCAATCTCCGCCCGTCAATGAAATCATTCTGGGCGCCAGCCGCATCACAGTTCAGATCACCCCCGGCCATCTGGCCCTGCCGCGCTCGGCTGTGATGCAGTGGATACGCCGCTGTGCTGAGGCGGTCTCCCGATACTACGGCCATTTCCCAACTAATCGCGCGACAATACGCGTCATGCCCACCTCCGGCAGCGGCTTCGGCTTTGCCACCACGGACAGTGAGGGCGATCGCGGCGTAATAGTCATACCGCTGGGCGAAAACACAACCCAAAGACAACTCGACAATGACTGGGTGTTGACACATGAAATGGTACATCTGGCCTTCCCCCTCGTCTATCCGCGTGACCGCTGGTTGGTAGAAGGAATGGCCACATATATCGAGCCTCTAGCGCGAATGAAAGCAGGCTACATCGGCCGCGAAAGAATCTGGCAGGACCTGGTCAAAGGTCTGCCCCAGGGACTGCCCGCAGCCGGAGACCGAGGCCTGAACAACACCCAGGACTGGGGACGGATCTACTGGGGCGGGGCACTCTATTGCCTGATGGCCGATCTGGAAATCCGCCGAATGACGGCAAACAAAAAAGGTCTGCAAGACGCGCTGCAAGAAATTGACAGCACCGATAGTGATATCACATCCGATGTGGAAGTAATCGATGCCATCCGCATCGGTGACGGCGCAATTTGCTCAGACTGTCACTTCCTTGAAAAATTGTACGAGAAAATGAAAGACAATCCGGTCAAACCGGATCTGGATAAACTCTGGAAGGACCTGGGCGTCAAAAGCACAAACGGCAAAGTCACTTTCGACGAAAGCGCACCGCTGGCGGCAACCAGACGAGCGATAGAGCGCATGCCGGCTGCGAACGCCGACTAGAGCCCCTGCACGTTGAGCAAAAGCTCCAGCAAATCGCGGTCCATCTGGAAAATTTCGGCCTTCACATCGCCCAGCATGGCAATGCGATCCCCCAGCAATTCGAGACTGACTCTGTTGGGCACAGCGGTATTGGTAAGGTCGGCCGTACGCTTGCGACTTTTTGGTGACTTGGGTCTTTCAATGGTCTTATACTGCTGCCATTGTTCGGTCAATATTTGCAGACGAGTCTTAATGCTCGTGGAGCCGGCCGGGGCACGGTTGAGATAATTCCAGATCACAGGCGGATATTCGGTATCCTTGTCGGTAGGACATCCCAGTACTTTAGCCAGCATATTTGGTTTGGACGGCATGGGCTTGGAAGAGCCGTTTTGCTGACGCAGAGCCAGGCCACCAAGGGCCACGACCAGGGCACCGCTGACCAGTTCTACGATTTCACCGGGAACCTCATTGGTCTTCATTTCACCGGCCTGACCGATTTCATTCATAGCGCCGTTGCCGAAGATATTGGCCATGGTATTGGTTTTGAGAGCGCGGTCACGCTGGTCCTGAAGACCGCCGCTGAGTCGATTGAGTTCGGCTACTTCATGGTCAATGCGAGCGGTGGCATCGCGCACCTGCAAACTGGCTATCAGCACCGTCTGCAGAAGCTTCTGTTTCAACTGCATGTGCTTGAGGGTAAGGGCGGGATTATCAGTGAGCTGATTACGCACGTCAATGAGCTCATCAATCAGACCCATGACACCGATTTGCTCGGCGATATCACGTCCGGTCGGCGAGAGCATCGCCCTGGCTCTGGCAGCCTCGGCAATAGCTTCCTGAGCAGGAGTAGCGGCAGCCAGACGCAAAGGTATCGGTCGCAGGAGCGGCAGCGATTCGCCGGTGGATTTAGAAGGACCTTCCAACATGGAGCGGTCCAGGCTGGGCATCTCAGCCAGGGCCGGAGAAAGTGGCAGCAGAATATAGCTCAGGGCCACCTGAAGCGCAAGAGAACCAACGATAAATCGTCTGCACATCCAATAAGGTCCATTTTGAAAGAAATAAGTATAGACGGCGCGCAAGAAGATGACAATTGCATGCGTTGCAAAGAGAATCGACGACTAAGCCAGATCATTGGCGGCCTGAGCATTGGCGCGACCGCGCTTCTCATTGACGCGAAAGAGAATGACCAGCCCGGCGATGAAAAAACAAAGCGTGGACAGAATTGCCTTGCGATAATCACCACCCGACAGATAAGTCACCAGGCTATAACTCATCGGCCCGACAATAGCCGCAAGTTTACTGGTCTGACCCCAGAGGCCAAAAAATTCCGCTGCTCGCTTGGTCGGTGAGAGCTGGCCAACCAGGGCCCGGGCGGCGGAAGCGCTGCCACCCATGGATATGCCCATGAGCGTGGATGCAATCCAGAAGAGCGTCCTATCATGGGCCAGATAAGCGAGAATAATTGCTACCACCCACAGTACCAGACTCAATGCCAGTCCCCGGACCGATCCTATTTTGTCCTGGATAAAACCAAAGGTGAAAGCGCCGGTAGCCGCAGCCACGTTAACCAGCATAATCAGTGCAATTGAGTCATTGGTTTTGAAACCCATGACCTGCTCGGCGTAAACCGTAGCAAGCAACACTACCGTGGTGGTGCCACAGGTGTAAGCAAAAAGCGAACCATAAAAGGTAAACAGATCCCGGTATTCGCGGGCAGCACGAATAGTTTCCCAGACATGGCGAAAGGCCTGGTTTGCCATCTTTACCGGTCCGGCAGCAACAAGGTCCGCCGAAGGTGCGCTCTTTTCTTTAAGCCAGAAAAATGCGGGCAAGCTGGCCAGAGCAAAAGTACAGGCCACAAACAGCATAGTCACCGGGACAAACTGCACCGCGGTCTGCCCCTGCTTCTGAGCCATGGAGACATACGCCAGACAAACGGCAAGGCAGCTGAGGCCGCCCAGATAGCCCACAGTCCAGCCAAAAGCGGATATCCGCCCCATCTTATCGGGAGGTGCAATCTCGGGCAAAAATGCGGCAATCATGTTTTCACTGGTGCCGAACGCGAAGCTCGAACAAACCAGAAGCCCCATGGCCAGGGCGACTGTATCGACATGGGCAGTGGCCAACAAGGCCGTGCAAATGACGCAGGTAATTGTAGCCCCGGCAAGGAAGCGCTTCTTAATGACGTAGGCATCGGCAATGGCGCCGACAACGGGAGCGGTGGCGACAACGAGAAAATTGGCAATACCGTAGGTCAGGGTGAGCGAAAAAGTAGCTTGCGGCAGAGAAAGATGCTGGCAGATCGTCTTGACGAAGTAGGCATTGAAAATTGCGGTCGTTACAACGGTGGTGTAACTGGAGTTGGCGAAGTCAAACATGGCCCAGGCCAGCACCGGCTTCTGGAAAAGCACGGCCTTGAGCGACTGGCTCGACTCCTGGGGCTTAGCGGGCTGTGGCACTTGAGAAGTCAGAAAACACCCGGGGTCGGCGGCAAACGTTACCTCATTGTCGCATGAGGTAAGCTAACATTTAGAGAGGACATGCAGTCGAGGCAAACCCAACCAAGATGAAAAGCCCCAGAGTTCTGGCCCTGTCGCTCAGCCTTGTCGCAACATGCCTTGCTTGCGCCCCTGTTAGCGCCTCCGACAGTTCAATCAGGCGCCTGGACCAGAGCGCTGCCGAAGCCTTTGCCGCCCAGGACTACCGCAAAGCCGAAAGTCAATGGCTGCGGTTGCTGGACAAACTTAACAACGCCATCGCCCGCAGCGACGAGAAAAAAGAATTGACCGAGCAGCTGGAGGCCACCCAGAGGCATCTCGGTGAATGCGCCCTGGCAGAGAAAAACTATGACCAGGCTGATGAATTGTTCAGCCAGGCCAGGAACACTATGGCCAGCCTGGGCAGCAGCGATCCGGATCTGGAAAGAGACCAGCGCGATCTGCAAGTCAACTATCGACTGGTCGATCTGAACAACCTCGGCGGCCTCGGCCCCTTAGCTCCCTTTGCGATGGCGGCTCTGGGCGATTTCCGCCCCAGCAAAGTCAGCGTTGCCCGCACGGATACAGGTCATCATGTCTGCATTTTACTGGCAGACGACGTGATTAAACAAATCGGCAATCGAGGAGTGACCGAAGTCGGCGTCAGCAAAAAGACATCTTTTGATTTGCAGCAGGGCGACAACGGCGAAATCACACTGAGCAATATCGTCGGTGTAAAAGTACATGCCACTGTCTGGGTCAATATAATCAATTCATGCATCAAGAAGGACGAGACACAGCGCCCCATAGCGATCGTGACCGCTCAAAAAATGGGCATCTCGCAATCCGTCAAAACACCAATTCCCAACATGATCTATTTGCCTGTGCTCGGCCTGGTCTCACAGGTAAAGGACCTCTTCAACGACGGCTCAGCTCCAGGACTTGGACAGACAATCATAGCCAGCCCTGCCGCTCCGACGCAGCCGACGGGCGATACCGGATATGGTATCGCCCCGGTTTGGAATAACGGCAATCCACAAAACCAGGGAGCGGTGATCCCACTGCCGGCGGCGCAGGGACAATCGATGTATTACGAAAACCAGCAGCAAATGCCGCAGCAATATCAACAGCAGGCCCAGCCGCAATATCAGCAACAACTGCAACAGCAATACCCACCACAATATCAACAGCCTTATCAACAACAAGATCCTCAGCAGTATCCACAACAACAAACAAATTGAGATGAATAGAAATCGACGCTTCATTCCTTCCTTGTATCGCGGCGGCCTCTTGTGCGCGGCCATAGCCCTTCTTCTGGGAAACAACCCGGCGACGGCGCAAAACGCATCCAGACCAAAATATGATCCGGACCAGGGATTCGGCACCGGCGCCGGCTACCTGCCGGACAACGGGCAGGTGCAGGGGCAGAGTCTTTCGGGTTCCAACGGCGACACTTTCATGGAAGAAGTCGTGCCGGACAAGCCAAAACCAAAGCCCAAACCAATACCCATCGACCTCAGCCGGGTCGGCGTATCGGTAGATCCGCACGGCAATATCGTGCCGACCAAGGACGCGCCGGACGCACCCTGGGCGCAGAGTGGAGTCAAACCTTTCTACAATAAGGTAGAAACTTCAACCACGATGCCCTACCTCGTGCCCAATGCCTATCCCTACGGCTACGGCTATCCAGGCTACGGTGCTCCGCTCTTCGGCTACCCGGGCTACGGCTATCCCGGATATGGTTATCCAGGCTACGGATTTGGCTATCCCGGATATGGTTATCCCGGATATGGTTATCCAGGTTATGGATATCCCGCATACGGCTACCCGGGCTACGGCTATCAAGGCGGCTGGCGCGGTATTCTGGGCGCAGCCGTGGGCGCGGCTGCCGGTGCGCTCGCTGCTAACTCAGGCTACTACTCGCCTTACGGATACAACACTTTCGGCAACCCATACTATGGCAATCCATATTTTGGCAATCCATACTCGGGCAGCCCCTACTTCGCCAACCCGCTCTATCCCGGCTATGCACCGTATTCGCTGGGTTACATGACCACCAGTAATTCCGCCACCTTCCTCAGCAACGATCCGGTCACCGGAGCGCCCCTGCCGCAGGGAAACAGCCAATCCAACTTCACCACCGGCGGCGGCACATTTTCACCGGCTCCCTGGTTGCCGTCTACGACATACAACCAGAGCAGTATGTGGAAAGCATTCAACCTGGCATTTTAACCAGAGAGAATATTTGTCGATTGCCTCAAGCGCCGACGCCGGCATGCTGCCTGGCGCCCTGAGCCGCATGACGCGAACTTCTAGGATGCGGACGCACCGGTACTTTGCGCAAACGGCAATTGCCTTTCAGACCGGTCACATTGAGAATAAAATGCGAGACGTTTTCACGAATGGTCAGAGCCCACTGATAGCGGCTCTCCATGCGGCGCAAGCGTGATACTTTCTGACTGTAGTCCTGGGCCGCGTCATCCGACTGCTGACAGAGGATTTCTTTTTTATCGCGGCCACGCTCAATAAACTGCTCAAAACGCCTGCTGTCGACGTAATCTCCACGCAGGTAAGCGCGATAACCCTTGATCAAAACACCGGCAGAATATTCTGCAAGCATGTCTGCGGTATTGCGCTTAGACGCCGGTGCCGGATTCCAAACATCCACGGGTTCTGCGTCCCGGGTAAAAACGCCGATATCGACTGACAGTCTTTTAGATTTCATGATCAAGGGAGCCTCATTAGCCATTCGCCTATGGATCCAAGAGTAGATCTCAATTGTGATCAAATCCGATCCCTTTGCAATATTCATGGTGGGGTTGCTCCCACTTGGACTGCAGTTTAAAAAAGCCCAACAATTGGGGCTTTGCGGGCACAAAATCTTACAAAAGACCTCTTGACAATTAGGTCCTTTTCGCTAAATAATGTGAAACCCCATTTATTTTCGCCCTCTTACTAAATACTAAATGCCAATCGACAGACCCCTAGCGGCAGAAGGTAACCCAGACGCTCTGCATAATGTAGAGTCTTTCCGTGCGCCGGCAGACCATGTCTCGTCCAGCATTCAAGCCCAACTCAGTAACCCTTCGGACATAGCCAGCGCCAATCAATTTTTCAAGCCGACCGGCGCCGAACAATTTTTACCGACCGTAGGAAACGTAGGTCCACACGGCATCGAGCTGGGAGCCATGGCACCGGCTCCGCACTACGGCGTGCCCCCCATGACCGGACTGGAAACGCACGGCATACAGGCAGTGGCAATGCCTCCGGGCGGCGAAATGGCAGCCCTCAGCGGTGCACCCGGTGTCATGCCCGGCGCTGAACAACTTTCCCCTCTCATTAATATGATTATGAAAATGCCAGGCCACATCGGTCTGGCCAGTTCGTTTTTTGAGGCCCTGGGAGCCTTCTTCGCTCCGGCCCAGGAAATGCTGGGCAATCTGGCCGAAGGTATTCAGAGTTTTGACCTGGGCGGTCTCTTTGAACATGCCGGTGACGCCGGAGAAGCCCTGGGTTCGTCCCTGGGTGAGGCCCTGGAAGGCGGCGCCGATGGCGCTGCAGCCGATCTCAGCCTGCTGCCGACCGACGCCCCCATCTTCGACCATATAAGTGGAGGCGGAGATTTCTCACCGTCCGGCGGCGACCTGCGCAGCCATCTGCTCGGGGACGGCTCTCCTGACCTGACCGACTCTTTTGCCTCGGCCCCGCGACTGGAAGTAGGCGGTGGTCCCTCGCATCCTATATTTGAAATGGGCCCCGGCGCTCAGGGACTCAATTTTGACAATAACAATTACCTGGCCATGGAGCCCAATCAGGGCTTTGGCGCAACCACAGGCAATTTCAGCACCACGCCTCAGCCCATGCCCGCACCGACAACCGTCCAGTCAACAGTAGACTGGCAGAGGGAGGCGCTGCATTCAGGCTCAGCTCGCAGTCACCTGATGGGAGACGGCGCCGCCACTACCAGCGGTGCCGGAGCCGGCGGCGAAGGTCAATTCAACACTGCCGACGGACAGGGCGCTCAGGCAGGTGATCGCGTAGCCGAGGCCCAAACCGAAGCTCCACAACACACAACCTATACAGTGCACAAAGGGGATAATCTCTGGGATATCGCACGATCGCACCTGGGTGACGGCACTCGCTGGGAAGAGATTTACGACCTCAATAAATCGGTCCTCGGCGACAATCCGCGTCTGATCATGCCGGGCACCGAATTGCAATTACCCGGCGGCGACTCAATTGCCGACGCCTCGATGGGCCAGACCGACTACACAGTCAAAGCCGGTGACAATCTCTGGGACATCTCCAAGGACCACCTTGGTGGAGGTCAAAACTGGCATGAGCTGTACCAGCACAACCATGACGTTGTGGGCAGTAATCCCGATTTGATTCATCCCGGTCAGCACCTCCAGCTTGATGCCGGTGGCCACACCGCAGCCGGTCACGATGTCGGCCACAGCCTGGCCCACAACGGAGGCCACAGTCTGCATCACGGTGCCGCACACCACATGACCGCGCACAACGGTCACACGGTAGCGCATCATGCAGCGGCCACACATCCGACTGCCGCACCACAGGCCGGCAGCGGTGCCGAGCTTCAAGCTAAACCACAGTCACTGTCCAGCATTCAGTCATACGGCGAGGTCCATGACAGCGCCACCAGCGTGCCCAACTCGCAGCTTTAGTCCGCCGCTTGTCGCGGCCGTCTTCTTTTCGCCTTTCCAGATCACTGAGTCCATGACCATGTGATAGAGCTGAGCCGAGACAAAGACCGCAACCAGGGCAGTGGCATAGGCGACCGCAGGCATAAGAGCGTGCAGCAGCCAGGGCAGGGCCAGGAAAAGCAACAAAGCCAGGACAAAGCACCGCAAATATGATCCAGCCAGGAGCCCAACCTGCTCACCGGACCGGGCGCCCGCGGCCAATCTCCAGCCCATTACACAGAGATACTGACTGCCGTGGAAGAGTGCGGGCGCGTACAACCAGATGGGCCCTTGAAACCAGCGAGAGGGCCCCACCGGCAGGAAGAATAAACAAACAGCCAGCAAAGTCAGCATCGCCGCAAATGGCGGCCGAGCCCGCCGGAACATGGTCAGCAAAGCCGCATCGGCAAAGGTCACGAGCAGCAGCGCAATGACAAAAGCGCTGCAGAAGTCAACTGCAGCGACAGGCAAAATATGCAAGGGCGTCAAATTCTGCAAAAAGAGGACTTCAGATCGAATATTGAAATAGTTACTCAGTTGCACCAGCATCCAGTTTAATGCAGTCAAATGAAAGAGCAGACACCAGAGGCGCCTTCTGGCGGCACCCGGATGATAGTCGGCCTTGCGGCAGTAGAGCAGGATCACACCATAGACCTGTCTGGTGAAATGCCAGGAAACGGCAAGCAAATAGAGGCGCACCGCCAGTGGTGCCAGCGTCGGCAGGGCGAGCAACACCAAGACCAGGAGCATTGAGACGGCAGCAGCGGCAAAGCCGGCTGCGCGGTGGCGTTGCCCCCAGACACTGTCCCGAGCCGGCCCAACCATGGTGGCAACAGTGTGAGTTTCACCAAAAATCAAGACCGAGGCGACCGCAACCGCCGACAGGTAGCCGAGCTGATGCGATCCCGCAGATTGAGTCAGGCAAAAAGAATAACCTGCGGCAAGCAAAAAAACCGCTCCGCCGCAGACAAACAAGACATCAACCAGCGGTGACACAAACCAGCGCTCCGGCTCTCTTGCCATATCAACTGAAAAGGCCTGCATCGCGGGCCCAGGCTACCAGCCAATTTACGCCAAAGGGAAAAAACAATCCGAACTTGACCAGAAAAAATCCAAACTGTCGTTTGAATCTGGCACGCCGCATCAGCTCATCCGAAGTCGCAAATGAAGCGGAATCAGCGGTGCGCAGCCCGACGACAAAGAGAATTACGCCGACCACAATCGCAATCACCTCGACCGAACTGGCTCCGATGTTAAGGAGAGCCTCAAGGTTCGCGAGCATATTTACCCTTACAGTCAATTGCTGATCCATGATTGTGTCCGACCTCGACCTGTATGACCGGAGACCATACTAGCGCCGTCCCGCGCCGGGCAAAATCGGGTTTGCACTATGCCTGGATCAGTGTTTGGGATCAAGCTGCCGGTAAAAGCCTGTCGGCAAAGCCTCAGCGACGTCCGGGGTTAGCCGGAGGATAGAGCACCGGACTGCCGCCGGGGGCGTTGATCTGCTTTTGAATCGTGCCGTCGGCCCGATAGACGGTGGTGATATTGCCCTCACGCACGGAGAAATTGCCCCCGGGCAGAGCCTGGACGTCGGTCCGTTTATGTCCGCCGGCGTCGACGAAGGAGCCGTCAGCGGCGCGATTCCACTGGGTGCGGCCGTCGGAGAAGGAGTTGACCATCTGGCCCTGTTGCAGGTCACGGGGAAACTCCATGTAGCGGTCGCTGGGAGTAGTAACGGCCCGGAGTCTGGTGCCGCCGACGCGCTCGTCGCCCGATATATCAAGCTGGGAGCCGTCCAGCAAAAATTTACTGCTGCCCACGGCATTACCGTTGTTGTCGCCTATGCGCATGGTCAGGCTGCCGTCGACTTTATTAAATTGCAATTCCATGAGCAATTGCTTGCCCGATTCGCGATCGACCCATAGGTGGCTTGGCCGCCCCTGCCGATCCAACTGCCGCTCATAGGTGTGGCCGTTTTGCGAATACGTCATGGGTGTCTTATCAGGGGCCAGGTCCAGGTGGATGTGGCGGCCGTCCGGATAGGTGAAGTCGTAGGTGTTCTCACCCCGGACTACCTTGCCCTCGGGAATGCGCGTCTGATTAGCCTGATCGCCCTGGCGCTGGGTAGTGCCCCCATCGCTCAGGCGCACGCCCTCAGCGGTGTAATTTGTCCGCACAAGACTATGATCATTGCGGTCCTGCATCACCAGACGGTGAGTGCCACCGGCGGCGGCATTGTCAAATCCGACAATTTCAACATCCTGCCGGCCGTTGGCCAGAAAGCTCAGGTCGGTCGTGCGATTAATCTGAGCCACTTCCCGCTTAAACTCAGCCGGGTCGGTCTGCTGGAGATTGTAGAGCTCACGCAGGGCGTGATTGGTATCGCTCTTGATCGTCTCCGGTGCATCGCTGCGGTGGTCTCGACCGTTGCTCATCTTTTATTTCACCCGAATAATCCAGTGGCGGAAAGCTCAGGACTATTATTCCCGGGGGGCCGGCAAGGCAATCTAGCCTCAGGCGAAATAAGGCTGGAGTTGAGCCACAGAGACCGGTCTGTCGACAAGAATTGCCTCCAGGGTGCGGCTGATGACGGTGAAGTCTTCGTAGGGCACACAGTCCAGCTTTGACTCGCGGCAATGGCTGAGCAGCTTGTTTTTGGCAAACAGCAGGTCGGCTTCCTGGGACCAGCAAAAGTCGCTGCGACCGTCGCCGATTACGGCTTTAAAAGGTCGGGAAGGGCCGCGTTCCAGGACCAGACATTTGCAAACGCCGGCACCGCAGGCCAGTTTTTGCGGAGCGTAGGGGAAGGTCAAACGCAATGTACCGTCGGCGTCTTCAACCAGGTGGTTGGCGACAACGTTGTCGACGTGGATGCCCTCACGCTTGAGCACATGATGAATAACTCTGTCCATGCCGTCGGAAACTATACGCAGGGGCACACCGCTGGCGCGGCACCATTTTGCAAAACCGACAAAAGTAGGATCGATTTTGACAGTGTTCAGTACTTCGAGAACCGCCGGCCATCCGCCTTTGATCAGCGGCACCTGCAATGCCATACATTCTCTGGAACCGATTTCACCGTTCACCCAGCGTTCTTCAATCTCATGCCAGCTGGGATCGGCCAGTTCTTCCAGAAGGACGTCGATAGTATCGTTGACGGTGATTGTGCCGTCAAAATCGCAGTAGACATCAACAATTGAACTCATAATTTCCTGGTTTCCTTTTTACAGAAAAATCGCTGCTCTAGAGGTTCTTCTTGCACTCGCTGATCACCAGATCCAGCAGGTCGTGAGCCAGATCCATTTCTTCATAACTGATTTCCAGAGACGGGGCCAGAGTGACCACGTTCTTCCAGTAGCCGCCGATATCGAGAATCAGACCCATCTTGCGGCCCTGGACCACAAGATCGCCTTCCAATCCACGCTGGAACATGGCGTCGGCCAGACGACGACTGGGCGTGTAACCGTCGGCCTCACACATTTCCATGCGCAGTGCCATACCCATGCCGCCTACATCGCCCACTTCCGGATGTTTCTTTTTCAAGTCTTCCAGCAAGTTGATGAAATATTTGCTCTTCTCGGCCAGCTTCGCTTCGTAATCGCCTTCTTCAAAGATGCGCATCACTTCAAGGCCGACGGCGGTGCCGAGACTATTGGATGAGAATGTGGAGTGGGTTGAGCCCGGACCAAACTTATCCGGTGAAATGTATTGTTCTTTGGCCCAGATCGCCGACAGTGGATTCATGCCGTTTGTGAGGGCCTTACCGAAGATCATGATGTCCGGCTTGAAGTCGAAGTTTTCGATCGCCCACAACTTGCCTGTGCGGAAAAATCCCATCTGGATTTCATCGTCAACGAGCATGATTCCATGATCCTGACAGGTCTTGGCCAGGCGCTCGAAATAACCGGGCGGAGGCGCGATGTAGCCGCCGGTGCCCTGCACCACTTCGAAGAAAAATGCACCAAACTCAGCTTTTTTAGTCTTGGGATTCCAGGTGCCGGTGTATTCATGATCGAAACGGCGCTCAATTTGCTTGACGCAATAAAGCTCGCAGCTCTCGACTTTTTTGTCATAGGGACAGCGGAAGCAGTAAGGGAAAGGTACAAACTCAGCTCTGTCGCCGAATTCACCATAGGATTCGCGGTAGCGATAGGAAGATGTGATAGCCGAGGCACCGAGGGTGCGGCCATGGTAGCCGCCCTCAAAGGCCAGCATTTTGCTCTTTCCGGTCGTCTTGCGCACCAGTTTGAGAGCGTCTTCTACAGCCTGGGCACCACCTACATTAAAGTGTACGCGTCCGGTTTCACCCAGATTGCGCTTGATGCTTTTGACCAGGATATCGGCAAGCAATACCTTCTCTTTATGCAAATACTGACAGGCAAGTTGCGGCAACTTGTCGATCTGCTTCTTCAGGGCATCGCTGACTCGCTTCTGCGAATAGCCCAGATTGACGGCCGAATACCACATCTGCAAATCGAGGTAGGGTGTCTTTGAACCGTCATACAGATAACTACCTTCACAGGTCTCAAAGAACTTGGGTTTTTCCGCATAGTGCACTGTGTCACCGTGCGAGCAAACAACCGTCTCCAGAGCGAGGAGCTCTTCTTCCGACAGAAGTGCAGCGTCAGTAATACTCTGACTGACCTGTTTGGGAGCAGTGGCTGCGGGCGAACGTTCCAAGATCTGATTCCTCCGGGGCATTTAAACGGAAATGGTAATGAAGCGACAATTACAGGTTACTAGGTGACATTTACACCAGGCTTACAGCAAGACTTACCAAAGGGAAAACAACGGCAAAATCGGCATAATCGGGCGGTCCTTCGCCCTCTCAAACGCAGCCAAAAACCAGTCAGGCTGGGGCTTTCAAGCCAAAGCCCAACCGTGGATAAACTGACAATAATATTTTTTCACGACTGCTTGACAGCCATAAAGAATGGCACCGGATCTACGCCGCCAGATATATTCGATGCAAGGCACCGTCCGGATCCGCTTCAGCCACAACGATTTGACCGCCGAAGGCGCCACCGTCCTCGTAATACAGCTCCCAGGACAGATCCGCTCGCAAATAGGCGGTGTGAAGGACAATACTTTCTTGAAACTTACAGAGGTCAAGCTCAGCGCCTAAATTCCACTCATGAATTACGTGCTCATTGAGATAATTTGCCACGTCCCAGCGCAGCCGGCTCTCGCTGGAGCGCAACCATTGCAAGGCCTGGGCCGTTGAAGGGACAGGCTTCCTGAAATATCTGTCGCGCTCCATCTGGAAGTAGACAAGACGGCCGGGACTGAGCTCCCACTGAGCGGTGGCGCTATCCTCATCCGAAGCCCCGGAGAGGCGATAAAACAAAGAGCTAATCTGCGCAGCGGCGCTTATGTCGTACATCGACTCCCCCTGGCGAACAGGCTGATATCCGAGTGAAGATATTCCATGCCAAAGTAAACGAGGTAGGATTCTACGATTTGTTCCCGGGCCGCGAATAAATTTTGGACCAGAGCCAGTGCCCCATACGGTACACGCTGCCGCATGGGGCCATGGCCCACCAGGAGGAAACTGCAGTTGCGACGCCCCAAAAGGCGAGGCCAACTACATGGGAGAAGACGCGCAGCAGCTGTTACCCTCAGACGAGGCCGTGGAAGCATTTGCCGGCTGAACGCTCCGACGTTTCTTAGAATGCTTGAATCCGGGTCTCGATTTACCACGGGGGTGCCGGGCTTTGATTTTGTAGACCGTCTCCAAACCAGCTGCCGCCTGCGCATCTACGTCGGCCTGGGCGATGCGCTTCGGCGCCCCGGCCTGCACCGGATACGGTGCGGAGGCAAACGCTACAGCCCCTCCGGAAAGCTGCATCCCACAGACAAGAGACAATATTGTAGCCTTAGTTTTCATGAGCAAATCCTCAAAAGTGCATTGACACTTTTGAAAACGCTTTCACCCTGAAAAAAGTTCAGCAATCAACCGAAATCAACCGCCAATTTTTAGCGGATCAGTCAATTTTTGGTCTTTAAAGCCCAAAATCGGCAGAGCGAAAAATAGATCAGGCTTCCTCGGCCTTACGGCGAGCGATCAGGACCTTAGCACGACTGTAATACTGCTCAGCTTCTTCCAGTTTGCCCAATTTTTTCAAGAGCTTGGCATAATCTCTGAGAGCATCGGCTAGATCGATATGGTCCGGACCCAACTCCTGCTCACGCAACATCAAAGAACGCGCCAGCAGAGGCTCGGCCTTTTCAAAAACACCGAGTCTGAACTGCAAACCAGCCAGAGAAGTGATATTTTCGGCCAGTCTGAGCGGCTCCAACTTTTCGGCACTCTCGAGAATTTCTACGGCACGACGGATCATCGGCTCGGCCTGATCAAACAACTCCTGAACGCACATCACACCAGCGAGGTTATTAAGGTCATCCACGAGGTCGATATGGTTGGGACCGAGCTCACCCTGCCGCCAGGACAAAATGCGCTCGTAGGCCTTCTGAGCCTCCGGATAATTACCTGTTTCATAGTGCATCTCAGCCATCTTGGTGAGGGCACTGGCCATGGCTGCAATCTGTGCAGTCTTGGCCTTATAAAGCTCTTCATCGGTCATGGACGGCAGCTTGGTATTGGACGAAGCCGGTTTGGGCTTGGCTGCGGCGTCTGTGGCCGCTGGAGCCGTAGTCTCGGCCACCGCGGTAGCCGCCGGTGCGGCGGAAGCCGCCACCGGCATCGGCGCCGGTGCGGCAACGGGTGCGGGTGAGGGAGCAACAGCAGGAGCGGGAGCCGGTGCAGGAGCGGGCGCGGGAGCAGGAGCCGCAGCGGGAGCGGCATCAGCTTTGGCTGCGGCGGGGGCTGCACCACCACCGGTACCACCACCAGATCCGCCCTTGGCGGCCGAATCAACAGTCAAACTGGAGAAGAGTGAACGCAGGTCCACTTCTTCCGTGTTCTTCTTGGCAAATTCATCGTCAGCAGCAGCGGCCGATCCGCCATTGCCGTTGCTGTCGCCGGCGGCAAGGCTCTCAAGAAGCGACTCGGGACTCAAGCCGTCATTTTTGGCATGACCATTACTTGGCACAGCGGCAGACGCAGCAGCTGCTGCGGCTGCGGCGGCTTCCTTCTCTTTTGCTTTCTCGGCAGCCAATCTCTCAGCTTCGGCTTCCAGCTTCTTCGCAGCTTCGGCCAGCTTAGCGGCTTCCAGTTTCTTAGCTTCTTCGGCCGCCTTCTCAGCTTCCAGCTTCTTAGCGGCTTCCGCCTGTCTCTCAGCCTCGGCTTTCTTCTCGGCTTCCAATTTCTTCGCTTCTTCAGCCAGCTTCTCGGCCTCGGCTCGCTTCTCAGCTTCCAGTTTCTTGGCCTCTTCCGCCAATCTTTCAGCTTCGGCAAGCTTGGCCGCTGCAGCCAAACGCTCCGCTTCTATCTCAGCGGCACGGGCGGCAACAGCGCGTTCACGGGCAGCCTCCGGACTTTCCTCAGCCTCGGCGGCGGGCTCGGCTACCATGCTCGACAGTCCGGGCTCGTCGGCGGCGTCGGTGAGGCCACCTTCCAGTCTTGAGAGCAGACTGTCCAGCGAGCTGCCACTGTCCTCAATAACCATGGCGGAAACTCGATCCAACTCCTCATCGGCGATGCTCTTAAATACCGCTGTAGTCTGGAAAGCTTCAGGGTGAGAGGCTGCAGCTTCTTCCATGGCAGTCTCGGCTTCACCGGGAGGTACGAGCGAATCCATCAAAGACTCGGCCTTGGAGGCCGTATCAGCGCTCTTGCTGAGAGCTTCGCTGGAAGCGGCACCGGCACCTTCACCCAATCCAAACAACTGAAGCAGATCGCCGCCTTCTTCGGCTGCGGCGGCTTCCTCAGCTGCGCTCGCCGCTTGTTCTTCACCGCCGGCGGTGCCGGCCAGAGCCAGACCAAGCTCGACAAGAGCGTCAGCCAGAGTCAAGTCACGCAAACGCCCCTGGTTAATGCAATGATCCAAAATCTGCGCGCCCTGCTGATGATCAATCTGATTTGTCTCCAGCAAATTAAAACAATCCAGCGCGGCCGAGCGTCCCACTGCTGTGAGGAAGCCGGTCTGCTGCAAGACCTCCGCCATCAGAAGCGGATTCAAGCGAGCCTGGGCAAAAGCGTGTTCTATATCTTTGATCGAGACGACATTGGATGAAATCAGCAGCGCTTCAAAAGGATGTGCAGGATCACCGGTAAGAGCGACCGCCGCCAGCTGCGTCGAAGAAACAGTAACGTCGCCGCCATTGCCATACGAATCGGCGAAATCACTGTCTTCCACCTGGGTCGCCGAGTCGGAGTCATCGCCGCCCAGTGGCCCACCGGAAACGGCAGCCATCAAGGATTCCAGCGAAGGCGCCTCCTCATAATTTGCCGCTGTCTTTAAAGGCGCTGCAGTCTGACGTTCTTCGGAAACAGCCGGCACTTGCTGCCTGCTGGACGAATGCCGCCCGGTCTTCGGCGCGCTGACAACGTCCTGAAATTCCTTCAAATCAGCAGCCATGTCATAGTCTTCGCCGGTCGTAGTGCCGGAATCCGTGGGCTGCTGCTGAGCTTGATATGCCTGTTCATGATCATAGGCCTGGACCAGCTCTTCGAGTTCGGAGTCGGCCAGAGGCGAAGGCAGAGATTCACGCAAGACCGTGTAGCTGCCGGTCTTATAGCGACCATCGAGGCGCTCCTCAACCAGCGGATCGATGTTGTTGGTCTCGCGTGTCATAGAGAGCGATTGAGCGGCTTGTTCGGGGGTGTAGACTTTTTCTTCCACCATCTGTTGCACGGTCAGAGCCACATGCAACATCTCGGGCGAGACATAGCCCTGCTCCACCATCACTTCGCCGATGGGACGCTCGGTCAAAAGGCCGAGTTCAAGGCAGCTCATGACGTCGGTGTCGGTAAGAAATCCAGCCATGACAAGCAATTCGCCCAGGCGAACAGCCTTCTGTTTCACGGGCTTGAGATTCATCTGCGAATCATTGGGACTACCAAGTTCGTAGTAACCAACTTTCATACCAAGCTTGGTCGCTTCGGCCCGCAGAGTTTCCAGAGCCTCCGTGCGCTCCATCATCTCGTCGCGCACGCGCACTTGCAATTCCAGTGCCACCTTGAGCAGGGAGTCGACGATGGAATTGTTCAAGACGAGAATGCGGCCCAGGGGCAAACCAGTGGAGACACTGCGTTGCATAGCGGCGGACAGCTGCCCTTTGTTGATGATGCCGGCTTCCAGCAAAAGTTCACCCAGGCGGTTTGTCTGCTTGGTTGACTCGCCCTGTGATTGCTCTTCCTTAACCAGGTCAAAAACCGAGGCGCCGGTCTTAACGGCTATCTTGAGACAGCGAGCGGCTGTGGGCATTTCCACAGCTTTGTCCCGCAACAATGATTGAGCGTCCACAGCGCATTGCAAATCGCGCTGCTTGATAAATCCTGACATAACCAGCATCTGACCGATGTGCAGGTGCTTTGCACCGGCGGAACGCACTGTGTCATCGAGCTGCTTCTGGGTAATGATCCCGGCCTTGACGAACAATTCCCCTATCAAAATGTCTGTAGGGTAACGGCTGGTGGTGTTTTTCTTGAAAAAATCCAAAGCTACAGTTTCCTCGGTCTACCTTCACGTCAAGTTCCGATTGATGGTCGTCTCACCCTCTACGTTCCCATGCAAACCCCGACTCTAACCGGTTAAGAGGCCTGTTGTTCACAGAACGTTAATCATCCTATATATGCGGTATCCCCTTTTACGTAAACGTGTCTCATAAAATCAAATACCAGCACCGCGTTGCCTTCGAGGGCAAAACAATGCTTGAGAACCCCGAGGGCGAGGCACAGTTCTTAAGTGTAGCGCCTCCCAGGCAGACCGGCAATATATCGGCGCCGATGTCAGTAGATGCGCTGGGAAAAGCGGGTAAATAGTCCTAGATGAGCCAACCTGTAAGCATCGTTATAGTCGAAGACCATCACGCCACGATGGATGGTTTGACCCTGGGACTGTCGGCGCAGCCGGACTTCCAGGTAGTGGGCACGGCCGTGACCAGCGACAGCGGTCTGGCTCTGGCGCGCGAAAAGCAGCCGGATGTAATCGTCCTCGACCTGCACCTGCCCGGTACGCTCAGCCCCAGAGCCACAATAGAAGCATTTCGGGAACTGGCCCAGGACAAAACCCGACTGATAATTTTCTCCGCCGAAGCGCGCATGGCCTTTATCCAGTCAGTGCTTGCCATGGGCGTGGCCGCTTACCTGCTGAAATCCGAACGCGTGGCCACCGTGGCCGACACAATCCGCCAGGTCATGGCCGGACAATCCAGCATAATTTCAGCCGAAGTGACCAAGACCTACAAGAAGATAACAAGGGCAGAAATGGAAGTATTGTCCATGCTGGGCAAGGGCATGAAGTACCACGAGATAGCCGAGCAGCGCATCACATCCGTCGCCACCGCGCGCAAACAATGCGAGACCCTCTTGCTCAAACTTGGTCTCGAGACCCGCGAACAGTTGATTGCCTGGGCAGTGCAAAACGGCTTCGGCAGCGTCGACATAGAAGCCTAGGCTCCGACCATGAATGATTTCCTCAAACAATTTTTCCGTACACCGGGTGGGGGCGGCGATCGGGAAGCCCAACCCAACCGCGAAGATGAATTCATCAAAGAGCAATTCACGACGCATCAGCGCCTCACGGGCAACATCGCCATGGCCGAAGTCCTGCGCACCCAGGCGGAAGAGCTGGCCACAGCCCTCAATCTCCACGCAGTGCAGTACGTCAAGGAGCTGATGGCCGACAATCCTCAGCTACACCTCTCGGTCAGCGAACCAGCTCGCATACAGGAGCCGGTCAACTGGCTATCGAGCCAGCATGAACACCGCAGCGCCGACGCGCCCACCTATTTTTACCGCTGGAAGGTGACCGGCAACACGCATCTCTTTTCAGTGCGGGCCTCACGCGGGCTGATTGAATTTTTCATGGTGCCGGACAAGGAAGTGCCGCATATCACAATGTCGGAATTCGGCTCGCGCTTCAAGGGCAGTTTCAAACTCAGCGCCACAGACAAGGGTCTGGTCTGGACTCGCGGTAAACAGCGGCTTTCAGCCGATCAGGCCCTGACATTTATCGAGCAATTTTTAGATCAATTGAGTCAGGAGAAAACCCGACCGGCGGAGGGCCATCTGCCCAATCCAGCCCTGATGCCGACTGTCGAGCAAAAGCTGGAGCTGGAGAAAAACAATCTTCTCTTCAAACTGCTCAATCAGCAGGAAGAAATGAAAAATCAACTGGCGCGGGACCTGCACGACAGCGTCATCGCCGACCTGATGATGCTCAAGCGCTACCTGGCCGGGGACAAAAAATTATCCACTGAAGAAACTATTGAAATTATCGACGAAGTAGTTGTGCAGGTGCGCGATATAGTCAACGATTATTCGCCCAGACAGTTGCAGGAATGGGGCTTGAAAGTAGGCATCGAGGATTTGCTCGATCGCATGAGCCGACGCACCGGCATCGAATGCAACTTCAACTTTGAAGGTGAGCTGCCGCGCTACCCGGACCTGGTCAGCCTCCACATCTTCCGCCTGGTGCAGGAAAGTCTCAACAATTGCGAGAAACACTCGGGCGCTTCGGCGGTGACGGTCACGATCAAAGCCACCCCGGGAGGCACGAGCACATTTACGATAAGCGACAACGGCACCGGCTTTGAACCCGACGCCGTGCAAGAGGAAGCCGACAGCTCGCACAGCTTCGGACTGGAAGGCATGCGCGAGCGCACCGAGCTGATTCGTTGCTTCTACCCTTGTAAACTCGACATTCTCTCCTCGAAGGAAATTGGCACAACGGTGACCCTCGTGCTGTCCGTATTTGAATAATAAGCAGAAAGGAACTGGCCTTGACCCCGAAAATCAGAGTGACTCTTTTTTCCCTACTTCTCACCGCTTCGGTGGGCGTACACGCCGGGCTGGCCGACACCACCGGCTCAGCCGAACCGACGGCGATCAAATCTTATTACGCCGACATCTGGAGCCGCATTCAGAAAACATGGTGGGTGCCGGAAGAACTCATGTTCAAGCAAGTAAAGTTGCACATGATCATCGAAAAAGACGGCACACTCTCCAGCATCACTATGGCCCAATCATCCGGCGACAACCGCGCCGACACGCTGGCACTGATCGGAGTCAAACGGGCCAGCCCCTTCGCCCCACTACCGGAAGGACTGCCGGTGCCGTTCGACACCTATTACACCATCGGTTTCAACGGCGGCAAGGACGACAAAGGCTGGGTAATATTCAACGGCAAGCGCTACGAACGCGGTCAAGCCTATACCTTGCAGACCGGCACAAAAGTAGGCCATGTCGACCGCTCGGCAAGTGAATTGGACAAACAATTTCACCTGAAGAAAGAAGCCAATCTGATCAAGATGAATAGGCTTTTTGATGCCCTGGCGACGGACAGGAAAGCAGGGGCGCCGACGATGAAGACAGCCGCACTTTTGATGGACTACGCCGCCTGCCTGCAGGTCATACAGGAGACGGCCGAGGCGAAAGCCAGGTTATCGCAGGCCCTGGAAATAATGGAACAAAACCAGGCCTCGGAAAGTGAACTCTACCCCTGCCTCTACCAGCTCGCTCAGCTAGACTATAGTATTGGGGACCTGGGCAGCGCCGAACCTCTCTACAAAAAGGCCATAGCGATCAAAGAAAAATCGCCGCCGGCGGCCGGCGTAAAAGATCCGGAATACAAAACAATGCTGGAGACCTACGCCAAACTTTTATACAAACAAAACCGCGCAGGTGAAGCCGACGAGATCTACAAGAAGCTGCGCTCAGGCAGCTAAAACAGGGTGCTGAAAAACAATGGCTGACGAAAAGAAACTTGTTAATGAGAATGTGCCGGGCAATTTCTTTGTCGACCGCACCTGCATCAACTGCGATACCTGTCGCCAATTGGCCCCCGACGTATTTGCTGACCAGGGCGAATATTCTTATGTCCGCACCCAGCCAGTATCGCCCCTGGAAGAAGTCCATGCCATGCGCGCCCTGCTCGCCTGTCCGGTCGGCTCGATAGGCAACCGCTCAAAAATCAAGCCCAACGTCATGGACGACTTCCCCCTGCCGATCACCGACGACGTCTACTATTGCGGCTTCAACTCCGCCGCTTCCTACGGCGGCAACAGCTTCTTCATCACGCATCCAGAGGGCAACTGGCTCATCGATTCACCCAAATATTTGCCGCACCTGGTCAGACGCTTCACCGCCCTTGGTGGCATCAAGTATATTTTTCTCACCCACCGCGACGATGTCGCCGACGCCGATAAGTATGCGGCCGAGTTTGGAGCCCAGCGCCTGATTCATCGCGACGAATTGAGCGCTCAGCCCGAGTCGGAAATTGTCATCGACGAGCGGGAGCAGCTTGATTTCGCCCCGGATTTTAAGATCATCGTCACCCCCGGTCACACCCGCGGACACATGGTTTTGCTATACAAAAACACCGTGCTCTTCACCGGCGACCATCTCGCCTACGACCCCGATGACGACAGTCTGTACGCACACGAAAGCCACTGCTGGTACAGCTGGGCCGAGCAGACAAAATCTATGCGCAGGCTTCTGGCCTATGACTTTGAATGGGTACTGGCAGGCCACGGCAATCGCGGCCATCTGCCCCGGGAGCGGATGAAAGAAAAGCTGAGCGAGCTGGTGGCACGCATGCACTGAGAAGTGTCAGCTCGCTTCAAATCCTGATGATTGTCTCGGAGGCGGGGAAGCGCACCTTAGGAAGATCGCCATAGTGGTCCTCTCCGCTGCGATAGCCGAGAGGACAGAGCACTACACTGTGACAGCCCTTATCAGGCAGGTGCAAAATCCTGTCGAAAGCAGCCTTATCGAAGCCTTCCATGGGGCAGGCATCGACACCCTGCAGGGCGGCGGCGCTGAGCAAAAAGCCCAGGGCAATATAACATTGCTTGGCCGCCCAGACGTCCTTATCAGCGGCCGGTGTGCCGTTGATAAAGCCGGCCATCATGCCCTTAAAAGCCGCCTTCTTGTCCTCAGGCAGTGAGCGCTGCTCAGCGGTATACTGCACATAATGGTCCAGATACGCTTCGTCCAGCACGGCCTGGCGACAGATAACCACAAGATGCGAACAGTCGGCCGGCTGCGGCTGACTGTATGCCGCAACGGACAGCTCTTTTTTCACGGCCGGGTCGGTGACCACCACAAACTTCCAGGGCTGCAGTCCATAACTGGAAGCCGAAAGCCGCAGTGCACTCTCAAGCACAGCATAGGTAGCGTCGTCGATTTTTCTAGCCGGATCAAATTTTTTGGTGGCATAGCGCCAGTTGAGCTGTTTGAGCAGGTCTTCGCCGCTCAATACGGCATGACTATGGGATTCCGCTGTCTTCAAGACGCCACCAGCTCCTTTTCACTTTCCTGGAGAATGAGCGAGTCTTTCATCTCAGCCGTCTCAATCAGCAGGCCGTTCAGAGCATCACAGGCATGATCGAAAGTTTTGAAACCCTTACGCAGCGAAGCGACGTTTTCCTTGATCTTGCCTTCAAATTTTTCCTTATCGAAAATCTTCTCGGACTTGAATTCCTGGACCTTGTGCTTCAATTCGTCTTTTTTGCCGCAGACGGTTTCACTTTGCTTTTTGATGGCTTCCACAGCCTGCTCACAAGCAACCTGTCCAATATAAAATGTCTTAACGAGTTGTAGCCACATATCACACGACCTCTTGGAAAGAAGTAAACCAGTCAGTTTCCGGGCGGACCAGATTAGGTTAGATCCTCAACGGCGATTTTGCCGCAATGTTTTGGAAAATGACTAACATCTCTTAACGTCAGCTCATGTATCAGAATTGGCCAAGGGACTGGGATCCACGGCCGAATCCGTGTTTTGGGACGGGGCCGGTTCGGTGGGCGCGGGCGCAGCCGTGCCATCGCCCGTCGCCGCGGCGGTCGCTACCACGGCCGACTCGGCAAATATATAGTTGTAAAACGAAGTAGCCAGCCCGCGCTCGATCAGGAAGGTCATCAGGGCAACAGCAGAGATGCTGAAAAGAATCACCCCGAATGCCACTTCGCGAATAATCGGCGCCGAAGCGATACCGGCCTGACTGACAAGAGAGGCCAGGACGGCGGCCGCCAATCCCTTAGGCACCATCACCGAAGAAATCGACAGGTCATAGATGCCCAGTGACTTGGGCAGAGAACAGCGTGTGATGATGAGGCGCACCAGCATTGTCCAGACGGTCAATACCAGAGCAGCTACCACCAGATACTTGTCGTCGAATTGCATGGACAGGCCGACATAGACAAAGAAGAGCGACTTGAGGAAAAAGACCAGGGCCGCGAAAAAGGTTTTTTCCTGATGGGTCAGGGTCACAGCCTGGTTTTGCAAGTAAGGTATCTTCTGCAAAAATTTCAAATCGCGCACATTGCCCAGTACAAGACCAAAGACCAGGGCAGCAACGGGCCCACTGTAGCCGAGTAATTCGGCGGTGGCATAGACCATGCAGACAAAAGCAGGGGTGCAAAAAATGCTGTTTTCCACCCGGCGAATAATTTTCAATACACTGGACCAGAGAAGCGCCGCGGCCACACCGATCATGGCCGCCAGGACGAAGGAGGCGATGATGCCGCCCACAATCACGGTCGGCTGCACGTTGGCAGCGGTGGCTATCTGCACGCAGGCAAGAGTGCTGACGATGCCCAGCACCTCACAGATAGTGGACTCCAGTATCAAGGTTGTACGGGTGTGTTCGCTGCAACTGAGCTTGGCCAGCATCGGTATCACAACCGGCGGAGACACGGCCGCGGCGATGCAGCCAAGTATGCAGCCATCAATGGGCGAAAGTTTGAGAGCGTATCCGGCCAGAAGAACAGTCGTGGCCACGGTTATGGCAAAAGTCAGAAGACCGAGACGCAGAGCCGGGGCCACCGCCTTGCTGAGCATGCCCAGATCAAGATCGATACCGCAATCAAAGAGAATAATTATCAGCGCTATGGAGGTAAAAACCGAACCCACGCCACCAAAGTCATGGGGCGACACCATATGAAAGACCGGGCCCATGAGCACGCCGATCAACACCAGGGGCAGGACATCGGGGATGCGCGTCTTATCGAAAAGACCACCGAATAAATGCGCCAGGAAGATTATTGCACTAACGGAAATAATCGCTACTGCTGATTCCATCTAGTTAGCCGGCCCTTTCTTTACTGGGCGACGACCTTTTTACTCTGGTCATCGAGTTGTATATTGCCCACACAGTTAGCGGTATTATTTACCCGTAATTGCGTGACAATAACAGCCGGGTCCTCTCCAAACTCACGCGATGTGCTGCGCATCATCCGGGCAAACAGCGTCAGATGATTGGGCGTCTGAAAAACATGCAGATAATATGGGGTCTCGCCGGATTTACCAGCCACTTCGAAGCTCTTCACCGCCGTGATACCGATATGGGCTGTATCGGACAGGCCAGTCTCTTTATTGACGCGATCGTTGGTGAACTGCACCTCGCGTACCCGATTTTTGGCCATAAAGTCTTTGTTGAAGCGCGAAACGCCAAAGGCGCCGATCTGTCCGACATCGTAGCTCTCGACAATAATTTGCTCGGGGGCAGCTTTCATATTGGCGGCCGAATAATCTTCGTAGATACGAAAAGCCTTAATCGGTTTGATTTTAAGGAAAAAGTCGGGGCCATCAAGGGTGGAAACGGCTTTGACCGGCACAAAGGTTTTGTTGTTGTAGCGAACAGCCACATCGCAATCGGGCAAAATCAGCACATCATGCTCGCCGTCATAAGCCAGACCGGGATCGGCCAGAGCCGCCGGCGCATAGAGAGCCTGCGCAGTCACCAGTGAAAACAGTGCTGAGGCGGACAGGACCGCCGATTTCAAAACTTTTGAGAATTCCATGTTTTTTCCATTCGAAGCGATTGAATAGTAGCCTACGGGCAAGTTTACATTAACACGGGGCATAAATCATATACAAATTGAGGCCTGCAAAAGGGCCAGGTTCGACAGGATGAAAAAACGACAGGAAAAGCGGCGAAAAGAGCTGTCAGTAGAGCGCTTTGAAATATCGGCGCAAAAGCAGCAGCAGGGTGCGCCATCGGTGCTCATGGCCATCCTTGTCATGGCCGTAGGCAGCCTGCCGCTGCTCATCGGCCTCGGCGTCATAAAGCCGCAAGGGGCCGTCCACGCACCGCTCTTTGTCATAGGCGCCATCGGCGTAGCCTTTATCATGTCCGGGGTGATGATACTTTCCCAGGCCCTGGGTTTGCCGCAAAAAAGCCCGCTCAGCAAAGTCCTGGCCTTCGTCCTGCTCTGCTCCTTCCTCTCTCCTTTTGTCTGGCTTTCCTTTTTAGGCGACGGCCCGATAATTTTCCGCATAGCCTTCGGCATACCGGTCGTGATGGTCATCCTGGTCTTCCTGCTGCCCTTCATACCGGGCGTCAAAGTGATAAGCGCCGAAGAAGCTGCCCAAAGGCAAGTCGAGCGCATCAGCCGCAAGCTCTAGGAAATTTCCGCCAGACGCGGCGCTTGCACCACATATGGTGCAGCAGGCATAAGGCCGGCCAAATATTCAGAGAAATGGTTTAAAGTCATTGCATGAACACAAACCTGCAATCCTTAACCGAAAGATTCACCATCCCCGGTAGCCTCAGCTTTGCCCAGAACGACCAGGGGCTGGTCTTCGCCTCAATTGAAACCAGTGCCTGCCGGGCTGAGATATACCTGCAGGGCGCTCACCTGAGCCACTGGCAACCCGAGGGTAGTGAAGCGGTCCTCTTTCTCAGCGACCGTTCCGCCTTTGCCCCGGGCAAGGCCATTCGCGGCGGCATTCCCCTGATTTTCCCCTGGTTTGGGGGACGGCAAGCCAACCCCTACAGTGAGCGCACTGACGGCCCCTCGCACGGCTTTGCCCGCACCAGCGTGTGGCAACTGCAAAGCGTCAGCCGGGAGACCGAGGATCTGGAGCTGACTTTCACCCTCGGCGCCGATGACAATTCACGCGCCCTCGGCTGGGATAATTTCCTGGCCACCTACACGGTCCGCCTCGGCAGAGAGCTCCATTTGCAATTGACAGTGCAAAACAATTCGCCTTCTACAATTCAGTTTGAGGAAGCGCTGCATACCTATCTGGCCGTCGCCGACGCTACCAGGGCGCGCATCGAAGGACTGGGCGGATGTGAATATCTGGATAAAACCGACGGCATGCGACGCAAAAAGCAAGAGCCAGCTACAATCGAGCTTACAGGCCAAACCGACCGCCCTTACTTAAACACGACCGCCAGAGTGGACCTTGTCGATCCCGTCGGGCTGCGCCGCATTGTTGTGGACAAAGACTGTTCGCAAACAACGGTGGTCTGGAATCCCTGGTCCGAACTGACGGCAAAAATGTCCGACATGAGCCCCGACGGCTGGCGCGCCATGACCTGTATCGAAACCGCCAATGCCCTGGAAAATGCCGTCACCCTGGCGGCCGGAGAAAGCCACACCATGCGGGCAGGCATAAGTGTGCAAAAATTGGCAGCAACTCCTCAGTAAGGTCTACAAGTGGTATCGAGAAGAAAATTTTTGCCGGCATTGAATGCGATTTTGCTCGCCGCCTCATTGCTCCTCACCCAGTCGAACAATACGGCTGCAAGCGCCGCAACCAAGAACGCAAAAACAGGGACCCAAGAAGATACCGTCCCGGTCAATGCCGCGGTTAAATCGCTGCACGAGGCCGCCATAGACGCCTACCACAAATACAATTATGACCTGGCCCTCAAGACCTACAGAGAACTGCTCAAAAGAAGTGATCTTGAGGCACAGGAACGCATCAGAGTCACCACCGCCGCTGGTGCCAGCGCCTTTCACCTGAGCCACTACCGGGAAGCTCTCAAATATTACGACACTGCCGAGAAATTGCTGGAAAAGCTGCCTGCGGGCCAGATGCCGCGGGTGCGCGCGGAGATAGTATGCAGCCGGGCCGAATCAACTTACGAAATTGGTGATCACACAAAAAGCGCCGAACAATTCCTCACGGCCATCGAACTGTGGAAAAACAAAGAAGCCACCGACGACATTTTGATGCGCAGCCTGGAGGGCCTGGGAGCGAGCTACTTCCAGGACGGCAAGTACAAAGAAGCGCTGCCCGTGTACCAGGAGCTGGCCTGGCGCGACGGCTCCACCCTGGGTGTGGAATCTCTGCAATACGGCTGGTCACTGCGCATTTTGAGCGACGTCTACCGGGCCCTGGGCGAGAAAAAAGAAACCCAGGCCTGCAACGACCGCTCGGCCTGGATTTTTCGCAACTGGAATAAAAACAAAGAACTGGCCCAATACAGCCATTTGATCGGCCGGGAGTTGACCAGGGCACAGCTGGAGAGCAAGTTGTCCGAGCTGATCGTGGGCAAGCTCGACAATGGCCAGGACCTTTCATTTATAAAGCCGGCGGCCTTAACCCATATAACCGACCGGGGCGGCTCGGTCCCTTATGATCCCGTCGCCAGGCGCAAAACCATGGTGCCCTGGGAGCGGCACCGCATAGTTATGCGCGACCCCGCCGGCATACAATGGACGAATCCACTGGTCAAGCCGCAGGGAATAATCGTTTGCGTACCGGGCTTTGGTCTGCAACACGGTTCCTTCGACGACTTCGGCAGACGCATGGCCGATCTCGGCTATCTGGTCATTTCTTACGACGTGCGCGGCTTCGGCGCATACACCGCGCTCAAAGCACTGCATTCAATCGATCTGGAGAGGACCATCGATGACCTGGCCGTTTCGGCCGACGTGCTGCGCCGGGAATTTCCGGGGCTGCCGGTCTTTATACTGGGCGAATCTATGGGCGGATCGGTGGCGCTGCAGTTTGTCGCCTACCATCCGGAGCTGGTCAACGGCCTGATTGCCGCCGTCCCGTCGGCGCAGAGGACCGGCGGCTGGCTGGCCGCGGCCAAGATTGAGCTGGGCATGCTCACCTCAAAAGACCGGGTTGCCAACGTCGAATCGTACATTGTCAATCGAGCCACTACCAACCCCTATCTGCGCGAATACTGGGAGCATGACCCGGAGAGCCGCTTCACGATGACCCCGGCCGAACTCAACGCTTACACAAGTTTCCTCAAGCGCAACGACAAGTGTGCGGCTATGATCACAAAGACACCGGTGATCATGTTTCAGGGACTGAACGATCTGCTGATCCGACCCGAGGGCTCGGTAAAACTGATCCGCGAAATCACAACCCACGACAAAGACCTGGTATTGATCGGCAAATCGCAGCACCTGCTTTTTGAACAGGGTCAGTTTAATGATGACATCATTTCCCAGGTGACAAACTGGATGAAAATGCACAGCCGGCCGCATCAAGCCGAAACGGCAAAGTAACAATATATTCAAGCGGTCATCCTGCGCACAATAATTAGCCAAACGGCAATATAATGTGGTCCACTATCCAAGTTATCGGGTAACCCGCGCCGATGAAATTACTCCTCTCTCTGTCACTTGCACTGGCCACCATAGCCGCTCCCGTCGCGGCACAGGTTGATCCGCTGGTCCTCAAACATCACAAAGATGTGGACGACAGGGCAAAAGACGAGAAAATCAAGGCCCAGGAAAAAGTAGTCGCCCGTGACACCGCCGACAAGCAAAATCGCCTTGACCTGGCAAACTTGCTGGAAGCCGCCGCCGCCGATTGCGAAAAAAGCGGCGACACAGCCGGCGCCTGGCGTTACTATCAAAGGGCAGCAGCGGTGCTGCGCGATCCCAGAGAAGATGCCTGGGAAGCCAGAGCAGCAGCTGACACCAGCAAAGCAGCGGCTTTTAGAGTCGCCGAAACCGAGCAACGCTATCGCATCGAGGAAGCCAGGGCTATAGCCAAAAGAGCACTGGCCGTGCCGCTTGAGACCCCAAGTCTTAACTTGCAGGTACAACAAGAACAGGACAAATTTGCCGAAAATCTCTATCGCGAAGATGTCTGGAAGCGCACACAATCAGCATGGCTGGCGTCCGAGCTGCGCAAAGAAGTGACCGACACCAGCCGCTTTAAAAAGCCTGTGATTATTTCTTTTGATGTGCACACCGAAGGCAATATCACCGACATCACCATCATCAGCTCCAGTGGCGACGAACGGATAGACCTGGCCGCGCTCAAAGTGGTGCGGGACCTGGGCAAACTGCAGCCGCTCTTGCCGGGTATGGGCTCCCTGGTGCGATTCCAGACAGAGTTTGGCAAATAAACCGGCGGAATAGGCTCGAGCGGATATTTAAAGTGGAATCTTTTTAGTCTCCGGCACTTTGCCGCCGGTAACTATATCAAGCTCATTGTCTTTGACAGCAAAATGATCAATATCGTAAATCTGCTCGTTGAAGATCAAGCTCCGCAGCCATAAACCGGCCGCCAGGCGCTTGTCCTTGTAAACGCTGATAACACTGGTCCTGCCACCACCGGCGATATTGTCAACGGCGACGATGCGACCATCTTTTGTTTCGTGCAAAAACAATTGCACATAAGAAGGGTCATTGTCTTTCCAAAATTTTTGCGGACCATCGCTGAGCCAGGTCATCACCAGCATGGCGACCGATAGAGCAACGACGTAAAGGGCAAAAAAGACAGTCGGTTTTTTCCAGGAGCCGCCGTTAAAAACAACCGCCCAGCTGAGAGAAATCCAGGGCAGGACCGAAGCCAGAATAAGAAAGTAAAAGTTGCAACGGGGGCTGTCAAAATAGACGCGCATTGCGCCGAAAAGCATCACCCCGTATAGAATTATGGGTATCAGCTCAAATGGAAATCGGGGCAGCCGTGCTAAGGTCATACAGGCATCTTACCAGGGTGGAAGCAGCAGGAGCAATTTGAGTCGTATCGTCTTAGCCACTATCGGATCCCTCGGTGACATCCATCCAATGATTGCCATCGGGCTTGCGCTTAAGGGCCGCGGGCATGAGGTGGTTTTTGCCACGTCAGCGCATTACCACGGCCGGCTGCAAAAGCTGGGCTTTATCGTCACCGGTCTCAGACCGGACTCGATCTCGCCCACCGATGATGATTTGCTGGCCCGCGTCATGGACATGCAGGAAGGCAGCGGATTTCTCATCCGCGACTATATATTCCCCAGCATCAACGAGATGTACGAAGACCTCAACGCGCTCTGTGCGGGCGCTGACGCCGTAATCGTCACCGAGCTTGTTTATGCCGGCCGCCTGGTGGCCGAGGTAAACAACATTCCCTGGGCCTTCCTGGCCCTGGCTCCCAGCTCTTTTTTCTCCGTTTATGACATGCCGGTCCTGCCGGGCAAGGAAGCCTTCGCCGTGCTCCATAAACTGGGCCCGAACTTCAATAAATTTCTCATCCAGATCGGCCAGTGGGTGGGCTCCTCCTGGCCAAAACCTTACTATAAATTGCGCCAATCCCTGGGTCTGCCGCCGCAGGGCAATCCCATCTTCAATGAAAAATTTTCACCACATCTGGTGCTGGCCGCATTCTCTTCCGTCCTGGGCAAAGCACAAAAAGACTGGCCGTCCAGCGCGGTCATCACCGGCTTTGCCTACCACGACAGCACCCCGGATCTCTTTGACCAGGGCAAAGCAATCAATGCCGAGCGACTGCGTGCCTTCCTGGCGGAAGACGACGCTCCAATCATTTTTACACTCGGCTCAGCGGCCATATTTGTCGCCGGTGATTTTTATGAACAGAGTATCGAGGCGGTCAAAATTTTAGGGCGGCGGGCAATATTTTTGACGGGTCAGAATAAACTTGGGGAAAATCTGCCCCCCGGCATGATCGCTTTTGACTACCTGCCTTTCCATGAAGCCTTCCCCCACGCCGCAGCCATAGTGCACCAGGGCGGCGTCGGCACCAGCGCCCAGGCCCTGCGTGCGGGCAAGCCCACACTCTGCGTGCCTTTCAGCCATGATCAACCCGACAATGCCCGCCGCCTGCAAGAGCTCGGCACATCGTTGACACTAGCCCGCAAACACTACAAGGCCAAAAGAGTGGCGGCAAAACTGGACTCAGTTTTGCGCAATCAAAACATGGCATTGAAGGCCACCGAAGTGGCGCAAATCCTGCAAGGAGAAGACGGAGCGCAGCGCTCCGCCGATGCCATCGAAAGCATTATCAGGAAATTCTAAGGTTAAAGCGGAAACAAGCATCAACCTCGGGCGTCAAAGCACTCATAGGAACCCGCAAGAGGCATACTAATGAATCTGCAAGACGAAACGATGTTGATCGGCCGCAACTGCCGCATCAATATTGCCGACAAATACGAAATCGAGCGCCTGAACGAAGAGCTGGACGAGTTGCAGCGCTGGTTCGAAGAGTACGGTCAGGACGGCATTCTCTTCCCCAACAGCATCATCAATATGTTTGAAAGCAGCTCCATGGCGCTGGCCGCCTAGCTGAGTACGCGAGCACTCAATACTCCATCAATTTTACTGATCTCATCAATGACGCTGTGCGGTATCGCCCGCTCCACGTCAACTAGAGTACAGGCCACTTCACCGCGAGAGCGGTTTAACATGTCGACGATGTTGAGGTTTTCTTTAGCCACAGCAGCCGATATGCGCTCGATCATGTGCGGGATGTTGCTGTTAGCCACGAGCAGGCGGTGACCGCCGTTGCGCGGCAAAGTCATCTCGGGGAAATTGACGGTATTACGGATGGTGCCCTGCTCCAGGAAGTCACGTATCTGCTCGACCACCATCACGGCGCAATTTTCCTCGGCCTCTTCGGTGGAGGCACCCAGGTGCGGCAGAGTAATGACGCGCTCATGGTTGGTCAGCAAATTGCTGGGGAAATCACAAACATAGGCCCGCACTTTGCCGGACAAAATGGCTTCCGAAACGGCCTTCTCGTCGACAATGCCGGCGCGGGAAAAATTCAAAATGGTAATGCCGGGGCGACACTTCGACAGTCTGCGGCCGTCGAGCAAATTTTTAGTTTCCTCGGAGAGCGGCACATGGAAGGTGACGAAGTCGCAATTGGCCAGCACTTCACTGACGCTGGGCATGTTCTTGACCTCGGCCTGCAAGGCCCAGGCATTGGTGACCGTAATATGAGGGTCGTGACCGATCACGCGCATACCCATGGCCAGCGCGGCATTGGCCACCCGCACACCGATAGCGCCCAGGCCGACGACGCCCAGGGTGCGACCGGCCAGTTCGATACCGACAAAGCTTTTCTTCTGTGACTCGACCACTTCATTGATTTCACTGTCCGAGCCCGATAGCTTACGGGTGAATTCAAAAGCCGTACCGAGATTGCGCGCCGACAGAAGCATGCCGGCGACGACCAGCTCCTTAACGGCATTGGCGTTGGCCCCGGGAGTATTGAAAACAGGGATACCCAGAGCGCTCATTTTGGCCACGGGGATATTGTTGACCCCGGCTCCGGCACGACCGACAGCCTTGAGACTCTTTGGTATTTCAAAGTTGTGCATGTCCGCCGAGCGCAACAAAATGGCGTCCGGATTGCTTATCTCCGAGGCTATTTCATATTTATCCCGGGGCATACGGTCGAGGCCGCCCACTCGAATGTTATTGAGCGTCAGTATTTTAAACATGGTTTTCCTTATCTAGCCGTGGCGACGAGCAAAGTCGAGCATAAATTGAGTCAGTGCTTCCACGCCTTCAATCGGCATGGCATTGTAGAGACTGGCGCGCATGCCGCCCACCGAACGATGTCCGGCCAGGGTAAGCAGACCGGCCGCCTTGGCCTCTTCCAAAAATGGCTTTTCCAGTTTGCTGTCGGCCAGGACAAAGGGCACATTCATCCAGGACCGGCACTCGGGTTTGACCGGATTGCTGTAGAAGCCCGACTCATCTATGACTTTGTAGAGCAAGCTGGACTTGGCGCGGTTGCGCTCGGCCATAGCGGCCAGACCGCCCTGCTCCTTCACCCATTTGAAGACCAGACCGGCCATATACCAGGCATAGGTCGGGGGAGTGTTGGCCATGGAGCCGTTCTCGGCCATGGTTTTGTAGCTGAGCAAATAAGGGATGTTTTTGCGGGCCCGGTCGAGCAGGTCGTCGCGCACGATGACCACGGTCAAACCGGCCGGGCCGATGTTTTTCTGGGCGCCGGCATAGATCAGGCCAAACTTGCTGACGTCCACCGGCCGCGAAAGAATGGTCGAGGACATATCGCAGACCAGGGGCACCGCACCGACGTCCGGCACATCGTGAAACTCCACTCCGTGGATCGTTTCATTGGCGCAGTAATGGAAATACTCGGCTTCCTTGTATGTCTTCCACTGGTCGCGGGCAGGGATCTCGGTATATTTGCCGGCCTCGCCGGAGGCCACGACACTGACCTGACAGAAGCGCTTGGCCTCGGTGACGGCACGGTCCGACCAGTAGCCGGTGGAGAGATAGTCGACGGCATCACCGTCGGCGGCCAGATTGAGGGGCACGGCCGAGAACTGCAACATCGCGCCGCCCTGGAGGAAAAGCACCTTGTAATTGGCTGGTATGCCCATCAAATCGCGCAAATCAGCCTCGGCTTCCTCGGCAATCTTGAGGAATTCCTTGCCCCGATGGCTCATTTCCATCACCGACATCCCGGAGCCGGCGTAATTGGTCATTTCGGCGGCGGCGCGCTCAAGTACCGCCTCGGGCAAAGCCCCGGGTCCGGCACTGAAGTTATATGGACGGCTCATGGATTGATTCCTTTTATTGGCTGAATCAAGGCTGCTAGTCAAGGGCACGGCTTCCCCTCCTCTGGGTCTCAGATAATGGTCCCTTACCCCGGCCCTTTAGAGAAGGGTTTATTAATAAGCGTGTGGCCCGGGCTTTCCCCCTGGCATCCGACCCTGCCGCAGATCCGGCTGCGACAGCGGCAGCAAAAAGAACACACGATGATACCGCCCCTGGTATCAGCAGGGGCGGTACAAACGGAATCAGCCCTCAGGACTAAATCGGTTTTCTAACTGTCTCGCCTGGTCGCACTGGTCGCATCAGTTGAACTAGCGCCCGTTTTAAGGGCATCAAGCGGCATCTGCATGCCGCAAACCGCCGCGATTTTATCGAGCAGTCTCTTCTCACTCTCGGTCATTAACCCTTTGGTCTGCTTGAACGTTAAATAGTCACGAACGGCATCCTGGTCTTTTATAGTGTTGTCCGCGCTCCTGCGGCGTTTGAGGTATGCATGCTGACTGGTAATTGCTGTAGGTGACTGCTCGTCTGCGCCAGTCGCTAAGTGCGCTGGTTTATCTGGTAGAGACATAAAGCCTCCTTGATAGAAAATAGGTGTCCATCTAGCAGTATGGGTGTGCGAAATGGCGGAGTGGTGGCAGAATTTTGGCAAAGTTGTGATCAAATACGATTTAAGATTAATTCGTAGCGTCGGCTCAGCCTATTTCACCAGCTCGGCAATCTCCTTCTCCAGCGCTTCCGGGGCCACATTTGGCGCGAAACGCTTCAGGACCTTGCCGTCCTTATCAATCAAAAACTTGGTGAAATTCCATTTGACCGCCTTGCTCCCCAGAGCTCCGGGAGCCGCTTCAGTCAGGTATTTGAAGATCGGATCGGCCCCCGCGCCATTGACCTCGACCTTGTCGAACATTTGAAATTCGACCCCATAATTTTTCTGGCAGAAGGCTCCAATCTCGCTGCTGTCGCCCGGCTCCTGCTGACCAAACTGATTGCAGGGGAAACCCAGGACCGCCAGCTTGGGTGCAAACTTCTGATGCAGCGCCTGCAAACCGGCATACTGGTTGGTAAAACCGCAATGGCTGGCGGTATTGACCACAAGCATTACCTGACCGCGATATTTGTCCAGGCTGATTGGTTCGCCGCCGAGGGACTTAGCGGTGAATTCATAAATGTCCGACATTGCACATGTTTCTCCTGACTGGCCGGACCTGATCATACTCTTTCCAAAAAATGATCACCAAAAGCCCCATCTTTTGCCACCCCTTTACAACGAGATAACACACCGCTGGTAGCTTTATAGAACGACGGCGGCCACGGTATTCGAGAACTCTCTTCGTGAGGAAATTCTGGGCAATGAAAAAACACGGCAGGGCCATCCTCACGCCTCTGATGCTTACCCTCATCCTCAGTAGCTGCCATGCCCCGGCCGACAAAAGCTCGTGTCCGCCCGGCACCACGGTGCGCCAGGCAGCCGCGCCCGAGGAGAGCCGGCGCTGCGCCGACAAGAGTTTTACTTACCAGGACTACCAGGTGGATTTGTTCCGGGCCTGGACCGGCAAAGATGGCCGGGTGCTCTCGCCCTGCCTTATCGTAAAGAAAGGCGAGGACGAAATCTACCGACTCGATGTCGGCAAAGACGACACGCTAGAGCTCATCTATCCCGACGAGGCTCCGCCGGCCATGGACAAAAGTCCGGTTGTAGACCTTACCGACAGCAGCGTGCCCAATTTTGTCCTGATGCATTATTGCGCCGGCAATCAGAATCAAGCCTACATCTACAGCCTCGGCAAAAGCGCTCAAATGATTGCTTCTCTGCCAATCCAGGGCAATACCGTTGGCCTGGAAAAGACCGACCAGGGTACAAGATATCGCCTTATCGTGCCGGACATGTATAAGGATTTCGGCATCCAGGCCCAGTCGCCGCAGGTTGTCCTGAAATGGCGCTCCGGCAAATTTACCATGGACACCGGCGAAATGAAAAAGCGCTGCCATGACGAAACCGACAGCCGGGGCCTGAAAGACTCCATCCGCGAGTCGTTTGCATTGGTGGACCCATCCCCCGGAGTAGCCATCACCATGGGACCACCGGAGCTGACCGAGCAGGTCGTCGACCTTTTTTACGGCGGCCAGGCGAAAAAAGCTCGACGTTTCCTCGATCAATCCTGGCCTAAAAAAGCGCCCGGCAAGGAGCAATACTGGTCGTACCTGCAAGCGGAGATCAAAGCCTCGCCCTTCTGGCCCCAGCTCAGAGAAATGAACGGCCTGCCCTAATATTGATGAAAACGGTCTACAATAGGGCGTTTCCTCCCGGGAGTTGTAAGTTGGGCGAAGGCAAATTGAAAGGGAAGCTGGCGCTTGCCGCGGCGCTGGTCATAATGGCGCAACAGGCCGGCGGTACAGGCTTCACAGGCACCAGCGCCTGTCTGGCTCATGGTCCGGCGACACCGGTTTCCGCCCAGGATGAACTGGCAATCGGCCGCCTCTACTATTCCAACGACGATTTCCCCCTGGCGATTGAGCATTTCAGCAACGCAATAAAAGCCGACAGCCAGAACGGACGGCTCTACTACGAGCGCGGCCACGCTTACTACAAACTGGATCAATACATCCAGGCCGTGCCCGACTACACGCGCTCGATTTCACTCAAATTTTCCCCCGCACTCAACTATGAGCGCCGCGCCTATTGTTTCCTCAACAACCATCAGATCAAAAAAGGCATCGATGACTGCACCAAGGCAATCGAGGCCGACCCACTGTCGCGGGTGGCTTATTACAATCGAGCCAAGGCCTATGCCCTGATCGGCGAAAGCGATAAAAGCAAAAAAGACCTGGAGAAAATAAAACAGCTGGACAAAAATCCGCGCTCCAAGGATCTCTTTGACCGCTGCCACCTGACGCACAGCCGCGAAGAACGCGTCAAACTCTGCAGCGAAGCAGTCAAACTGGACCCCAACAATCGTGAGGCCTGGCTCTTGCTGGGCTCATCCTACCTCGATCTGAACAAGGACAAAGAAGCACTCAATTGCTTCAACAAGCTGGTCGCCATGGACTCCGGCGATTTGACCGCCTACATGAATCGCGCCATTTGCGAAATCGCCTTCAATAAATTGGATGCGGCCACCAAGGATCTTTCCTACGTCATCAACCGGGCCGATCAGTGCTTCCAGGCCTATAATCTGCGCGGTCAGTGCTACGTGGCCAGCAATAAAATCAAAGACGGCCAGGCCGACTACAACCGAGCGATCGAATTGATCAACGCAAAGATGGCCACCGAGTACGCGCGCAAAAATCTTGAATATCGCAAAACCCTGGGACGCAGCCTGGTCACAACCTATCGCGCCTCGGCCGACGCCTGGGAGAAGCTGGGCGACCTGCCCAAAGCCATTGAAAATGTGACCTGGGCCATCAACGGCAGCCGCATGGCTCCGACGGTGCTGGTCGAGCTCTACCCGCAGCGCGCCGCACTCTACAAAAAGGCCAATAAGATTGCCGAAATGCACCAGGATTTGCAGGCAGCAAAAGCGGTGTCGGACAAAATAGATGCTATCCGTCGCGGCCCGTATATACCACCGCCCCCGGTATCAAGCTACAGCTCTCCAGCCGAAAACTCCAGGGGCACAAAAAAGGCAGCCGCTGCCGATTCTCCGCCTCCGCAGAAGACGCCGCAAAAACCGACGGCCGTGCCTACTCCGGACTGAGCACAGAGTTCAGCGCCTGTTTCCTAAGTACACTGCATGATCAGCCAGACATTGCTGAAATCATGATGCTTGAGCGCCTCTTCCTCAATGCAAAAATAGATGGAGCCGCCGTCTCCCCAGCGGAATTGCACGCGTTCGTCGCTGTCCAGTTGCAGCAACAGCATCCACTTTTTGCAGGCCGATGAAATATCCTTGGCCAGATAAGGATCATCCAGCACGGCTTGCAATTCCAGGCCGCGAGAAGCTATCTCGCACTCCTCGAAGAAATCGTTGAGTACAAGCTGCGGATGTCCAAAAAGCCTGTGGTACGGCATTTTTTCATAACAACCATCCATAAAGCGATCATACTCAGCGCATTCACGCCGATCGAGCTTTTCCGCTTCTTTAGAAACAGCATCGGGATAGGACGACTCCTCGACAAAATGCACCTGATAGCAGGGAATCGTCTCACCCTCGGATTTTTCGCAATGCGTGACTTTGAGTTGCTGGGCAAAATAATAAACGCACCAGCCATGCCTGTCGCCGGCATCGAGCCCGGAAGGCTCTTCCTCAACGTCATAAAAAAATGACAAGATGCCGGCCTTGGGCAGAAACTTATTGGTAAATGGAAAGTCATAGACCTCGGCCAGATTGATCTGACACAAGAAGGTCAGGGGACGACCGTCTTCGCGCTTAGGCCAGACGAAATCCTTAGGCACCACGGGCTGTCCGCCGACCTTGGAGTGCGGCCCGACATCATCCATGGACTCATCAAGTTGCAGTCGCAGCGATGGACGTACATGCGTCTCGGCAAAATGTTTGGCCACCGGATTGTTGACGGCAATGGCCTTCAGTTGAGTGTATGAAGCCCGGGCCGCAGCCTTGCTGCGCTCCAGTTTTTTGATCTCGGTTTCAACACAGGCCTGCAAGTCGAGGAGCGCGGCATGCACTTCACCTTCACTGGCATCACAGCAATCCAGGCCCCGCTTGGCCCGGTCGAGCGCTACTTGCAAATCACCCGACTGAAGGGCAACCTGGCTCGACTGAAAGAGCTGTTTGGCTTTCTCCACACTCATCACATCATCTCCAGGTTAAGAGAGGCCTTAGTATGACATTTGTTCCTGCCGATCCCAAGACAATTTTTACCAATCGTTAATCTCAAGAACCACAGGACAACATTCAAACAACTGTTGGACAATTCGGGAAAGTGGTGCGACCGATTGCTACCTTGTGAGCAGACACAAGCAGTCACAAGGAGAAAAGCAATGTCTAAGTTTCTATCTACTCTATTAGCCGGTGCCCTCAGCTTCGGCACCATCGCCGCCCCCTGCTTCGCCGCAGAGTCCGACAATAAGGCAGAAGGCAAAGCCGAGGTAACAAAGACCGAAGCCGCCGACTACCTGGAGCGGACCGCCCTGCTGCCGATGCGCGCCGTAGCGGTCGCCTCGGCCTTCGCCATCGGCACCCCCATCGCACTGATGCGCTGCCAGGCCAAACAACTGGGCGAATATGGTGAGGCCATGGCCAGCGAACTGAACCGCAACCAGTTGGTCACACCACTAATGGTGGCAAGTATGCCTGGTGAATCCATAAAAATGGTAGGCTCGGTCGGCAAAGGTCTGAAGAACAGTGCAGCCAATGCCCTCTCCGCCTGGGATGAGCCTTTCACCGCAAAATCATTTTGCCTGGAAGAAATGAACTAGCTGACGAAGGGATTGCCCGGATAACTGAAGCCGGGGAAAATCGTGTTCAGCCCTGCCTTCGATACATTCATGTGTTCGCCCAGCACGGCTGATATGACTGTACGGAAATCTGTGGAAGCGGGCAGGTCTCGGTCTTCGTGCAAAGCACTGGAGGCCAGGCCGCCCCACTTGCCGTAGACTTTGCCGCCGGGAATGTCTCCGCCCAGGAGCCACATCACATTCCCGTGGCCATGATCCGTGCCGCCATTGCCGTTTTCTTTAGCGGTGCGGCCAAACTCGGACATCACCAGGATAGTCGTATCTTTGTAGAGCGGTCCCAGACCGGTGACCAGATCGCCCAGGCCCTGCGCCAGCGGAGCCAGATGCTGCGCCAGCTGTCCCTGGCCGGCACCCTGCCTGATATGCGTGTCCCAACCGCCAAAGTCAGCGAACGCTACCTGCACGGTGGGATCCTTGCGGAAGAGATTGGACAGCTGCATACCAAATTTGTTGTACGCCTTTGGTGTCGGCGCGCCGGCATTGGCCACCTTTTGCTCACGGCTCATTTCATCGTTTTTGCCGGACATGGAGGCATCGGGGCTGTCCATAACTTCGTTGATAGCCGTGTGAGCAGCCACGCCTTCGGCAAAGGCCCGACCTACATCATCGTTCAAACCGGAATACAGATCCTCAAAAGAACTGGCAATCATGGGCCTGTCCATGACACTCTTATTTTTGGCGATAGCCCTGGATACGGTGGCAATGGTGGTCGGTCCGGAGCATATGCGCGGCAAAACGGGACCTACACTGATGGCCTGCAAGGGCGTGTGCTTGGTCGGCATCTGGCCGACAAGACGATTGATCCAGCCCGTGCTCACCGACTTCTGTCCGGGTACGCCCGACTCCATGTAGTCCTGAGCGTCAAAATGCGACCGGGTCGGATCCGGTGAGCCGCAATCATGGACAAAGGCCAGTGTCTTGTTTTGCCAGCAGGATATGAGGGGAGCCATGGCCGGATGCAGGCCGAAATAGCCATCAAGATCGAGCAGCGGTGCTTTTTCCGATTTACTGAGGGCGATTGAAGGCCGCAGAGAACTGTAGCGATTGTCACCGTAGGGTGCCACCACATTCAGCCCGTCCACTCCTCCGCGAAGCAGTATGACTATGAGCTTTTTGCTCGTCCCGTCCGGCTTACCGGTGTTGAAAGCCAGGGCCCCGGGATGGAAGCCGAATAAATTGACCATGGATGAAGCAGCGGCTATCTTCAAAAAATCGCGACGATTCATGATTTATCACTCCTAATAGTGCATAAACTCGGGACTACCCATCAGCAGTGAAAGCTTCAGCGGCGGCGGAGCTTTGCTTATAACAGACTCGGTGTGCGGGCTGAGCATGCCACCATTAACGGTATCGCGAATCTGATTGAAGTCCAGCGGGGCACCGGCCAGGAATTTTGCCTTGCCTGAGCCCACACCGGTGGCAAAATTGATTCTATTTATAAGGGCATCAGGATTGAGCCAGGCGGATTGGGTATTTTTATAGCCATCGGGGGTGAGACAACCGTAAAGGGGCTGACCTTGCAGGCGCAAGAAGCCGATCACAGGCTGAAAATCGCGGGGCTCGGTACCGGTGGCCCTGAAAATTGAGACGGTATAACGGAACGGACTCTTGAACTTATCGTCTTTGTAGCGACCGTCCCAGAACTCCGGGCTGTCCAGCAGTGTGGCCATAACGGCCTTGATGTCGCCATCGGTGGCGGTAAATTTAGCGGCCAGTTTATCAACCAGTGCCGGCGGCGGCGTGTCGGCGACAAAATATTGAGCCAACTGAAAAGCGATATGATGCGCAGTTGATGGATGGCGGCAGAGCATGTCCAGACACTGCTCGATCTCCTGCTCACCGGTCCCGGCTATGCGCTGGCCGAGCACGACTTTTTCGCCAAAGTCATGTTTATTGCTGTTGAAAAATCCCCATTTACCATCACCCGGCAAACTCTGGGCAAACCTTTCCTGCATCTCGGCCTGTCGCCCGCGACCACCCTGGAATCCGGCACGTCTGAGACCTTCGCCAATCTGCCTGCGGTCCGGGGTGATACCGAGACCGGTGAGCACCCGGGCCAGCTCCTGCACATCTTTTTGCGTATAGCCGCCATCCACGCCTAGAGTATGCAACTCCATCAGTTCGCGGGCGTAATTTTCGTTGATACCGCTCTCTTTACCCTTGCGATCGGTGGTGCCGGGCTTGCTGTTTTGCCAGTTATCCAGATAGAAAAGCATAGCCGGATGGTGGCATGTAGCGCCCACCAGATCGCGAAACTTACCGAGGGCAAAGGGCCTTATTGCCTGCTCCTCGTAAGCGCCGACGAGTACATGATCAAAGCCCTTATCAATAGATATATTGAAGTGGTTGTACCAGAAGTCGGTCATCACTTCCTGCAACTGGCGGTTGCTGTCGATGGCTCTGAGCAGGCGGACTTCCATCAACTCCTGGCCCATGCGCTTTTTAGAATCACCCAGCTGGTCTTTGAACTGCTTGCCGGGTTTGCCGCCGCCCTGATTAGCGCCCTGATTTGTATCGGGATTAGCGGCCAGTTCCTGCTGTTTTAACTGTTTGCGTTCCTTTTGAAATTGTCTGAACTCAGCAATCGCCTGCATCGAAGAAACATTGAGCAAGTGCGTGTTCTGCACCTTGCTGAGCACTTCAGGAGATTCGGGAATTGATTCGGGGTTGAGCTGGGCGGCGATGTAATTTCTGATACCCTGCTGCTTGACGCGCTCAACATCGCCGGGCCTGGCACCAAACGTAATGCGATTGAGCAAATGTACAATCTGCTGATCGCTATTCATAGATCGGGCAGTGGGGTTACCAGCGGCACTGGCATCGGCAACCGATGCGGACCTTCTATGAGCGCGGCGCCCGGTGGCAGCGGGAGCAGTCGTAACGGCTACAGCTGGCGTGCCGAAATCTCCTGGCCTGACCAGGCGGTCACCATCAGCCCCGGCCTGAGCCTGCGCCGGCGCCATAAATAATGGATTGAGTGACGGGCTCAATCCGCCGACCAGACCCAGGGTCATGGCGGCGATAAACATCTGCTTGCTACCCGGGTTGGAATCGCGTTTCATAGCACCCTCACGCCTTGGTCTTTCTAATCAATACGCTCGGTCCGACCAAAAAGTTCAAAAGCCAACATTAAATCATTGACGAAAGCATACCCAATGGCAAAGTATGATCAAAGTGCCGGCTCAATCGAGGTAAATCAACCCATGACGTTACAGGTGATGGTGGGGAATCTCGTGATATTTATGGTGGTCATTTTACTTGTGCTGATGCTGCTGGACCCGCGCAGAAACAGACTGCTGCATTTGCGCAAACGCAGCGACGAGCGCTCCGGCTGGGACGCCGTGGGCCAGTACGATTCGGAGCACAGAAAAGAGATACTGGAAAAGATGGTGACCAAAGAATTGCAGGGCGAAGCCGGCTGGTTTACAACTTACAAAAGCGTTCTGGACCAGCATGGTATCACCGAGCTCGAGGTGAAGCGGCTGGTTGAGCTACGCAAACAGGGCCAGTAATTTCTAGTGTTTATTTTCCGGTCTGATCTCGCCCAGAATCAGCTCATAATCGGTAGCTGAAACTTTTTTGCGAGCCTGCGCCAGCAGTTCATCAGCGATCTTATTGTGATCGGTGCGCCGGGCAGCGCGGACGAAGGCAGCAAACATATCGTGTGATGACCAGGGCCGCAGAATAGTCTCTGAAAGCTTGGCCGCCTGCGCTTCTTTGCCATTGGCCAGCAGCACTTCATAACACGCATAGACATCTTCCATCACCAGCGGCAGCGCCAGTCGACCGGAAAAGCCCTTCTTCTCGCTGTCTTCCACCGTGGCAATCTGCGAGGCGGAGGCGCGCTCAGCCCATACAAGCAGATCCTGATACTGCCGGCCGCGCACCAGAGTTACCGGAATGCATTCTTCGATCCAGTCACAGATCTGTGCGTAAGGTTTGCCCTTGGCGTTGAGCTGTTTATAGACTGTGATGCTGCGACGGTCATCGTGCAGATTGTGATTGAGAATAGCCCAGTCCTGCACATCGGGCTCGGTGGCCTTTTCTTCCATCATTAGCTTTTCGCGATCATCGCGCAGCTTGAGCACTTCCGCCTTGGCCGGCTCAAATTCACCGGCCAGCTTGACCAGTTCCTGTGAGACCATGGCATTGCGCACGCCCTGCCACTTTTGCACATGGCGACTGTGTTCAAATACCCACAAATAATTATCGAGGGCGACCTGGTACTTCTTGTCTATTTCGGCCATGCGTGCAGTTTTGAGCTTACCTTCAATGTCTTCCTCGGTGAGGGACATGGCACGCGCAGGCGTCTGCATGGCACAGGCAAGCGCGCAAGAAGCACTCAGAACCAGCGATAGAGCTAACTGATGACTTTTGCGAGACAGTTTCATACGCCTTCAGGACCTTGGTAGAGGACCTGAATAGTATACGAGCCGTCAGCAGGAACTACAAACCGGCGAGAACTTATCAAGCACCAGATTGACAGCGCGGGCAAAACTTTCTCCCTCGTCGCCGGCGGGCGCTACGGCCTTGGCCGCGGCTTTGGCCTCTTCGCTGGCATGGCTCATAGCCACACCATAAGCCACTCTGGATAAAATCTCAACATCATTCCAGTTGTCGCCAAAGGCAAGAGTACTGTGCTCCGGCACGCCCAACTGCGTCGCCAGGTGGTTGAGGGCGGCAAACTTGCCGCTCAAGAGGGGCATAAACTCCAGGTAACCGCCTTCGCTCTGGCAAACAATCAATTGTTTCTGGAAAAGCTCCGCCAGACGCTTCTGCTCAAAGCGCAGCTTGGCCTCAGGGCCGCACCAGACCACCTTGTGCACCCTCGTGCCGGTGAGTCCGGTAAGGTTTTTGTGCAAAATCGGCTTGCGCGAACGCGTTACTGTCTGGTAACGGGCTGTGTACTCGTCATGATGGGAGTAGAAAGCGCTCTCGGCGTGATAGACATACAAAGAATAGTCATTTTCCAGCCCCTCGCGGATCAGCTCGCGGGCCACGGCCGGGTCAACGACCTGCTCGTAGATGATTTCCTCGGACAGGGGCTGCTTGACGAGGATACCGTCGGAGGAAATGACCGGCGCATCCAGGTCCAGCTCGTGATAAACCGGCAAAATGTCCTCGTGGCGACGGCCCGAGGCCAGAATAACTTCGCAACCAAGTGCTCGAAGAGTGCGTATTGCCTCAACGTTTGACTGTGGGATCGTCTTGTCCGGCGCTAACAAAGTGCCGTCCAGATCCACTGCTGCCAACCGGAAGGGAAAATAAGCTCGCGTCATTTGGAAACCTGCATAAACCCGAATAAACCTGTATAATTCGAAATGATACACGCAAATACCCGCAAATACCAGCAAGGGTCAGGTATTGTCAAGAAATGCTTACAGAAGAGCGCAAAAATAAAATATTGGAGCGCCTGGCCAGCAGCGGCAAAGTCCTCTCTTCCGACCTGACCGTGCGTCTGGGGGTATCCGAAGACACAATCCGGCGCGACCTCAAGGACCTGGCCGAGGCGGGATTGCTCAAGCGCGTCCACGGTGGCGCCCTGCCCCTGGGTCAGGTGCCCTTCCAGTACGATAAACGCGAAAAAATCGCCGTAGGCGAAAAGCTGGCCATAGCCAAAACCGCGGCCTCGTACGTACGCAGCGGCCAGATTGTCTTTATCGACGGCGGCACAACCACCGCTCAAATCGCCAGATTCATCCCCGCCGATCTCAAGGCCACCTTCATCACCTACAGCCTGCCCACCGCCCAGAGATTGGCCGAGGTGGGCAACCTGGAAGTAATCATCCTGGGCGGTCGCGTCCAGAAAGAACTGCTTCTCACCATGGGCCCCTCCACGCTCAGCGAGATCGGCGCCATCCAGGCCGACCTCTGTCTCATCAGTGTGGAAAGCGTGCACACCGAATACGGTGCCACCGTGTCAAACATAGAAGACGCCGCAGTGAAAAGAATGATGATCGAACATTCAGCCGGAACACTGGCCCTGGCCGGCGCCGAGAAGCTGGGAACGGTCTCGCCATTTCTTGTGGCCAAGTTAAAAGACCTGTCTTACATAGTCACAGACCAATCAGCCCCGGCAGCTTTTTTGAAAGATTTGAAAGCCCAGGGTGTGTCAGTGATCAAGGCTTAACGAAAAAAATTTGCTAAGCTCTAGGCATGAAAGCACTCAACGAAACCCCATTATCGATACTGGATCTGGCCCCGGTGGCGGCAGGACAGACCGCGGCGGAAGCTTTTGCCCGCACCCTGGACCTGGCGCAGCACGCCGAGAGCTGGGGCTACAATCGCTTCTGGCTGGCTGAACACCACAATATGCAGGGCATCGCCAGCGCCGCCACATCAATTTTGATCGGCATGGTAGCCGGCGGCACAAAAACTATCCGTGTCGGCTCCGGCGGCGTCATGCTGCCCAACCACGCTCCGCTGATCATCGCCGAACAATTCGGCACTCTAGAATCTCTCTACCCGGGCCGCATCGATCTCGGTCTCGGCCGCGCCCCCGGCACGGACCCGGCCACAGCCAGAGCCCTGCGCCGCGGACTGACCAGCACGGGCCAGGACTTCCCCAGACTCTTGCACGAGTTGCGCAGCTACTTCGACGACACCCCCAGCGAAGACGGCGTCAAGGCCTACCCCGGCAACGGCCTCAATGTACCGATCTGGCTGCTCGGCTCCAGTGATTTCAGCGCCCAGCTGGCAGCGGCTCTGGGCCTGCCTTTTGCCTTTGCCAGTCACTTTGCCCCGGAAGAGCTTTACCGCTCGATCAAGGTCTATCGTCAAGATTTCCGCCCATCAAAACATTTGAAGAAACCCTACGTAATGATCGGTGTGCCCGTTGTGGCCGCCGACACCGACGATGAGGCCCGCTTCCAGGCGACCACACCACTGCAGCGGGTCTTGAAGCGGGTGCGCGGCCAATCTATGGAATTGCAGCCGCCAATCGAACCGGCCGAGATGGAGACTCTCTGGACATTTCACGAGCGCGCGGCCGTCTATGAGCGCTTCGCCATTGCCATCGTCGGCGGTGCGCAGACGGTGCAGAAGAAACTAAATGATCTGCTCGAAAGCACCCAGGCCGATGAGTTTATGATCGTCTCCGATCTCTACGATGCGGCGGACAGACTCAAGTCGTTCGAAATTACGATGCAGGCTATTTCCCGTCCATGCTGCGGTTCAATTCTTCCTCGATAAGAGAAATGCTGCTGCAGTATTTTCGGATGATGCCACTGGTCACAGGATCATTCAGAGCCAACAGGCCAAGCATTATATGGTCCTCGGTGATTGCACCGGACTCTCGATTTTGTGCGGCCGCCCAGCATAATTCCAGGCCTCGTTTGGCCGCATCGGTGAAGTGAATCTCCGCCTCCAAACGATCATCACCCTTGCCCACGGCGGCAAGTACGTCCTTGCGCGCCCCGTCAAGCTTCAACCCGTGGCTGGCCATGACCCGGGCGGCGTGGGATTTGTTGACCGAAAGCACCCCGAGCAGGATATGCTCGGGTGCAACCCAATTACGCTTCAGCCGGCGGCTCTCTTCTTGCGCCACCATGATGACTTTTACAGCGTTTTCGGTGAATCTTTCAAACATCCTGCTCAGCCTCCAGAACAATCCGATCAATTTGCAGCGACTCTTTCACACTGCGCAGACAAGCGCGCAACTTGCTCAATGGATGATCGGGAAATTGACCGTCAAATTCTTCGCGCTCGGCTTTGTTGCGCACGAGATGCCCGCGCAGTGAGGGCTCGTACAGGTCTTCATCAAAGCCATCGAGCACGGCTCCGGCAGCTCCGACAACAAGCTTGACCTCGCCCGAGGCGATGAATGGTTCCAGCACCGCAGCTTCGCGGGCGCCGGAAATACCGCCCTCTTCATAGCGCATGTAGAGTGAATAACTGAAGTCTTTGAATGGCAAGAAAATCAAACCGTTGTACGACATACCGGCCGGCAGTTGGGGCAGCTTGGTGATTATGGCCACACCTCTGACTTTCGCATCGCCGGTGCCGTATTCTTCGATATCAGCGCTGATCAGTCCGGCTCCGCCAAAGCCCATGCGGATATTGGAGCGCAGGGAGGCCAGGTCATTAAAATCGACTTTGAAGACTGTCTCTTCGGTGCGCAGCTCGATGCCGACAACATCGCCGTCACGACTGACAAAGACATTTTCGTTAGGGCTCTTTTCGGCCAGCGTCCAGTGAGGCTCCTTCAAACTGAGGGATGAAACCGAAACCTTGCCACTTGTTGCCATGAGCTGCATCCAGTTTGAAAGCCGAGAACAAAGATGCCAATTGTATCATCGGCTTATATATAATGTTGTGACCGCAACTGAACTAGATCAGCCAGCTTGCGCCGCCCGTGCTTTCCCACGGTTAACCGAGGTACATTGATGTCGTCGCAAAATGAGCGCCCCCTGACCAGAGTCCTATCGGTCGTGTTGACGCTGCTTCTAGTTGTCCTGCCGACCACTCCGGCGTTGGCGACATCAGACGCTTCCAAGAGCGTGGACAACGGAAATGCCAAGGCAGGCAAAGAACAAACAGAGCCAAAACTCGAGTTCACACTGAGCCAGGCGGAAGATGAAAAGGAAGAATCGCCGAGAACAAAAATTGCCGCAGGCGAACCGCTTCCCGCGGAACGAGTAAAAGAGCTGATCGATAAACTGGCGCCACTGCAGCAGCGCAAAGTTAGTGAGTTCAGACTGCCGGAACAATCGCTCGTCAAACCAAGACTGCCCGGGACCACGACCTTAGAGACATTTCCACCGAAAGTTTCCCTGATTGCAAAACCGGAGGCTGCGGTTCAAAGCACTCCATTAAAAGTCGTGCGGGTCAGCCCGCATGGACCTATTGATGAAGCCGCTGAGGTGGCAGTATCTTTTTCGCAACCCATGACCGCTCTGTCCGAAGCAAAGGCCGTTGACCCTGGTGAATATTTAAAGTTCAGCCCGCAGCCCGCCGGTCAGTGGGAATGGGCAGGCAGCCAGACTCTACTCTTTCATCCTGCCCGGTCAGATAAGCGCCTACCCCGGGCAACTAAATACACTCTCTCTATTCCGAAAACAACTAAATCTATTACCGGCAATCAACTGGAAAACGACCAGAATTATTCAATCGAAACGCCTCGTCTTCACATTACAAAAAGCTTTCCACCTTTCGATGTGCCACTTTCAACCACACCAGCGATTTTGGTCTGGTTCAACCAGGATATTGATAGAGAAACGGTTTTTTCGCATCTGAAATTACTAAACCGAGACGGCAAGCAATTCCCATGCCATCTCGTGCTTGACAGCGACTTAAAAAAGCAGCGTGAATACTGGTCACAGGTAAAGGACACCCCCACCAATCAGTGGCTCTGCGTGCAACCTGACCAGTCTCTTCCACTCAACACAGAATATTCGGTGATCGTCGAGAAGGGCTGCCCCTCGGCGGAGGGACCAGAATTGACCGAGGGTGATGAATCGTCGCACTTTTTCGTGCATGGTCCCATGCTTTTGGTGAAGTCTCCAGAAGATCCAATCGGCCCAGAAAACGGAGTTGCAAGTTTTTCGTTCACCAATCCAATTGCAAACAAAATCGAACAAATTAAGGCACTTATATCAATTTCGCCCATGCCGGCAGACTGCAAATACGTAGTCTCAGGACGAACCATTACGATAGAAGGCAACTATCGACCATACGCCAAATATACCGTCACCTTCCGCAGTGCCATAGAAGATATCTTCGGCCAAAAGCTTGGTCATCCAGCGACCCGCACTTTCGAGACCCACGCTAAGCAAACTCAACTTAGAAACGACCAATATTTCCAGACCATAGCACCAGGACAGAAACCTGTTGTTACGCTCTTCGCGCAGGCTACAAAAGCGGTAACTATAAGAATATTTCAAGTACGTCCTGAACAATGGCCCGCATATCGTGAAACCAACTGGAACGATGCAGACGCGGAGCCAATCGGCACACTGGTTTCCACTAAGGATTATCCTGTCGGTGTCGACAGTGCATATCTCGAAACAGACCTAAAACCCTTTCTGAAATCCGACTTTGGTCACTTCATAGTCCTTGCGGAATGTTGGGATGACAAACACAAGGACCGTCACGTAAGCGCCTGCTGGACCCAGGTGACAGAGATAGGCCTTGAGGCATTCACGGGGCACCAGCTCATTGTCCTGGCAACCAGGCTCAAAGACGGCAGGCCAATTCCAAATGCTCGCGTGCAGCTGCTGCCACAAAAGCTGAGTGCTTCAACAGACGCTCACGGTCAAGCTCAAATCACAAGCCCAGAGCTGAATCGCTTCAACCACCAGACAGCACTTTGTGTCAGCTATGGTCCTGACAGCGCCTTGCTTCCGGAGCATGGCAACTGGGGTGCAGTCAAGGCCGCGCCGACAATCCTCTGGTCTTGCGTCTCGGACCGAACCCTATACAGACCAGGGCAGACTATATGCGTAAAAGGCTGGCAACGAGGATTTCGATTCACAGACAAAGGCGCCATTCGGCTCTTTGACACGAAGTTGCGTAAAATCTCCTACGTAGGCACCGCCTCTGATCAAACAGAGTTATTTAAAGGAGCAGCCAAAATTGATGCTGTTGGGGGCTTTGCCTTTGCTGCAACAATTCCAAAGAAGGTAAATCTCGGCTGGATAACCGTCACTATCAAGGCCAGCGGCAGTGAATTGGACCAATTCACCCAAGATTCTGTGTTCCAAGACAGAGTCAGGAAAGAAGCCTCATCACAAGACTTTGAGACCACACTACAAGTTTCAATTGAGGAATTTCGACGTCCGGAATTTGAAATGAACGTGGAGGCTCCAAAAGGTAATAGTTTTGTACTCGGAGAAAACGCGAAGCTTTCGGCGCGCGGTTCATACTTCGGTGGGGGGCCACTCCCGCATGCTAACGTCACGTGGCGCGTAACGGGCCAACCAACCAGATACAGCCCCCCAGGATGGCCCGGATATCATTTCGGATACGGTTGGTACTCTTTCTCTGACCGAATTGACAGGCTGCAGGGAAACTCGAATTCGCAATCCGGCGAGAAGACTATTACGGGGCTGTCGAACTCGAATGGGCGGAATTCGATAAATCTGCTTGTCAGAAACTTAGCTTCACCAAGACCGGTAAGGATGAGTTGCCAGGCCACTATCCTGGACGTTAACAGGCAGGAGTGGTCAAATAGAGTAGCACTAACAATTCACCCATCGAAAACCTACGTCGGAATAAATACTTTCGCATCTTTAACATCGGGCACCCCCGTGAAGGCAAGCATCGTCGCCACAGATATCGAAGGCAAGATCAGGCCAGACAGGCGTATAACCGTGAAATTGACACAGATACCAACCTACGGCGCACCGATTGAAATAGAAAGCAAGGAGTTTGTCTCTACCACGGAGCCAACTCAAATATCATTCCCGGCGCCTAATGGTCATGTCGTCGAACTAACTGCGACCGTAATTGATTCAGACGGTCGGATCAATCAAACAAAGTTGCCGATCATCATCCAGCAACGAGAAATCGCACAACATGAAACAACCCAAACTCAGCCGAACTTGCCTGGCGGCCTCAGGTTGAAATGCGATAAAGCGAAATATAACCCCGGAGACATCGCTGAGATTACTGTCACGCCTTCGTCATACCCAGCCCACGGCATTGCAGTTATATCTCGACAAACAATTGCCTCGACAACTGCACTGGAATTAGTCGACTCACCATATGTAATCAAGATACCGATTACAGAGGATGACTATCCACAATTTGGCGTCGAGGTCAGTCTCTCCAGTGCCAATAATCAATTTGAACTCGGAGAGATTGTACTCTTCGTGCCGCCGAAATCGAAGCAGCTGGCGCTTACACTCAAACCGGGAAAAGCAGAAATTGAACCGGGCAGTGAAACATACATAGATGTAGACCTTAAAGATAACAACAACAATCCAGTGCAATCCGGACATGTGGCAATTGCGGTTGTAGACGAAGCTCTTCTGGCCTTACGAAATCATCACTGGGGCGACCCAATCAACGTGTTCTACAACGGGGGCCGTCACACAGCCTCGGCCGGCTCCAGCAGAACAAGCATACTTTTACCGACATCCAACTTTGAAAAAAAGACTGGAACGAAAAAAGCTAAAGGAGCCAACTTCAGGCCATCGCCATGGACGCCAAGCGTTCTTCAATCGGAACCAACTGTCGTAGACGAAAGGTACTACAGCTCGGGACGACTCGAAAGGCATCAACTTAACTCTGTAGACCGATACACGTTCTATTCCGGATCACCAGAACGAAATGGACTGAGCGTACAAGTAGCCAACAGTCGCATTATGAACGGGATCAGTAATGACTTGGTTCAGGATACAGCACTCCGACTCGGCAAATTTAACGAGCGAATCAACTTCTCCGAGCTGGCACTCTTCGCCCCCGACGTCGTCACCGACGCAAACGGTCATGCCCGAGTGCCTATGCATCTGCCGGACAACATCACAAAATACCGCATTATGGCTGTCGCGGTAGCAGGGTTGGATAAATTTGGCGCCGCAGAATCAGGCCTTTCAACCAAATTGGATCTGGCCATCAAGCCCTCCTTACCTCGCTTTCTCAATTTTGGTGACCGCTGTGAATTAGCTTTTGTAGTGCAAAATCAAACAGACAAACCTGTGACGGCGGATGTCGTTATACGAGTACGCAACGCCACAGTGGCAGGTGGGTCCCAGGATGCACAGACGGCAGGCAAAAGAATATCTATTGGCGCCAAGGATCGCACTGAAGTGCGCTTTCCCATTGCCACAAAGGACGCTGGCAACATCGACGTACAATGCGCAGTCACAGCAAACGGTGTCTCGGATGCCGCCAGCATGACTATACCGCTCTACATGCCGGCCACGATGGAAACTTTTGCCACCTACGGACAGGTGGACAAAGGTGCGGTCCTGCAAAAAGTCCACTGTCCCGCCAACGTCTTCAAGCAAGTGGGCGGGCTGTCAGTCTCCACAAGCAGCACAGCATTGCAGTCCTTGACTGACGCCTACCTGTACCTCGAGCACTATCCATTCGAATGCACCGAACAGCTCTCAGCCAAACTGCTGGCCATGCTAGCGCTGCACGACACACTCGTAGCATTCCACTGCTTGCCCACGGAGAAAGATGCAGCATATCGCGCACACATCAAATATCTAATTGAAACGCTCGCCAGCCGCCAAAACGAAAATGGTTCCTTCGGACTCTGGAAGAAAACTCAAGAAATCGAATTTCCCTTTGTATCGCTTCAGGCATCTCAGGCAATGTTTCTGGCAAGGCAAAAAGACTTCGCGGTGGGAGAGGAGGTACTGGCCCGCTGCAAATTCTATTTGAAAAACATAGATCGCTACATCCCTGATAAATATTCAGCGGACGAACGAAACGCACTCCAGGCAAAAGCGCTCAACGTGCAGTATTACGAGCATGAAATCGACCCAGGTCGCGCTCGCCAGGTACTTGCGGAGATTGGAACCCCGAGCCTGGAGTGTGCAAGCTGGCTTTTACCTGTGCTTTCAAAAGACAAGGCCTCAGTGGACGAAGTCGCACGCCTACGCACACTGATAAATAATCAGATCAAGGAGACGGCTTCTACCGCGTCCACAATCAGCGAGGGTTACGGTGAATCAAACTACAGAATGTTCTATTCACCCAGACGCACAGATGCTCTCGTCATGCTGGCCTTAATCGAAGATCAGCCCGACAGTGAACTGATAGCGAAATTGGCGAAAGGTCTTTTGGCTCACAAGAAAAATGGAGCCTGGAATGGAACACAAGAAAACAGCAGTGTGCTGCTGGCCCTGGATAAATATTTCTCCGTGTACGAAAAGGAGACTCCAAATTTCAAAGTACAGGAATGGCTGGGCAACAGCTTCCTGGGCCAGCAAGAATTCGCAGGCAGAAGCACCGAAAGCAAACAAATCAACGTACCCATTGACTATCTACTTCGCAGTAAATCCGATGATGTCTTGATCAACAAAACCGGCCCGGGAAGACTCTATTACAGGCTAGGATTGGACTATGCATCTACTAACCTCAATATCAAACCACTGAGCCTGGGCTTCGCGGTCAAACGGACATACGAAGCCGTCGATAACACCGACGATGTGCGGAAAGACAGCGACGGAATATGGCACATAAAGGCCGGTTCGACGGTGCGATGCAAATTGAACTTCAGCAATGTCGGCACCCGCTATCACGTAGCCATGATGGCGCCGGTGCCGGGTGGATGTGAGATCGTAAACACGGCGCTGGCCGGGAACAGGAAATCAGCCGGCGCCCCGGGATCCGGAGCAGAGGCACAATACAGTAGGTGGATTACAGATTATTTTGGCTCGTGGCCCTGGCTCTGGTCCTGGTATGAACACCAAAATCTAAGGGATCATCAGGCCGAAGCCTTCGCATCTTACCTCGGCCCAGGCGACCACGACTACTCATACACGATGCGGGCGACCTCTATCGGCCGCTTTGTCGTGCCGCCGACAAAAATTGAGGAGATGTACGCACCTGAAACTTTCGGCAGAAGCGCATCCGAAACAGTCGTGATTGAATAACTTACACCCATATGAGAGGAACATAGATGTCGGTCAATCATCAGCCCTTCATGGCCAGAATTTGGGCGACGTCCCTCGCATTACTTCTAATTATCCTGCCGTCCACTCCGGCGTTGGCGGTGGAGACGACCGCAAAAACACCCAAACTCGACTTCACATTAACTGAAACAGAAAACCCCAGAGACGCTGATGCCTCGGCAAAAGTAGCGGCAGGCACACCCATGGCCCCCGAACGGGTCAAGGAATTGATTAATCGATTCGCACCGTTGCCTGACAGTCAGAATCATGAATTTCGCCTGCCGGAACAATCGCTGGTCAAGCCACAACTACCGGGATCAATAACGCGCGAAACTTTCCCGCCCACGATCATCAGACAAAAGCCTGTGGCGAAGCCAACTCAGCCATCTCCCTTGAAAGTCACGAGGGTCAGCCCCCAGGGACTTGTCGACGATGTGAAGGAAATCGCGGTGACATTTTCGCAACCGATGGTCCCCCTGTCGGAAGCCAAAACAGTCAAACCCGATGCCATCTTGAAACTCACGCCGCAGCCTCAGGGGCAGTGGGAATGGGCGGGCACACAGACCTTGCTGTTTCATCCCACTAACCCGGAAAAGCGCCTGCCCAAAGCAACAAACTACAAACTCACGGTCTTTCAGTCCGCCAGATCGGTCAGCGGCAGTCAATTGCCGAAGGAAGAAACGTTTAGCATCGATTCAGTACCCGTCGCGATCTCAGGCTCATATCCCGGGGCTGAAACGCCGCAAAACAAGCAACCTATTGTACTGCTGCTTTTCAACCAGGATATAGACCGCGATAAAGTAGCAGCGCACCTGCACCTCCGCGGGCCGGATCAGAAGGAGCGCGCCTTTCACCAGGTGTCCGACAGCGCCATTCGGGAAAATGTATCCTACCAGAGCTTCGTAAATGAGTTCCCAAAGAAGCGTTGGATTGCGGTTATGCCGGACCGAGAGCTGTCGCTGGGGGAGAGATACAGACTCATACTGGAAAAAGGCTGCCCCTCGGAAGAAGGCCCCAGGCTAACGGAAGGTGATCGAGAAGCGCAATTTGTAGTACATGATCGCCTGAAAATCACTCGATGCACACCCTCCGTCAATCCGGATGGAGGCTCTGTACTGATTAATTTCAATAACCAGATTGCCACACCTCCGGAAAAACTGGCAAACCTGATTAAAATCAGCCCTAACGCTTCGGAAATCAAATGCTAAAAGATTGGCGACTATATTCAAATCAGCGCCAACTTCCGCCCCCTCGGTCGCTACAGCATCACCATCGGTGGTGCCATCAGGGATAGTTTCGGGCAGACCCTCGGTCATCAGGAAACGAGACGATTCGAGGCCACGTCACGGCCATCGATGGTGGCTTTGCCCAGCCATTTACTGACCATTGCCCCCAATCAACCCCCCGAGGTCCATTGCCTTGCCCAGGCCATTCAGGACTTTGAGCTGAGACTTTACCGCGTCGAACCAGAAGAATGGCCGGAGTTTCTCAATGAGGAAAATTTCGACCAGAAGCACAAGGGCAGTCTGCTGACAAAAAAGCATTATGGAGTCGGGCAGGATCTGACAGCAATCAGAACTGACCTGAAGCCATTTCTAAGAGATGGACACGGCCAATTTGCAATCTACGCTGAATATTTCGTACCTGACGTAAAACAGCCTATCAAGCAAAAATGCTGGGTGCAGGTGACCGAAATGGGTCTCGATGCATTCAGAGGCAGAAAACTCTCAGCCCTGGCCACGACCCTGGCGGAAGGCAAACCAATATTCGGCGCCAAGGTCAAGCTTTTACCGTCTTCAGGTCACGTGACGACCAATGAATCTGGTCAGGCCGAGTTCCCCTTGAAGGCTCCCATTAAAACGAACCCGGGGCAGGCGCTCATATTGAAACGAGGTAGCGACTCGGTCATTCTCCCGGACAGTAGCTGGTATTTCAGGGAGACACCACCGGTAATCCGCTGGTATTGCCAGCCGGATCGACTGCTCTACAAGCCGGGACAAACGGTGTGTATCAAGGGCTGGCAACGCGGCATCAGGTACACTAAACAAGGTGCTCTCGAAATCTTCGATCCCAAATTGCACACGGTGACTTACCTGGCAAAAGCAGCCGACAATACGGAATTGCTCAAAGGCGAAGCTAAAGTCGACGCAGCTGGAGGATTCTCATTTGCAGCCAAGCTGCCGCAAAAGATGAATCTGGGCGCAGTACAGATACGCATCCAAGCTCAAGAACAAGACCTTGCAGACTTACCGAAAACCCAAGTCGTGCGCGACAACATAGGTGCAGAGACGGGTACAAAGGACTACTCTACTTACGTGACGGTATGGGCGGAGGAATTCCGCCGGCCGGAGTTTGAAATGCAAGTCACGACGCCGAAGGGAACTAGCTTCTATTTTGGTGAAACGGCAACAATGTCGGCCAAGGGCGGATACTTTGGCGGTGGCCCACTGCCGGAAGCAAAAGTAAAATGGACGGTTACAGCACAAGCAACATCGTTTAGTCCTCCCGATTGGCCTGAGTATAATTTTGCCCAGGTGAGCGCCGCCAGCCAATACGACAGTGCTGGCCATACGAGAAGTTTCGAGTCTGTAACCAAGACGATCGAAGGCCTGTCAGACGGACAGGGCCAGAACACAGTTAGCGTCAAAGTGAACACACTCCCTGCCCCTCATCCCCTAAACCTCCAGTGCGAAGGGACGATTACAGACGTCAATCGGCAGCAGTGGTCACAGTCAATATCCCTGACGATGCACCCGGCCAAAGCTTATATCGGCATCCAAACCAACCGCGAGATAACAAAAGACAAGCAGATCAAAGCGAAACTTGTTGTGACCGACATCGATGGCAAGGTCTGCGCCGGCAGACCGGTAGCTTTGAGGCTCTGGAGGCGGGAGCAAAACGGCAAATATACGGCCGTTGAGAGCAAAGAAGTAGTCTCTGAAGCGCAGCCAGTAGAAATCTCCTTCACACCACCAAAAGGTGAACAATTTGGCTTGACGGCTACTACTAGCGATGAGGCAGGCCGAATCAATGAAGCATCATCAGACATCAATATCGTCAAACCAGTACCGGTGATGGTCGTCAATAATAGTATGAACCTGAGGCCGACTGTAACAACCGACAAAGCAGAATACCAACCAGGCGACACCGCCGAAATCGCGATATCCGCATCGTCCTACCCGTGCTACGGACTACTTCTGCTATCGAGAGAGACTCTCTATTCAAGCATTCCCCTTGAACTGAAAAGCGGTCCTCAAACGGTGAAGTTGCCAATTACAGAAGCAGACTATCCGAACTTCAGCGCCGAAGTTTGGTTAACAGGAGCAGAAAACAAAAGTGGCTATCAGCGCATTCAAATCCCCGTGCCGCCCAAGGCTAAACACCTGACGCTGACGGTTAAGCCTGAAAAAGCAGTAGTGGCCCCTGGCAGCGAAACAAGCATTGATTTCGACCTCAAAGACCACAACAATAAGCCTGTCCCATCGGGTCATGTTGCCGTAGCAGTAGTCGACGAGGCATTGCTGGCGCTCAAGGATCACGTCTGGTCAGATCCGCTCAATGACTTTTATCCTGGGACATTCTTCTCATCACTTGCAGGTGGGAGCCGCTCTAGCATCCGAACCGACCAGCTCAAGAGGAGCCGAAATGCGCCGTACGTAAAAGGCGGCTACTACCGCACGGGAGTGCGGGTCACCAATATGTTCCAGGTGGAACCAACAGTCCTCGATGAAAGACACTATTCTTCGGGGCCCGAGTCGTGGACTCAGCGTCAGAACTATTTCCTGCGATTTCCAGTAGCCAAACAGGCTTACGACTGCGATGCACTCATCGGAGCTCCCCTCGATCCGCGCTACGGCCAGTCCAACGAAGTTCCGGGCACTGTGGAGTTTGAGGAGTATCGGCCCAGCCCCAAGTTTGTAGAAAGAACAAATTTCTCCGAGCTTGCACTTTTTGCACCCGATGTTGTCACCGATGCAAATGGCCACGCCCGTGTACCGATGCACCTGCCGGACAATATCACAAAGTACAGAATCATGGCGGTAGCAGTAGCAGACTTAGACAAATATGGGGCAGCAGTTTCGACCGTTTCGACCAAAATGGATCTGGCCATCAAGCCATCACTGCCTCGCTTCCTCAATTTCGGAGACAAATGCGAGCTATCCTTTGTCGTACAAAATCAAACCGACAAACCAGTGCAAGCAGAAGTGATAATGCGAGCACAAAATGCCATTTTCGAAAATGCCACAGCAGCCTCACCGCAGGCCGCAGGCAAAATAGTGCAGTTGGCAGCCAATGACCGTGTGGAGGTGCGCTTCCCAATTGCGACCAAAGAGCCTGGCACAATTGATGTCCAGTGCGGAGTCACTACCGACGGTGCAGCCGATGCGGCGAATCTGTCGATCCCCGTGTACGTACCGGCTTCGATGGAGACTTTCGCGGCCTACGGACAGATAGACAAGGGCGCAGCCCTGCAAAAAATTGACTGCCCCAGAGATATCTATAAACAGGTGGGCGGACTATCGATAACGACAAGCAGCACCGCACTGCAGGCACTGACAGATGCGTACGTTTACCTGGACAAGTATCCGTTCGCCTGCTCCGAGCAACTATCGGCCAAGCTCCTGGCCATGCTGGCCCTGCACGATGTGCTTGTCGCCTTCAATTGTCTACCGGCGGAAAAAGACTCAAAATATCGAGCCAATGTACAAGAGATCATCGACACTCTGCAATCTCGCCAGAATGGCAACGGTGGATTCGGCCTCTGGGCAAAGGATGATTCACATGAATATCCCTATGCCTCGATACAGACAGCTGAGGCTCTTTTCCTGGCGAAGCAAAAAGACTTCACAACAAACCCTGACATTCTCTCGCGAGCCCACAGTTACCTGAAAGCGATAGCAAGTTACATCCCTAACGACTACTCAAAAATCTCAAAACAGGGAATCATGGCTAAAGCTCTAAATGTGCGCTACACAAATGGGGACGTAGACGCCAGAGAAGCGCGAGACCTTTTGAAAGAATCCAAAACGACAACCCTGGAAATAGCAAGCTGGCTCTTACCGGTGCTTTCCAAAGACAAAGCCTCTGCAAAGGAAGCCGGCGAATTACGGCGCTTGATCAACAATCACATTACGGAGACTGCCTCAACTGCGTCGACAAACAGCGCCGACTATGGGGACTGCAACTACCTGCTGTATTACTCACCGAGGCGCACTGACGCACTTGTGCTCAGAGCCCTGATAGAAGACCAACCTGGCAGCGAATTGATCGCCAAATTGGCTAAGGGACTTCTGGCCCACAAGAAAAACGGTGCCTGGGACGGTACCCAGGAAAACTCCTGTGTGCTTCTAGCCCTCGACAAGTATTTTGCCAAATACGAAAAAGACACACCAAACTTCGAAGCACAGGAATGGCTCGGCGACAGTCTCCTGGGCGCACAGAAATTTGTCGGACGAAGCACTGAGAGCAAAGAAGCCATAGTCCCGATAGATTATCTGTTACGAGCCAACTCCAACGATATACTGATCAACAAAGAGGGCCCAGGACGCCTGTATTACCGCCTGGGACTGGATTATGCACGGACAGATCTTAATCTCAAACCGCTGAGCTTAGGCTTCAATGTCAACCGCGAATACGAAGCGATAGACAACAAAGAAGATGTACGCAAAGACAACGACGGAGTCTGGCACATTAAGGCCGGCGCATCGGTACGCTGCAAGCTGCGCTTCAGCAACACCGGCACAAGGTATCACGTGGCCCTGATGTCTCCGCTACCGGGAGGCTGCGAGCCGGTAAACACCGGCCTGGCAGGCAACAGGGCTGCCGAAGGTGGTTCCGGGGATGCAGGCGAAATTACCCCGTACCGCTGGTGGCACTGGACCTGGTACGAGCATCAAAATCTCCGCGACCACCAGGCTGAGGCGTTCGCCTCGCTACTCGATGCAGGTGAACACGACTACTCCTACGCAATGCGAGCAACAACGCCAGGGAAGTTTGTCGTGCCGCCTGCAAAAGCAGAGGAGATGTACGACTCCGAGACCTTCGGCAGAAGCGCCTCAGAGACAGTCATTATCGAGTAAAGCAAATCACAACGAATACTGTCTCAGAAACTCCTGCACCTGGTTTTGCACCTGGTAGCAAAAGAACGAATGACCTTTGCCGGGAATGGTCAGAAGCAGCTTAGGCTCTAACGATTGTTTGAATAAGTCCAGAGCATTGGCGACCGAAACTCTACCGTCATTTACGCCATGCACAATGAGAAGCGGAGCATGAGGCTTTCTGAATACAGCGCCGGTATCCAAAATCTGCTTTGGGAAAGCATCATCGGGATAGAGTCTCAACCAGGGATAGGAATCACGCCCGGCCCGCAAAAGCGATGTGAATCCGGACTGAAGTATTACGCCTGCAAGCTTGCGCCGTGCCGCCAACTGCCCGGTGATACCAGTACCGAAGGACTCGCCGTAAGCCACAATATTTGATGGTTTCGTGTGCTCATGTTCAATCAAAAAATCGTAGGCGGCAACAGCATCCTCACAGCACCCTTCTATGCTCGGTGTGCCTTCACTGGCGCCATAGCCCTGGTAATCGTATTGCAAAACCGAGCCGCCGCACTGCAAGAGAAACTGCGCATGATTGATGCGTCGATAAATGTTACCACCACACCCTTCACTGGCAAGGAAAACCCGCTCGGCACCAGGCAAGCGAAAATATCTGCCATGTATGAGTTTACCGTTCGCCGAAGGAAACACAACTTCAGCCATATCAGCCTTGTATCGCTCGTGAATAACACGTTGATCAGCGGCGGTGTCTGGCATTTGGCGCACGGGCCAAAACAGCAGGTGTGAATAAATCGGCCAGGCAACCGATGGCGAAAGAAACAAATAGAGCAACAAAAGAGAAACGGCGAGAAATAGCGAATTTCTCCCCGTACAGATAGGCAAAATAGGGTTGCGGCTCCGCATACGCCGACAATAATACATTTGCGCAGCCCAGCGATGGTTCATAAGACACACTTCAGCAAGTGTTGCTTGAGATACGCCGGCAGTCTCGACCAGCGCCTCATCGCATCAAACTTTACAAATGGGAACCGGTACCGCCAAAACTCGGTCGGCTTTATACAGAGTTTACAGAAGCCGTGTCACTCTGATCAGTGATGGGGCAACAGACTTGCCACTCGATCAATTTACTATACCGGGAGATTCTTCATGAATTCTGCAATTTCCAATTTTTTTACTGAGGAAGAAGGCCAGGGTATCACCGAGTACGGTGCAATTTTAGCCTTCGTCGCTATACTTGTTGCCGTCGTCTTCTCAATCACCCAGGGCGCGCTGTCTTCAGCAATTTCAAAAGCCTTTTCCGCGGTCGTCAGCCAGCTGAATAAACTATCGACGGCAGCGGCCGCAGCGTCATCGTAGCCTGAGCATCAAAATAAAAAGGATGGCCGCGAAGCCATCCCCTTTTGATTGCTATTCAACTCTGACCGACCGCTGAGATTACTTAGCGGAGGCAGTCTCCTGCTTCTTCATCAGGTCTACTTCCAGGGTGACGTTCACTTCGTCGCCGACCATGGCACCACCATTGTCGAGCTGCTTGTTGAACGACACACCAAAGTCCTTGCGATTAAGCTTGGCTGTAGCGCTGGTACCTACGTGCAGATTGCCATAGGGATCTTTGATGGGCTCGGTCATTTTTTCGGCATGCAAAGTTACCGGTTTAGTAACACCGTGCATTGTCAGGTCGCCGAGCATATCAAAGCCACTGCTGGTCTTCTTGATTGACTTGGACTTGAAAGTTATGGTCGGATATTTTGCAACATCGAAGAAATCAGGACTCTTCAAGTGACCATCACGCTTTTCATCACGCGTATCAATAGACGAAACATCAATAGTCGCATCAACCGAAGCGCCCTTCAGGTCTTTCCCGTCGTACTTGGCCGATCCGGACACCTTGCCGAAGCCGCCATGAACGTTGGATACCATCATGTGACGCACGGTGAAATTCGCGGACGAATGCGAAGTATCGATAGTCCAGTCATTGGCAGCCATTACCGGCTGAGTCATCAAACCCACAAAAGCTACTGTCGCTGCCATTTTGATAGCATTCATCAATGAATCCTCCTTTTAGTTAGTGTTTTATTTTGGACGTCGGTATTTACGATTAGTTTCAGTGTCCAGCTGAAATTTCGCCAAGCTTGCCGTCCTGATACTGTTGGACGGCTTCCATAATTTCTTCCTTAGTGTTCATGACAAAGGGCCCGTAGCGGGCCACCGGCTCACTCAGCGGTCGACCACCAATCAGCAGCAGCTCCAGGGACTCGTTGGCAGGAGCAGTGAAGGCGACGGCGGTCGAGCCATCGGCATTCTGACCATCCTCATCGAGTCTGTCGAATATCACTAACTGGCCGGAAGTAGCCTTGCGCACGCGGCTGAGGTCGCTTGCACCAAAAGTCACTGCGCCGGACACTACATAGGCCATGGTGTTGTATTCCGAAGGCACCGGCTGCACGAAGGTTGCCCCAGGAGCAAGGGTGAAATGCAGATACATAATCTCGGTATGAGTCTCTATCGGTGCCACCACTCCCAGTGCCTCACCAGCTATCACCTTAACCTTGACCAGACCATCGGCACTTTCACCGACCGGCACTTTCTCTGCGGCCAGATCTTGATAGCGCGGCGGGACGAGCTTGTCTTTGCGCGGTAGATTAACCCATAGTTGAAAGCCGTGCATTAATCCGCCGGTTCTGGCAAACTCGGGGTCAGGCATCTCGCTGTGCACGATGCCGCTCCCGGCAGTCATCCATTGCACGTCGCCCGGCCGGAGCACGCCTGAGTTGCCGGCGGAGTCGCGATGGCGCATGCCGCCGGCGAGCAAATAGGTGACGGTTTCAAAACCCTTGTGCGGGTGATCGGGGAAGCCTTTGGCGGCGTTGGGGCGAAAATCCGTAGGCCCCATCTCATCGAGCAGCAAAAAGGGATCGAAATAATCAATCTGACGCGTGGGGAACGCCCGGCGTACCTGTACGCCGGCCCCTTCCATAACTGTCTGCGCCTGCACGACATGTTTGACGGCGAGCACCTTTGTGCCGCTTTCCTGACCTTGTTTATTCTCTATTGAATGCATTTTTGGTCTCCCATACTGAGCCCTGGCTGGCTAGGTGAGCCTGGCTTCGGCGCCGCGGCCCAACTTTTTCAAAAGCTCGATCAATTTGGCCAATTCATCAAAACTGAGATCCGAAACAGCCTCATCCAGGTGCCTTTCATGACTGGCAAAGGCGGCCTCGATAAGTTTGCGCCCTTCATCGGTCAGACGCACCAGGCGTATACGACGGTCGGCGGCATCATCGAATCGCTCCACCAGGCCGCGCTTTTCCAGGCGGTCGACCAGGGCGGTAATTGAGCCGCTTGTCAGAAGGACCTTCTTGCCTATGGTGTTGATCGGCATCGGTCCTTTGTGCAGGAGCACCTCCAGAACGCCGAAGTCACTGGGACATATCGAGAGAGACTCGATGCTGCGCACGGCATGGGCCTGCACCGCATGGTAGGTCTTCCAGAGCACAAGCCAGGCGTGAACGCCCGTGGTGTTTGATGAATCGGATTGGTCTTTGTTCATTGAAAAAATTCCGACTGGCAATCTCTTGATCTCAAGATACTTTATATCGAGACAACTGTCAAGTTTGCCAGTTAAGATGCAAAATGGCTTTTGCAATGACCGGAAATTGTATAACTAGAGAAAGGAGTCCCATTTCGGCAGCCATACAACAGCAGGCACAATGGACAGACTCAAAAGGTTTTTGATCATTCTTATAGGGGGCCTGCTGGCTACGGCGGTCACTGACTTTTGTTTCCTGACCGCCATCGCCCAACCCCCAGGGGCCGCTGAGGCGGCGGCAGACAACGAGCACCTGCGGCGCGGCTTTAGTTATTTCCATACAAATGCCGAGCTGGCGGCAGCAGAATTTGACAAGTGCCGGGACTTCAGCAAGTTAGCCGATCCAAATCTGGTCAGGGTCGCTCAGGTCTATGTAGCCGCCTCACAACACGCCAAAGCCCTGAAAATAGTCAACCAGGCGCTCGATCACGCCAGGGCATCCGGCAAACCGCTCAGCAAAGATTGCATGAACGCCGCCTACGAAGTGCTCTCCGAGTCCAACTACGCGACCGGACACCTGGACCAGGCCGTAGCGGACTACGAAAAATGCGCCAGTCTGAGAAAAGAAGGCGACCCCGAGGCCTTGAAAAAAGCCGCGGACATCCGCGCCAGACAGGGGCGCAACGAGGATGCCCTCAGGCTGTACAGCAAAGCCATCGCCACACAGAAAGAGGGAGACCCCAGCCCCTACCTATATCGAGGCATTTGCCTGCAAAAGATAGGGCGCATTAACGAGGCCGTTACCGATTTCAGCCAGGCGATAAAACTGTGCAAAGAAGCCGCCCGAAAAGTACCGGGCGCCTGCTCAGTCAGCCTGAGCAACAGCTACGTCCACCGCGCCCAGTGCTATGAAAAACTGGGCAAAGCGGAGTTGGCCAAAAGCGATCATGCCGCGCACGAGATGTTGAGTCGCAGCTACGAAAACGACTTCTTTGGCAAGCACTGAGCTAGGCTCTGGCGGCACCGGCAGTCAGCCCCGCGGCAGCTTTGCCTTCGCCTTCAGCGCAGGCGGCGGGCTTGAGCACGCGGCTGGCGATGACGCGGAAGCGATTGCTGACGAAAGCTGCATCAGAGAGAGCCGCGTTGCCGGCAGGATTGGCGCCGGTCACGTGGAAGTCGCTGAAGGCGGCCGATTGATTGACATAGATGTTGCCCGTCAAATTGAATGAGACGTTCACGCCGGCGTCAAAGAAAAGGTCTTGCGCCTTTTCCTGCACATCAGGGCAGGTGGTGTAGACGGCAGCGCTGATGGCGCCTTTTTCTTTAGCCAGATCTGAAGCCAGCTTCAAGCTCTCATCAGTGTTTTTGGTTTTGACGATATAGACAATCGGCCCAAACATTTCCTGACTGAAGCGGTCAACCTGACTGCTTTCCAGCTCAACAAAAACAGGAGTGTGGATTTTTGCTTCAGGAAATTTGGGATGAGCAATAGCACGTGACGGCATTACGACACCAGCTTTCTTGCCTTCGCCTTCCAGTCTTTTGACAGTCTCAGGATTTTGCACGGCACCGAGGACTTCGACCGCACGAGCATCATCACCGAGCAATCCGCCGGTGGCCTTGGTCAGAGCGGCAACAACATCGGCAAATGATTTTTTGCCGGAGGCTGTTTCTACACCTTCAGCAGGCACAAAAATGTTCTGCGGAGCGGTGCACATCTGGCCTGAGTAGAGGCTGACCGAGAGAGCCAGGTTTTTGGCGACGGCATCAATGTCGTCGGCCGAGTCGATGACGACCGAGTTGACGCCGGCTTTTTCGGTATAGAGCTGGGCGTGCTTGATGTTGTCTTCAAGCCACTGACCAAATACTGGACCGCCGGTGAAGTCGATTATTTTGACGTCTTTGTGCTGAGCCAGTTTCTGAGTGATAGGAGCAGCCACGGTATCGACGGCTAACTGCAAAACGTGCGGATCGAAGCCGGCTTCCTTGAGCAATTTCTGACCTTCAGCCACTGTAATAGCCAGGGGCAAAATGGCCATCGGGTGCGGCTTGACGATGACTGGATTGCCGCAGACGAGGGAGGCAAAAAGGCCGGGGTAGCTGTTCCAGTTGGGGAAAGTGGCGCAGCCGATGACGAGAGCAACGCCGCGGGGGACGATTTCAAAATGCTTGGCAAGGACGATAGGGGGCTGCTTGCCCTGTGGCTTTTCCCAGACGACTTCGTCCTGCGGTATCTGAGCCATGGCGTCGTAAGCATAGGCAACGGCTTCCAGAGCGCGGTCCTGAGCGTGCGGGCCGCCGGCCTGGAAAGACATCATCCAGGGTTGGCCTGTGGTGTGCATTGTGGCGTAGGCCATCAAATGGCTGAGCTTGTTGATGCGGCTGATGAGCTCAACACAGAGCAAGGCACGGTCTTCAAAAGACGCTTTGGCCCAGCTCTTTTGCGCGGCTTTGGCGGAGCTGACCAGAGTCTCGACGGCGCAGGCCGGATACTTCAAGTTGAGCTCGAGACCGAAGGGCGACTTTTCGCCGCCGGCATAACCGGCATCATTGATCTGATCCAGCGGATAGGGATTGCCGAGCAATTCCATAAATGCCTTCTCACCGGCTTCCTGACCGCCTTCGCCGTAGCCCTTGGGCGACTCGCTGTAATGCGACCAGTATGTGCGCTCGCGGCAAGCCTTGACGGCTTTGACGATAGTTTCCTTGTGCTGGGAAAAGGCAGTCTTATCCATGTCTTTGATCCTTATATGCGACTTCAGGACGATAACTCATACTTTAATTGAACGCGTGGCCGGTTAATCAGAAAAATTGATTAAGACTTAAGGCCCAGACTGTTGACGCTGGCGCAATTGCAGGCCATAATTTTAATTGTCCGACCAGACGGTCAATTAATTCCGACCGGGCCACAAGGGGACGTTGATTTCGATCAAGTATTTGCGGGAGCGAAAAAAATGGTCAATAAGATGAAGACAGCTGCAGTTGAAACCAAGACTGAAAGCAAGAACCTGGAAAGCAAATTGATTTTGCCGCCCTCAATCTATGGCGAAATGCCCAATCCGGAAGAAATCCTCAAAGACATAGTTGATTCCCCCGCGATTGAAAGACCGCTCAATATCTTCCCCATGGAATGGAGAGAAGAAACGCCGCGTTTGCTGGACATCTACGATCAATGCCGCGATCCGGGCTGGTCACCGAACAAGTTACCCTGGTCCGAATTTGACTTCGACACACTGACCGAAGACCAGCGCTACGCCATGGCTTACTGGTGGTCACTCCTGGCTGTTTTTGATGCGTCAGGCCCCGCGGTTTTTGCCCGCGCCATGATCCACGCCTACGAGCTCAAAGAAGAAGACGGCATCCGCAAGTGCTTCTTCTCCGTCACCCGCGACGAGATGAACCACGAAGAAGTCTGCGGCCGCGCCATACAGAAGCTCACTCCGGGCGGCCCCCTGGGCTACGAGCCCAAGACCACTCTGGGCAAACTGGCCCGCAACAACGTACATTGGCTCTTCCACAACGGTGCTCGCTACTGGGACGGCTATAAAAAAGCAATCGAACACTATCCCATTCCCATCCTCTTCAGCTCCTTCCTCTTCGGCGAAGTCGCCTCCTCCACGCTCTTCCTGAGTATGCAGGAAGAGACAACCATCCCCGTTTTCAAAGAAGCGTTCAAACACATAGCCCGCGACGAAGGTCGCCACCTCAGTATCTGTCTGGCAATTTTGAAAAATCTTCTGCCGCAATTGTCGGACGAAGAAAAAATGACAATCACCAAGCAAATCAGAGCCGGCTTCATCTTCCTCTCCGGCGTGCTCTACGAGCCCCCGCAGGAATTCTGGCAATTGCCCGATACCTTCCTGCCAGCGCAGAGACTGCTGGAAGAAGAAGCAAGAGCAGGCGGCCTCGGCATCCTCTCACTGGAAAAACGCAAAGAGAACTGGCGCCATGCGATCGTGCGCATGAAAGCAACGCTCGATCCGTTCGGCATCAAGTTCCCCGCGCTGCCTGAAATCGGCGTCGACGGCGAAACAGTAGAATTTGACGCGGACAAGATCATCCCAATCTTCTAAAGCAGGTCAGCAAGCGTATGGCCAGACCTCGCGCAGACGATTATCTAGAGAAGCAGCAGCTGATTCTTGATCGAGCGGCGACTCTTTTTGCCCGCAAAGGGTTTGCCGGTACGTCGATTGCGACGATCGCGGAGTTTTGCAACGCATCAAAGGCGCTGATTTATCACTATTATCAGTCAAAAGAATCGATCCTCTACGACATGCTGAGCACGCACTGTGAGCTGCTTCTGAGCACCGCGCAGGAAATCATGCAGCAGAGTACGCTGGATCCGGAAGCGAAACTGCGCCTGCTGCTGCATCGCTTCATGTCCATCTACGTCAGCGCCAGAGCCAAACACGTGGTGCTGCTCAACGATTTGCACTGGTTGCCGGAAAAGCAACAAAAGCAGATCCGCGAATTGCAGCGCAAGGTAATTGAAATTTTCAAAGATCTGGTGCGAGCGATAAGACCGGATTTGAACGAGATGAGCGTGACGGCGCTGGCCATGTCACTTATGGGCTCGATCAACTGGACGTACATATGGCTAAAAGCTGAGGGCGCACTGACGGCGGAAAAATATGCCGATCTGACGGCGGATTTGTTTTTTGCCGGCATCGAGCAGGTACAGGATGCAAAAGCAAATCCGGCTCCGGCAGTGGCGAAAAGAACAAGTCGGGCGACGGCTAAGGCGCTTTAGTAGAGCGCCACAAGGAAAATCTCTAAAACCGGTCCGATTTAGGCGGCTGTAGATCATCATCCACCGCTTCCAATTCTTTTCTGGCGCGCTTTGCCGCTGCGGCATTACCTGATTGCTCGTATATTTTCACCATAGCCGCATGAAATTGTCTTGCCTCGGGCTGGCCAGCCAGGCCGACTTTGCAGTCAGCAATCGCTTTGTCGAATTGCTTAGTTTCGGTATAAGCCTCCACACGCGCAAGAACATTTTCGTAATAAGAAAGGTTTTTCACTGGAGCATGACTGATAAGCCAGGATAGATCCTCGATTTCTTTCGGCCAGTGTTTCAATCGGCGAGTAATGCTGGCCCTCCGCACACGCGCTAATTCATCATTGGGGCTGGTCTTAATTATCTTATCCAGCTCCTTTTCAGCCATGTCGAGCTTGCCTGATCTCATGACAATTTCGGCCCTGCACGTAGAAAACTCGATACAGGGCTTAAGCTTAATTGCATATTCAATGGCTTTGATCGCGGCATCAAAATGATGAAGGCTGCTCAGTATTCCGGCCTCGATAGCGTAGGCGGCGGCCGGCTTATTATCAAGCTCCAGCGATCTCACAATGCACGGTAACGCTTTCTCACTCTCCCCGCGCTTTTCCAGTATGAGCGCTTTGGATTGCCAATACAGCGCATTACTGCGATCGAGTGACAGGGCTTCGTCTATGTGTTTTACAGCCAGGTCCTGTGTTTCCTTTTGAAGACACTCTACCAGAGCTCGCTTGCACAGGCTTTCAGCTTTGGCATTAGCCGAGGCGCCCGCAGAGCTGATCGCCATCGCTACCGCACAGGCCACCAGTGGAACAAAGCATTTCAAGTGAAAAACTCTAAAGCGCAACAGCATAAATGTCTCCGACCGACCTGCACATAATACAACCAACTCACTCCACCGATAGACCTTGAAGCCAGTCACCCAGGCGCGGGCACATTTGTGTAAAATTGACGCGATGGCCAGATATCCTTTCGACCAACAATTTCAAAATGCCGTGAAAAGCCTCTCCCAGTTTGAAGGAGAGACTTGGGATACTCTGATCGACCACTACAAGGTCGGGCAGGGGCCGGTGTTTGATCAGCTGGCGGCGCTGGACTACCCTCCAGCTACAGTCTCGAAGTACATCAGCCGCCTCTTCGCCATGTCCATCGCCGACCTGTTTGAGCTGGCCAAGGACGACCGGCTGGAGGCTTCGCCGGCGCTTCTGGTGCTGCAAACGAGCAGCAGCAAGACTGTCCTGCGCAAAGCGATTCAGCTATGCGCCAGCCCCTTCGCTAAAGAGCGCGCCATAGGCGTCCTGACGCTGATGCGCAAGCCGGGTCTGGTCTACCGCAAAGAGGCCGTAGCCGCGTTGAAAAAGATGCTGCCGACCGAGGACTCGGATACGGTCATAGCGACCCTCGCCTATGCGCTACGCCACCTGGATGTGGAGGACCGCTCGGCCTTTCTTATCAAAGCAGCGCAAAGTGAATTTGCCTCAACGCGCTTTGCTGCCGCATACAGCCTGGGCGAATTGAATGATGAATTTGCCATTCAAACAAAAATCGCTCTCTCCACCGATGAAGACGAAGCCGTGCGCGACTGGGCAACATTTGGATTGCAGCTGGGTCTGGTGGGCGACCAGACGCAGCGCGAGGACATCCGCGATGCACTCTTTGCCCGCATAGACGATCCATTTGAGGACGCTCGCTACGAAGCAATCGAGGGCCTCGCTCGCTGCCAGGACCCGCGGGTGATTCCACCTCTGATCAAAGCGCTGGAACAGCCCGAGGTCTGGGATCTGGCTATCGAAGCAGCGGCAGCCATGGCCGATCCCGCACTTTTCCCGGCCCTGACCAAACTGCGCACCTGGTGGCAGGACGGCAGTCGGCCGGACCGACTCGACATAGCCCTGGCATGCTGCGCGCCGAAGGCTGCGGCCCCCTTTTAAACCAGGTCTATAATCAAAATAGACATTACCTTTGGAGCCAGACTTGATTGCTAAATTGGCCCAAGACCCTTCAAGCTCTCGATGAGCCGCCACTTTTGTTCAGACTCTTTGTCTGGTTTTATCCTTTGCAATGGGCAGCAGCCAGCCTGGCTTTGTATCACAGCCAAGCGATTTCTTGCACTTCGGGGGCGCTGGGCTGGTTTCATTATTGCTTTGGAAATGAGTTTCTCTATCCCTTAACTCATCAAGATCACCCTATGGGTGGTTTTCGAATGAAACCTTAGGGCCTGCTCTCTTAAGCCTCAGCCACTGACTTCAGCGTGCTCAGACCTTTTTCAAAATCACCGCCGACCATCTTATCCATCGGGCAAAATATGCCGATTACCCGCGCAATGTAAGGACTGGAGCCGGACATAGCCCAGGTCACAACAGTGCTTTCGCCGTCGGGCTCGATGGTAAACTCAGCGAGATTGGTACAAGCAAAGGGTTTGGTGAAAGAGAGATTGATCAAAATCTGATTCGGTTCAGTCGTCTCTACGATTTCCATACTGCCGGCTCCGGCCTTACCCTTGCCTTCCCATGCGTATTTGGCGCCTTTGCCGCTCTCGGCACCGCTAAAAGTTTTCGTCATAGTGGGATCGATATTTTCAAACGGCGACCACTCAGCCCATCTTTTGAAATCATTGATCATTGGAAAAATCTTCTCAGGAGAAGCATTCACAGCCACTTTACGCTCAACGCGAAAGGTCTTGGGGCGGAAAGCGGCCACGCCGAGCACTCCGCCCACCGCCAGCAAAGCTAATTGAATCATTGTTTTCGTCCTTGGTTTATTTGGTAACTACAGCTTGCGCACACGCTTCTCAAGAGAGACCGCGTGCGTAAGCAACTTCGGGTTTCCATTTTCATCAAAAACTTTCACCGAGCTATCGGTGCGCACCAGGCCGTCCCTGACTAAACTGTATTGATTTAGCTCTTCATCCTGATAGGCCTGAATCACTTTATTTGTCCGTTTATCCACGACCGAATGCGAGGCCTGGACCTTGACCAGAGCCGATGTTTTGCCGGTCAGAATCAATTCGTATTTATTCACCTGATGCCGGTCGATGGCGAAGCCTCTATCTACGGACCCGCGATTGCGCAGCGGCACCATCATCCAGACGCGACCGTCTTTATCTTTGACCGTGCCGAAGACATCATCGACCACGGCTTTTTGCACGCCGACAGCCTTAAGCGCTTTGCCGCTGGGCAACTCAATGCGGCTGGATTCATTGGTTTCGGAACGAAGCCATTCCCCGGCAAGCCAGAAAGGCACTTCTACTCTCGCGGTATTGGCGGGAGCTTGAGCACGCACACCGGCCTGCAGAGCCCCTCCTCGACCGTTGCGCTGGTAATCCAATACAGCCATGGCCTGGAGATTTTTCTTGTACGCGGCCATGCTGTCGAGCCGACCGGTCTGCCCTTGCAGTTTGACAGCTCCAACGTGAGGCGAGCTTTGCGCCAGATCCGGCACGGCCTGACGCGGCATTATCTGCGGTCGCGGCGCCAGAGGCGAGCCCTGGGTCGAGATGTGAGCGTTCAACTGTTGTATCCGTTGCAGCAAAGCGGCGGAGGATTTTGATTGATCAATCGTCGCAGTCTGACTCTGCAATGGCCTGGAGCCCGGCTGCTGGCGCTGCATCGCCTGCTGCCTCTGATAAGCCTGCTGTTCCTGCAGAGTTTGCTGCCGCTGGAGAGCCTGCTGTTTTTGCAGAGCGATCTGCCTTTGCATTGCTTGTTGGCGCTGCAGAGCGACCTGTCTTTGAATAGCCTGGACCTGCGCTGACGCATTGGAATTCTGGCGCGGAGGCGGCGGGTTCACGTTGATGGTCTGCATTTGCGGCTGCTGATTGCGACTGACGGCCGGTTGAGAATCAACCACCGGAGCGCCGACTCGTTCGTCGCTAGGCAGCGGATCGAGACGATCGCTGTGCGAGACGCCGCCGGAGAGATGGAAAGTCATTGCTGCCGTGCTCGTTTCAGTGCCGGCCCCGGAGGCATCCCCCTGGGCAAAAACCACCAGTGAAAGAGGGCCCAGTCCAAGTGAAAGCGCAACGCAGGCCGAAGCTGCAAGTTTTTGCAGGTGTCCGCTAAGTGCCAACGACCGCTTGCTCCCGATTGCGTCCGCCACGGCGACGTTGCTCCAGCCAAACCATCAGCACCGAAATATCAGCCGGGCTGACTCCGCCGATGCGCGAGGCCTGCCCCAGAGTCTCGGGGCGAATCTTATTGAGCTTTTCGCGCGCTTCTTTAGCCAGGTGGATCAGCTCCAGATAATTGAAATCGACGGGCAGTTTCATGCTGTCATATTTTTCGGTCGTCTCGACCAGATACTTTTGCCGCTCAATGTAACCGGCATATTTGGTGTCTGTCTCCACTTCCAGAGCGTGCGGGAAAGTCTCGCCAGGCACAGCCGGCGCCATTTGTTCAATAACGGCATACGGCACCTTCGGCCGACGCAAAAGCTCTTCCAGCGTGAAGGAATGCTTCATCACTTCATCATGCGGTGCCAGGGCCTGCGCCCATTCGGGGCAGGGATGGATGCGGGTTTTGCTCAGGCGCTTCTTCTCGCCCATGATTGCTTCTTGCTTGCGCTCAAAAAGATTCCAGCGATAATCGTCGACCAGGCCGATTTCACGGCCAAGCGGCGTCAGACGAGTGTCGGCATTGTCCTGACGCAGGAGCAGTCGATACTCGGATCGCGAGGTCATCATGCGGTAAGGCTCACCAATTTCCTTGGTCACCAGGTCATCAATCAATGTGCCGGTATAGCTGGAGGAGCGCGGCAAGATGAAAGGATCGCGACCGAGCGCATAGAGCGCGGCGTTGATACCGGCGATTATGCCCTGGGCGGCAGCTTCTTCATAGCCCGAGGTGCCGAGGATTTGCCCACCGGCAAAAAATCCGGGCAGGTCCTTGGCCATGAGCGCATGGGTAAACTGAATGGCAGGCAGATAGTCATACTCGACTGCATAGGCGGCGCGCACAACAGCGGCGTTTTCCAGGCCGGGCAGCGAATGCACGATGTCGTGCTGTACAGCTACAGGCAAACTGGTCGAGCAGCCCTGCAGATAGACCTCATAGGTGGAGCGTCCCTCCGGCTCAAGGAAAAGCGAATGGCTGTCCTTATCGGCAAAGCGCACGATTTTGTCTTCAATAGACGGGCAATAACGCGGACCGACACCGTGAATCATGCCCGAGTACATGGGCGACTGATGCAGGTTGGCGCGGATCAGGTCGTGTGTTTTTTCGGTCGTGCGCGTCTGGTGGCAGGGGATCTGCGGCAGCACAGGCCGGTTATCGAGGAAGGAAAAGAATTGCGGATTCTCGTCGCCGGGCACTACGGGCAGCTGGCTGTAGTCGATGGTGCGACCGTCGATGCGCGGCGGAGTGCCGGTCTTGAGACGACCGGTGGTAAAGCCGAGCGAGCGCAAAAAGCCGGAGAGACCGACAGCGGGAAACTCACCGGCACGACCGGCGGGCATTGTTTCTTTGCCGATCCAGATTGTGCCTTCCAGAAAAGTACCGGCGGCGAGCACAACAGACTTGCAGGAGATTTGCTCCCCGAAGGCCAGCTCGATACCGGCGACTTTGCCGTCGGGCGAAAGCAGAAGATTTTTCACCATGCCCTGACGCAGTGTGAGGTTGGGCAGGGACTCCATGTAATTTTTCATCCAACCGGCATATTCACGCTTGTCGGACTGGGCGCGCAGGGCCTGGACAGCAGGACCGCGGCTGGAGTTGAGCATACGGATCTGGATGTAGGTGGCATCGGTAGCGATGCCCATGACGCCGCCCAGTGCGTCGACTTCACGGGCAAGATGCGTCTTGCCGGGACCGCCCACGGCCGGATTGCAAGGCATGGCGCCGATCGTATCGAGATTGACGGCCAGGAGCAGAGTGCTCAAACCGAGCCGCGCACTGGCGTTGGCTGCTTCACAGCCGGCGTGTCCGCCCCCGATTACTACTACGTCAAAATGCATGGCTATTTCCAAAAGATATCCAGAGAGAGCATATATTAAAACATCTATTGGCAACTCATGGTATGTGCTAACGCTTCATACCGGCACAAACCTTACAAATTGAAGCCAATACCAGCATCACTGGCAAAGCTCTACGTTGTTTTCTATACTCTGTTTAATACTCATCCCACTGGCGGCTGACCGGCGACACTGTACCAATGAAAAGAACTGCATTAGAGACCGCTCTCGTCCTTTTAACGCTGACTTTTGCCACGACCACTCTAGATGGTCGCGCGGAAGCGCCTCCTGCTCCCACAGCGGCTGCCGCGAGCGCCACAGGCAGCGCCGAGGCGCAGCTTAAGCCGGTCTTAGATCCAGGCAAATTTTTCGGCAAAGCAAAGGCCGGCTATGCCGCCGCCAAAGACTGCCCGGAAATCTGCGCCAAACTCTTCTGCTATTGCGGTTGCGACCTCACCGACGAGCACAACAGTTTGCTCGATTGTTTCACCTCTGACCACGGCGTCGATTGCTACATCTGCCAGGAAGAAGCTCTGGTCGCTTTGAAGATGAAGAAACAGGGCAAGGGTCTGGCCGAAATTCAAAAAGCAGTCGACCTGGCATATCGCAGAGAATACCCCTTCGATGACAAGAGCCCGGCCTACAAAAAATACATGGCCGATCGCCTCTGGAAAGATGACGGCAAAAACACCGCCGGTTCTCAAGGTGGCGCGAGCTCAGCCAAGGGCAAAAACGGTGCCACCACAAGCGATGCCAAGAAGGGATCAACAAGCACTTTACAAGACGCTGCCAAGCACTCAACAAAGGGCTCCTGTTGCTCAGGAAAAGCAAAAGCTAAGTAAGCCCTTGCCAAGAGATTTCAACTAGCGCAATCACTTCTGAAGCTTTCAAGAGGAGAGACTTTTTCATCTCTCATCACTGCTTGCTTCTGGAAACTACTTTGCAGTTATTAGTACTGTTTTTGAATCCGTTACTTTAGCTCTTTAGAGATCTTCCAAAAAACTCTCCGTCATACACCACTTCCATCAGAAGCCCATTTGAAATTATCCGTGCGCGGATGAAATCTAGTCTGGCTGCTGATTCTCGTTAGCGTGAGCACTGTGAGGAACAGCATCATGACAATACACACAATCGACTGGACGCGGAAGTACGCTCTGCCCGACCCCAAGCGCGGCAAAGCTATCTCACTTCGCGTCACCTATCCGACCACCCCCGGTCAATATCCTGTTGTCATCTTCTCGCACGGTGCCGGCAACTCCAAAGAGGGTTACCGATTCCTCGTGCGGCACTGGGCTCGCACCGGCTACATCTGCCTGCAACCCACCCACGACGACAACGTGGACATCCTCAAGCTGTCACACAATGTGCCCGACCTCATGGGTCTCGCTCTGCAATGCGCCGGTAACCCGGTCTACTGGCAGAGCCGCATCGATGACATCGAACACATCATGGCCAGCTTCCCGCAGATTGCAACTCAACTGCCCGCCGGCGTCACCATGGATGAGAAAAATGTGGCCATGGCTGGTCATTCGTTTGGAGCTTTCACGGCGCAACTCCTGGCCGGTGCTACTCCCGACGTGCAGAACGGCATCATCCCCGGCAAAAGCGGCATCACCAGCTTCGCCAACCCACTGCCGAAGGCCTATGTGTTCCTCTCTCCTCAGGGAGTGCACACACCCGGTCTCGGCCTGCCGAACACCGCCGCCTGGGCCAAGATGACCGCTCCGTTTCTGCTGCAAACCGGCAGTCTCGACAACGGCTTGCAGGGCCAAACGGCGCGCTGGCGCACCGAGCCTTTCAAGTACGCACCGGCCGGTGACAAATACCTGGCCTTCATCGACGGCGCCGACCACATGACCTGCGCAGGCAAACCCATTGCCGCAAACGCTCCGGCCGGCACCATCGACCATTTCTCCTACATCGCTCGCGTCACGCTCAGCTTCCTCGATGCCTACATCAAGGGCGACAAGGTGGCCAGGCAGAGCCTCATTGACCACGACCTGGACAAAGAGAGCAACGGTGTAGTCGAACAAGACCACAAATAACGCTTTCTCTCCGCCTTTCTTTTACCTGTCTCAGCGCCCAACAGCGCTGCGGCAACGCCTGTGCGTCCTTCGACGCGCTGACCTTCCCCTGAAGGAATTCGCAATGAAAAATAACCCCAATAAGCCTCCTGTTCCGACGTTCGACGAGAAGGCCGTCGCCCGCGAGCTGCGCAACAACTGGATCAAGACCTTTGCCGGCATTGGTCTGCTGTCCGTCCTCAGCCTCGGTACTCTTGCCCTCGTCGGCGTCCAGTTCAGCTTCATCCTCGTCATCTTCGGCCTCCTCAGCGTCGTGCTGCCCATCTTCAGCTGGTACAACAGTGCCAGCCTGGTGAAGCGCCTGATGCGCTGCGAGAAACCGAACACGTTCAACCCTGACCACATGCGCCTCGTGCGCCTCGTCGATGAGCTCTTTCCGCTCACCGGCCTGAAGAAGAAGCCCGAGGTGATGGTGTCGCCGATTCCGGTGCCCAACGCCTTCGCCACCGGCCGCAATCCGGAAAACTCCTTCATCGCCGCCACCGAAGGCCTCTTCTCCTGCGACCTGACCGACGCCGAAATCAAGGCTGTCCTGGCGCATGAGCTGGCCCACGTGAAGAGCCATGACGTTGCCATCACGTCGTTCACCTCGGTGCTCGGCTCGCTCTTCGCCATCCTGCTCTCGACCGGCTTCCCGCGGTTCTTCCAGTCGGCATTCGTCGGCAAGAACAACGACCTGCTGGACAAGCTCTCCAACAAGGTGAAGAACAACAAGAAGGGCTTCGCCGCTCCGGCTGTCGGTATCGTCGGCTTCTTCTTCACCCTGCTCCTGTTCTGGGTGATCAGCTTCTTCGCCAAGTTCGTCACGCTCTTCGTCAGCCGCAGCCGCGAAAGCGCCGCCGACGTGCTGGCCACGCAGTGGACCGGCGACCCCTGCTCGCTCTCCACGGCGCTGCAGAAGATCGTCGACTGGACGCAGCGCAATGCCCTCGCCCTGCGCCTGCGCATCCTGCTTGACGGCATGAGCCCGCTGCTCTTCGTCAGCCTGGATGAAGGCAAGCACGCCCACAGCACCTCGGACAAGAGCATCGGCTCGCGTCTGGGCAAGTGGTGGCAGGACATCGGTGCGAACCACCCGCCCATGGACAAGCGTCTCGAGATGCTGAACGTCCTGGCCGGTGAGACCTGCCCCTCGCTCCACGCCCTGCGCCGTCAGGACGAGGAAGCGTTCAACGCCATGATCGAAAAGAAATATGGCAAACTTCGGAACCCTCGCCGGACTCAGGACAGCGCTCCTGATTCTGTTGAAGGTAACGACAGCGGCAGCCCCAAGGGCGACGACAAGAACCCGGGCGACGGTGACGTCTCCGGTGACGACAAAAAGTAAGAAACACTCCTGGGAGCTGTTTGCAAAAACGGCTCTCAGGCTTACTTTTAGACGAAGGGGGATCAGCAATAATCCTCCTTCGTTTTTTGCGCAAGATTACTGCTTACTATAGTATAACCCTCTTTCACACCAAGGCAGGGGATATGGCGATGGTGTAGACTTAAAACCAGCCCATTTGCCACTTTCAGCCCACAGATCGGAAAAACTTTGAGCAAGTGCCGCCTTACCAGTGCCCCCAATAAAAGCGCCACCAGCAGCCATGGTGTGCTTGCCCTTGCAGCCGGCATCCTGACAGCCCAGACTCTGTTTCTGAGCGTTCCTCCGGCCCTGGCCGAGGAAGCAAAATCGACTAAGCCCGCAGGCAGTTCCACAACGGCCAAACCGCCTGGTGCGACATCCGGCAGCCCGACCATTCCGACTATTCCAAACATCCCGGTACCGGGCAAACCAGTTACCAAAATTGAGCCGGTCGATCCGACCAAGGACCCCAAAGGTGCGCTCAAGCAAGCGATCGACGCTTACAAAGCCGGTCAATTTGGCCAGGCGGCGGCCCTGCTGGCAACGGACCTGCAAGCCAACCCGGATGACGGTCAGGTGCACTATTACATGGGTCTGGCACTGAAGAAACAGGGCATGGATATGAAGGCCCTGAACGAGCTGGAAAAAGCCGCCCGTCTTGTGCCCCCGGAGATGATCAAGAAGTTTGCCGACGAGCAAGTGGGCAATCTGGACCTGCCAGAACCAGCTCCTCTTGGAGCCAAACCAGCCCCGGCAGCCAGCGGTGACTGGCTGAGCAACATCGGCAATAGTATCAGCGGCGGTATCGGACAGATGTTTGGGGCCAAGCCGGCGCCGTCCACCGGCACAAGCACCGGCGGCAGTGGCACAACATCAACCGCACTCAATCCCATGCCGGCCTGGCCGGACTTTATGGCGCCAATCAATGATGCGGTAAAGCAGGGCAAACGCATGCTGCGCAAAGCCCAGGGCAAGGAAAACGCGCCGGAAGCCCGCGGCGGAGGCGACGGCGAATTGTACATGCGCCAGAGCGGTGAAGCCATGATCATGCACATGGCGGATATTCAGGCCTTCGTGGCCAAGAGTCACACGATGAACATACCGGGCTGGGGCACCGATCCAGGCGGAGTGCAAGCCTTTTACGAAGCACCGGAAAATACACCGGAATGGGACTACTGGATTGGCCGCTTCAAGCGATGCTTCCAGCATCAGTTGATGCGCCACATGAACAGCGAGGCTACAGGCCAGGTGCGCGGCGCGGCATCCTGTATTTTCAGCGTGGACCGAGCAGGCAACCTCAAAGGTCAAGTCTTTGCCAGTACCGCCGACCCAGTGCTGGTCAAATGCCTGGTGGAGAGCATCAAGGATCTCAATCATTCGCGCATTTTGAAATTCCCGGTGACATCGCACATCAATGGCTGGAACTTCAAAATGTCGTGGAATCTTGGCTTTTACCTGGCTATAGTCAAAGCCTATCAAGAACAAAAAGAACGCCAGGCCACCGTAGACACGCTCGTCAAGCTGGTGCAGCAAGACACAGCTATCCAGATGCAGATGAAAAAAGCGAAGGAAGAGCGGGCGATAGCCAAAAAACTGGCGGCTGAAAAGGCGCTGAAAGCCAAGCTCAGAGCCAAAGCCAAGCAGGTGCCGCCAGCCATCGACGCCAAGGCTGAGGTATCGGGTCAGATTGTCGGCCACGCCTCCGAGCGAGAGCTTAAAGCAGTCGCCCTGGAGCTAAAAGATCTGACGCCGGTGACGCCGGAATCAGCACAGCAAGTCAAGGAAGACCCCTTCGCCACAATCGACGACCAGACCATCAATAGCTGGCCGGATCTGAATCGCTAGTCAAACCATTCCTCCGAGCAATTCATGTGCATTTTCATCACAGCGGTTGTACCAGCAGAGGTCGATTTAAAAAAATCGCAGGCTTTGCTGCAAGAACACGGCATGCGATTTAAATCACTTGAGAATCCCCATTTGCAAGGACAGATCGAAGGTGCTCAATATCTGTGCGCGACGGGCGCCATCTGCGAGTGCAGCACGGTACTTGGCTCCAACACCGAAGGCCGAGCGCGTGAGGACAGGAAACAGGAATTCCAACACGAAATCGAAAAATTACGCAGAAAGGGATGGAGCCAACAAAAGATAGAACGCTCGCTAGCTGATAAAACAAATGCAGCAAACCGCGACATCGACAGTGCCAAAGCAAAGCATGAGGCCGAGCTGACAAATTGGTGCAACTTTATCCATGCCTTTTTAGCCCAGCCTGGGACGCCGACCCTTGGTCTTCTGCTTCATATGTACTCCGGCGGACTGGCCACTGAGCGCATCCGCATCAAGAGATTCGAAAAGTTGCGCGTATCTGGAAAACTGCCATCCATGCTGACGGCCATGGAAAACGACGTGCTCTACACCTTCACAAAGGCAAAAGGCGCCTGAAGCTAGCTACTTCAAGAATTTATTCAGTTCCTTCGTAGCGTTCTTCTCGATTGCTTTCTTCATGCCGGTATTCATCAGGCCTTTGACCGCGCTGGAGGCCATCGGATTGTTGAGCATGCCGGCCAGACCACCGGCAGGTGCAGCGGCGGGACCGACAGGTGCAGCGGCTGCACCTGCAGCCGGAGCGGCTCCAGCAGCGGCGGGCACGGCGACAGTAGTGGCAGCAGCGGCAGGCGCAGCAGCGGCCGCGGCTTTTACAACGGGTGCAAGAATCATTGTCCCTTTGCTCGAAACCATCAATTCATAAGTCTTCCCGCTGGAGCGCTCGGTTACGGTGTAATTGCCCGGCGGCATGGAAGTATTGCCAACTTCTTGCGGCGCAGTAATTTCGGTCGCGCTTGAAGCCGCACCTGCGGCCGTCTGGGCCTGGGCTTGATCAAACGAAGCTCCGACAAAACACAGGGACAAAGCCAAGATAATCGCGCGCATAATCACTCCTAAGAATCGCTTACCTAGGTCAATGATTCCCGCGCCCTGGTTGCCGATAAACGACTTCGAGCGATTTCTAGATTAATTCGTGGGCCACAGGCCACAAATGCTAGCCCAGCGCAAGATTAGCCGGACCGCCACCATCGGACGACTGGTAACAATATGCGCGCAAGGAACGCTCAGCCTCGCCCAATCCCTGGTGGACCGCCGTGTAACTGAACCGCCCTTCCGAAACACGGATCTCCCATTCGTTGTATTTACCTGAGCGGTAATCAAATGACTTACCGTCGTCTTCGAAAAAGCGCCCCTGAGCTACCGCTCCGTATGCATGGAATGTTATGGGTGTTGCATCATACTCCTCAGTACTCTGCATAACATCCGCCAGCGGCAGCACCGCTCCTTCGCGGATAAAGGCAGTGATATAGCCGAGCGGCGTATCCACACGCAAGGTGCGACCGCCGATGATTTCTTGATTGGTGCCCCAGGCGTACCATTTGCCATGGGGGAAATAGACGAAGCGACTGCGCTGATTGGGCCGCAGGGCAGGCGCCACCATCAGATCCGAGCCGAACATAAATTGATCTTCGCAGGCAACCGCCAGAGAATCATCCGGGAAGTGCCATTCCATCGGGCGCATCAAAGGCGCACCAGTCCTGGCATGCTCCCAGAAAAGCGATTGTATGTACGGCAACAATTTGTAGCGCGTTTCAATCAGGCCGCGCACCATTTCCTCAACGCCGGGACTGAAGGAAAACGGCTCCTGCGCTCGTCCCATGAGGGCACAGTGATTGCGGAAGAAGGGATAGAAAATACCGACTTCATACCAGCGCACCAGCAGCTCAGGGGTCGTGTGACCGCCAAATCCGCCAATATCGACGCCGGCAAATGCAATGCCCGAGAGGCCGACATTGAGCAGCATGGGCAAACTTTTTTGCAGGTGCTCATACCAGGAAGTATTGTCGCCGAGCCATACAGCAGCATGACGTTGCACACCGGTGCTGCCGGCGCGGGTCAAAACAAAGGGCCGCTCGTTTGGACGCTCTTTAATAAGAGCCTCACGGGTAGCCTGACTCATCATGAAGCCATAGAGATTGCGCACTTCAAAGTGACCGATCGGACCATCTTCCGAATTTTGCAGGAAGAGCTGTTTCTCATCCTCGGGCATCTCCAGAAACGGGTCCGGTAGCGGCCTTTGATTGTTGAACATGGCCGGCTCATTCATGTCGTTCCAGATGCCTTTGATGCCGTTTTTAAAATAAAATGTGAGATTTTCCTGCCACCACTTTCTCGTTTCCTCCCTGAGAAAATCAGGAAAAGCCGAGAGACCCGGCCAGACTGTTTCTATAAAAACCTCATCTTTAGCCGTCTTACAGAAGTGCTCGCCCTTTATACCCTGGCGATAGACGTCAAATTTCTCGTCCTTTTTTACACCCGGGTCGACAATCGTGATCAGCTTGAACTGCTCTTTTTCCAGGTCTTTAGCCAGACGATCAAAATTGGGGAAGCGCTCTTTCGAGTGGGTGAAAACGCGGTAGTCATCCATATAATCGATGTCCATAACCAGCGTATCGCAGGGGATTCGGCGCTTGCGAAACTGCTCTGCCAGGTGGCGAATGGTCTCTTCGTCGGGATAACTCCAGCGGCATTGTTGATGACCGAGCGACCACAGAGGGGGCAGCTCGGCGCGTCCCGTAAGAGCGGTAAAAGCGGCAACCAGAGCCGGGAGTGTGGCAGTACTGAAGATGTAGAAATAAAATCCACGCCGGGTAAAGAGCTCGATTTTACCGCTGCGGACCATCTCGGTATCCAGGTCCCAGCGCTGCGGCGAAGGGCTATCAATGAAGATCCCGGTGTAATTTGGGCCGTCACCGATAATCAAAAATGGAATTGATTTATAGAGCATATCGGCATGCTCATTGTGATGCGGATTGTCGGTGGCGAAAAGTGTGTGCCGGGTGCCGCGCAAATTAAGCTCGGAAAAGCGCTCCCCCAGCCCCAGACAGCGCACCCATTCGGGCAAGGTAAAGTGAAAGTCAAAACGTCCCGCGGCAGCCTGGAGCCAGGTCAGGTCGTAGGGCATATCAACATCTTCCACCGCCTGATTTTTCCAATCAGCCGTGCCGACAACGGCGTAGGATTTATTGATCTTGGCCAGGTGACTGGTTTTTGCCTTGCCCTTGCCGGCAGTTACCTCAGGTCTGATGCAGAAGCGATAGACCTTAACGCCCTCAACGACGGCACTTTCACAATGGACATTACCCTGGAAGATATCAGTGGCGCGAGGCTCGGGCTGCCAGCCCCCAATTTTCTTGCGAGCGGTGGTCCAGTCGGTTGTGAATATGTCAAAAGTCATTTCCAGGCCTCGGCAGAGAGCCATAGATTATCACAGGCTATTCGTCGCTATGCTCCCAGCTCCAATTTTCCAGAGTTGGCTGGGCAGCGTTGCGGCAGAGCGATATTTCGCCCAGTCCTTTAAGACCATTGCCGGTGGAAATAACAAGCGGGCCTTTACCGCCAGGCAGTTCACCAACAATCTGCACCGTCAGCCTCAATCTTTTGGGAGCAAACTCGCTTTCACTGACAGCACCCTTTGGTATCTGTTCCATTTTAAATTTGCACTCAACTACGGTTTTATCGCCTGCAATCAAGGTCTTGCTCTCCACTGGCTGGATCAATTTACCGCCGGCAGCCAGCAATTGCACCCGGCAATTTTTCATACGCGGGGCCGCCGAACCCTGCATCAGAGCGCAAATAAAGAGATCATCTTTATTGTATGCGGCCTGCACTGTGGCACTCTCAATATGAACTGATTGACCCGACCATTCGCCCTTCTCCACCTTGCCGTCTATTACGGGCAAAGTCCCGCCCAGGAGCGGAGCCCGCAGGGCAAAAAATCGCGCGCCTGCGCAGTGCACAAGACCGGTATTCAAATCGCGGTCTTCGCTTGATGAATGCTGGTTACCATCACGCAAACAGCAACAATTGAACGACACGCGGGTCAGTTCCATTCGGCCATGCTGCCAGGCAAAGGTCAACTCGTGAGCTTGGGTAAAACTTGCCGAGTTGGCGTTTTTAATTACCAGAGCGCCTTTGACGATGCTAATCTCAACAACGGAGAGGGCAAAATTTGTGGCGGTCTTACCGGACATCACCGGCCCATAGCCGATCGCCGCGCGCTTATAACCGCCGCCCGGCTGAGCAAACACAACAACAACAGCTCGTGGCATGGAGTCGGGCTGATCGGCAAAACCCTGGGGATTGTCATCCTTTTGTACAACTATAAACGCTGCGTCCGACAGGCCGTCACGATTCAAATCACCGGAGGCCCGGGCAAAAATTTTGCAGCCGCTGGGGACAAAGGCGTCTACGTCCTTGCCTTCCAGCGGGATTTGCAGGGGCGTAGCTGAGGGAATTATCGTCGCCAGGGTGCTGACTTCGCCGGAGTCGACCGCCTGTGCCGGCGCCCAAATAGTGCTGAAGCCAATCGCCAGCGACAGTGCGCTGAGCAGAAAAAGCCGGGACTGCTTTTTCAATATTCCTGGCCTAGAGTTCATCAGGACCGCCTGCTTGTCTTGTGTGGAGTGCCTTGAGATAAACAACGAGCGAGTCAATTTGTTCTTTTGAAAGCGGGCCACCGGCTTCTGCGGAAAAGCCCGGCATCGAGCGATGCGTCTTGCTGCCATGGGCGATCACATCACGCATGCGGGCAACATACTGGGGATCGCTCAGGTCGAGGCTTTCGAGCACGGGACCGACACTGGGCTTGCCCTCATGCGGGCTGCCTTTGGCTCCCGGTCGGTGACACATGGCACAATCGGCTTCAAAGAGCTCCTTGCCGAACTGTCCCACACCCTGATCAACGTGACAGCTGGTGCACTTTTCGCTGGTGAAAATCTTTGAGGGGCCGCGCACATCCAGCATGGAGTGCGGATCGTTGACTTCTATCTTGATGGTAAGAGTAACGAAGGAGCGCCTGGGATCGTTGGAAATCACATCCATTGTCTTTTCCACTTTGTCCTGCTTCATGGCGGTGTCGACCGTTACCGGCAACACCACTTGCTCTCCCGGCATTAGTCGGCGGCGCTTCCAGACGGGGAAGGTGCAGCCGCAGCTGGACTTGATGTCCTCAATCTCAAGCGGCGAGCCGCCCCGGTTTGCCACTTTAAACTGACCGGTCACTTCAACGCCCTCGTCGACTTTGCCCAGGTCTATTACTTGCGAGTCAAACCAAATAGCAGGCTTTTTCGCTTCCTCGGCTTTTTGCCTTTCCCTATCCACATAAATGAATAGGCCGGCGCCAAGCAACGCGGCCGCAAAGAGCGACAGGATGACGGCAGGCTTGCGGCCCAACCTTACTCTCCTACCCAGTTTGTCGGGTTGGGCTTGCCGGCGCGTTGCCGATAATTGGGATCCCAGAGTTGCGCATAAACCGAGACATCGGCCTGCGATATGCCCAGATTGTCTTCGTTTTTGCCGCAGGCACTGTCGGTGTAGGCCTTGCAAATGGCCTCGTAGCGCATGATCAGCTCATTGAGCAAGCGCGCGTCTTCTTCGCGCCCGGCGGCTTGAGCGCGGTCGCAGGCCTGTTGCAACTCCTCTTTGGAGAGACGGCCATCGCTATCGCCGGCACCATCACGCTCGGCCAGATCCAGCTTGTCCCAATTTTCCTTGAGGAAGGGCATCAGCTCTTCGGTCAAAAATTTGTATTCGTCCAGTATCACGGCAGCTCCACATTTATCCGACGTCATTTTACCGCTTTGTCGGTTTTGAAGGAACTTCAAAGTTGCCCCGCCGTCGTCAGTGATATGCGAAATGTCTCGGGCATTTGCACCGCGAGTATGGGTCTAACAAAATTAAAAGGAGAGCCGAAGAGCCGCTTGACAAGCCCGTTTATCTGCAGGCAAAATCTAATCAAAATTTTGCCGATTGCCACCAGATAAGGTGTAGATCAATTCTGAACTTCTGCTAAACTTATGACACTTCAAAAAACTAACTTCACAGGCGGGCGTGCAATGGACACATTGGCATCACATTGCTCGGAATCCCAATCTTTGACAATCGTTTGCGACGAGCGTTGCACCGTGGTGCGTCGCCTTGCCGGCCTGCTCCATATCTGGGACAAGCAGGGCGCCTTCGTTTTTGTCGACCGTGCCTCCAAGCATCCGCGCGCTAAGCAGCTGATGCAAGACCTGGACGGCTCGCGCTGGAGTCTATTTTTGATCGACGACAATAGTGAGCGCTGGTACGGACCGGAAGCCATTCCGATGATTTTGAAAAATCTGCCCTTCGGCAAATTAGCCGCTGTCTTTTATATTTTGCCGGGCACGATGTGGCTCACTCGCCAGATTTATCAGCTGGTCTCCAGCACCAGGCAGATAATTTCGCGCAGCAGCGCTACGGCTTAAGCCCCATCTGTTGACTCAAGGACGGATCGAGAAGGTCTAAAGTCGGCTCCAGTCCAAGCTCTCCGGCCAGCTCGGCGTCTGCGGCGGCCACTAAATATTGCGCCGGCAGTCCAGGTTTATTCAGCCCATTCAACTCTTTTGCCATGTCCACTTTTACCTGATGCGCTTCCTTTGCCCCCAGAGCCAGGCGGGCAAAATCAAAAGCCTCCTCCGGGAAAATCATCAGATTGGGCAGGAGTTGTCTGACCAGCCAGGGTGCCCTGGTGAGCGGCTGCGGGGCAAATTCGGCCAGCAAAAAATCCTGCTCTTCGGTGAGATTGAGAAACTGCGCCAGAATTATCGAGACTCTGGTGCGCCAGTCCAGGAAACTCTCGGAGAGATGCTCATGGCCGCGCAGCTGAGCGAAGTGCGCGCCCAGATCCAGCGTCGCCTTCGACCAGCCGCTGCCGGGCTGGCCAGATTCTGTGGCGGCAACAAGACAGAGTTTTTTCAAAGTCCGACGGCGCCAGTTGCGCGCCAGGATACCGAGGGCTTCTTCGGTATCGTCCACGGCCAGCAGAGGGAAAGAAGTGCTGGCGATGGGATAGTTTGGCCTGTCCGCAACGATACAACCCAGGGCACCGGCGCTAAAAGCGTCGCCCAGGAAATCATGCCCATCATAGGTCGAGCCACCCAGAGCGACAAACCAGGCGCCTTCCATCGGCTCACGCGTATCAACGGCAATGGGGCCGGCCTCGTCAGGCATCATGCCGCAGGCCATACGAGCACCGGTCAGGTCAATTATTTCTTCACCGGTAAAAAGTGCCGTCACAGAGTCTCCAGTCGTTTTACATCAGGGCCCTTATTATCGCCGGAATGCGAAGATTGACAACTCCAAAAATTTGACAGGGCCAGCTAAGGCTTCCATAATTTGACCATGTCTATCAAGCTAAACGAGCCCGTTTCCAAGCTGCTGGAGACTTTGCCTGACTGCGCCGAAGCCAAAAGCTGGCATGCGCGGCGGCATCTGATTGAGACTCGCTCACTCAATCTAGATGAAATCAGCCTGATCCTCGCTCTTACCAGGCATTTCAAACTGCAGCAAGCACACAAGGGCGCACCGCTGGCGGTGCTCAACGACAAAACCATAGCCAGCGTCTTCTGGGAAAATTCCACCCGCACGCGCAGCAGCTTCGAGCTAGCAGCGCGCAAACTGGGCGCCACAACCCTCAATCTCGATGTAAAAACCTCGTCGGTGGCCAAGGGCGAGACCCTGGAGGACACCGCCCTCAATCTGCATGCCATGGGTGTAAACGCCATCGTCATGCGCCATTCGCAATCGGGCGCCCCATCGGATCTGGCCAAGCTTGTCGGCGACAAAATCAACATCATCAATGCCGGAGACGGCTGGCACGCGCATCCCTCCCAGGGCTTGCTCGACCTCTATACGATGCTGGAAGTCCTGGACCTTTTGCCGGAGTTGGACTCAGGCACAAAAATCGGCAAAAAAGTAACGGCCGAAACACTCAAGGGCAAAAAGATTGCCATAGTCGGCGACGTCGCCCACAGTCGTGTGGCGCGCTCCAATCTCGCCCTGCTCAAAAAACTGGGTGCCGAAGTGCACATGGCGGGCCCGCCTTCACTGGTACCGGCCGGCTTCAGCCACAGCGATCTGGGAGCGGTGGTACACCACCGTCTGGAATCAGCCATCAAAGACGCAGACTTCATAGTCAGTCTGCGCCTGCAGCTGGAAAGACAGGAACAGGGATTGATTGCCAGCATGGAAGAGTACAAACAATTCTTCCGCCTGGATCATAATCGCATCCGCCTGGCCGCCGGCGGAGTCAAAGTCCTGCACCCCGGACCAATCAACCGCGGCGTGGAGATAACCGGCGCACTGGCCGACGATCCCAAACTTTCACTCGTACTCAAACAGGTGGAAAACGGCGTCCTTACACGCATGTCGATTTTTGCTTTGCTACTTCTATAGCGGTATAAATATGCTGATTCAAAATTGTGTGCTCGTCGATCCCAGTGTCAATAGCAGCGTAGAGACCAAACAAGACGTACGCATAGACAACGGCATGATTGTCGACATCGGCACGGCCATACCGACGCATGACAGTGAAACGGTCTTTGATGCCGACGGTCTTTTGCTCATGCCCGGTCTGATTGATTTGCACACGCACCTGCGCGACTTTGGTCAGGGAGCCAAAGAAGACATCGCCACCGGTACCCAGGCCGCCGCCGCCGGTGGTTACACTACGGTTGTGGCAATGGCCAACACCGTGCCGCCCATCGACAATGCCATGGTCTATCAGCATCTGCAGCAGATGATAGCCGACAAAGCGGTGATCCGAGTGCTGTCCGTCGCCAACGTGACCAAGGGCATGGCCGGCAAAGAAGTGACTGAAATGGCCATGCTCAGCGAGCTGGGTGCGGTGGCCTTCAGCGACGACGGTCTGCCGGTTACCAATCTGGCCGTCATGCGCCGGGCGCTGGAACAGGCCCGGGCACTGGGAACACTCGTAATCAGCCACCCGGAAGACAGGGATCTCTCCGGGGCAGGGGTAATGAATGAATCGGCCACCAGCACCGCTCTCGGCCTGGCCGGTGTGACAACGGCATCGGAGGCGGTATGCGTCGCGCGTGAAATAGAAATTGCGCGCATAACCGGTGCTCATCTGCATTTTGCCCACATCTCAACCATAGCCTCCATCCGCCTGATCGAACGAGCCAAGGCCGACGGTCTGTCCATCACCGCCGACACAACCCCGCACCATCTGACTTTGACCGACTCGGACGTCGGTGATTTCAATACCAGTTTCAAAATGAACCCACCCCTGCGCTCACAAGCGGACCAGGACGCCCTGACCCTGGCCCTGAAAAACGGCACCCTGGACGCCATCGCCACCGACCACGCACCCCATACCCATGCCGAAAAGGGTGCGGGATTCAACGCCGCCCCCTGCGGTGTCACCGGTCTGGAAACGGCACTGCCCCTGTGTTTGGAACGCCTGAGCGGCAAGGGCAGTCAAACCCAGATGAGCAGGGTGGAAGTGCTGCGCAAATTTACCAGCGGCCCGGCAAAGATTCTCGGTCTGCCAGAACCCTCTCTGGCTCACGGTCGCAGCGCCGATGTTTTCTTGTTTGACCCTGCTGAAAAGTGGACATACTCACCCAGAAACGGCCACAGCAAAAGTCATAACTCCCCCTTCAACGGCCGCACCCTCACAGGCCGCGTACTGCTCACCCTCTGCCAGGGTCGCATAGCCTACCAGCACGAACCGGCCATGGGTCGATGGATAAGCATCGAGGGGTTGGCACTCAAATAAATGCAGAAACTCTGGCGCAAAACTAGCCGCCATCGTCTGGTCATCGTCTTCTGCGCTCTGGCCGTCGCAGTTTATTGCACGCCCCTGCAAAAATATGTCACCCTCGGACGCTATCAACATTACGGTATCGCCATCGGACTCTTCGGCCTGGGCTATCTGCTGCAGACCATCTGGTCCTACAAGGAATTCAGCACCTGGGCGCGCCGCGCCTATCTCTCCACCGGATTGTTTTCACTGACGGTCGGATTGACCTTCTTCTACAATCCCTGGCTCGACACCAAAGTAGCTCCGCAGTCTCGCGGCAACGAGCAGATGCGGCCGGTACTGATGACACTTTATCTCCTGTCCAGCTTGTACGTCGGCGCTATCTACGCCCGCTGGATCAAGGAAGAAAACAAAGCGCGCACGGGGGAAAAGACCGACGGCGCCGCTGTAGAACCCAGCTCGCAGCAAGGAGTTTAAGATGCCCGGGAAACTTATCATGATGGTGGGGGTGCCGGGGGCCGGCAAAACTACTGTTGCGCAAAAGGTCGTGGCCAAAGGCTTCCACTACCTCAATGCCGATAAGATCCGGGCCGAACTCTACGGCAGCGAGGCCGAACAGGGCGACAAAGAACAGGTGTTCAAGATATTTTTTGAACGTCTGGAAGCGGCGATGCAAGAAAATCTCAGCATCATCATCGACAATACAAATCTCAATCCGCGGCAGCGTGAGCCGATCTTGGCGATGGCCAAAAAGCACGGTTATGTCGACATCCAACTCTGGTATCTGGACGTGCCCCTCGATCTCTGCCTCAGTCGCAACAAAAATCGCGAGCGCGTGGTGCCGGATGAAATAGTCACAAACATGTACCATGAGCTCAACAAAAACGGCCGTCCCAAGCGCTCCGAGGGCAAAATCGTGATAATCAAACCATCAAAAGATGGTGAGGACTATCTCTTTTTCCCCCAGGGTTAACATCGGCAAATTTAAAGCAACATTCAATTGACAAAAATTTGTCGCGCCTCATACTGGAGAAATGAACAGGACAGACATAGCGCGGCAAGTATCATCATCTCTCTACCGGAGAGATGGGCGCACTGTGTCGGTTCAATCATAATTTTGTCAGTCAAAATTAGTCGATTAGATACAAAAGCCCGCGATTTGCGAGGCTTTTTTAGTTTGTGCCTCGCCGCATATACAAGCATTAGAGGTACAAGATGATTGATTTAGAACACGTCCGCCAGAACAGAGAGTTATACAAACAAGCGGCGGCGCGCAAGCGAATAGCTCTCGACATAGACGCCTTGATAGAGACCGGTGAAAAATTACGCCAGGCGCGCCAGGAGCTCGATGACCTGCGCAGGCAGCGCAATGAGCTGACTGATCAAATCGGCAAAAAAGCACCGCAGGCAGAAGGCGAAATAAATATCGAAGCAGAGGAGAAAAAAACTCTTATCGCCCGGGCGCGCACTGTGGGCGATGCCATCGCCGCCCGGCAGGCCGAATATGAGACTCTCAAGACCAGATTCGCCCGACTGGAGGCCTTCGTGCCCGGACTGCCCTGCCCGGGCGTGCCGGACGGAGGCAGCGACGACGATAACGTAGAACTGAGACGGGTGGGGGAGGTCGCCAGAAAGCCATTTGCCCTCAAGGATCATATGCAACTGGCGACCCTGCACAACATGGTGGAGCAGGACGGCCCCAGACTGATTGCCGGCTCGCGCGCCTATGCCCTCAAAGGTACGGGCGCTCTGCTGGAGCTGGCCGTGCTGCGCTTCGCCCTCGACAGTGTTGTGGCTCGCGGCCTGACCCCGATACTGCCACCACTAATGGTGAAAGAAAATGCCATGTATGGAACTGGCTATTTCCCCCTGGGTGAAGACAATGCCTACGCCCTGACCGAGGACAAGCTCTACCTGACCGGCACATCGGAGGTGGGGATGATGGCCATGCACATGGACCAGACCCTGGAGCTGCAAGAGCTTCCCCTACGCTATGCCGGCATGACGCCGTGCTTCCGTCGGGAAGCCGGATCGGCCGGCAGAGACGTGAAGGGCCTGTACCGGGTGCACCAGTTTCAAAAGGTGGAGCAGGTCGTCATATGCCGCAACGATGAAGCACTATCGCTGCAGGAGCACAATAATCTCTTGCAAAATGCCGAGGACATATTGCAAGCCCTTGAGCTGCCTTACCGGGTAGTGGCGGTCTGCGCCGGGGAGATGGGCCTGGGCCAGGTGCGCAAACACGATATCGAAACATGGATGCCCAGCCGCGATGCCTACGGCGAAACGCATTCGTGTTCGAGCTTCCATGACTTTCAGGCCCGCCGCCTGGGCCTGAAATATCGCGACGAAGAGGGTCGCAAAATCTATGCTCACACCTTGAACAATACGGCCATCGCCTCGCCGCGCATACTGATCGCCCTGCTGGAAAACCACCAGCAAGCCGACGGCAGCATTTACGTACCGGTTGCGCTCAGGCCCTACCTTGGCGGCCGAGAAATTCTGGAGCCCCCGGTCAAGCAAAACTGAATCAGCGCTTGATGGGGATCCAGATCTCGAGGCTGCCCAGTCCGGTTTCACCATTAAAATCTTCGCCCACCCGCTCCATATTTGGAGCCAGGGCGTACTCATAACCGGACTGTGGCAGCCACTTATTCCAGATGGTATTCCAGGTATTGGCGATGGTGGAGATGTGCCCGCGGTGGGTGAAAACGGCGTATTTTTGCGGCTTGATCTCAAGGCGTGTAAATCCATCCGGCAATTCGGCGTCTTCGCTTACCTCGACGGCACACATATAATCGAAGTTGCCCTGGCCGTCTCCATTGAAGCCGACGCCATAGGAAACCCGGCCAATCTGCCCTTTGATAGTGCCCAGATAAGGGGTAAAACGCTGCCACTGGGCGGGTATTGCCGCGCAATCATCACAGGGATAGCGCTCGGCGATACCCGCCATCAAAAAGGCCCGACCTTCTTCAAAGCGCGGCTCCTCAAGGTCTATTAGTGTTGCTTCGTTCATTTTTCTCGGCTCCAGTAAGTCCAGCTGATCCAGGCAACCCTGCGCCCTGACAGCTTCCGGTGTAACGCCAAACTGCTCGCGAAAAGCACGGGTAAAGGCTTCGTGAGAACCATAACCAGCTTCCACAGCCACGGCAAGAATCTCGGGAGCACCCTGGGCCAGGGCCCTGGCAGCCTCACTCAAGCGGCGACCACGCACATAGCGCATGACCGAAAGGCCGGTCGCCGACTCAAAAGCACGTGCCATGTGATAGCGAGACACGCCGCTGTATTCGGCTATTTCGCCCAGAGTCAGGTCCTGCTTAAAATGCGTTTCGATAAACCAGAGCGCCTTTCCGGCCGGACTCCTCTGGGTGCGCACTTCAGTTATGGCTCATTCCTCCCGCGATCAATGCCGTGCAGTCCCAATCAATATACTCAATCGCCTTTTTGCCCATTTGATAGTTTGTGCTCTTTGCCACCAAAGACCCAGAAATCGCGGCCGTAAACCCGGTGCAATTTTGTATCGGTCCCGGCCACAGTCTTCAAATACTCCTCATAGAGCTTCATCTGCTTATCGTCACCGATGACCATATAAACAGCGTCGGGCACATCCTCGCCCTTCACTCCCAGGCCGGGCACCACCCGTCCATACTGAGGCAGCATGCGCTCGCGCAGAGAGGAGGCAAGGTCCGGCTTTTTGCGCAGGTCCAGAATCGCCTGACGGAAGCGGCTGACCACCTCGGGCGGCTCATCATCCACCAGGGACTCGGCCAGATTTTCGCCGCGGCTTTCATAACTCTGGGCCGACTGTGAGCTGAACGCCCCGGCAACAGCATAATCAGCCAGGTCCAGGTCTCCGGGCGCGCTCTTCAACTGCTCGGCGACAAACTTGATGGTCTCGGACAGCGCCGGTGTCTTGTCGGCGTAATAGCGCATGCGCTCATTAGGGCCCTGACCAAGACCGTTGCCGTAAGCCAATCCGGCACCCCAGGTCTTCATAAAGATACTGTGGGCGCCACCACCGGCATATTGCAAAAAGGAAAGATAACGCAGTAAAGATTCCTGATCAAGATCGCTATATTTGATCGCAGGAGCCGAGTGCAAAAACACACCCTGCTGCGAATTATCATTGACAAAGCCCACATATACAGGCCGCTCAGCGCTCTTTTCACGCTCCTGGATACGCGACAGTATCAAACTATGATCGCTGTATTTGACAGCTTCAAAAGGCTCGGAGCCAAGAGTTTTGAGCAAGGCTTTGAGGGGCGCCTGCATTTTCTCCTGGGTCGACTGAGCGCCGATGACAAACAAACGTGCACCACCCGTGGTGAGCAGTTTGCGTCGCACCCGGTCGAAGCGAGCCAGAGTTTCAGCCGGAGGCACCTGCACATCGGCGGCGATCTCATCGCAAAGCGTCTGCCAGTCGTGCTTCAAACAATCGTCCGGTATATCCGACAGATCCTGGGCCAGGTCTTTTGCAGCATCCGAGACAAGCGTGGAGACGGCCTTTGGCTGCTTTTTAAAATCAGCGACCAGTGCCTGGGCGGCAGGCGAAAGAGGCACCTTAGCGGCTTTGTCCGACTGCAATACATCAAGCAAAGTCTTCAGATCCGAGCGCTTCTCCCCGTCCAGCTGCGACAGCTTACCCATGAAAGCAACAAAGCCTTTGAGAGAATCAGCTGGAGCATCCCCCTTGAGCAGCCAGCGCAGACGCTGGACATTATGGGTGCGGGTGAGGAAGCAACGCGTGGCCAGATAGAGCGGCCATTGCTGCCGCCAGTAGGCACCGGAGACGCCGTGCACCCAGGACTCTTCATAGCCGCCCTGGCGCGTATTGCGCAGGGCAGTAAGCGATTGATCGACAACGTCACGGATGCGGGGAAGGTTTTCCGGCCGCCAGTCGGGATGCTCAAGCAGGCGCTCCATCCAGACTATGGCGCGGTCGACCTCGGTCGGATCGTTGCCCGAGCCGCGCACAACCAGCTCACAACGACCGTTCATAGAATTTGTACTGAAGGAGCTGTAAACCGAGAGTATCTCCCGCCGCCACATGTCGAGCAATTGTTCGTAGCTGACAGGCTTGCCGTCGATAATCATGCCCATCTGATTGAGCATCATCGGCAAAAAAGACAGGTATAAAATGTCATCCTCGTCCACACTATCAGCACGCAGAGCCAGGCCGGCGGTGGCTCCGGTCATGCTGTCAAAAGTGGACGAGACCAGGGGCACGCCATCCAGCTGGCCGATTTTGTATTCCAGCTGATCGTCTTCGGTGAGAGGCAGACTCTCGACAAGCTTGGGCGGCTGATCGTGCTTGGCCAGCTCCTCCAGCTCGGCTGTGGCCCTGTCGTAATCGGCTTTATAGAGACGCAAAGCCTCCTGCTCGTCGCTGGTTTTATAGACCTTCTTCAAGCGCTCGGTCTCGGCCTTCAGACGCTCTTTTGTCTCGGCCTCTTCCTTCGTCAAAAGCTCGGGATCGGGCTTATTTGCAATAGCGTAGGGGATGGTGCCGGTCATATGCCAGTCCTGCAGATAACGGCGCCAGATGTTGGTTTTGCCCTGCAATTCTTTTTCGGCAAATTCAATCGCCGGCTTCAATGTTACCGACTGGTGAAATTCACCATCCCGGCCGATAGTCTGGAAGAGTCCCATCCAGCCGGAACCCTGCCAGCGATTGCCGAAGCCGGGGGGCGAATTGACGAACTTGCCATAGGATCTGCGCGTAGCGATTATGCGATCGCGCAGACGCGAATTGAAAGCGGCAAGCTCAGGTGAATCGTCCTTCCAGGAGGCGATTGCGGCCAGCTCTTTTTCAACTTCCTGACGCACCAGACCGATTGTTTTTTCATTGATGTTGGCCTTAGACACACTGCTCAAGCCAATAGATATCGGAAAGCCGGGGTCATCGCTAACCGAAGCCCAGACGCCGGTTGCTCCGAGATCCATAAACCTGGTGCGACGGTCAATAAATTTTTTGTACAGGGGAGTGGCCGGATCGCCAGCGAGATTACCGAGGAACAAACCAAGCAGAAGCTCCTGCTGGGCGCTCAAATTTAGCCGGGCCGGCCAGTAGAGCTCAATCGAGCCGGGCTTCTCGGCGTCCTTCTCAGGATAGGAAACGATTTGCAAACCGGATGATGCCACCGGTTGCGGTGGCGGAAAGACTGGGATATCCGACTTGTTTAAAAGGTCGGAAGCGACAGCGGCAGGCTCAAGGTTGCTCAGGAGTTTATTGAAACGGCCGAGCACCTCCGGCACTTTCATATTTTTAGGCACGGCCACAATCATGCCCATATTGTGCAAAACATAATGACTATTGCGAAAGGCCCTGATATCAGCGGGAGTCAGCTTGCGCAGCCCTTCCGGCGAACCGCCGGACATAAAGTAGAGGGGATGATTCTTGCCGTACAAACTCGCATATTGAGCACGCCAGACGGCATTGCTCGGCGATTTGACCGAACTGACCATCTCGTTATACACGGTTCCTTTTTCTTCCAGCTTGAGCAGTCCATCCTTGGGATCTTTACTGACGCCAAAGTTGCGCACCTCGCGGGCTACTTCCACATCCGTATAATCCGGATGCAAAAGTGCATCCAGGCGACGCTCGACCTGCTCATAAAATACCTGCGGCCCGGCGGTCGTATTGAAGTGATAACAAGTGCGCCATTGCATAGTCATGGCCGAGCTGGAAGTCATGGACATTTCTTCCAGAGTAGCCACGCTACGCCCCTTACAGCCCTTACCCAGAAGCAAATGCTCCTGCGTATGCGGCTCACCCATATCGGAGGTGGGCGGCGTGTTGACCCAGATAAAGGCCTGCGGCGCCGTCTGGACCGAGAGTAGGTCCAGAGTAAAACCGCTGTGCACATGCTTAAACCTGGCACCGATGGCCTTATCGGCATCAGTGACATAAACCGCCTCGGTGCGGAAGCCGTCGACCACCTGTCCACGCTTCAGTTTGAGCAAATCAAACTGCGGCGCCTCCACGCCTCCGCCCGTCCCGACATCAGAGCCGGAGCCTTTCTGGCCGGGTTCGGCGGCGTACGCACCGCAATTGGCGACAACCAGGCAGGTACCCAGAAGCCCCTGTCCCAGCGCACGCAAAACCCCATGCGCCTGGGGCCGTCTGCAATTCCAATTCATATCAGCCACCCATTGACTACCAGGCTACCAGGGCCGGTTAATGCTTCACCAGCAGCTCATTTTAACCGCTTGATGGCGGATTTAATCCAGGTCCTGCGTGGTATGTGATGAGCAACTGAGCCCTCGGGAGTCCCATGATCGTCGCTGATTTGGCCCTCTCGCGCACCTTCAAAGTGATCAACGGCGCGCTGCAAGATATTGATATGGAGCTCAGCGGAGCGCCGTTCAAAGGCGTCTCATTTGAGCCCGGCACAATCATCGATGCCAAATACGAAGTCCTGACCATGCTTGGAGCAGGAGGTATGGGCGCGGTCTACAAAGTGAAGCATCTCCAGCTCAATAAGGAGGTGGCGCTCAAAACTTTCCGCAGCGCAACTATCAACGAGGACTCGTGGTTGCGATTCCAGCGAGAGGCTCAGGCAATCGGAAAACTGGACGACATCAATATCGTAAAAGTCTATGACTTTGGAGTAAGCACAAACAATCTGCCTTACTACACGATGGAAGTTTTAACCGGTCAATCGCTGGCGGAAAAATTACACGATAACGGCCCTTTAACTCAGGGCGAGGCGCTGGGCTTTTTCCAAACCGTCGCCCGCGCTCTTTTGCACGCCCACAAGTTGAAAATCATCCACCGCGACATCAAGCCCGGCAATATATTCATCTGCCAGGCTGAGCCAACAGCCAAACCAATAGTCAAATTAGTCGACTTCGGCATAGCGAAGCTGATCAGCAGCCAGAGCCTGGACAGCCAGAGACAGACGGATTCGGGACTTATCTTCGGCAGCCCCCTCTACATGAGCCCCGAACAATCCCTCGGCCAGGCGGTCGACGGCAGGTCCGATATCTATTCCTTCGGCTGCGCCCTATTTGAAGCTCTTACCGGCCAGCCGCCTTTTGTCGGCAGCAATGTCTTCGCCACAATGATCATGCATCAGAATCAAAAGCCACCGACCCTGGCGGACAAAGATCCGGCGGGCAGCTATGGCCGCCGACTGGAGTCCTTAATGGCCAAGCTCCTGGCTAAAAATGTCGACCTGCGCTATCAATCATTTGAAAATGTCCTGAGCGACCTCAACATTATTCTGGAAGATCAGGCCGCAGATAGCTCATCCCAGTCTGCAAACAACAAGGCCAGGTCAAGCCCGGCACCACATACGATACCGGTAACAGCAAGGGCAGAACTGCTGGAGGGAGCAGATACTTTTGAAACCCAGAAACAACAAACGCCTATACGCCTGGTAGTTGCCTGCGCAATTATTCTGACGCTGTCAGCGGCAGGCAGTCTTGCTTTATTGAACTCAAAGTCCAACACAAAAAAGGCGTCGGCCACAGTCGCGGACAAAAGCAGCAAAAGCGCTCCGCCCAACTCATCTCTCCCTCATGAAAATGGCGTAGCCCAGAGCCGGGAATCAGTTCAGCCGGTCGGAGCATATTACTCCTTCATCCTGCCCGATGGCCGGCGACAATTTCGCTTTGACAAAGGCACCTATCTAGGGCATTTCCATACTATGTATTCGGATGAAAATCTCAATAACGATATGCAAGCGGCACAAAACACCGTTACCTTTAAAAAGGGCGCGGCAATCAGCCTGACCGCAGACTTTCAACTGGCGGAGCACCCGGAATGGTTCGATAGATTTCGCCCCGATGACCTGAACGCGCTCAAACTCGATCAGGGCCCGGAATGGTCCGCTGTCCAGTATCAGCACATCGCGCATTTAACCGGCCTGCACTCGCTGATCGTATATACAAGCAAATTAGATGATTCGTTCTTCAGGATCGTAGACAGGATGCCCAACCTGACGGTGCTCGAAATACCGGAATGTGAATGCACCTTAGAGAACCTCCTGAAATGCCGCAGCCTGAGACGGCTAGGCAATCTCAGACTTAATTCAATCGAACATCTTTCAGCCGTCTGTCCGATACTGGCACAATCAAACCGCCTGCACACCCTGGCCATTGAACATTGTGATCTGACAAACAATGACTTAAAACAGCTGGCACGCATTAAAAATCTCAGCGAATTGCGCATCGGTCACAACGCGCAGCTCACAGCTCCCGGGCTCTTGCCCCTGGCAGACCTGCCAAACTTGCGGTCCATTTATCTGGAGGGTCTGGACCTTCCTCCCAGCGCAACAGCGATCCTGGGCAAATTTAAACACCTTTCGGAAGTGCGATTCAATCACGCAAAATGGACCCCAGCGCAGGTGACGGCGCTGCAAAAAGCCCTGCCTCCGGGTTGCCGCATCGAAAACTCTGGCCAGGTGAAAGATGAACAGCGATAACATCGATTACCTTGCTCAATCGCGCACCTTCACGCTGGCGCCGGGAGGACTGAAAGACGCAGGGGAAGACTCTGCGCCCAAACAGGCTATGCCCCCGGGCACCATTGTGGACGGTAAATACAAAATCATCTCGCTGCTGGGCACGGGCGGCATGGGTGCGGTCTACAAAGCCACTCATCTGGAGCTCAATAAAGAGGTGGCACTGAAAACGTTTGCCTCCACCCAGGTGAGCATGGACGCCTGGTTGCGCTTCCAGCGCGAAGCCCAGGCTATTGCCAAACTGGATGATGCTAACATCATCAAAGTCTTTGACTTTGGCATCGGTCAAAACAACCTGCCTTATTACACAATGGAGCTTCTAGCGGGCCACTCCCTGGCCGACCGGCTGCTTCTCGAACGCCCGCTGCCAAAAGAGCAGGCCCTTCACTATTTCCGGGCAGTGGCTCAAGCAATGCTCCACGCCCATCGGCTGAAAATGGTACACCGCGACATCAAACCAGCCAACATATTTATTTGTCAGGCCGTGGGCAACGCGCCGGAGACCATCAAACTAGTCGACTTCGGCATAACAAAACTGATAACCGACAAGGCTATGGAGCTGGACAGTCAGCGCCTGACCGGCACCGGCCTAATATTCGGCAGTCCGCTGTACATGAGTCCCGAACAATCACTGGGTCAGACCGTCGACGAGCGCTCAGATATCTATTCCTTCGGTTGCAGCCTCTACGAAGCTCTGACCGGTCAACCGCCCTTTGTCGGCACCAATGCCTTCAGCACAATGCTCATGCACCAGCAAAATAAAGCCCCGGCATTGAGTGAAAAATACCCTAAAGGACGTTTTGAGCAGAGACTGGAATCATTTGTCGCCAGATCACTGGCAAAGGCGCCGGCGGCACGACACCAGTCCTTTGAAGAGGTGCTGCAGGACCTGCAAATGATCTGTGAATCCACCCAAGCACAGTCCGGGCAAGCACCGCATGCGGTGCCAAATAAATTCAACAGCCCAGCAGCTGTCGGCAATGCCGTTGACACCAGGGAAATCACAGTTGAGGTAACAAGCGGCTCAACAGACTCTATACCAAACAGATTCAATTTTAAATGGCTGGTTTTGCCCCTTGGGCTTATTCTGCTCGGCGCGGCATCAGTCAGCTTGTTCGCAATACTCACACCAAAGAACGCCGCCCCGAGCAGTGCTTCGCAGGTTACTTTCCTGCCCTCCCTGCCCCGAGAATCAGAGGACCTGGCGGCACGGAAGGGTCACAAGGCGTTCAGCCCCAGCTCCCCCTATTTCCGGGGCAAGGATAAAAGAGGACATCGAATATTTGAATTCCCGGCCAAAATGAATCTTGGCGAGCTATACCTGATCGGCGAGCCGAAGTCCAGCAGCCAAATCGCAATGGGTCGCATAACTTTCCCTCCCGGGGCAGCCCTCTATCTCGACACCGGACCGGAAGTAGCGGCCAACTACCGCCTTCTGGCCGGTTTCGGGCCGGATGATCTGGCCAGTATAGGCTGCGACCACGGCTATGCCTGGACGGCCAGGCACTTCAAAGAAGTAGGTAAACTGACCCACCTGAAAGGCATCAAAGTTGTAGCCAGTGCCCTGGATGCAGATTCATTCACGGAGCTGACTAAACTCAATCAACTTGACCAACTTATGCTCGCCGATTGCCCCATAAGAGCCGAAGACGTCCTCAAAATCAAACGATTACCTCTGCTCAGAAGCCTTTGTCTTGATGGTACCGGCGATATGACCAGGGTGGTGGACGCAATTAAAAACTCAAAAACTATAGAAGACCTTTCGCTCGCCAACTGCCAGCTGACCGACCGTGATCTGGAGAAAATTGCAACCATCAAGCACCTGGTCCATCTCAAAGTGGGACAGAACAACATCACAACGGCCGGACTGAAATACCTGCTCAACCTGCCGGATCTGAACAACCTGGACCTTGAAGGGGCTGTGCTTGGCCCGGACTGCATACCAACTCTGAAGGCAATGAAACTGAACTGGCTGAAAGTCAATGCTATATCCTGGCCGGCCGACAAACAGGCGCTTTTACGCTCATTTCCCAATTGCAGGGTCAGAATTTGCGGCAACTCGCAGCACGAAATCCTGGAACCCAGTCGATAACTATTTGCCGCCCTGTGCAATTGTGGCCAGTGCATGCTCGACTTCATTGCGACTCCAGTACCTGGCCATCGTCGGCTGCGCCGAAGTCATGGATAAATAGTCGCCGAGCGTGTCGGTCAGCTGTCCGTCAGACATAGCACGGGAGAAGGTATGCTCCCCGCCTAATAGTGGATTTTTGGGTGTGACGGCGGAACGCGGAATAAGACCTATTTGTCTGTCGGCCAGAAACTCTCTTATAGACGCCAAATTCGTCGCTTGCTGCGGGTGAGCAACCAGGCCGCTTTCACCATATACGGTGCCATAGCCAGGCACCGCGCTGCCCTGATCAATCAGGAGCGGTACTCGCTTGGGTCCAAACAAAGCCACCTGGTCAGTTCTCGTGCGACCAAAATCCCAGAGGTCATTTTCTACGTATCCACTGCTCCTGATCTTGCCTATGACTTGCGCCACATGTTTATCAGTGACACTACTGGTGACACCAAGCGGCTGCTCGTAAAAATGCAAGCTGTCGGTAAGCTTGCCATGACTGAGCACCGGGGCCTCAAACTGCGTATTGGCAACCGGCCTCAGCACCGCATCCGGCCCCAGTTTCAGGGCGGTATTTCTTTCGGTTACCATGACGAATTGGCTTTCCCCGGAACCCAAAAATCTCGTCACCTGCAAATTAGCAAGGGGATGATTTTTGGCCAGGGGCTGCTCAAACAGGGCCAGTCCATCCTCGCCCGCTTCATGGCCAGCGGCGCTGAGCAATCGCCCGAGCTTGGGCAAAACCTCGATCATCTTCTGCGGCTTAGCAAACATCGCCGCCAGCGACTCCTGAACAAAGCGCTCGGAAGCGACGACGGCTTCAGGCGCCACCAACTCGCCGACGACTATGCCCAGGCGGGCAATTTCTAATGGTTTTGAAACGGGGGCCATATCTGGACCAATTGCAGCTGTGGGGAGTCTCTATGTTAGGCAACCCCCAACAGCCGGGCAATGGTGCAATTACCACAGAGGTGGAGGTCATTGGACCGGTGTGGTGGCCGGTACCGGGGTGACCACGGGCTTCTGGCCCTTGGCCCAATCTACGTCATAGCTGCCGTGATTATCAGTTTGTATGTCGGTTGTGCCGCCCTGCCCCTTTGTCCAACTGGTGGTCTCACTGCCGCCGTAGTTCTGGCCGCTGGCCGAGGTAAACTGCGCCGAGGTGGCCTGCGTGCCCTGGCCGGTTTGAGCGTTGTATTTAAAGCCCGATGTCCCGCTGCCGGAGCCCCCATTGGCGGTCGTGCCGCTAAATTGTCCCTGGCGAAATGCCCCGACTCCGGGCTTGTACGCCCCGGCACCCCGAGTGTTGAGAGTGCCGCCTTCCGGCCCCGTCAGCTGCGCATTATGAAAGGCCCCGCCGCCGTAGGGCGTAGCTACTGCGCCGCCGACTGCACTGCCATAGCGGCCCCGTCCGGCAAATCCAGCCGCGCCACCACCGTTCTGAAACTTACGAGCAAAGCCACCAGCGCGCCCATTGGCGCCGCTGGCGTAGAAGCGCTGGGCGGAAACCTCCTGGGGCATCAAAGTCAAACACAATAAGGCTGTTGCCAGACAGAATTTTGCGGTCATTGTTCTTTTCTCCAAAACGGTCGCGTATCAAGCAATACGCAGGCTCAGGAAAAAAGTTGCAAAATTTTCGACGGCGCTGAATTATCTGATTTTTATGGTGTGCCGGGGTTGATCAAACCCTGGCCGCCACTGGAGAGCTGGCGCAGTGGAGCGTTGTCATTGACGACGAGAGTACTGGCAACAAGGTCGTGAATGGCCTGGCGCCTGGCGGTGAATCCGCAAATGACGTAGCCCAATCCAAAGAAGAGACCGGAGAGGATGCGACCGAAATTTCTGCCCAGGGCCCGCAAAAATGTAATGCGGCGTCCGGCGGCATCGGTAACGACAATACCAAGAGCCATTTTGCCGGGAGTCGCCTGCTTAGCAGAGCTTTCAAAAAGCGAATGATAAAGCATGGTAATGCCGAACGATCCCAGATATAAAAGTATCGAGGCAATCGATCTGACCACCCGATCTCCGAAGTCGGTCTTAACCACGAAGATCAAAAGAAACAAAATGATGGCGCTCACCAGCCCAATACCGAGACTGACAATGATGGTGTCGATCAAGTAGGCTCCGACACGCTTCCAGAATCCGGCAAACTGATGTTTATCTTCCATTGTCCTGGCCTCGAGTGAAACAGAATGGCGTGGCTCCGGTGAGAGTTGTTCCCTAACGGCTACAACACTAAGCGATCCGGTAAAAACGCACTATTTATCAGCCACAACGAAGTATTTGTTTGCCGGCGCGACGGCGAGGCATAATTATTTTGATGAATATATTGCTCACCGGCGGCTCGGGGGATCTGGGCCAAATACTCTGCTCCCGGCTCCTCGCGATGGGCCACACGCCCATTGTCATAGACGTGCGTCTGCCCGAGCAAATCAATCCCGATGTCGGCTACTTCGACGCCTCCATCCTGGACCGCGAGGCCCTTCATCTGGCCATGCAAGACTGCGGCATGGTCGTGCACATCGCGGCCTGGCACGGCATCCACGAGTATCGCCAGGAACGCGACGCCTATGAATTTTGGGACCTCAATGTCACCGGCACCTTCAATGTTTTTGAGGCAGCCGCTCGTGAAGGCATCAAAGAAATGGTCTTTATCTCCAGCACCAGCGTCGACGATCAAAACGGCCTCTACGGTCATACTAAAGTACTGGGCGAAAAAATCGCCGGCATGTATGCCGATCGCCATGACATGAACGTCATCACACTGCGCCCCAGAGCCTTTATACCGCCCTGGAACAAAGCCGTTTACCGCGACTACCTGGAATGGGCCCGCTGGTTTTGGTCGGGTGCCGTCCACATCGAAGATGTGGCCGAAGCAGTTTGCCTGAGCGTGGAGAAACTGGCATCACGCGAAAGACTGCCCGCGCCGCTGACGCTGGTCGTCGACGGTGCCTATGAATATACCGATGAAGAGCTGGCCAACTGGGATATCGAAGGTGCGGGATCAACTTTCAAGCGCCACTATCCGCAGTACTATGCCCTGGCCCTGACAAATGACCTCGACCCGGCGGAAAAACCACACAAGCTGGACATATCGGCGACAACTGAGGCGATCGGGTACAAGCCCAAATTTTCACTCGGCTCGCTGCTCAAGGAGCTGGCAAAATACGGCCCGGACGGACCACCGCCACCCCTTTAGTCAGGCCTACTGCACGTGGTGACGGGCTTTCCAATCTTCCACTTGCTTAGCTTTGGCAGGCGAATCGTTAGCCGAAGTAGGCATGAAGCTCAAACCATTGGGTCCGGTCTCACCCCAGAGGACTTTGAAGTCCTTGTTGCCGGTAGCCTGCCGCAGGACATCCTTCATATTGCCGTTAACAGGAAACTCCTGAGTGTTGCGGAAGGGGTCGGTGGCAAAAAGTGCCGCGGAGCCGTCTTCCTTCGCTTTGAATTCCAGTTTGCCGCCGCCGCTCAGGACTTCAACATCCTTGGGCTTGATTGGAATAGTGCCCGGAGCTGCACTGCGGTCATATTCACCGGATACGGCGGAGACTGTACCGTTTTTGTACATGACACAGGCTTCGGCATGACCATTTTTAGGATCAACGCTCAGGGCCGAACCGGTACCATCTTGCCAGTTAAACTCACGAATGGCGCCGGTCGCCGGATTCTTATTGGCCGAACGGGCATCCTGGGGAGCCTTGGCCAGAACATCACAAAGGTTTTTCTCACCGGCATCGGTCAGCGTCAGAGGACCAAACTGCTTATTAAGTGCGTCGAGGGCCGCCTGTCTGCCGTTGGCGCCGGCGGCATTGATCTCAGCCATGGAGGGCTGCATAGTATGCGGCTGCAGATTGTCGGAAGCAGTGGGCTGAGCGGCGGGCTTAGTATTGTCTGAGACGGTAACAGCATCAGTGGCCATGGATATTACCTGCGACTTGGGGGATGCGTTTAATCTACGATCCAAGACGTGAGCATCTCGTGACAATCCCGCGCGGACAAAAAATGCCGCCCGGAAAGAAACCCCACCGGACGGCATTTGCAGATATACCTGAGATTAAATCATGACTTTTCTAGTTGAAATAGAAAGCAAATCCCGGGAAATGATTGCCAAAGGCGGAGGTGGTTCGCCTCCAGTCGTCGCCCCTGGTGAGCGGGCCGACCTCCACATACGGTAGGGCGTCACTGCCCTGGACCCAGTAGGCCAGCTCGAAGTCCCGGGGCTCAAGGAAAATCCGGCGCACATTCACGCCCTCACCCTTGGCCCCACGCCAGAACGGTATGAGCACCTTGCCCGCCAGTATCTTCTCGTTCTCGTCCATGATCTCCATCCAGGAATGGACCATTTCATCCGTCACACGCACCCCGGGCAAGACCCCGGTTTGCCTGGGATTGGGCAGCCATTCATGGTCATCGTCAGTCTCGGCCATGATCCACTTCCAGGTCTCGCGACTCTGGGCAATAACCATCTCCCAGTTATGCAGCGCCGCCTCCATACGCCCGGGCTCGACCAGCTTCCACCTCAAAGAATGAGCAAAAGCAATCAAATCCAGCCAGGCATCATCGCCCAGGCCGCCAAAATGACGCTTCAGCACTTTGCCCTTACAAAGCCCGCCCACAAACGGCGTCTGCGGTCTGGCGTAGAGCAACTGCCCGGCCCTGTCAAAAGTCTCCTGGCTGTCGTATGCGAGAAACATATTGCAGAGAGCCAGAAAAACATTGCAATAGCCGCGCAACCAGTGCACATCACCGCGATCAAATTTGATGAAAAATTCCCGCGCCTGCTCTTCGGTGATATTGGCGTTGTTTGGTGTCAGGCTCGTATAAATGCGCCAGAGACTGTCCTCCTCGCTGGTGACACCGTCACCGTCGAGGTCCAGTCGTATGAGCCCAAAATGCAGGGGCAGTTTAACGTCAGCGCTAGTAACGGCACCAAGATTGGCTTCGGCTCGCTTCAAATGAGCCTCAAATTTTTCAATCATCGCTCGCGCCTGCTGATAGCTAACGGTTTCCGGATGCGGGTTAGTCTTAAGCGGCACCCGCCAGAACGGGCCCCGGAAGCCATCTTCCAGATAGTTACGCAAGCCGTAGCGATAGCAATCCTGAAACAGCCCCTCCACCCCGCGCAGAAATTGCAACATGCCCAGACCAAAACGGGCTTGATCATCATCAGCATGTTTATCCAGCCGGGCAAGCAGCTCTCGCTCACCTTTGCACAGATCGCCCTCAACCAGATACCCTTCGACTTTCGGAGCGACATAGCTCCTGGCATGCATTGCGTGAGATTGCATCTTCTTCTCCTTTGGGGCCGGCACAGCAGCCCAAACAGGCGAGTATCCGCCCAACATCGCGGCCGCCAATGCGGTCGCCAGAAACTTGCGCACAGTTTTTACTCCTAAAAGAAACTCAGTTGACCGGGGTAGGACAATCTAAGTCTATTAATTCGGCCGGGCGTAGATTCTTCCGGTCAAACACTGGTGCAAGTGTTGCGCGACAGGCCCGATTAAGTCCGCTGGAAAAGGTCCAGACCATCATATTTATCGCCCAGAACGGCCTTGCTGTCAGCACCTAGCCAGCGGTCAAGGACCGTGGCATAGACATTTCGGAAATCAATCTTGTATTTCAAATCACCATCATCTAGCTCGGTCAAGCTTGGTTGATCGCCGATGACACCGGATTTAACACCAGAGCCAATGACAAACATCGGACCGGCGGCACCGTGGTCGGTACCACGACCACCGTTTTCACCGACCCTGCGCCCAAACTCGCTGAAGGTCATCATCACTACGTCTTTGTCCAGTCCATGGGCTTCAAGGTCGCTTTGAAGAGCTTGTATACCACCGGTCAAAGTTCGGAAAAGATTCTCATGGGCGCGCTGCTCATTGGTATGGGTATCAAATCCACCCATTGAAATATTATAAATATTGCAGTTAACACCGCCGACGATCAACTGTGCAATGAACTGCATGCCGCGGCCAAAGCCATTGTTTGGATATTTAGCACCGTCTTTATAGCTGGCCACCATTTTGGCAATGGAATCGGAAGCCTGAGTTGTATCGAGTCCAACGCGGCGAAGTTCTTCCACATATGGTCGATTGGACGGATACTTGGCATAGATATTATTGAACGTAGCCAGCTGAGCAGCGCGGTCGGCTTCGTACCGGGGGTCGGCCTTGAAGGTGAAATTTTTGACGTCGCTGATTGAAGGTACAACCACTTTTTGCGCCGACAGAGTCTTGGGCAAAATAGGATCGACATTTATAGCTGGGAAAATATTGTCGACGGTTGATTTGCCGCTGTTGGCCAGGTCCAGATAGCGGCCGATCCAGCCGGTGTCCTTGACCTTCTTGGGCTCGGCAGTCTGCCAGATTTCAATCGAGCGAAAATGCGATCGATTAGGACTGGGATAACCAACACCCTGAACAATGACCAGTTTGCCGGCCTTATACAAATCCTGGAAGGGACCCATGTTTGGATTTAGCCCAACTTTGTCGTTTAATTTCAAAACAACATCGGGCTTGATGCCGATTGTCGGCCGCACTTTGAGGTAGGCGGGATCGGCGTAGGGTATGACCGTATTGAGGCCGTCATTGCCCCCGGACATTTGAATGATGATTAGAATTTTCGAGCCGCCCACCACCCGTGGTGCCGCCTGCGCCTGCTGGGCGAGGAAGCCGAGGATGTCCGGACCAAACATTCCGGCGCCTACAAGGCCGAGTCCGGAGAGCAAAAATTTTCTTCTAGAGGCGTTGGTTGAACCCATGCGGCTGATCCTTATAGTAATCCTTAAGCTAGTTGGTACGAGGGCAGGGTCATAATCAAATGGAGCAAACCGCGCATTTTTGCCTCGAGCGTTTTAGCATCGGGCAGGGTGGCAGCCACCTGTCCATCAAGCGTTGTTGATACATAGGCCAGCAGTTGCTTACGCGCACTGGGCGGTACATCCTGGTCCACAAGACGGGCAAGGAAATGATCAACCATATCCTTGGCACTGTTGGAGCTAAATTGACTGGCCAGGACGGCCGGATTGATATAGCCTTCCTTAGCATCAAATTTTTGCGTACTGATGCGGGCGGCAAAATTGAAGCGCTCCATCAATGTATCGGTGGCAATCCAGGCCATGCCGCCGTCCCAGCCTTTTACATTGGGTGGCTCAAAAAGATTTTGCCCCATGCGCGCCATGACCGCCGGCAAATCACCATCGATTTTGTCAACCTGCAAGAGTTTCATCGTGCCGATCACATACTCGGCCGGACTCTTGATTTTGCAGTGATACGATTTGTCCGAGCGAAATTCATCCGAAGTAAAAATACACTGCAAGACGCTGCGAATATCCTGCTTGCTGCTCAAATAGACATCGGATACTTTCTGCACAAAATTATCCGCGGGGTCGTCCATGCAAAAATAAGTAATCAGCTTTTTACTGATGAATTTTGCTGTTTCCGGCCTGGCGGCCAGTATTTTGACTATGTCTTCTCCACCGAAATTGCCGGTTTGACCGAGAAAAGTTTTTGCCCCAATATCGTGCTGCTTGCGATTGAAATAAAAACCATTGGGAGCCATCCAGCCTGTAAAAGCACGCGCCGCCTCCTTTACATCGGGCTCGGTGTAGTTGCCGATGCCCATGGTAAACAACTCCATCACTTCGCGCGCATAATTTTCGTTGGGCTTGTTTTTTGTGTTTTGCTGATTATCCAGATAGAGAATCATGGCCGGATCTTTTGAAACCGCCAGCAGCAGGTCCTGGAAATTACCCAGGCCCTGATTGCGAAAAGTCAGATTTTGCTGATACATCAAATAGGGACTGTTCACCTTGCCGGCGTTGGAAGTGGCAAAGTGTCCGTGCCAGAAGAGGGTGAGTTTTTCCGCCAGGGGTCGCCGGGTGAAAGTCATGCGATAAATCCACCATCGGCGCAGGTCGCCCAGATCGGTAAAATCAAAATTTTGCTCGTAAAGTATCTTATCGAGGGCCTCATCGCTGACCGATTCGGGATGTAAGAGCTCCTTGAGAGTGCCGTCGTAACCAAGATCGCGGTAGTAGCTCTGCTCTTTTAATGTCGTGCCAAAACCCGCCCGTCGCAAAAGATGGTCGGTCCAGTAAGAATCAGACTTAGCACTCGTCACGGTAGTCATCCCTCAATCAGCACCTATGCCATTACTACCCAAGATTTCCCTCCTAGTAAATTAGACTTTGTCTGTGTCGATTTTGTGAGCATTGCACCAACTTTGACCAAAATCCGACATACTCTGCGAAGATATTGGACTATGGAAGCGAGTAAGTTATCCGTGATTATCGCCTTCAGGAGGCGTCAGAATGAAAATCCAGGTATTTGAACCGCCAATGTGTTGTTCAACCGGTCTTTGCGGCCCCTCGGTTGATCCCACCCTGGTTGCATTTTCAGCGGATTTAGACTGGCTCAAACGCCATGGTATTGAAGTCGAGCGCTACAACCTGTCGCAGCAAACTGCTGCCTTCGTCAACAACGAAGTAGTGCGTTCTTTGTTGGGCAAGGAAGGAAACGATTGCCTGCCAATCATCCTCAAGGACGAAGAAATAGCTTCCCGGGGCGTGTATCCTGACAGGGAAGCGCTGGCCAAAATAGCCGGGGTGCAGTTCGAATCTACCCCTTCGTCATTGAAATTCACCGTGCAGGCGGCCGGATGCTGTGCCCCGAAATCCACGGAAGGCGAACCAGAAGACAAAGGGAAGTCTTGCTGTTCTTAGGCAACTGACTACCAAAATAAACTCCGCCGGGGTGTTTCATGAATCTGCTCGAGTCTGCCACCCGTTACCTGTTCTTTACCGGCAAAGGTGGAGTGGGCAAGACCTCGCTCTCGTGCGCGGTCGCTATTGGACTGGCCGACCGGGGTAAGAAAGTGTTGCTGGTCAGCACAGATCCGGCCTCTAATCTCGACGAAGTACTGCAGGTCAAACTGGGACAGACGGCAACTGAGATTCCAGCGGTCCCGGGTCTTTATGCTCTGAATATCGACCCGGAAGCAGCTGCCTGCGCCTATCGCGAACGACTGGTAGGACCTTATCGTGACCTGCTGCCAGAAGCCACGGTCAAGAGCATGGAAGAACAGTTGTCCGGTTCTTGCACCACCGAAATTGCAGCCTTTGATGAGTTTGCCAAATTGATCGGCGATGCCGAGCAAACGAAGCGATTTGACAATATTATCTTCGACACCGCACCGACCGGCCACACCATGCGCCTTCTATCCTTACCAGAATCCTGGAGCACATTCATTTCCGAAAATACAACCGGCATGTCTTGCCTCGGGCCGCTCTCCGGATTGGCTCAGCAACAGGAGATTTATCTTTCGGCAGTTCAGTCACTGAAAGACCCCTTGCGCACAACCCTGGTTTTAGTTACTCGCCCTGAAAAAACGGCCCTGCGCGAAGCAGCGCACACAAGCGACGAGTTGAAAGCTATTGGCGTAGCTAATCAATACCTTCTGGTCAATGGCATATTCAAGGCCTCAGACGATAAAGACGAAACAGCCAGAGCTTTTGAACTAGTTGCTAATTCGGCCATGAAAGAATTGCCTGAAGTCCTCGAATCGCTTCCGCTGGAAGAAATTCCACTGAGCCCAGCAGCGCTGCTGGGAATAGATTCCTTGCGTGGTCTACTGCAAAAGGTGCCGAACGCGCAAGCCACCGCCAGCAGTGCCGGTGCAAACCAAATCCTTCCGGCTGGTCTTATGCAATTGACGGATCAACTGGAGCAATTTGGTCCGGGCGTGATTATGACCATGGGCAAAGGCGGCGTAGGAAAAACCAGTGTAGCCGCCGCTATTGCTGTGGAGCTTGCCAGACGAGGACATCAAGTCCATCTCAGCACGACAGATCCGGCGGCCCATGTGTCCTGGGTGATTGAATCTCCAATCCCTTTGCTGACTGTGAGCCGCATCGATCCCTCCGAAGAAACCCGTGCTTATCAGGAAGAGGTTATGGAAAAGGCAGGGGCGGCCCTGGACGCTCAAGGCAAGGCCTTACTGGAGGAAGATCTGCGCTCCCCCTGCACGGAAGAGGTTGCGGTTTTCAGGTCCTTTGCCAACATCGTGGCGCAGGGCAAAGACAGATTTGTCGTGCTGGATACCGCTCCGACAGGACACACTATTTTGCTGCTGGATGCGGCACAAGCATACCACCGTGAGGTTTTGCGCCAATCAAGTGATATGCCGGAATCAGTTTCCATGCTGCTGCCTCGCCTGCGCGATCCCAGCTTTACTCATGTACTGATAGTCACTCTTCCGGAAGCAACGCCGGTGCACGAAGCAAAGCGCCTGCAGACCGACCTCCGCCGTGCCGGTATCGAGCCGTTTGCCTGGGTCATTAACCAGTCACTGTCACCTGTAGCGACACAAGACCCGGTACTGATGAGCCGAAAGCAAAACGAGAGTCAGTATATACAGGAAGTCTCCAGAGAACTGGCGCATAACCTCGCCATCGTCCCCTGGCTCAAAGAGGCGCCGACTGGCGCCTCCGGCCTCAGTGCGATGCTTACGGTACCCGTGCTGAGTCGCTCTTAGACGAGCTGCTTTGCGTATGTTCCTGTGTCTGCTGCTGTTTCTGCTCGACCGAGCAGCTGCGCGACATTCAGGTACTTATGCCGAGCTTCGGCAAGATCCAGAGTTGTAGCGCAAAGTACAGCAGGAGAAATCCCAAAAACCACATTATCTGTTCCATTGGTCTTCGTCCTCCGTCTGTTTGTAAGGTGTGTTGCATACAAATGAGCTTACATCATCGCCACCCTCTGCCGTCAAACTTTTAGCTTATAAGCCGGAATCGTCAACTGCGCAAATTACATTTCAGATTTTGCCCCGTGCGGGCAAACATTGATGGCGAGCCGATGTTACTCTCGATCCGAGTTGATTGCCGCGGACAAGGAGAGAAACCATGGCGCAAAAAAAGTTGGCAATTGCCACCCCAACTCTTGAGGACGCACTCAATAATTTCCTCAAAGAGCCGCTCTTTTGCACAGGCAAAATACGAGCCGATGAGCGAGAGACGGCGGTCGAGCTTTTGCGCAGCTTTGTTTATTACAACGGCTGCCATTTCCTCTCACCGGCGGAGCGCGCCTTCCACGACGAGCACTTCAACCAGGCCCCTCCCGAGCACAGAGGATTTCACCAAATTTTCGGGCCGGCCAAAATGGCTCTGCTGATGCTGCCGTTTCTGGATTTTATGGCCAGGGAGATGGCGCATGTGGCCAGCCAAAAATTCGTCATTGCCACCTGCCTAAGCCTGGAGGAATTTTGCCTCTGGCTCATTAAACATGGACTGCTCGACCCCGAGATTGGCGAGGAGCTGGCTTACAGCGCAGCCGAGGCATCACGCAATCTGCCCCGCGCTATGCGCGCTACCAAGCGCTTGCACCAGGAGGCCCAGGCCGAAACCAGTGAAGAAATCCGCTGGCTGGGCTTCAGCGAATCGGAGCACTACCGCATAGCGCGGCTGCACTCAAACATGCTGTGGCTGGAAAGCGCGGAGGGTGAAACCATCGGACCGATTAATGTGAGCGCCAGGGTGAAAGTGGATCTGGAAATCGGCTGGGAAATGCACTGCAGTTTGATAAAAAGGCACAATCGCTGGGTGATAGGGGGCCTTGGTGGCATTTTTCCCGTAATTACCGTGTAGGGCAATTTGGGGCGTTTGCATAACATTGGCTAGCCTCCACTTATGGCACACTGGATGAATCTGGACTCTCCACTCGATAAAGCAACAAAAACCCAGGAAAATGCCGAGCAGCACTCCGTGCTCGGTGATTTCAGCGATGGCCTGAGCAGTCACCTGAAGGCCCCCATTGTCGGCATCACCCAGTTTGTCACCGGCAAAACTCTGGATAACAGCACCGCCGCCAAACCTCCGGTGCAAGAAAGCAAAGCTCACATAGCCGGTACGATGGTCGGCGATGCCATAGTCTTTATGGGCGCGACCGCCATCCTGCATCGCGTACCCGGCGTCGGCAAGCTGGCTCCTGTAGCCACCGGTGCCGTGCTCGGCGTGATTGAGCCACTGAGAAATGGCGAAGGGATTGAAGACAGACTGGTACACGGGGCACTCGGCGCCGGTACCATGGCCATGATCGAACATGGACCCAAGTTTTTAGCATCGACCGGGCTGATCGCTTCAGCCGAGACCTCGCTAATGGGCAAGATGGCCGCCGGAGCGGCTATTGGCGCGACCACCGAACAGGCCAACAAACTGGCGCGCACAGGGCACTTCGCCACCCTGGGCGAAACCGCCACCGGCGCTCTCAGCTTCGGCCTCACCTCCGGCGCCTTTCACGGTCTGGGCACCGTCCTGGACAACCGCGCCCGAGCATTTGCTCAGCACTCAAGAGAGCTCGATGCCACCTCCATTGTGCCGGCGGTGCCTAAACTGATGACCTTCCTGCGCGATAACGTCGCCAACGGCCGCGCTAATGACGGCTGGCACCTGGTGCTGGGCAGCGGCGGCAGCAAGGCGGCTCTGACCGGAGCAGGCGTCGTACTGGCGGCCAGGGCGGCCAAGCTAAAAATCGAGACTATCGGCGGCGTCAGCGGCGGCGCGGTACCGGCGGCTCTGGCCGCAACCGACATGGCCTCCCACGATCTGCTCAAAGTAGCAAAAGAAACAGACATTGCGACCCTTCTCACCCAGCGTCCACTCTTCAAACAAGTGGTGAGAGAAGGCAAAAAGCTTGATCTGTTAAAGGACGGCATTTACGACACCCAACCCCTGGGCGAGATGGTCCAGGGCCATATGCCCAAAGGCTCCTGGCCGGACAAACTCTGGACCATGGCCGTAGCCGATGAGCACGCCGAGGTGGTCTTCACCAAAAAAGGTGTGACCGAATACACCCCCGACGGCCAGCACATTCTCTCCAAAGACCCACCCAGCGTCAGTGACGCCGTTCGCGCCACCTCCGCCATCCCGGGTGTACTGGCTTCGATGACAGTCTTTGGCCGCCGCCTCTATGACGGCGCCCTGGGCAAATTTGGCAAATGCCCCGCAGACATGATCTCCAAGCATTTTGGCTTCCCACAGGAGCGGGTCATTGCCAGCCTGCCTGTGGGCGCCATGACCGCCACCAACAAGCGCCTCTATGAGCTGGCCAAGCGCCTGAGCGGCAACGCCGAAGACGCCACCTCCCAGCACGTCGAGCGAGCCGGCATCGTTGTCCGGCCGGAGGTTAACAGCTTCCATTCGCTGCGTTTCTCCCTCAGACCGGCCCAGAGAGAGGAGGCCATCCTCCAGGGCTACCGAGCCGCGCTCGAGGCCTTTGCCCGCAACTCACTCATCCGCGGTGACGCGCTGACGCAGGCGCGCCAGGCCGGACAGTCGATGAGCGAGCTGGAAAAATATTTCGCCCCCAAGCCGTCCTTCCCCATGCCCACCATCAGCCCCCTGCTGCGCCTGACCGGGCCCAAGCCCGAACTGGCCACCAAAAGCTAGGCGTTAATGATTGTCGAGCCGCAAGCGGGTAATACATATAAGGTACCCCGGTAAGTAGAGCGGATTAAACGCTAGCGCGATTGGCTCAGGCATGACCGAAGCTGACAAACCGAAGACACAACTGGAAACGGGCCGCGGCGGTCCCGGCGCCCACGATCGGACGGCGGTCGGTGGGGATGACGACGGCAGCTTCGAATACGCCGTGGTGAGCAGCAAACTCGACCACACCAGCAACAAGCCCCGGGCTGTAATCTGCGAGCCGCACTATCTCATTCGCCATGGCCTGATAGCGCGGTTGCGCTACACCGTGCGTGTCGTGGGGGAAACAGCCGACGGCATCGAAGCCATGGGCCTGCTGCGGTCGACCGTGCCCAATATCCTGTTGATCAATGTCGATATCGGCGTCGAACACGCCCTGAACATTTGCGAGGTCTTCGGCGATGGGCTGAAGATACTGGTGCTGACCGATTCTTTTAACGCCACCAAATACGCCAAACAGCTGCAACGCGCAGGGATTGAAGGGCTCTGCCTGCACAGTTGCAACGACGCCAGATTGCTGGAAGCGGTGGGCTGGTCGCTGGCCGGAGAGCAATTTGTGGACAATGCCCTGCGCCCCTGGCTTGAGCAAACGCCCATACGTTCGGGCGATTGCGAGACGCTCGATCAAGACGAAGTGGAAGTCCTGATCCGCATGTGCCAGTCCGACGAGGAAATTGCCGAAGAGCTGAACATTACAATCAGCGAGGTGGCAAATCTCAGTGAGCGCATCTTATCGAAATTACGGGTAGCAAGAGGTACGGCGGCGGTGGTCAAAGCCATGCAGATGGGCTACCTGATGCTGCCCAAAGTCCCGGCCGTCAACGACAAAGGCGTCTCCACCGAACATCTGGCAGCGGAAGAAATGGCCCTGCGAGCGATAGGCGAATCGGCCAGAGCGGAATAGAACCACACCACCAGCGATACCACTTCCAGAGCAAAAGACAGAGACGCCGTCAGCTCAATCCTCTGTCCGACACAACCACCAGTCGATAACGGCGGCGGCGATCTGCTGCACCAGCGTGTAAAAGATCATCGGCAGCATCACCGCCGGATGATCGGCCAGCGCCGTGGCAGCCAGCACAAGCCCGGTGCCGTTGTTGTTCATACCCAGACCAAATATCAGCGCCGCACGGTCAGCCTTATTGGTATTGAAAGCTCGCGCCACAAGCCAACCGGCAGCAAAAGCCACCAGACAGACAGTGATTGTGGCGGCCATTATAAAAGCCAGGAAGTCCCAATCCGGCACGCGAAAAGCCTGCGGCAGGCTGGTGGCAGCATTGGAGTAATTGAGCAAAAGTAGGACGATAAAATTGATCAGTTTGAGGGTCGGCTTGACCTGATTTGTTTTTTCATCGCCCAGCATAAAGTGCGTCGCTATTCCCACCAGGGACGGCAAAACCACAGTCAGACAGAGGAAAGCATTTGTACCCTGCCTGGCCATCTCATGCAAATCCTCGGCATAATCACCCTGGGTCATAAAGCCGAAAATGTCGAGCACAGCCGGTGTGGTGAATGGACTGAGAATCGTGGACAGCAGAATCAAGCCCAGACTCAAGCTCAAATTACCGTTGGCATTTTGCGCCCAGGCCGCCGACGATCCGGCGATTGGCATAGCGATGATAAGCGCCAGGCCGACGATCAAATTGTGCAATTCATCCGAGCTGTGCCATAGACCGAGCAAACTGCGTGAGCTGACAATCAATAATATAGGGATGACGAGATTGGCGGCAAAAGCAGTAAGCAAAATCTGCGGCTTGCGGCGCAAACCCACAAGCTCGGTGACCTGGATACCGAGACCGGCATTGAAGAGCAAAAAAGACAGCATGATCAATGGTAGAGACACATTAATCGCGCCCAGCAAAGGCAGATTAAGGGTACCGATTGAGACCTGCCTTATGGCCAGACCAAGCTGCGGCAAAAAACCGGCCAGGACATAGGAGGCAAGCAAGAGCGGCAAAAAGTATTTGTGAATGGTCTGCGTTGCCCTGGCCACCAGCGACCCAGACTTATTCTCACTTTGCATGCCGGTGGCGGTCTCCTCGGTGGCAGCTAATTGTAGTACCTGCAGGGAGAAGACGCGCTCAGCCGGATTTTGTTACCAGTCAAAGCCGGAAGATTGACCAAGATTACCGGCGGAAGAGACATCGCCGGCGCCATAGACTGACCCGTCCCCGGATTGATAGAGAGGCATGTCGGCCTGGCTGTTTGCGGCCCCGGCTACCAGCACACCACCAACGCCGACAACGACGGCTGTAGCTCCTGCGGATAGCGGATTGCGCACATTGCCGCCGACGCTGCCGATCAGACCTTGTACCTGGCCTATAATCCCGGCCAATCCCGGGCTGAGATTAGCGGTGGACGGCATGTAGTCACTCGCGCCCGAATAACACCATTCACCGCCGCGCGAGATAAACTCATCTCTGCCTCCTGCACACGGCATATAGCTGCCGTGACCGGTGGTAAGACCGCTGTCACGCACACCAACAATGCCGGCATTAATGCGATGGATGGCCGTGAATCCGTCATTGAACTCGGGCTTGTCGCCGGCAACACTTTCATCACCGTAGATATAATCGGCCATAGGTCCAGCTTGTGAGACAAAACTATCAAGGTTGCACATGGGCAGTCCATTGCGAGTCTTGATAGTGGATGGATAGGGCACGGCCGCCCGGCCGCTGAGTCCGCGGTCCACGGAAGCGGCGCTGGCACCGGCGGGTTTATCTTTGGCGGCAAAAGCAGGAGCGGAATAAAAAATTGAAATTGTCAGGACTGGTAAGAGAGCGGTCAAAAAAAATAGGGGGTATCGTCGTAACATCGCGGGGCCTCATCGGGGGGATGAATGCAAAGTTAACGGCGCTTTGTTAAACGACAGTGAAAGCGGAACAAACATTAATTCCGGCAGTCGTAGACATCAGTTAGTGTCAGCGCATATTTGGCCAAGGCCGCAGAAGCCCCAAAGCGCAGGAGGTATAAGTTGAACCGTCAAATATTACGCGTAGCGCTCATTTCGCTGGCATTTTATTTCCTGTTCCCGCACATTCCCGGTATACAGGTGCACGGCAGCTTCCTGCACGTCTTTATCGCAGGTATTGTTTTCACACTTCTGGGATGGCTGGTTGAAACCATCGCTATCGCACTGACAGCTATTCTCACCGTCGGCACCCTGGGCATGGCCCTGCTTGTGCTGATACCGCTGTGGCTCTTCGGCTTCTGGCTCATTCCCGCTTATGTACTCAAACTTACCGCCGACATGATGCCTACTTACATGTCGATTGCAGGCTGGACACCGGCCATCCTGGGCGGTT